>NZ_JAPEMB010000001.1:5650717-6271521 GCF_026343125.1 Streptomyces sp. NBC_00094 | reverse complement strand
GCCCTGCCCGGCGTGTGGAACCAGGCGGCCTCGCCGGTCTCCTCGGACCGGATGCCGGCCCGCCGGTAGTGATCCGGTTCCACGTACCGGCCGCCCTCGACGACCACGTTCCCGTACAGCCAGTCGGAGACCACGACGAGCAGGTCGACCTCGGGCGCCCCGGCCATGATCCGCCGGGCCGTGGGGCTGTCGCAGAGCCGCGCGGCGAGGTCCACCGGCCGCCCGGCGAGCCCGTGCCGGTTCCGGACCACGGGCCCGGCGGCCATGCCGATCCGCAGGCGCAGCCGTCGGCTCCGGCCCGTGTTGTGGGCACGGAGGCTCTCGTACAGGGTGTCGGTCCACCGCCCGACCATGAGCGTCGGCGACACGTCGGGGCGCAGGGCGGCGAGGAACCCGTCCCCCCGGTCCTCCTGGTGGAAGGTTCCGGGCTCGACGCCGACCGAGCTGTACGCCTCGTCGAAGGCCGTGTACGTCGCCGCGCGGTGCAGCCTCCGCTCGGCCGTGGTGAGAGTGCCGGACCCGCAGATGTCGCCCGCGACGACGAACCGGTGGATCCCCCCGTTCACTCCCGCACTGCTCACTCGGACCCCCTGTGTGATGCCTGGCGCCGTGGTGGCGCGTGACCTCATGGGGTGAAGAACGCTAGGGGGGTGGTACGACGGCGTCAACGAGCACGCGGGGCGCAGGGGAGCGCCGCTGTCGGCGCCCCTGCGCCCCCACAGGCATCCGGTTCCCCGATCGGAGACTCGGGTCGACGGTCGGAGCCTCGCGTCGACGGTCAGAGCCTCGCGTCGACGGTCAGAGCCTCGGGTCGACCGGCTCCGACTCCAGGGCGAGGACCGCGAAGACGGCCTCGTGGACCCGCCAGAGCGGTTCGCCGTCCGCGAGCCGGTCGAGCGCCTCCAGACCCAGCGCGTACTCGCGCAGCGCCAGTGACCGCTTGTGGCCGAGGAAGCGCTGCCGGAGCCGCTCCAGGTTCTCCGGGCGGGTGTACTCGGGGCCGTAGATGATCCGCAGGTACTCCCGCCCGCGCACCTTCACGCCCGGCTGCCCGAGCCGCCCCTTGGCGTCGCGGACGAGCGCCGCCAACGGCTTGACGACCATGCCCTCGCCGCCGGCTCCGGTCAGCTCCAGCCACCAGTCGGTGCCCGCGCGGACCGAGTCCTCGTCGCCGGTGTCGACGACGAACCTGCGGGTGACCTGGAGCAGCCCGGTCGGGTCGTGCTCGACCAGCCGGTCGAGCCAGGCCAGCTGCTCGTCGTGCGGTACGGCCGCGAGCGAGCGGCCACGCGCGGCAAGGAGCTGGAACGGGGCGAACCGCACCCCCTCCAGGCCCTGGGTCGGCCAGCAGTACCTGCGGTACGCCTCGGTGAACGCGGCGGCGTCCACCTGCCGTTCGCGCTGCTTGGCGAGGAGCCCGTCGAGCCCCCCGACCCCGCGCGCCACCGCCTGTTCCAGGGCGGCGACCGCCCCGGGGAGGGCGGCGCCCGAGGCGGCGCCGACCGCCGCGTACTGCGAGCGCAGCAGCCCGGCCGACTTGAGCGACCACGGCATCAGCTCGCCGTCGAGCAGCAGCCAGTCCCCCGCGCCCGAGGCGCTGTCCGACGCGGCGAGCTCGTCCCACAGCCCGGCGGCGCCGATCGCGGTCCGCAGCCGGTCGAGGACCTGCTCGGTGACGTCCTGGTCGTCGAAGAAGGGGCGTCCGGTACGGGTGTACAGGGCGCCGGTCACACCGCTGACGCCGAAGCGTTCGCGCGCGGTCTCCTCGTCGCGGCAGACCAGGGCCACGGCCCGGGAGCCCATGTGCTTCTCCTCGCACACGACCCGCTCGACGCCGTCCGCCCGGTACTGCGCGAAGGCCTCGGCCGGGTGCTCCAGGTACCCCTCGACGCGCGAGGTGGCGGTCGGGGCCATGGTCGGCGGCAGGTAGGCGAGCAGCCGCGGGTCGACGGCGAACCGGCTCATGACCTCCAGGGCCGCCGCCGCGTTCTCCTCCCGCACGGCGACGTTGCCGAGCTGCCGCGTCTCCACGATCCGCCGGCCGTGCACGTCCGCCAGGTCCAGGGGGCGCCCCTCGCGCCCACCGGGCGCCTCGGTCACGAGCGGCCGGGCCGGCTCGTACCAGACCCGCTCGGCCGGTACGTCGACGAGTTCGCGCTCCGGCCAGCGCAGCGCGGTCATCTTCCCGCCGAAGACGGCTCCGGTGTCGAGGCAGATGGTGTTGTTGATCCACGAGGTGTTCGGTACGGGCGTGTGGCCGTACACGACGGCGGCGCGGCCCCGGTACTCCTCCGCCCACGGGTAGCGCACCGGAAGGCCGAACTCGTCCGTCTCCCCGGTGGTGTCCCCGTACAGCGCGTGCGAACGCACCCGGCCGGACGTCCGGCCGTGGTACTTCTCCGGCAGACCGGCGTGGCAGACGACGAGCGCGCCGCCGTCGAGGACGTAGTGGCTGACGAGCCCCTCGATGAACTCCGCGACCTGGGCCCGGAACTCCTCGCTCTCGCCCTCCAGCTGCTCGATCGTCTCGGCCAGCCCGTGCGTCTGCTGGACCTTCTTCCCCTTCAGCCAGCGGCCGAGCTTGTTCTCGTGGTTGCCGGGGACGCACAGGGCGTCGCCCGAGGCGACCATGCCCATCACGCGGCGCAGGACGCCCGGCGAGTCGGGGCCCCGGTCGACAAGGTCACCGACGAAGACCGCCGTACGCCCCTCGGGGTGGTGGCCGTCCTCGTAACCGAGCCTGGCGAGCAGGGTCTCCAGCTCGGACCGGCAGCCGTGGATGTCACCGATGATGTCGAAGGGGCCGGTGAGGTGACGAAGGTCGTTGAAGCGGCGCTCCAGGACGATCCCGGCGGCCTCCACCTCCTCGACGGAACGCAGGACGTGGACCTTGCGGAAGCCCTCCCGCTCCAGTCCGCGCAGCGATCGGCGCAGCTCCCGGCGGTGGCGCTGGATGACGTGCGCGGGCATGTCCGCCCGGTCGGGACGGCCGGCGTTCCGGCTGCGGCACACCTCCTCGGGCAGGTCGAGGACGATCGCGATCGGCAGCACGTCGTGCGACCTGGCCAGCTGGACCAGCTGACGCCGCGCCTCCTGCTGCACGTTGGTGGCGTCGACGACGGTCAGCCGGCCCGCGGCCAGCCGCTTGCCGGTGATGTAGTGGAGGACGTCGAAGGCGTCCTTGCTGGCCGACTGGTCGTTCTCGTCGTCGGCGACGAGCCCCCGGCAGAAGTCGGAGGAGACGATCTCGGTCGGCTTGAAGTGCCGCCGGGCGAAGGTGGACTTGCCGGAGCCGGTGGCGCCGATGAGCACCACGAGGGACAGGTCGGTGACGGGCAGGGTGCGGGTCATGCCGTGACCTCCTTCAAGGTCTCGTCGGTACGGGTGAAGACGGCCATCTGGGTGGGCGGTCCGACCTCGGGGTCGTCGGGGCCGACGGAGACGAACTCCACGCCGTACCCGTGCTGTCCTGCCACTCCCTCCGCCCAGCCCCGGAACTCCTCCCGGGTCCATTCGAAGCGGTGGTCGCCGTGCCGGACGTGCCCGGCCAGGAGCGATTCCCAGCGCACGTTGTACTCGACGTTCGGCGTGGTCACGAGGACCGTACGGGGCCGGGCCGCGCCGAACACCGCGTACTCCAGGGCCGGCAGCCGCGGCAGGTCCAGGTGCTCGATGACCTCGCTGAGCACGGCCGCGTCGTACCCGGCGAGCCTCTTGTCGGTGTACGCGAGCGAGCCCTGGAGCAGCGTGACGCGGGCGGCCTGCCGCTCCCCCATCCGGTCGAGCCGCAGGCGGCGCGCGGCGATGTTCAGCGCTCGTACGGACACGTCGACGCCGACGACGTCGGTGAAGCTCACGTCCTTGAGGAGCGCCTGCACCAACTGGCCCTGCCCACAGCCGAGATCGAGCACCCGGGCCGCTCCGGCGGTACGCAGCGCCGCGAGGATCGCGTCCCTGCGCTGCTCGGCGAGCGGCACCGGCCGCTCCTCCGTGTCGCTGGTCTCGTCGACGGCGTTGTCGACGTCCTCGACGTCGAGCCCCTCGGACTCGGCGAGCCGCACGAGCTCGAGGCGTTCCGTCGCCGCACGGGCCAGGCCCCAGCGGCGCGAGAGGTAGCGCGCGGTGATCAGCTTCCGCTCGGGGTGACCGGCGAGCCAGCCGTCCCCGGCGCGCAGCAGCTTGTCGACCTCGTCGGGCGCGACCCAGTAGTGCTTGGCGTCGTCGAGCACGGGCAGCAGCACGTACAGCTGGTTGAGGGCGTCCGCGAGCCGCAGTTCGCCTTCGAGCACGAGACGCACGTACCGCGAGTCGCCCCATTCGGGGAACTCCCCGTCCAGCGCGACCGGTTCGGCCTCCACCGTGCTCCAGCCCAGCGGCCCGAAGAGGGCGCGCACGAGGTCGGCGCCGCCCCGGGCGGGGAGCGCGGGAATCTCGACCCGCAGCGGCATCGGAGCGGCGGCCCGCTCGGGCATCGCCTGGCACACGCCGTGCAGCGCGGTCTTGAAGACCCGGGCGAGCGCGACGGCCAGCAGCGAGGACGCCGCGTAGGGCCGGTCGTTCACGTACTGCGCGAGGGCGGCGTCGGGGGCGCCGCCCCGACCCTTGCCCTTGCCGCGGCGCACCAGCGCCACGGGGTCCACCTCCAGGAGGAGCGCCGCGGTGCACAGCTCGGCGCGCGCCTCCGGGTAGAGGACGTGCGCGGTGCCGTGGGACGTACTAGCTGAGAAGACCCGAGCTGGGTGCTTATGAAGCAGAAACCCCAGGTCAGTGGCGGGGTTCTGTTCATTGCCGGTGGTGGAGATTGTCAGGAACACGTTTCGAGTATGGGCAGGTGCGGGCCCATGGCGGTACTTGTTTATAGGGAGCAGCAGAAGACCCCCACCGTGTTGGCAGGGGTCCCGTGAGGCGCTGCGGCTACTCGCCGTCGTGCGCCTTGAGCGCCTGAGAGATGGCACCGACAGAGGGGTTACGGGTCTCACCGCCGGCCGTTTTGTACGTCAGGTGCGGCTGGATCTGCCGGATCGTGAACCCCTTGTCCCGCAGGGCTACGGCCTGAGCAGTCAGCACGTCAGACATGACGGGACGTCGTCCTCCTACACGTCCACGTGCCTTTGCTGCGTCCAGTCCGTTCTTCGTCTTCTTAGAGATGTCGCGTCGCCTGTCCTCCGCAAGAGCCAGAGCAAGATCCAGGATCAGGCTGCGCTCGGTGTGCTCCCCGACAGCGATGCCATCGAGAACCTTGACGGCGTAGCCCTGCTCGAACAGGTCCGTAAGCATGATCAGTCCCTCAAGGAGGTTCCGGCCGAGCCGGTCAACTTCCTGGACGGTGAGCATGTCGCCGGGGCGCATGTACTCAAGGGCTGCGCTCAGACCGGGACGCTCGGAGACCTTGAGCTTGCCGGAGATCTTCTCCTCGAAGACCTTGACGCACCCTGCGGCATTGAGCGCGTCGTGCTGCCGTGCGGTCTCCTGCTTGTCGGTGCTGACTCGAACCAGCCCTACGAGCGCCATGACTCCCCCTCTATGTTCATCAAACAGGGGGTAGGTCATAGATGAACTGGGGGTAGGTCACTGAGCTCTTTCAGAGTGGCCACTGATCGGGTGACGGGCCAGCGTCCCGCAACGCACGAGGCTCCTGTGCCGTTGAGAGAGGTGTTCGACGTCTCAACTCATCAGCGCAGGAGCCTCGTTGGTTCCCTATCCTGCCGCACTCGACCTGCCTCATGCTCTGGTCGAGTGGGTATCCATGCTCATCGTCACCCGTGAGGGTGACCGCCGCTGCAAGCTGCCGCCCCACCAGCGTGCTCTTGTGGGCCTGGTCTACCTTCGCCGGCACGACACGCTCGCGCAGATCGCCGCCGGCTTCGGCATATCCGTCGGCACCGCCCACGCCTACGTCACGGCCGTCGTCGAGCATCTGTCCGGCCGGGCGCCCGGTCTCCTGCGGGTCCTGCGCGAGGCCGATCCGGACTACGTCCTGCTCGACGGGACGCTCGCTGAGTGTGACCGGGTCGGCGACAGCCGGGCGGACTTCTCGCAGAAGCACCGCCGTCACGGCGTGAACGTGCAGGTCGTGGCGGATGCCGCGGGCAAGCTGCTGTGGATCTCGCCCGCGCTGCCCGGCCGCACGCACGACCTGACCGCGGCCCGTACCCACCGCATCATCCGGATCTGCGAACGCCAGGGCGTCCCCGTCCTCGCCGACCGCGCCTACATCGGCGCCGGCCCCTGGGTGACCACACCGATCAGACGGCTTCCCGGCCGGGACCTCACCACGACCCAGCAGACGATCAACCGGGCCCTGTCGGCGGCACGGGCGCCGGTCGAACGAAGCATCGCAAGGCTGAAGTCCTGGCGAATCTTCCGCCGGGCCCGCTGCAGCCCCAACCGCATGACCGCCATCGCCGCAGCCATCCTCACCCTTGAGCGTCAACGCTGAAAATGCTCACTGATGAACTGGGGGGTAGGTCACTGATGAACTGGGGGGTAGGTCACTGATGAACTGGGGGGTAGGTCACTGATGAACTGGGGGGTAGGTCACTGATGAGCTACTAAATAGATAGAGAGAAAGAGAAAGAGAGTAAATAGATAGACCTAAACAATACGCCAGCGGCAGAGCCACAGACGTAAGGGATGCAGGGGAATCATTTTGATAACCAGAGGAAAACCAGGAATGGGGATTGGGGATCCCTGGTAACCCTCTGGTCTCCCATCGCTGCTGCGCAGCTCTGGTCAGACCTATATGGATTCCCTGGTTATGAATACGTCTCCGCATATCCCATGCCATCCCTGGTTACCCGTTTCACGTCCCCGCGCCCATATAGCCGCTCGCGCGGCTACAGCGGCGCCTGGGAGTCCTCGGAAGTCGATTCCCTCCCCCCTGGGATACCCTCACGCCCTCCTGGCGCCCCACACGGCCGCACAGCGGCTTTCCCGGCGCCCCCCTGGCTCCCCTTGACGAATTCCCGTACCTCCTGTACGATCTTCAAACTCTCCACATGGGGGGTAAGGGGGTAGAAGTAATTAGGGAATTCAATATTGAGTAGATAGGGATATGAAAACCCTGGATATCTACTCAATACCAAATTCCTTTGATTCTTGACTAAATAAGGCTACTGAATAGATACCCAAAGGGTAATTCTATCTATTACCCCTAGTTTCATGGGTGCTCTGGACCAGTTGCAGTTACCCCTGTCGACACCACCAACTACAAATGCCAACACCTCCGAGTTTCGAGGCATCCACATATCGGAGGTGGAGTTACTTGCCTCGTGCGGGGTAAGTGTCCAGGAACCTCCAATCCTTTACAACCATGATGGAGCGCGGGTACAGCCTCAGGATGCGGTACTTCTTTCCGTCCTGGTTGACCCCTTCCTCAATCGACAGAATCTCTACGGGCTTGTTGTTCGTTCCCTTGACGTAGTCGCCGGCCTTGAGCTTGTCGGCGCGCTTGCGTACGGCTGTGCTGATGTTTCCTCCTAGTGTGTTGGTCTCGTCTTTCGAGCCACTTCTAGAGTCCCACGGAGCACTGACAACCAAGAAGGACAGATTCCGGATACGCGAATACCCCCACACCCTTCACTCAGGGCATGGGGGTATCGGTATGTCTGGGAGATCAGAGAGTCTTACGCCACTCCGCATCCGGAGACGTCAGGCGCTTTACCAGGATGCGCGCCAGGAGACGAATAGCGGTCTCGTCTTCCCTCACTTGGTGGATGTGCTCACGGTGGGCGTAGACGTCCCTTCCCGGACCGCTGCTCCCCGGCTCGTGCCAGAGGAACACCGCGTCAGCTTCCTCCGTGATCACGCCCTCACAGCCACGGCAGTAGTAGAGCGTCTGGCTCATGCCTGCCCGCCCAGGTTCACGTAGTGGTCGGTGAGCGCCACGACGGACCGTGCGAGCCTCTGAGCGTGCCTCAGAGCCCACGGGGAAGCAGCAGGCGCGGAACGGGTCCTGAGCCGTCGCCAGGCTTCCTCAACGCCCACCAGGGCGCAGATACGGGGTATGTCTCCCTTGGGGTGCCTGTCGGCTGCTGCGGTCACCTCAGGGAGAAGCAGCATGAGCATCCCCCGGAGCGCCTGAGTCAGGCTGTCCAGCTCTTCCAGGGGCAGACGCTCCGCGTCATCCCCGAGCAGCCTCAGGGCCGTTGCCCGCATCGTCTGGACGTCGAGCGGGATCGTCTGTTCCGGGACCTGTTCCGCTGCGCCCTGCGCGGTAGCGTTCACGTGTCGACTCCTTGCAGTCGGCCAAGCTCCGGGGCCGTTCGCGCGGTCGCCGGAGCGCTGACCTCTCATGCAATCGAGTTGGCGTGATCGCTTACAGGGACGCAACGTCCTAGTTCTGATCGCTTAGCTGACGACCCCCAGGAACTCAGCCAACGACCTGAGCCCCGGGGGATGGTTGGGGAGCGACCACAAGTCACGGACGATCGCGACAGCCAACGTGTGGTGTTGCATCCACGTCGGTGCCACCTTGCGCAGGGACTCAAGTGTCTTGACCGCCCCGGCAGCGTCTCCGGTGTCCGTATGAGCACGCGCCACGTCCAGGAGCAGCCACGTACGCCAGGACGGCGGAGTGTCCTTCCTGAGCCACATTCCCTTGGCGAGCGCCAACGCGTCGTGAGGGTGGCCGTACTGGACGGCGAGACGTACACGCTCGATGCGGACCGACGACGGACTGAACACGCTCACCATGCGGCTGTCGCCGCCCTCAGGGAGCTTGGCAACCCGTGCGGCTTCCTTCTCCGCACGTTCCATAAGGTCCGCTGCGCGGTCATAGTCACCGCTCCTCGCCGCCGACGTAGCGGCGCTCATCGTCAGTCCGCCCCAGACCTTGAGTCCGTCTGCGGTCTCTGCGTTCCCCGCGCTCTTCATGTCGTCCGCAGCCCTCAGGGCGATGGACAGAGCGTCTTCGAGGCGTCCCTGCCTCTGGTAGGTCCACGCAGTGGAGTTCACGAGCATGGGCAGCAGCAGCGGGTTAGAGGACTGGGCAGCAGCGTCTATCGCCCGTTCCAGGCTGATGAGCGCCAGGTCTGTCTTCCCCATCCGTACGGCGACGTGTCCGGCGAGTTGCAGCGCCTTACCCAGAGCCGCGAACCCTTCCCCCCGCTCCTCCTGGTCGGCTGAGGCCGAGACAGAGCGAGCGTCCCCGATCAGGGAGGGCAGAGCGTCCATCACTGAGCATTTTCAGCGTTGACGCTCAAGGGTGAGGATGGCTGCGGCGATGGCGGTCATGCGGTTGGGGCTGCAGCGGGCCCGGCGGAAGATTCGCCAGGACTTCAGCCTTGCGATGCTTCGTTCGACCGGCGCCCGTGCCGCCGACAGGGCCCGGTTGATCGTCTGCTGGGTCGTGGTGAGGTCCCGGCCGGGAAGCCGTCTGATCGGTGTGGTCACCCAGGGGCCGGCGCCGATGTAGGCGCGGTCGGCGAGGACGGGGACGCCCTGGCGTTCGCAGATCCGGATGATGCGGTGGGTACGGGCCGCGGTCAGGTCGTGCGTGCGGCCGGGCAGCGCGGGCGAGATCCACAGCAGCTTGCCCGCGGCATCCGCCACGACCTGCACGTTCACGCCGTGACGGCGGTGCTTCTGCGAGAAGTCCGCCCGGCTGTCGCCGACCCGGTCACACTCAGCGAGCGTCCCGTCGAGCAGGACGTAGTCCGGATCGGCCTCGCGCAGGACCCGCAGGAGACCGGGCGCCCGGCCGGACAGATGCTCGACGACGGCCGTGACGTAGGCGTGGGCGGTGCCGACGGATATGCCGAAGCCGGCGGCGATCTGCGCGAGCGTGTCGTGCCGGCGAAGGTAGACCAGGCCCACAAGAGCACGCTGGTGGGGCGGCAGCTTGCAGCGGCGGTCACCCTCACGGGTGACGATGAGCATGGATACCCACTCGACCAGAGCATGAGGCAGGTCGAGTGCGGCAGGATAGGGAACCAACGAGGCTCCTGCGCTGATGAGTTGAGACGTCGAACACCTCTCTCAACGGCACAGGAGCCTCGTGCGTTGCGGGACGCTGGCCCGTCACCCGATCAGTGGCCACTCTGAAAGAGCTCACTGCGTCGAACTCAGCCGAGTGATACCGCGTCCAGCCGTCTGCGATCTGCTCACGCAGGGAGTCCAGGGAGAAGTCAGAGGCCGGCGGTTGCGGCTCAGGTCCCCAGAGCGCGGGCATGACCGCCCGGCGCATCGCTACGAACTTGGGGCCGTCCGTCTCTCCCTTGGACGAGACCGCAGGGGGGTCACCCAGGAGCGTTGTCAGCTCCACCCCGAGACCGTTCGCCAGGGCGTGAAGCGTAGGGAGACGCGCCGAGTGCTTGCGCTGCTGCTCAAGCTGACGGATCACGTCCACAGAGACGTTGGAGCGCTCTGACAGCTCTTCCTGTGTCAGTCCGGCCAGACGGCGCAGACGGCGCAGGGTCTTGCCCAGGTCTTCGGTCGTCACGCCGACACCGTACGCCGAGCGCTCCCCCGCTCATCAGGGTTCGGGGCTACTGCCCTGCCCCTTGGGGACTCAAGGCACCCGCGCGACTAGACCACCCCGAATTCAATTCGACTTTTTAATGATGGGGGGCCTTTATTCTGAATTCAATTCACTGAAAACAATAAAGCCCCGCATTTCTGCGAGGCTTTACTTTATGAATTATCTTTATCTTCTCCGAATAGCCCTGACAGGACGTCGGGTACCGGGTCTGTGACGAACTCTCGCAGCTCAGGGGCAGTCCAGTGCGCTGGCACGTTCCAGCTCGACACCTGCCATCCCTCTACTGACGCAGCGTCAAGCCCTGCTGCTCGGGCAAGCTCTTTCAGGTCACCAAGCGATACGACAGCCCCGTGGGCAACGTTGGGAATGGCGTTCTTCCATGCCCAGACCTTGACGCCCCTGCCTGTCAGGTAGTCCCTGCGTTCATCGGTCCGCATGCCGCCCCACTTCTGCGCCAGCGTGAGCCCCGTGGGCACGTAGCGGGTGACCGCAGGACGGACGGGCTTGGCCTTGAGTTCTTTCTGCTTCCTGGTGAGGTTCCCGTGCATCCGCCAGTAGGACTCTTCTTTCTCGGGGTCGTCGTACTTGCCGTTCTCATAGTCCTTCTCCAGGCGCAGCAGACGCGCCGTGACCTGTTCCAGCTCTGCCGTGTGGTCCTCCCCCGGCTCAGTCACCTTGACGACCTCTGCAAGCTCTCCGAGACGGCTCAGTAGGGCATCCTCGAAGATCTCGTTCAGCAGAGCCTCAGGGATGCGCACGGGAGAGCTACAGGGCGTTCCCTTGGAGTGGGACGTACAGGAGTAGTGCCGGTAGGTCTTGACCTCTCCTGACGCCAACGTCTTCTTGAGCCGGTGACAGAAGAGCCGCGCACCGCAGCTACCGCAGTAGCCAGTACCAGTGAGCAGCGATGCTTCGTTGGTCCGCCGGATGTTTGACAGTCCACGGGAGGTGACCGCCTGCACCGTGGCTTGCCACTCTGCCTGAGTGAGGATCGGATACTCGGTCGCCATGACCGGGTTACCTTCGTCGTCCTCGAACGGCTCCCCCTTGTAGGCCAGGAAGCCAGCGCAGGAAGGGTGCTTGAGGATGCGCTGCACAACCTGAGGGCTCCACTTGGTCCCCTGCGCCTCTGTGAGCGCCTTCCCGTCTCTGTGCTTGGTCTTCTGCCCCCTCAGGACCCGCAGGTGGTCACGCCACGTCAGTACACCCTTGGCGTTCAGCTCACGGGCTAGCTGGTTGGTGGACACGCCTGCCCGTACCCGCTCTGACATCTCCTTGACCAGCTTGGAGTAGGTGGGCTCAGGGATGAGGACGTAGTGCCGGCCGTCCGGGGACTCCTCGTAGAGGTAGCCGCAGGGCGTTGTACCGCCAGCGAACAGGCCGTTCCTGCGCAGGTAGGACCGAGCGTCAGAGACACGCTGCCGGATCTTCCGCAGCTCTGCTGCCGCCTGTGTCGCCTTGGCATAGGCGATGAGCCGTCCTGTCTCCGTGGAGATGTCGAACGACGGATCGTCCAGGACAACGAGGAGCTTGCCCCAGTCCAGGACGTTCTTTACGAACGCCATGAAGTGGAGATCGTCACGGCTCAGCCGGTCCTGTGTGGTGACCGCCAAGACGTCCCACTGTTCTCGCCCTTCCTCGGTGAGCCACGGGCCCATGGATGGGCGGTCGGGGAGGTCTATCGAGCCAGAGACGGACCGGTCCTCAACTACACCCGCTACGGCGTAGCTGTACTGCTGCGCCCATGCGTCCAGCTTCTCCAACTGCCGGGCGATGGAAGTTGATTCGTCGGTGTCGACGCTGATGCGCGCGGCGAGCAGCGCTCTCTGGGGGTTGGTCATGGCCCAGAGGCTAGCGTGGTTTCAACCAGGGCATCTACGGAGTGCCGTGCGAGGTCGAGAACGCCTGCGCCCGCTCGGGATGCTTGTGCAGCAGAAATCCGAGATCGGTCGCGGGTCGCTCCGGGTTGCCGGTCGTGCTGATAGTCAGGAACACACGTCCGAGTATGAGTCGCCCCTCCCCTCCCGACCAGACATTTTCCGCGCGCCCCGACGCCCCGACGCCCCGTCACCCCTTCCTGCCCGCTCCCGCCCCTTGCCGACCCGCCCCCGCGGGACGGCGAGGGCAGGGCGTCAGGTCCCGGGCGTCAGCGCTCGGGCCACGGTGGCGATCGTGGGCGGGCCGACGCGGCAGCAGCCGCCGATCAGACGGGCGCCTGCTCCCGCCCAGGCGGCGGCCCGGGACGGGTCGAAGGTGGAGTCGCCGCGCCAGCCGCGCGCGTCGGCGTCCCACCGTTCCCCGCTGTTCGGGTAGGCGACGGCCGGTTTCCCCGTCACGGCGACGGCGAGCTCCACCGCGGCCCCCACTCCGTCCGGGTCGCAGCAGTTGACGCCCACCGCCACCACCTGGTCGTTCCCCGCGGCGACCGCGAAGGCCCCCGCCAGCTCCTGCCCGGCCCTCGTCCGCCCTCCCTCGACCGTGTACGACAGCCACACGGGCACCCCGCACCCCTCGACCGCCCGCAGCAGCGCCTCCGCCTCGTCGGTGTCGGGCACCGTCTCCAGCGCCAGGACGTCGGGCCCGGCCGCGGCCAGCACCTCGATCCGGGGCCGATGGAACCGTTCGAGCTCCCGCACCGACAGCCCGTACCGTCCCCGGTACTCGCTCCCGTCCGCGAGCATCGCGCCGTACGGCCCGACGGACGCGGCGACCCAGACCTCCTCCCCGATCCCCTCGCCCGCGGCCCGGGCGAGCTCCACGCTCCGGGCGAGGAGCCGTGCCGTCCCCGTCCGGCTCACGCCCCGCCGGGCGAAGCCCTCGAAGGTCGCCTGGTAGCCGGCGGTGGTGACCACCCGGGCGCCGGCCCGCACGTACGCCGCGTGGGCCGCCTCGATCTGCTCGGGCCCGTCGGCCAGGAGCCGCGCGGACCAGAGCGCGTCCGAGAGGTCGCAGCCCTGCGCCTCCAGCTGGTTGGACAGCCCGCCGTCCAGGACGAGCGGGCCCTCGCCGAGGGCTTCGGCGAACGCACGGACCGGTTTCATCGCCTCACCCCGCTCATCCCAGCTGCGACTGGACCCGCGCGGAGATCAGCTCCAGATGGTCCAGGTCGTCCAGGTCGAGGACCTGGAGGTAGACCCGGGAGGAGCCGATGGCCGCGTACCGCCCGAGCTTGTCGACGACCTCGGCGGGCGAACCCGCGAGACCGTTCGCCTTCAACTCGTCCACGTCCCGCCCGATGGCGGCGGCCCGGCGGGCCACCTCGGCGTCGTCCTTGCCGACACAGACCACGAGCGCGTTGGAGTACACGAGGTCGCCGGGCGGCCGTCCCGCCGACTCCGCCGCTGCCCGGACCCGGCCGAACTGCCGCTCGCTGTCCTCCAGTGAGGCGAACGGGATGTTGAACTCGTCCGCGTACCGCGCGGCCAGCCTCGGGGTGCGGCTCGCGCCGTGCCCGCCGATCAGCACGGGGATCCGGTCCTGCGCGGGCTTGGGCAGGGCCGGCGAGTCGGTGAGGCGGTAGTACTCCCCCTCGTAGGAGAAGGTCTTCCCGAGCCCGGTCTCCCACAGTCCGGTGACGATCGCCAGCTGCTCCTCCAGCCGGCCGAACCTCTCCTTCGGGAACGGGATGCCGTAGGCCTTGTGCTCCTCCTCGAACCAGCCCGCACCGAGGCCCAGTTCGACCCGGCCACCGGACATCCGATCCACCTGGGCGACCTGGATGGCGAGGACGCCGGGAAGCCGGAACGTACCGGCGGTCATCAGGGTGCCGAGACGGATCCGCTTCGTCTCCCGGGCCAGACCGGCCAGGGTGATCCAGGCGTCCGTCGGTCCCGGAAGTCCGTCGGACGAGCCCATGCTCAGGTAATGATCGGAGCGGAAGAAGGCATCGAATCCGAGCTCCTCGGTGGCCCGGGCCACCGTGAGGAGGGTGTCGTATTCGGCCCCCTGCTGGGGTTCCGTGAAGATGCGAAGATCCATACCTCCATCCTGCACCGCCGGGTGCGTGTCAACCTCTCCGTCACCTCACGGACCGCTCCGGCCCGGTCGGGTGAATATCCGTCCCCCTGGCGGGCCGCGTCCGCCCTGGCCAGTGACCGGGGCCGGGGACCCGTCGTTGGCTCGGGCGGAGCCGGACCGCCCGGCCCACGTGCCGGCGGCCGCTGCCGGTGCGTCGCTCTCTCTCGTGTCCCCGTCCACGGCGGCGGGGTCCGGGCCGAGGAGGCCGCCATGTCCCAGGAAGCCGCGCCGGAGCGGGCCGTGCCCGCGCAGTCTGTGCCGCAGTCCGTGCCCGAGCAGAAGGACGCCGGCGCTCCCAAGGGCCTGCTCCAGCAGATGGAGGAGCTGATGGCGGCGCTCTCCGCCGACCTCTCCCAGCTGGACGCCGACATCCAGTCCTCGGCCGAGCGCCTGGACCCGGAGCCCCTCCAGCCCGACCCGAACCAGTCCGGCCCGAACCAGTCCGGCCCCGAGTATCCCGGCGCCGACGACGGCCAGTACGGAGCCGGCCGGCAGGGAACCGAGGATCGCGGCTCCGATCAGTACCGCGGCGACACACGGTCCTCCTAGAGCCACCCCCGCACCGCCCCGGCCGATCGCCGTCCGCCGTTCACGCCGGACCCGGTCCGGGGCCCGCCCGGCCTCGGGCCGGGTCGGGCGGCCGGGCCCGCTCCCGATCGCGCACGGCCAGCCGCCGCAGCATCCCGCCCACCCGGTCGTTCGACTCGTCGACCGCGTCGATGGCCTCGATACACTGCCAGTAGAGCCCCTCCTCGTCGGTGGCACAGGCGACCCCGACGAGCGCGATCCCGACCTCCCCGAGCAAGGCCCCCAGCGCGGTCAACGCCGCGGTCGGATCGCCGACTTCCGTCAGCTGCGCCGCACGCGGCCCACCGGCCCCCCACGCCGGGTACTCCCCGATCTCGCTCAGCCCCCGCGCCTCGCCGCGCAGCTCCAGCGGTCCGCAGAGCGCCAGATGACTTCCTATCGCCTGGGCGAGCGCCTGCGCCTGCCAGGCCTCCGCCACGATGTCCTGTGCCGTCCCGCTTCCCGCCAACGCGTGCCGCCCGGCCGCGATGAGCCGCTCTGCTTCCATCAACGCCGCCCCCGTTCGTACGACTTACTGCCCACTCATTCCACTACCCAGAGTGAGGCCGCCTGAGCCCCGACACCAGGGGAATTCGGAAATCTGTGGACAGTAGGCTCGACGGGGAAAACTCGATCACTCCGAAGAGTGACGATCTCCTGTCCCGGCCCCCTCGCCGCCCTCTCCACCACGCCGACGGACGGGAAAACGCACCTCATTCCTGTCGATCTTCGCCGCGAGCGCCACCAGCGGATCGACCCCGAGCACCGCGCAGAACTGGAGCAGATAGGCGAGCACGTCCGCCACCTCGTCCGCGACCCGGTGCGCCGACTCAGGTTCGTCCATCACCCGTTCCGCCTGCTCAGGGGTCAACCACTGGAAGATTTCGAGGAGTTCGGACGCTTCCACGCTCAGGGCCGCGGCCAGGTTCTTGGGCGTGTGGTACGGCTGCCAGTCCCGCGCGGCCGCGAACTCGACCAGCCTGCGCTGCAGCGCGGCCACGTCGCCGCCCGTCACACCCTCGCCCGCCGCGTCGCCGCGCATCAGACTCTCACCCTCCGCGTCGCCGCGCATCAGACTCTCGCCCGCCACGTCACCCCCCGCCACAACCTCACCCTTCACGTCGCCCGCCACGTCCTCGCCGCCCGTCTCGTCGTCCGTCACGCGCTCAGGTCTACCACCGTCACCCCGGGCGTCCGCCGCGCCTCCCCCGCCGCCCTCTCCCCGGCCGTCCCCACGACACGGATGTGCCCGTCGGCGGCGACGCCCACCGCGAGGCCGAGCAGTCCGCGCACCTGGCGCACGTCGAGCCCCCGGTCGAGCCCGTCGGTGAGCAGGGTCAGGCTCTGCATGGCCTCGGGCACCTCGGCGATCCGGTCCATCGCCAGCACCCCGGGGCCCGTGAGCAGGGTGAGCGCCAGGGCGAGGTAGCGCAGTTCGCCGTCGCCGAGACGCCCGAGCGGGGTCGCGGGCCGGCCGTCCCGTTCCAGGACCGCGCGGACGGTGCCGTCCGGCAGTTCCCGGACGCCGACCCCGGTGACGGGTCCCGCGCAGCCGGCTCCCGCCACGGCCGCGAGGCGCTGGTGGCGGCGCGGGCAGTCCGTGTGGGTGCGGTGCAGGACCTCGGCGAGGTTGGCGCAGTCGCGCCGTAGCCGTCCTTCGCCGGGGAGGACGGGGGCCCGCATCCCTTCGGGCCGGGGGTCGCACGGGAAGGCCGATCGCAGTCCGATGACCACCTGCTCGGCGGCGGCCAGGACCTGCAGCTGGCCGGGGGTCTTGCCCGCGACCCGCAGCGGGAGCAGGGCCGTACCGAGCAGGTCGTCGGGGAGTGGTGCGCGGGTGACGGGGGTGGCGCCGGCCGTGTGCCACTCGGCCTGGACGGTGCTGCGGCCGGGGTCGCGGAGGGCGGTGGCGAGCAGGGTGCGGCCCCGGCCGGTGAGTCGCTCGCCGACGATACGGAGCCGGGGCTCGGCCTGGACGGCGAGGTCGAGGTGGACCGGGCCGGCCGGGCCGTCGACCGTGCACCCGATCCGGAAGCCGCGTCGGCCCTGGGCGTCGGGCCGGGCGCGTTCGGGGACGCAGTCGGCCGCGTCGGGGAAGACCTCGTCGAGGGAGTCGCCCGCGCCGAGCCTGGCCAGCGCCTCGTACGCCCGCAGGGTGGTGGACTTGCCGCTGCCGCTGGGCCCGGCGAAGAGGGTGACCGGTCCGAGCGCGTGGACGGCGCCGCGGTGGCCAGCGAACGCGGACAGGCGCAGTTCGGTGACGGTCGGCCGGGCGGCCCGCCGCCGGGTCCCTGTCACCGTCGCGGCCCCTGTCACCGTCGCGGCCCGTGTCACCGCTGCGGCTCCGGTCACGGACCTGCCCAGGCGCTCCGCCCCGGCCGGTCCTCGCGCCTCGGGTACGGCACCGGTGACGGTGACCGCGGCGGGGGCGACGGAAGGAAGCGGCCCGGAGGAAACGGTGCCGGAGGGGTGGGCGTCTGGCATGCGGGCGAGCGTGCTGCCGCCGTTGAAGTCCATGCCCGGACCGTACGCAGCCCGCTACCTGACGAACCGTTACGTCCAGATGACCTTCCTACGAACGGGGGACGCCGGCGGCCCTGCCGCCCACGGTCTCCTCCTCGTCCTCGTCCTCCGCGCCCTCGACCTCCGTACCGGCCGGGGCCAGGAGGAAAACGTTCCGGTCGACGCGGTGCATCCCGCTGCCGAGGCCGAAGACGACCCCGCTGCTGAAGTCGAGGATGCGCTTGGCGACGTCGGTGTCGGCGCTCGTCAGATCGAGGAGGACCGGGATCTGCGCGATGAGGTACTCGGCGACCTCACGGGCGTCGGCGAACACCTGGACCCGCAGCACGACCATGCGGCGCTGCTCGGCGGACTCGTACTGCTCGGGGATCGTGCGGTGGTCGACCCTGGACGGCCATTCGTCACGGCCGCGCAGGGGCACGACCTGGGCGAGGCCCTCCCACTGCTCGTCGGTGACGTCGTACCTCTCGTACCTACTCATGCGCACATCCTCCCGCTCCTCACCCGTTCGGCCCAACAACGACACGAGGTGATGACCCGGGAGTAGGGCGCCGAGGGCTCCGGGAAGACGCGGGGGACGCCGGGAGGACGCCGGGAGAGCGTCGGGAGGGCGCGAGAAGGGCGTGAGGAGGAGGTCAGGCGGCTAGGGTCCGTCCGGCGGATCTTGACTGATGGTCTCCAGCAGGTTCATCACCAGAGGGCTTTGGTCGTCCTTGCGCCAGGCGACGGCGACTCGCGTACGGGCGGTGCCGGGTTCGATCCTGCGGAAGGCGACGCCTTTGAGGCGGATGCGCCGGATGCTCGCCGGGGCCAGGGAGACGCCCAGACCGGTTTCCACGAGCGCGCACACGGTCTGCCACTCCACTGCGTGCTGGGCTATCCGCGGCGTGAAGCCTGCTGCGGTGCACAGGCCGGTGATCTGGTCGTGCAGCCGTGGGCCGACCTCACGGGGCAGCAGCACGAAGGGCGAGTCTGCCAACTGCGCAAGCTGCACGGTCCGTTGGGCGGCCAGAGGGTGGGTGGTCGGCAGCACAGCCACAAAGGGCTCGCTGAGTACCGTCCTGAAGTCGATCTCTGCCTCGGCGGCGGGGGGTTCGCGCAGCAAGCCGATGTCGATGGTCTTGTCGTGCAGGGCAGCGATCTGCGGCGTGGTGGTCATCTCGCAGATGTCCAGGTGCACGTCGGGGTACCGCTGCCGGAAGGTGCGCAGCAGGCCGGGCAGGACGGTCAGGGCGAGGGAGGCGGAAAAACCGATCCGTAGGCGGCCGGCCTGACCGCTGCCAACGGCCCGGGCTGCGGCAAGGCCGTCCGCAAGGTCGGTGAGGGCCCGCCGCGCGGCAGGCAGCAGTTCGCGGCCGGCCGGGGTGAGCGTGACGCGTCCTGGTTCGCGGCTGAACAGCGCGTGGCCGATCTTGTCTTCCAGGCGGCGGATCTGCTGGCTCAGCGGCGGTTGGGCGATGCCCAGGCGGGCGGCCGCGTGGCCGAAGTGGAGTTCCTCGGCGAGCACGACGAAGGCGTGCAGCTGCGGGAGGGGAAGTTCGGGTCGGTCCATACGCCCAGAGATATCAGGTCATGCATGAGGACGTATTAGACGTATCGGCACTGGCCACTTAGCGTTCGGCGCATGACAGAGCGACGTGTGATCCTCAGCGGCTCGACCTTTGAGGAGCAGATCGGCTATGCCCGTGCCGTGGTCGACGGCGACTGGGTGCATGTGTCCGGGACGACCGGCTTCGACTACACCACCATGACGATCTCCGACGACGTGGTGGAGCAGGCCGAGCAGTGCCTGCGCAACATCGAGGCCGCGCTGACCGAGGCGAAGTGCACCTTCACCGACGTGGTGCGGGTGCGCTACCTGCTGCCCGAGCGCGAGGACTTCGAGCCCTGCTGGCCGGTCCTGCGCCGCTGCTTCGGCGACGTCCGACCGGCCGCCACGATGCTCGTGTGCGGTCTCGCCGACCCCCGCATGAAGATCGAGATAGAGGTGTACGCGCGCCGGGCCACCGCGTAGCAGCGCGATCCGCTCTGGGGGAACGGGGGCATCGTGCCCGCGTCAGGCGAAGGTCTTCGCCAGTCGGCGTAGGCCCTCCCGGATCTCCTCGGCCGAGTGGGTGGTGAACGACAGCCGCATCGCGCTCGGGTCCGGCTCCCCGCAGAAGAACGGCGCCCCCGGCACGTACGCCACCTCGTGGCCGACGGCGGTCGTGAGGAGAGCCGTCGCGTCGTGGCCCTCGGGCAAGGTCACCCAGATGAACATGCCGCCGTCGGGCCGGTTCCAACGGCTGCCGTCGGGCAGCGCGGCCGGCAGGCCTTCGAGCATCGCGTCCCTGCGCTCCTGGTACGCGGCGCGCATGACGGCGACGTGCGCGTCGAGGTCACTGTCGCGCAGATAGCGTGCGGCCGCGGCCTGGTCGATGGTCGACGTGTGCAGGTCGGCGGCCTGCTTGGCGATCACGCACGCGCGGCGCAGCGCGGCGGGGGCGCGCAGGAATCCGAGGCGGAGCCCGGGGGCCATCACCTTGGAGAAGGAGCCGAGGAGGACGGTCCGGTCGGCGGCCGCGGGGTCGGCGGCGATCCAGGGGACGCGCTCGCCGTCGTAGCGGAGTTCGCCGTACGGGTCGTCCTCGACGATCCAGAAGCCGTGCCGCGCGGCGGCGTCGGCGACGGCGGCGCGGCGCTCGGCGGGGAGCGTACGGCCCGTGGGGTTCTGGAAGGTGGGGACGAGGTAGAGGAGCGTGGCCTTCTCGCGCGCCGCGATCTCCTCCAGCGCGGCCGGGACGATGCCCTGGTCGTCGGTGGGGACGGGGACGACCCGGGCGCCGGCGAAGGCGAAGGTCTGGAGGGCCGCGAGGTAGCAGGGGTCCTCGACGAGCACGACGCCGCCCGGTTCGACGAGGGCGGTGGTGAGGAGGGTGAGCGCCTGCTGCGAGCCGGTGGTGATCAGCAGGTCGTCGGGGTCCGTGGGCAGTTCGCGCGCCGCGAGCCGGCCGGCGATCGCGGTGCGCAGCTCCGGGTCGCCCTCGGTGGTCGAGTACTGGAGCGCCTGCTGCGGGTTATCCGCCAGGACGCGGTCGTACGCCGCCCGGATCCCCGCGACGTCGAACAGCTCGGGGGCGGGCAGGCCCCCGGCGAAGGAGATCACCTCGGGTCGCGCGGTGAGCGCCAGGAGCTCCCGTACCGGCGAGGCCGCGACGCCGGCCAGCCGCGAGGCGATGCCGGGGGCCGGCTTCGAGGCGGCGGAGGCTGTGCTCACGGACGTCGGGGCGGCAGAATGCATGGCGTCAGCATATACACATCACCCGCCCTGCCCAGGGAGCGTGAATCCCCCTGGACAGAGGCGAGTTGGGGGTCCCGGCGTGCCTCGCGACGGCGGTCGCGCGACCGGCCGGGAGCCCGTCCGGCGCCCTATCGGGTCGCGCCCCGACCAGCCGGTTCGTCGCGTGCGTCGGCCCAGAGGGAACGCACGTGGCCGAGGTGGCGGAGCATGCAGGCCTCGGCGCCCCGGGCGTCGCCGGCCAGCATCAGATCGAGGAGTTCGAGGTGCTCCTCGGCGGAGGAGACCAGCTTGCCCGCCTCGTCGAGGCCGGTCAGGCCGTACAGGCGGGAGCGCTTGCGCAGATCCCCCACGGTCTCGACCAGACGCTCGTTGCCGGAGAGGGCGAGCAGGGCGAGATGGAAGCGGCGGTCGGCCTCCAGGTAGCCGATGAGGTCGTGCTCCCGGGCCCGGGACACGATCTCCTCGGCGACCGGACGGAGTTCCTCCAGCTGTTCCCTGGTGGCCCTCTCCGTGACGCGGCCGATCGTGGGGACCTCGATGAGGGTGCGCAGTTCGGTGAACTGGTCGAGGTCCCGCTCGCTCACCTCGGTGATGCGGAAGCCCTTGTTGCGTACGGGCTCGACCAGGCCTTCCCGGGCCAGGTCGAGCATCGCCTCGCGGACGGGGGTCGCGGAGACGCCCAGGTCGCCGGCGAGCCCCGGGGCCGAGTAGACCTGCCCAGGGCGGAGCTCACCGGCTATCAGGGCTGCCCTGAGGGCATGCCCGACCTGGTCACGGAGCCGTTCGTGCGCTCTCACGAGACCGTACTGCTTCAGGTCACCCATCGTGCGTCCTCCGAAAGTAACGGAGGGGCATCGTACAATGTCACGTTTCTTTGAGTCCCGGGGCGGAGGGGACCTGACGCGGGAGGCCGGAAAACGGTCGGACGAGAGGTCGCACGAGAGGTCGTACGACAGGTCGGCGTGGGGTCAGAGGAGGAAGCCGGCCGGGAAGGGGTCGTGGGGGTCGAGGAAGTACTGCGCGGTGCCGGTGATCCAGGCGCGGCCGGTGACCGTCGGGACGACGGCGGGCAGGCCGCCGACCTCCGTCTCGCCGACGAGTCGCCCGGTGAACTCCGTACCGATGAAGGATTCGTTGACGAAGTCGGTGTCGAGCGGGAGTTCGCCGCGGGCGTGCAGCTGGGCCATGCGCGCCGAGGTGCCGGTGCCGCAGGGAGAGCGGTCGAACCAGCCCGGGTGGATGGCCATGGCGTGCCGCGAGCGGCGGGCGTCGGAGCCCGGCGCGGCCAGGTAGACGTGCTTCACGCCGGCGAAGGCCGGGTCCTCGGGGTGGACGGGCCGGTCGGGACCGGCGTTGATCGACTCCATGACGGCGAGTCCGGCCGCGAGCAGCTCGTCCTTGTGGGCGCGGTCGAACGGCAGCCCCAGGGAGTCGAGTTCGACGAACGCGTAGAAGTTTCCGCCGTAGGCGAGGTCGTAGGTGACGGTGCCGAGGCCGGGCACCTCCGTCTTGAGGTCGAGCGCGACGGAGAACGCGGGCACGTTGGTGAAGGTGACGGAGCACGCCCGGCCGTCCTCGACGCGGACGTCGACGCTGACGAGGCCGGCCGGGGTGTCGAGGCGGACGGTGGTGACCGGTTCGACGACCGGCACCATGCCCGTCTCGACCAGGACCGTCGCGACGCCGATGGTGCCGTGGCCGCACATCGGCAGCAGGCCGGACACCTCGATGTAGAGCACGCCGTAGTCGGCGTCGGGGCGGGTGGGCGGCTGCAGGATCGCGCCGCTCATCGCCGCGTGACCGCGCGGTTCGAACATCAGGAGGGTACGGAGGTGGTCCATGTGCTCGATGAAGTGCAGCCGGCGCTCGGCCATCGTGGCGCCGGGGATGACCCCGACACCGCCGGTGATCACGCGCGTGGGCATGCCCTCGGTGTGCGAGTCGACGGCGTGGAAGACATGACGCGTACGCATGGGATCCCTTCGGACGTACGGACGGGTGAGGTTCCTGGTGCGGTGCGGGTGCGGTGCAAGTGCGGGTGCGGGTGCGGGTGCGGGTGCGGGTGCGGGTGCGCCCAGTCCTTCAAGCGCCCAGGCCTTCAAACGCTCAGGCCTTCAAGCCCTCAGGCGCTCACGCGTGCCCCTCGGCAAGGGCCTTCTCGGTCGCGGCGCGGACGACGGTGTCCTGCTCGGGCGTGAGCGGCGCACGGGGAGGCCGGGTGACTCCGCCGTGGCGCCCGGCGAGGTCCATGGAGAGCTTGATCGCCTGGACGAACTCGACCTTGGAGTCCCAACGCAGCAGCGGGTGAAGGGACTTGTAGAGCGGGAGCGCGGTGGCGAGATCGCCGGCGACGGCGGCTCGGTAGAGCGTCACGCAGCTGCGGGGCAGGGCGTTCGGATACCCCGCGATCCAGCCGACCGCGCCGGCGAGGGCCAGCTCCAGGAGGACGTCGTCGGCGCCGATCAGCAGGTCGAGCTCGGGGGCGAGCTCGGCGATCTCGTACGCCCTGCGGACGTCCCCGCTGAACTCCTTCACGGCGACGATGCTGCCGTCGGCGTGCAGGCTCGCGAGCAGGGCGGGGGTGAGATCGACCTTGGTGTCGAGCGGGTTGTTGTACGCGACGACGGGCAGCCCGGCGTCGGCGACCTCCGCGTAGTGGGCGCGTACGGCGCGCTCGTCGGCCCGGTAGGCGTTGGGCGGCAGCAGCAGGACCGACCCGGCCCCGGCCCCGGCGGCCTGCTCGGCCCAGCGGCGGGACTCGGCACTCCCGTACGCGGCGACGCCGGGCATGACCCTGGCTCCGTCGCCCGCCGCCTCGACGGCCGTCCGCACGACCCGGGCCCGCTCCTCGTCGGTGAGGGTCTGGTACTCACCGAGGGAACCGTTCGGGACGACCCCGTCGCAGCCGTTGGCGATCAGCCAGGCCACGTGCTCGGCGTACGCGTCGTAGTCGACGGAACGGTCGTCGCGCAGGGGGAGCGCGGTGGCGACCATGATCCCGTGCCAGGGGTGGGCACGGTGGGCCGGGGCATGCTCGTGGGCCATGAAGAACTCCCTTATATGGTGTGTGACATTTTATCCATCCGCGAGTGGGCGACAAGGGGCTGACAAGGGTTGATCGACGCGGTCGGTCAGCCGGCCGCGGGGGGCACGGGGCTCGCGGCCGCTCTCGGCGCGAGGACCGGGCGCGGGACGTTCCTGGGGTGGCCGGGGCGCTTCCACTCCCTCGGGTAGCCCACCGACACCTCCTCGAAGCGGACGCCGTCGTGCCAGGTGGTCCGGGGGATGTGGAGGTGGCCGTAGACGGCCACGGCGGTGTGGAACCGGCGGTGCCAGTCCGCGGTGCGTTCCGTGCCGCACCACTGGGCGAACTCCGGGTAGCGCAGGATCCTCGTGGGTTCCCGGTCCAGGGGCCAGTGGTTGACCAGGACGAACGGGACGTCGGGGTCGTCGCACTCCGCGAGGCGCCGCTCGGTGGCGGCCACCCGTGCCTCGCACCAGTCCTCGCGGCCCGCGTACGGGTCGGGGTGCAGGAAGAACTCGTCGGTGCACACCACCCCCGCCTCGTAGGCCTGGGCGAGCGACTCCTCCTTGTTCGCGGCCGTGGGGGTGCGGAAGGTGTAGTCGTACAGCGTGAACAGCGGCGCGACGCGGACCGGGCCGCCCTCCCCCTCCCACAGCGCGTACGGATCCTCCGGGGTGAGCACCCCCAGCCCGCGGCAGACGTCCACGAGGTACTCGTACCGCGCGACGCCCCGCAGCTGGACCGGGTCCTCCTCCGGGGTCCACAGCTCGTGGTTGCCCGGGGTCCAGATCACCTGGGCGAACCTCTCACTGAGCGTCCGCAGGGCCCAGGTGATCTGCTCGGTCAGCTCTCCCACGTCACCCGCGACGATCAGCCAGTCCCCGTCCGACGCCGGGCGGAGACCTTCGACGATCTGCCGGTTCTCCGCGTGGGCGACGTGCAGGTCGCTGATGGCGAGGAGCTGCGGCCGACGCTCATCCATGGGTACCTCGTTCTCCATGCCGGTGGTCGGTTCGGGTGGGGGTCAGGAGGCGCCGGGCGCGTCCGAGCGGGTCGCGATGATCACGGTGGCGTCCAGCTCGTCGTCCGTGGCCACCCGTGCGCGCAGACCGGCGCCGGTGACCGCCGCCACGGCCTCGTCGGCCTGCCGCTCGCTGGTCTCGAAGAGCAGGACGCCGCTCGGCGCGAGCCACTCGGCCGCCTCGGCGACGACGCGACGGAGGATTTCGAGACCGTCCACGCCGCCGTCGAGAGCCACCCGCGCCTCGTGGTCACGGGCCTCGGCCGGCAGCAGCTCGATCTCGACGGTGGGTACGTACGGGACGTTGGACAGCAGGACGTCCACGCGGCCCTTCAGTCCGGCGGGCAGCGGCGCGAAGAGGTCGCCCTCGTAGACCGTGCCCCCGGCCGGGGTGACATTGCGCCGGGCGCAGCGGACGGCGGCGGGGTCGACGTCCGCCGCGTGCAGCTCGACATCCTCCAGGGCGGCGGCGAGGGCGACGCCCAGCGCGCCGGAGCCGCAGCACAGGTCGACGACGACCGCCCGCGCCGGGGCGAGCAGCGCGGCCTCCCGGACGAGTGCCTCCGTACGCCTCCGGGGGACGAACACCTCCGCGTCGACCTCGATGCGCAGGCCGCGGAACTCCGCGTAGCCGACGACGTGCTCCAGCGGCAGACCGACGGCCCGGCGCTCGACCATCTCCTCCAGTGCGGCGGCGTCACCGGCCGCAGACATGATCATCTCCGCCTCGTCCTCGGCGAACACGCAGCCCGCCTTCCGGAGGCGGGAAACGATGGCGGAGGTGGAGTGGTCCAGCGAAGGAATCGACACGAAGGCCCTTTCGACGTGCGGTGGTCACGTGCGCGGGCCGAGGCTCTGAGCACGGATCACCACACTATCGGACCGGTTCATCTCGTCTCCTTCTCCGAGCAGTTGCACCGTCCGAGGGCCACCCGGGACGGGCCCGGGTGACCCTGGTGGATGAAGGCGGCCCAGGCCGCCGGGCGGTGCAGCTCCGGACCGCCCGCCAGTTCGTGGAGCAGGTCGGCGCTGAGCGATCCCGGGTTCTCGCGCTCGGGATCGAGCATCCACATCTGCGCGGCCCGGAGCGCGTCGACGGGGCTCAGCCCGTCGACGGCCACGTAGTGGTGGAACACGGCCATCATCAGCGCCGCGGCGGAGTCCTGGGTGGCCCAGCGGGATCCCACCACGTCCCGCGCCCCGCTCGCCACGAAGGCCGTCGTGAGGGTGAGCGCCTCGTCGTGGTCACGCTTGCTCAGGTCCGTCTCGCAGGCACTGAGCACCACCAGCGGCCCGTCGGCGGGTTCCTGCCGGCCGGCGTGGTCGAGCGACTGGTCCGGCGACCGGTCCGGCGACCGGTCCATCGAACCGGCGTCGCCCGGCGGGCGGTCGAGCAGGCGCGAGACGGTCAGCAGGCCGGCGTTCCGGTGCTCCTCCGAGGCCTCCGCGTCGGGCGCCAGACGCAGCGCGGACGCGGTCGGGCTGGTGCCGGCCGAGCCGTGGCACGCCACGTGGAGTACGGAAGGGCCGGCGGCCAGCGCGGCGAGGAGTTCGTCCGGGGTGCCGAGCGCCACGGGCTCGACGGGCGGTTCGTAGAACTCCCCGTACAGGAGCGCCTCCGGGTACAGGGCCTGCTGAAGCCCCGCCACCTCCAGCTCCACGTACGGCAGGGTCATGGTGGGGTCGGCCACCAGGACGGGTGCGGCGGCCGGGGCGCGGCGTGCGCGGCGGACCGTGCTCAGGAACTGACGGCCGGAGGCGGCGTAACTGATCACCATGATCTGGCAGGCGTAGTCGCTCGGTGCCGCGGCCGGCAGACGGGCCGCGTGCCAGGGCACGATCCCGAGGCGCCCGCAGGGCACCAGCACGATCCGGGGAGGGCCGGGGCGGCCCCTGCGCCGGTGCTCGTTCGCGGCGAGCCGCTCCGTGATACCGCTCATCACCGGGGCGATCACCGCCGACGTCGCCCACTCGCAGAGCTCGGCCAGCGCGTCCTCCCAGGCCTGCGCGGCCGCGGGGACGCCGGGTCGCTCCTGGTACGCGGCGGCCGCGTCGAGGTAGCGCTCCAGGGGGCCGCTCCGCTCGCCGGACAGGTAGGGCAGCGCGCGAACGCCGGTGCCGGTGTCGGGTCCCACCATGACCCCCATGCCCGGCGTGGCTCCCTCGCCCTCGATCAGGTAGACCAGCGCGTCCGCGTCGGCCTCGGCGACCCCGGCCTTGAGCTCGTCGACCGTGGGCGTACGGAAGAGCACACCGTCCGGGTCCCGGTGGCCCAGGGCCGCCAGGGCGCGACGGCGCAGGGAGCTGGGCAGTTCCCTGGGGAGTTCCCTGGGGAGTTCCCTGGGGAGCGCGTGGGGTGTCATGCCGTCGACGGGGGCGGGGACTTCCTGGGTGGCGGGTCGGGGTCCGGGTTCGCTTCCGGGTCCGGGTCCGGGTCCGGGTCCGGACCCGGGCCCTCCGTCGTCCGCCGCGGCTCGCCACTCCTCCGCGAGGTCGTGGTGGCCGAGGGATTCCAGCAGCTCGGGCACCGCCCGCGAGGTGGACGCCGCCTGCAGCACCAGGGCACGGCCCAGTTCCAGGGCGGCCACCGCCTCCTCGACCCGGCCCTGTGAGCCGGCCCAGCGGGCGGCCCGTACCCCGCGGTCCGCCCCGGAACGGGCGGCCAGCAGGCCGTGGTCGGGGCCGACCTGGAGGACGACGTCACCGGCGAGCGCCTGCAGCGACTCCATCGCCGCGTCCGTGGCGGCGTCCCGGTCCGCCGGGTCCTCGGTGCGGCCCAGACGCATGCGGTAGTTCTCCGCGAGCTGCCACAGGGCGGGGGCGGCGATCTGCGGCGACCCGCCCTGCCGGATGTCCTCGCGGACCAGCTCGAGACCGCTGATGGAGGCGTCCAGATCGGCGGGGTCCTGGGTGGTGGAGTACCGCAGGGACGCCGTGAGGGCGGCGAGGTACCGGGTGCCCGTCGACGCCCGCGGACCCGGCGGTAGGGGCGCGGGCATGAGGTCAGGGGTGCCGCCCAGCACGGCCCGTGAGGCCTGGAACGCCTCGCGGACCGCCCCGAGCTGCGCCTCGGAGATTCCGAGGTCCGCCGCGGGCCCGGCCGCGAGCGCCGCCTCCTGCTGCGCCAGGCCGCGTACGACCGTCTCGGTGTCGCCGGTACGCCCGCCGAGCGAGGCGAGTGCGGTGCCGTGGGCCAGCTCCACCATCCGGCGGAAGCGGTGGTCGGCGGGCGTGGAACGTTCGAGCGCGGCCAGTTCGCCCATCAGCCGCCGGTGCTCCTCGTCGCTCTCCGACTCCTCCTCCGCCAGCAGTCGCATGAGGAGATCGCTCGTGCGGACCGCGACGGCGAGGTCGCCCGCTCCGGGATCACCGGCCGACCACTCCGCGAAGTGCTCGATGATCGACTCCCTGTGCCGACCGGCCTCGCCGCTGTCCGCGCGGCTGCCTCCGAGGGGCCCTGCCAGCTGGAGAACCAGCCGCATCAGGTTCTCGATCTCGGCGCCCCGGCCGTGCCCCGCCGGCAGGCGGTCGTGCTCTCCGCCCAGCCGCTTCAGAAGCCGGTCGAGGCTCTTGGGATCACCGGTGCGCATGGCCTCCTGCACACCCAGCAGGGAGGCGAGCCACGCGCCGGTGACGGCGGTGTCGGCGGTGTCGGAGTCGGCCTGGGGGTCGGGGAGCGGGGTCGGCTCACGATCGACCGGGGTCGGGGTCGGGGTCGGGGTCGGCGCCAGGGTCTGGGGCGGAATCGGAATCGGGATCGGAATCGGCGTCGGGTCCGGGGGCGGGGGCGGCGTCGGCGTGTCGGGCAGGGACGCCATCAGCCCCATCAGAGTCCGCAGTTCGTCGCCGAACGGCATGTCGGGAGGCAGCATCGACAGCAGCGTCTCCGGGTCGGAGAGGTCGGTCCGTGCCATGTACGACACGATGTCCTCCATCTGCCGCAGCCGGTCCGCCAGCTCCTGCGGCACCGACATCTGCCGGACCTCGGCGGCCAGTCCCGCGATCCGCGCCGCCTCGGCGGCCGCCTCGCCGGGCGCCGCCGCCATGGAACGGTCGAAGACGGCCCAGATGTCCCCCGGCTCCCCGACGGGGCGTCCCGGCTCCGCCTGTCCCGCCGCCAGCAGCAGGAACATCGCCGCCCACTGCCGGTCCTCGTCCGTCATCCGCTCCCCGGCGGCCGTCGCCGGGTCCCGCACCTCGTCCAGCAGGCTCCGGACCCGTGCCGGGTCGTCCGCCGTGCCGCAGCCGGTGGCGTAACGCGTGGCGAGCAGGCCGCCGAGGACCAGCGTGACCTTGCCGAGCAGTTCCCGATCGTGGTCCAGGAGGCCCCGCAACTGGGTGAGTTCGGCGACCGGACCCTCGAACTCCTGGGCCGGCACCGGGTTCCCGTCCCTCCCCCGGCCGATCAGCCGGGCCCCGCGCTCGGTCGCCTCGGTGGCCCAGGCCCGAAGCGCCCGGATCCCCCCGCTGCTCTCCTCGTCTCCCACCATGCCTCCACGCCCCCGTCCGTCACGGTACGGCCGTTCCGTCGCTCCGTGGCCCATGATGGCCACAGGGCGCCGCCCGCAACACCTGCCGTTCGTCAACTTCCCCTGCATTGACCTGAATTCGAGCCACGGTTCGCTCCCCCGCCGCTCGGCTCCCCCCACTGTCCCCGACCCCACTGGTCGACAACAGGGCGAACAGCGGGCGATCTCCGGTACCGCCCTTCACGCGGCGCGCCCTCCCCTGCTTCGCTGGCCGCTCGGGGGAACGGGGGAAAGGGAAGGCAGCGTGGACATCGGCGTGCTCGACGCACGACCGGCCCCTGTCGTGGGTGTCGGGGGCGTCGTCGGCGTCGTCGGCACGCCGATGTCCGCGTTGCCGACCCGACGGGGAGACCGGGCAAGTCCCGGCGGCGCCCGCGACGGATCGGCATAGTGGTGACTCGACGACGGTCGAGGGCAGTTGAGGGCTGTGGGGGCCACTGAGGGCCCGGAGAGGCGGGATGCCGGTGAGTCCGGAGGAGAGCGGTGGCGTTCAGGGGCTGCGCGCCTGGGTGGCGGACGCCACGGAGCGGGTCCGGCAGCTGCTCCCCGGATTGGGGGCCGGTCAGCTCCTGCCGCGGGCCACCGAGGCCTCCGTGGCCGAACTCGAGCAGCTCGCCCGGCTGGTGGACCACCACGAGGAGCTGCGGGGCTCGGTGACGGTGTGGCTGGCCGGTGCGCTGACCCTGCGGCACGCAGCCGGCGGCGGCACGGAGGCGGATCGCGAGCGTGCCGAGGAGCTGCTGAGGGAGGCCCGCGACCGTACGACTCCACTGGGCGCGTCGGTGGCCGAGGAGGACCGGCGCTGGGCGGCGCTCTTCCTGACGAGCCACCTCTCTCCGGTGCAGCCGCAGGCGGGCTTCGGGCCCGCACCCGACCTCTCCGGCATGATCGACCGGATCATGAAGGAGGGGCCGGCGGGGATGCTCGCCGTGGCGACGGAGATCCAGTCCCTGATGACGGAGGTACTGGAGCTCCCCCTGCCGCCGGAGGTGCTGGATCCCCTGCGCCAGGCACAGGCGGCCATGGCGGCCCCTTCGACCCAGGCGCTCTCCGACCTGGTGGCGGGGATGACGCCCGCCGGGTCGCCGTTCGCGAGCCAGTCGCGCCAGATGATGGAGCGGATCTTCGGGTCCGCCGCCGCCTCGGGCTTCGGAGGCGTACGAGAGGAACCCGGGCCGACCTCGAACCCGACCCCGCCGACCCCGACCCCGACCCCGACCCCGACCCCGACCCCGGACTCTGTCCCGAACCCGCCGACCCCGAACCCGGACCCGGACCCAACCCCGGACCCGGACCCGACCCCGGACCCGACCCCGAGTGCGAGCACCGCTGCCGCTCCCCCGGAGTCCCGGCCCCTGCCCTCCTTGGAGGACATCCGGAACATCGCCGTCGCGATGGACGCCGTCAACGCGACCTCCGACGGCCTGGAGGCCCTCCTCCGGAGCGGCGATCCCCGGGCCCTCGACCAGCTCCTCGCCAGGCTGCGCACCGCGCAGGACCTGTCGCTCCCGGGTGTGGACCAGACACCGGCCATGGAGAGCCTGCGCGTGCTGCTCCTCGGCATCAGCCAGGCCATGGGCGGCACCCGTCAGGACGCGGAGGCCGGTCGCGACCACATCCCCACGCTCCTCGGGCACCTGAAGGGGATCGCCGGAGCCCTGCCCGAGAGCTTCGGCGATCCCCTCATCCTGGGTCGCACGCTGGAGATCAGTGCGCGGGCGATGGAGGCTCGGGAGACCGAGGACGTCGACACCCTTCGGGACCTCCTCCGGCAGGCCGAGGCGCTGGACGCCACCGTCCCCGCGGAGGAGCCGCTCCGGTTCGCGGTCGACGGGATGCTCGGCTCGGTGCACGCCGCGCTCGGCATCGTGACCCGCGACAAAGAGGCGCTGCTGAAGGCCCTGCCGTACATCGAGAAGGGGGCGACCGGCGCCAAGGAGAGCGAGCTGCCGTTCGCCCGCGAACTCCCCCAGCCGTGGATGCAGAACTTCGACCTGCTCCGCGACGCCATCACGGGTGAGCCGACGTCGTTCACCGAACACGTCTCCCCGCCCCCGGACGCCTCACCGGAGGACCTGCACAGCTCGGCGCTCGCCCTGGGCATGCGCTTCGGCCGGGAACGGGATCCGGCCGTGCTCGACGCCATGATCGACGAGCTCGAGCGGCTGCGGGACCTCGTACGCGAGGGCAGGGCGCCACGGATCGCCGCCGACGCGCTGTGGCACCTGGCCGAGGCGTACCACATGCGTGCCCTCCTCAAGGAGGAGGAGCCCGACCCGACGGACACCCACACCCTGGACGCGGCCGAGGAGGCGCTGGCCGCCCTGGCCGCCGACGTCCTCCTCCAGGCGGGCGCCGAGCACGGCCTGCTCGCCGCCCGTACCGGTGCCAGCAGGGGCGTGCGAGCGGCCCGGATGGCCGCGGCCTACGGCCGGCTGCCCCGGGCCGTGGCCGCCCTGGAACAGGGGCGGGCGCTGGTCCTCCAGGCCGCCTCCACCTCGTCGGCCGTGCCCGAACTCCTGGAGGCCGCCGGACGCCACGACCTCGCCGAGGCCTGGCGGGCGGCCACCCATACCGGCGAGGCCTGGCGGGCGGCCACCCCTACCGGCGACGCCACGGATCCCGGCCCGCGCCCGTCCGCGACCGCGTCCGGAGAGGTCCCCGGTCTGCTGCCGAGCTCCCTGCGCCGCGAGGCCCTCGACGCCCTCGGCTACCGCCGGGAAGGCGGCCCGTCCGGTACGCCCACGCCGGCCGAACTCGCGGACGGGCTCGCCGAGGCGGGTGCGGACGTGCTCCTCTACCTCGTCGCCGGGGACGAGCAGGGCCCCGGCCTCGTCATCGCGGTGGGGCCGGAGCTCGGACTCGGCGCGGGCGCCCTGCCCCAGCTGACCGACGTCGAGGACAGTCCCTTGGAGCGGTACGTCGACGCCGCGGCGGCCCTGGACGGCGACCCGGAGGACGAGCTCCTCACCCAGGCGTGGGAGGACGCCCTCGACGAACTGTGCGACTGGGCCTTCCCCGTACTCGCCCCGGTCCTCGGCGGGATGGAGGAGCGCCTCTCGGCAGCCGACGGCACCTGGGACGAGGACCGGACGCTCCGCGTGGTCCTGGTGCCCTGCGGGCGCCTCGGCATCGTCCCGTGGCACGCCGCGCGCTTCCCGGCCGAGGCGACCCACGACCGGCTCTGCCAGGCGGCGGTCATCAGCTACGCGTCGTCCGGCAGCCAGTTCCTGCGGACGGTGGGACGCGCGCCACGGGACCCGGCGGCCGCCCCCGCGCTGCTCGCCGACCCGGACATGACCCTGGAGTACGCGGACACCGAAGTCTCCGCCCTGCGCGACGCGTTCTACCCGCACGCCCGGCTGTACGGCACGCTGTACGACACGAAGCCCGAGGACATGGCGCCCGGCACGCCCGACGCCGTCCTGGGCCTCCTCGCCGACGACACCTCCGTGCTGCACCTGGTCACGCACGGGTCGGCGGGCGTCCGCCCCACGGTCTCCGCCCTGGATCTCGAGACCGCCGAGAACGAACCGACCAAGCTCACCGTCACCCAGCTGCTCGACCGAGGGGGTCGCCGGGACGCCGCCGACGGGCCGCTGGTGATCCTGAGCGCCTGCCAGACCGATCTGAGCGCGCGGGACCACGACGAGGCCCTGACCCTCACCACGGCGTTCATCGCCGCGGGGGCGCGGGACGTCGTGGGGTCGCGGTGGCTGGCGCAGGACAGCGCGTCGGCGCTGCTGATGGCGGTGTTCCACCACTACCTCACCGTCGACGGGCTCAGCCCCGTGGACGCCCTGAGGGCCGCGCAGATGTGGATGCTCGACCCGCGCCGCGAGAACCCGGGCTCCCTCCAGGGGGACCTGCTCCGCGAGATGGAGCGTCCGGGGCGGGACCGGACCGCGCTCTGGGCCGCCTTCATCCACCAGGGGCACCCGGGCCCGAGCACGACGAACACAGGAGAAGGAACCGTATGAACGAGGAGGGCCGCGGACCATCCGCGGAGCCGCTGCTCGCCCTGATCGGCGAGCACCGGGACACCATCCGTACGGCGCTCGACGACGATCAGTACGCGCTGCTGCTCAGCCGGCTGAGGGCACTCGCCGAAGCACCGCCGCACGACGACCGAGGCGTCCGCAAGGCGCTGCAGGGCGTCAAACTGGCGCTGCGGCCACTGCCGTTCGACCATCCGGTGCGCACCTCGCTGGACGGCGTACGGCTCGTCTCGGCGCCCCCCGGGCCGACGACCGTGACGGATGCGCTGGCACTGGTCGACCTGTTGGCGAGCCCGGAACCGACGCCGCCGGCCACCCCGGACCCGACGGCTTCGGCCGACGCCCTGCTCCGGGAACCGGCCCTCTCCTCGGCCGAGGCGGCGGCCCGGTGCGGAGGCACCCCGCCGCCCGAGCTGATCAGGCTGCCGGCCCCGCCGCACGGCGACCGCTACCCGGAGTTCCAGTTCCCCGCGGGCGGCGGCACCCCGCACGAGGTGGTCCTCACGGTCAACCGGCTGCTCCTCGCGGACATCGACCCCCGGGGCGCCGCGTCCTGGTGGCTCGGCGGCAACAGCTGGCTGGGCGGGACCCCCGCGGAGCTCCTGGGACGGTTGCCCGACCACGAGCTCGTCGGCGCGGCGGCCACCCTCGTGGAGGGAGAGTGATGAACGACCGCACGCACGGGATCACGTTCTTCCCCATGATTGAGGAGGAACTGCACCCCAACCTCAAGACGATCCCGGCCGGCACGGAGCTGTGGCGGGTGCACAAGTCCACGTACAGGGCAGGCCAGTTCAACCCGAAGCTCGCGGACATCCATTTCTTCGGCGGCCGTTTCGAGGGCACGCCCCTGGACCCGTACCACAGCCTGTACGTGGCCGACAGCGGCCTGACGGCCGTCGCGGAGAGCATGCTGCGTTCCGTCGCCTGGAACGGCACGATGCGGGAGATCCCCTACGCCGTCGCCCACGGCAGGTCGCTGAGCGTGCTGCGCACGACGTGCGACCTGACGGTGGTCTCCCTCATCGAGGAGAAGGACCTGGCGGCCGTCCGCCGGACCGCCGACCTCCTCGACGACGAACGGAGTTACGCGACGGCGCGGCGCTGGGCGAGCGAGATCCGGGCGCAGGCCCCCGATGCCCTGGGCCTGGTCTGGCAGTCGCGCCGGAACCGGCCGCAGGAGGCCATGGTCCTCTTCCACGACCGCTTCGACGCCCTCCCCGGCCCGGCCCTCGAGGTGCTGCCGGGGCGGGGGATCGCGGATCTCGGCTCCCCGGAGGGCCTTGAGGAGGTGAACCGGCTCCTCGACCCGCTGAGCGCGAGGGTGTCGCAGCCCCTGCGATGACACCCGCCGGGAGCGCTCCCGGGCCGCCCCCGGGCCTTCTGTTACCGGCTTGTCCGCCTGTGAAGCGTGATGCCATGGTGGGTTCATGGCATCACCCACTTCTGACTACGCCTCACTTCTCCTCGAACTGAAGGAAGTCAGGCGCGCGGGGCTGGTCCGGCTGAGGGGGCGCGCGCTGCCCGCGATCGAGGCGGCCGCGGAGGCGTTCGCCTCGACCGGGGTACGGGCTCCGGGGGCGCCCGTCGAGGTGTTGCTGCGGTGCGCGGTGGCCTGCCTGGACGCGGGGACGCTGCGTACCGCCGCCGAGTACACCCTGGGCCTCGCCCAGGGGACCCGGGACTGGCCGGCGTCCTCCCGGCGCGCCAGGGCGGCCTCGGTCTACGGGGTGAGCGTCGAACGGTTCCGCAAGGACCAGGAGGTGATGGTGCTCGGCCAGGTCGCCGAGCACATCGTGCGGCTGACTGCGGAGGCGGAGGCGGCCGGAGCGGGGCCCGGCGGTGGGGAGGCGGCAGGCGCGGCCGACACCACGGTCGCCCGGGGCGCGAGTGGCGTGCGCGGCACGGGTACGGGCGTGCGCGGCACGGGTACGGGCGTGCGCGCCACGGGTACGCATCGGGCCGTGGACGTACGGGCCGCCGCCCGTCCGGTCCGGCTCACCGTGCATGTGCACCCCGTGGACCTGCTGCGCGACGTGGACGTGGTGGTCTCGCCGTCGAACGTCTACTTCGCGCTGCCCGAGCCGTACAAGTCGTCCGTCGCCGCGTCGCTGCGGCGGGCGGCGGGCTCGTACGGAGTCACCGGCGAGGTCCTGGCGGACCCGCTGCCGGGCGAGTTGCGCGAGTGGGCCGAGCGGCACGGCACCTCGGGGCGCGCGGTGCGGCCCGGCACCGTGGCGGCCACCGGAGCGGGGGCGTTGGCCGCGCAGGGCGTACGCCGCATCTACCACGCGGCGATCGCCGTCCCCCGGGCCGGGACCAACGACTACGACGTACTGCCCGCCGACGTCACGCGCGCGGTGTCCCAGGCCCTCGCGGTCCTCGCCGAGGAACACGACCACCATGAGCCGCCGTTGCGTTCGGTGTGCTTCCCGCTGCTCGGCTCGGGACGCGGCGGACTGCCGTACGACGTCAGTCTGGACGCGGTCTGGGCCGCGGTGGAGGCGGAGTTGGCGCGCGGGGCGTGCTGGGACGTCCACTTCGTGGTGCGTACGCCCGAGGCCGCGGCGCTCGTGGAGCGCATCCCTGCCGGAATTCGCCCGACGTTCGACCGGAGGCCGACCGGCTGACCCGGTGCAATGGAAGGGCGCACCGGTGCGCGCGACAGCGCACGGGGCGGCGCACTGGGGAGCGGGAGATCTTCGTGTGGGTAATCTCTGCTGACACGTGCGGAGTTGACGCCGCGTCACCTAGCGTGGGCACATGAGCGGCGGGATGGAAGAGTGGGGTCACGGGGCACCGGGGCGGATCGTCACCTGGCCTGCCCCCGACGCGTACGTCCTGGTCGAAGGCGTGCTGCTGCGCATGGTCCCGGACTCCCCGGGGATGGCGCCGGGCGCGGAGGTCGTCGTGCGGTACGACGCCTCACGGCACCGGCTCGTCGCCCGCGAGCCGGACGGGACGGACAGGGCGGACAGGGTGACCGGGGGCGGGACGGACCAGGCGCCCCGCGGTGGGGCGGACCGGGTGGACGGAAGCGGGGCGTTCGGAGATGAGTGAGTACGGGAGCGAGTACGGGTTCGGGCTGGCGCAGGGTTACGACGAGCGGCAGCCCGTCGTCCTGCTGCTCGACACCTCGGCCTCCATGGGGCGCCCCGCCGAGAGCCCCCGGATCGACGAGCTCAGCGAGGCCCTGACCCGCTGGTTCGACGGGGTGCGGGCGGAGCCGAGGCTGCAGGCGCGCGTGGAGGTGTGCCTGATCACCTTCGACTCCCGGGTCCGGGTCTTCGATCCGGACCTGGAGCGGCTGGTGCCGGTCGAGGAGGCCGCGCCCGACCGGCTGTTCGTCCCGGTGGAACGGATGCGTCCGCCCCGGCTGGCCGCGTCCGGGCTCACCCGGATGACGGAGGCCGTCGAGACGGCGCTCGACCTGGCCCGGGAGCGCCACCGGGTGCTCCAGGAGCGGCAGGTCCAGGTGCGCAGGCCGTTCCTGTGGGTCCTGACGGACGGCGCGCCGAGCGACGCGGACGGGGAGCCGGTGGACGCCGACGCGCTGGCCGGCACGGCGGAGAAGGTGCGCCGCGGCGAGGAGCGGGGTGAATGCGTGCTCCAGGCGATCGGTGTACGAGGCGCCGATCTGGAGCTCCTGCGGGTCCTCGCCCCCAAGGGCGCGCTGATGCTGGAGGGCCTGGACTTCGGGCAGATCCTCGATCTGCTCTTCCAGAGCTCGGACCGGATCGGGGCGGTCCAGGCCGCCGACGAGATCCACGGGCAGGTGGCCGACCTGGTGGACCGGCAGCGGCGCCTGCGACTGCTCGAGGAGAGGTACCAGTGATCACGGCGGGGGCCGCCGTCCAGGGGGCCGCGCACCTGGCGCGCGGGCAGGGATGTCAGGACGCCTTCAAGGCGGTCGACCTGGGGGAGGCGGCCGTGCTGGCCGTGGCGGACGGCGCCGGCGGCCGCGAGCGCAGCGCGCTGGGCGCGCACATCGCCGTGGACACCGCCTGCCGGATCCTGTCCGAGTCCGTCCCGGAGGCGACGGACGCCCCGGAGACCTGGACGGCGTGGATCGCCGCGGCGGGCGCCGAGGTGGTCCTGGAGTTCCGACGGGCGGTCGAGGGGGTGCTGTCGGCGACGGGCCGTCCGTCGGGGCGGCCGACGGCTCCGTTCGGACCGGCGGATCCCCCGCCTCCCGTGGACGCCGGTGCGCTGGCCGCCACGCTCGTCGCCGCGGTCGTACGGCCGCCCTGGGTGGCGTTCCTCTCGGTCGGCGACTGCTTCGGTACGGTGCTGACCCGTGAGCCCGCCGGGACCGGGACCGCGCCACAGAGGCGCGAGCGGTGCCACCTGGTCCTGCCGCCGCCCCCTCCCGGCGCGCCCGAGACGGTCTTCCTCTCGTCGCCCGGGGCCGGCCTGCGCTTACGGTCCTTCGTGGTGTGGGAGCCGCAGCTCAGCGGTGTCGTCCTCGCCACCGACGGCTGCGCGGCCCTCACCCTCGACCACCCCTCCGTACGCGAACTCCCGCCGGAGGCAGGACCCTTACCCTCCGAGCGGTTCTTCTGCGGGCTGGCCGCGACGCTCCGGGCCAACGGCGGTGACGCCGCACCTCTGCGGGACCTGCTCTCCGGGCCCGAGGCGGCCAGGACCGGTGACGACCTGACCGTGCTCTGCGCCCTCACGGACGGCAGGTGACGATGACCCTCACGGTGGTGTCCGGCAGCGGGCACACATGGCGTCTCACGCGGCGCATCGGCAGCGGCTCGGAAGGGGTCGTCTACGCCGTCGACGACGCACGGCCCCTGGTGGCCAAGCTCGTCCCCGATCCGCCGGACCCGGCCGCGTACCGGCGCCGCATCGCCCGGCTGGTGCGACAGCGCCGCGAGCCGCGCACCGTCCGGCTGCTGTCCGGGACGCCCACGCCGATCGCCTGGCCGATGGCGGGGGTCCGGGCCGGTGGGCCGGGCGCCGAGGGGGTGGACGGCTACGTGATGACCGACATGCGCCACGCCCACCAGCCGTTCGCCCACCTCCTGACCCCGCAGGCCCGCCGGACGCTCCTCCCCCGCGCGACCTGGGCGACCGCGCTCGCCGCCGCCCTCTCCCTCGCCCGCCTCCTCGCGGACCTGCACGCCGAGGGCTATGTGGTCGGCGATCTGAAGCCGGACAACCTGTGGGTCGACGCGCACGGCCGGGTCGGCATCGCGGACGTGGACTCCTGGCAGTTCACGGACGGCGGCGAGGTGTTCCCCGGACGGATGGGCAGCCCGGGCCACACGGCGCCCGAACGGATCGGCGCGCCGGCCGGCACGGCACCGGACCGGGCGTCCGACGAGTTCGTCCTCGCCGTCCTGGTCCACCAGGTGCTGATGTGCGGGCTCCACCCCTTCGCCGGGCATCCCGCGAGCGGCGACTACCTCTCGTACGACGACAACGTCCTGCACGGCCGGTGTCGCCTCCTCGACCGGACCTCGGTGACCCTCCCCCGCTCCGCGCCGCCCGCCGATCTGCTCCCCCGGCGGCTCGCCGCCCACTTCCGAGCCGCGTTCGGCGGGGTACGGCCCCCCGCCTCGGTCTGGGCCGAGGCCCTGGCGGCGGAGTCGGCGCCGGAGCGGCTGAGGACCTGCCGGCGGAACACCCGGCACGTGCACACGGCGGAGCGGCCCTGGTGCCCGTGGTGCGACCTGGCCGAGCGCGGCGCGGAGTGCTACCCGGCCCCGGACTCGAGGAACGTCACGGACACGAAGGACGCGAAGGGCACGAAGGACGGCTCGGAGGGGAGCGCCGTATGGCACAGGTGACCCACCTCTCGGTGGCGAGAAGGCTCGACCGCTGCACCGTCCTCGGGCCGGGGGCGCGTGCCGTGATCTGGGTGCAGGGCTGCCCGCTGCGCTGCCGGGGCTGCGTGGCGGCGGAGACGCTGCCCTTCGAAGGAGGAACCTCCTACGCGGTGGACGAACTCGCCGACTGGCTCGGCGGGTTGCCGGACATCGAGGGCGTCACCCTCTCCGGCGGCGAGCCGTTCAGCCAGGCGGCGGCGCTGGCCGCGCTGCTCGATGCCGTACGGGAACGGCGTCCCGACTTCGGCGCGATGGCCTACTCCGGGTTCCGGTACGAGGCCCTGCTGCGGGGCGCCCCGGACCGGCGCGAGCTGCTCCGGCGGCTCGACCTCCTCGTCGACGGCCCGTACGTGGCGTCGAAGCGGCACGGTCTGCGCTGGCGCGGCTCCGCCAACCAGCGCGTCATCGCGCTCACCGGCCGCTACGCGCACGTGGCGGACGAGCCGGACACCAGCGCGGGCGTCGAACTGTCCATGGAGGCCGACGGATCGCTGACCTGGGCGGGGGTACCGCCGACTCCCGGTTTCCGGGAGGGACTCGAGGAACGACTCGCGGAACGGGGCTTCGCCCTGCGTACCGAGGCACGGAGGGAAGCATGAGCGGATCACCGAAGTACAGCACCGTCACGGTCGCGCCGGCCTACGCGCGACTCGAGGCGGAACGGCGCAGGGCACGGGAGGCGGCACGCCGCCGCATGGAGGCGCAGCGCGCCAGGGAACGGGCCGAGCGCGCCGCCCGGCGGGCCCAGGAGGCCGCGGCCCGCCGGGAGCGGGCCAGGGCGGCTGCCGAGCGGAGGGAGGCCGAGCTGGCCGAGCGCCGTGCGGCACAACAGCGGGCCCGTACGGACCGGTTGCGTCAGGAACAGGCCGGGGCGGACGCCCGTCGGCTGGCCGAGGTGCGGGAGCTGCTCGACGGGGTCCGCGCGGACCACCCCGAGGTACAGGTCCTGCGAGAGCGCCTGGACCGGATCCAGGGGCGGCTCGACCGCACGGGAGACGGCGACGGGGATCTCGACGGAGGCCTCGGTACGACGATCGAGGAGCTGCGGGGGCGGGTCGTCGTGCTCGGCGCGGAGCACGAGGCCGCTGTCCGGGGCGCCGACCACGGAGCCGTACTGGCCGGTCTTGAGGGGCGGCTCGCCCGTACCGGGCCGGACGCCCGGGAGCAGGATCCGCAGGGGTACCGGCACTGCGTCGAGCTGCTCGCTGAACTGCGTGCCACGGCAGGCCCCGGCGGGGAGACCCGCTTCCAGGCCCTGCTGGGCACGGTCGAGCACGCACTCGCCCGGCATGCCGCGACCGCCGCGGAGACGGCCGCCGAGGCGCTCCGCCAGGCGGAGCGGGAACAGCGGGCGCAGCAGGCCCGGCAGCAGGCCGAGCAGGAGGCGGAGGAGCGGGCCGCCGCGCAGGAGGCCGCGCGGCAGGCGGCGCTGGAGGCCGAGCAGGACCGGGTCGCAACGCTGCTCGCCGAGGCCGCCGACCGGCTCGGTGTCGTACGGCAGTCCGTGGAGGAGGCCGCGGCCGAAGCCCGGGAGCTCGCCGACACCGCACTCGCCCAGCGGATCGAGGCGGCGCTGACGGCCGTCACGGATCCGCTCGCCGCGGGTGCGGCGGCGGACGCGCTGACGGCCGTGGCGGCGCTGGAGGAGCTGCTCGTCGACGCCGAATCCAGGCTGGACGAGGCCCAGTTGGCGTACACACGCCGGATGGATCTCGCGCAGGCGCTGCAGGACGCCATGATCGGCGAGGGCTTCGCCTTCACCGGCGGGGCGGAGCAGGACGGGCGCCTGCTGCTCAGCTTCGAGCGCCCGAGCGGCGCGACGTACGAGACGACCGTCACCGAGGACGGCGAGGGCACCCCCGTCCTCGTCTACCACGTCGACGGCGAGCCCGACGTCGTCCTCCGGCCGGACCCGGAGGGCGCGGTGTGCGACCGCACCGAGGACCTGCTGGAGCGGGTGCACGAGGCGATCGTCGAGCGGGACGGCTTCGTTCCCGGCCGGCTCACGTGGCAGGGCAGGCCGCCGGGGCGGCAGGCCAAGCGGCGGCCGGACACCGAGGAATGGAGCTGGAACCGGTGAGTACGGTCGACTGGACGAAGCCGCAGAACGGCGCCTCTCCCGCGGAACGGCAGAACGGCGGGGGCGTCGGCGCGGCCGGGGGCGTCGGCGCGGCAGGTGGCGGCAGCGCGGCCGGGGGCGGCGGCGCGGAGCTCCCGCCGCCCCCGGCCGCGGATCTCCGGAGCAAGCCCGCCGGGGAGGGCCAGCCGGTCGCCGCGGACGGCATGATGCCGCTGTGGGCGGTCTCCCTCGGCTGGGAGCTGCGGCGCGGCCGGCAGGTGATCCTCGACGGGCAGATCAGGGACCGCTGGTGGTTCGCGGACCGGCCGGCCTCCTTCCGCTCGGCGGTCGCCGGGCTGCTGGAGATCCGCGGCGCGGAGGTCGTCGGCTGGTGGGACCCGGTGGCCGGGCTCACGTTTCCGCTGCCGGGTCACGCGGAACGCTTCGACGTCCTGCGCGAGCGGCGCCCGCAGGAGGGGGCGGAAGGCCCCGGCGGACCGCCGTCGGCGCAGCGCGACGGTGCGGCCGAAGGCAGCGGCGACGAAGCGGGTCCCCCGGAGGGCGCGCCGGACGGCACGAACCGCTCCCGGCGCGGCGGCGAGCGGGACCGCGGCCGGGAACGCCTGCTGGCGCCACGGCAGTCGGGGCGGCCGCGTACCTTCGAGGACGTCGTCGCCACCGTGCACCGGCTGGCGGCCTCGCCCGACGCGGCCACCGCCTTCGTCTTCGAGGACGTCGACCACCATCTCCCGCCCGGCCAGCCCGAATCACAGCTGGGCTATCTGAGGCTGCGCGCCGCGATGACGGACGCCGTGGTCCCGCGCTCCGCCGCCGGACCGGCCCCGCACGCCCGCAACGCGGTCCTGTGCGCGGTGGGCGACGTCGGCCGGCTGCCCGGCTGGTTCCACCTGGAGGACCCGAGGATCGCCGCACTGCACATCGCCCCGCCCGACCCGAGCGAGCGGCGCCTGTGGCTCGGCTGGCTGCGACGGCACTTCAACGGGGCGCAGGACTCCTCCCGGGCCGACCTCGAAGCCCTCGTCGGAGCCACCGACGGCATGGCGGGCTGGGACATCGAGTCCCTGGCCAGGACCTCCTGGCTGCGCAACGCGCCTCTACGGAAGCCGGACAAGCTGCTCGAACTGCACCGGCTCAACGTGAGTGTCGACCCGTGGACCCAGCTCGACCGGGAGACCGTCGCGCGGGCCGCCGACGTCCTCGGCTCCCGGGTGGTCGGCCAGTCCAAGGCCGTCGACGCCGTCGCGTCGGCCCTCCAATCCGCGTTCGTGGGAGTCGACTTCGGGAGTTCGGGCACGGCCCGCCCTCGGGGTGCCTTCTTCTTCGTGGGGCCCACCGGTGTCGGGAAGACCGAACTCGCCAAGTCAGTGGCCGAGTTGATGTTCGGTGACGAGAGCGCGTACGCCCGGTTCGACATGAGCGAGTACCAGCAGGAGCACGCCGCCGAGCGGCTCGCCGGCGCACCCCCCGGCTATATCGGCCATGAACAGGGCGGCGAGCTGACCCGCCGGGTGCTGGAACGGCCTTTCAGCGTGCTGCTCTTCGACGAGATCGAGAAGGCCCACCCGAAGGTGCTGGACAAGTTCCTCCAGATCCTGGAGGACGGCCGGCTCACCGACGGGCGCGGCCAGACGGCGTACTTCTCCCAGTGCCTGATCATCTTCACCTCCAACACCGGTGCCGAGCAGGTCCGGGACCTGCTGGAGGAGCGTGGCGAGCTCACCTACCCCCAGTTGGAGACGCACTTCGTCCGCGCCGTGGAGGAGAAGTTCCGGACCATCGGCAGGCCGGAGATCTACGGCCGGCTCAAGCCGGGCGTCGTCGTCTTCGACATGCTGCGCCACGAGCACGTCGTCAGGATCGCCGACCGGCTGCTGCGCCAGCTCACCGAGTCGGTCCGCGAGCGCCACCGCGTGGAGCTGGTTCCCGACCTGGAGAGCCTGCGCCCGTGGATCACGGAGCGGATGGCGGACCCCGAGCACCAGGCGTACGGAGGACGGCAGATCCGCAACGAACTGGAGCTGGTCCGCTCGGCAGTCGTCAGCCATCTGCTGGCGCACCGCCCGGAGCCGGGCACACGGATCCGGGTCGGCATCGACGCCGACGGCACGGCGCGCGTCACCGTCGACGGCGCGGCGCCGTCCACGGCCGAAGGGAGCGGGTGGGCATGATCGCCATCGACCTGGGCCACCGGTTCGGGCGCGTCGCACGCGTCGGCCCGAGCGGGCACCCGGACGGGCTCCCGGATGTCACCACGACCCGGCTCGCCGGTGCGGACGGCGTCCTCGACCCGGTCCGGGCACTGCCCCTGCTCCTCCTGCCCACCGCCGAGGAGGAGCCCGACCGCACGGCCGTACTCGGGCTCCCCGTCACGGGCGGACAGGAGGACGACCTGCGGTACGCGGGGGAACACGCCGGACTCCACGTCGTACGCGTCGTCCCCGAGCCGGTGGCGGTGGCCCTGCACTACGGGGCGGTCGCCGAGGGCGTGGACCACACGGTCCTGGTCTGCGACCAGGGGGCGACGACGCTGGACCTCAGCGTCCTCGCCATCGCGCCCGACCTCACCGTGCACGTGGTCCGCGGAGTCAGCCTCCGGAACGGCGGCGACGACTGGGACGCGGCGATCGCCGCCGCTCTCGCCGGGCGGCTGCCGGAGGGCGTGGACCCGCTGAGGGCGGCGGAGAGCCTGCGGCGGTCGTTCGACGGCCCGGGCGGCGGCACCGCGTCCGTGGCGGACACGGCGGGCGGCCGGCACTCCGTGACCCTCGATCCGGCCGTGTTCGAGGAGGCGGTGGCTCCCCTCCGGGACCGCGCGCTCGCCGCTGTCGCGGACCTGCTCGCCACCGCGGAACCGGCGGTGGACACCGTGCTGCTCGCCGGCGGCATGTGCGTCTCGCCCCGCCTCCGGGCCGGGATCGAGGCCCTCCCGGCCGCACGGGATCTGACGGTACGGTGCGACCGCCCCGACCAGGCCGTCGTCCGGGGGCTGTTCGCGCTGCGGGACTTCGGGATCCTGCGCGTGGTCACCGGATCCGCGGCCGGACCCGGACGCCCGGCGGCCGCGTACGCCGGTCTGGGTGTCGGCTACCCGCGCACCGGGACCGTCCGGGACCCGGAGCCCGGGCCCGCCGTGACCGCGGTGGATCCGGAGCCGCGCACCGGGCGCGCCCTGCCGGAGGACCCCGAGCCCGGCTCGTGGCAGGACGGTCCGTCGACCGTCACGGACGGCGGGGCGGCCGACCCCGTCACGCCCCCGGAGCCGAGGACGCCGGAGCGACCGCTCCCCGAACCGCCGTACGCGGAGCCGCACCCCGAACCGCCTCCGTACACCGAGTCGCACCCCGAACCGCCTCCGTACACCGAGTCGACGCGCCCCGAACCACCCCTCATCCCCCGGCAGGCCACCGCGCCGGCCCCCGAGCCCCCGCCCCCCACCGACCCGTACGACACCCCGGTGCCGGAGTCGCCCACGCTTCCCTCGGCCCCGGCCGACTCGCTCGTCGATCCCCTGACCCACTTCGCGGTGCCGGTCGGCCAGCTCCAGGCCATCCGGCGCGGGGACCACCTCCTCGTGCTGTGGGCGTGGCCCGACAGCGCGCTGAGCGCCCGGGTCCGCTGGCGCCGGGAGGGCGGGGGCACCGCCGGCACGGGCCCCGCCGAGGGGGACGTCGTGTGCCGGCGCCGGGTGTACGAGCACGACGGCGGGTTCGACCTGGCCGTCGGGCGCGAGGCGGTCACGCTCACCGTGGAGGGCCTGGTCGCCGATCTCCGCGACGACTGCGAGGGCGCGACGTCGCTGCTCGTGCCCGCCGCGCCGACGGTCGTCTCGTACGAGCCGATCGTGCGCCGCCGCCTCAGGGGCCGGGTGGCGTCGGTCTCCTTCACCTCCGAGACGGGCTGCGACCTGCCCGCGCTCCGTATCGTCCACAGCCTCGGCCGCTTCCGCCCCACCAGTACGGCCGAGGGCACCGTCCTGCACGAGGTGCCCGCGCAGCGGCTGACTGCCGGCACCCCCTTGACCGTGGAGTTCCCCCTGCCCGCCACGCGCGGCCCGTCCTGGCTGGTCTGCTTCCCCGCGTCCAACGACACGGACACGGGCGCGAGGGGAGAAGCGGGTACGGGCCCGGGCTCCGGCGCGGGCACGGGCTCCGGCATCGACATCCGCCCGACGGCGCTGCACAGACTGCGAGTCACCTGATGGCCAAGCACCTCACCTGCCCCTACTGCTACGAGAGTTTCGCCCCGCGGACGATCCGGTTCCGCTGCAACACCCGTCTGAGCCGGACGGGGAAGCAGTGCCAGCGCCGTCGCGACCAGGTGCTCGACCTGCGCAAGGGACCGCGCCCCAGCCACGACCTCGGGCCGGACTTCGTCGCGGACGGCCGCAGGCCGACGGCCGTCTGCCCGGACTGCGACAGCGAGAGCACGTACCGGATCTGCCCGGTGTGCCACTCCGAACTGCCCGTCCAGTTCGGCATGGTGGACAACCGGCTGATCGCCATGGTCGGCCCGAAGGCGTCCGGCAAGACCGTCTACATGACGGTGCTGCTCCACGAGATGCGCAACCGGGTCGGCGAGGCGTTCGGGGCCGCCCTGATGGGCTCGGACGACGAGACGATGCGGCGGTACGGCTCCGACTACGAGGACCGTCTCTACCGCGACAACCAGATGTTCCCCGGCACCCAGACGGCCTCCACCAGTCTCAACCGCGTGGACCCGCTCGTCTTCCGTTTCGGCCTGCGCCGGCGCACGCTCCTCGGCGAGCGGCCGCAGCACACCGTCCTGTCGTTCTTCGACACCGCGGGCGAGGACTTCAACTCCCGGGAGAACGTGGAGCTGAACACCCGCTACCTGGCAGGCGCCGACGGCATCGTGCTGCTGCTCGACCCGCTCCAGATGCCGGGCGCCCGCGACAACGCGCTGCCCGGCACGCCACTGCCGGGGGACGAGGGACTCGACGCCCCCATCAACGTCCTCTCGCGCGTCACCAACCTCCTGCTGGCACCCCGGTCCGGCCGGTCGGCGCAGAAGATCGACACCCCGATCTCCGTCGTCTTCTCGAAGATGGACGCCTTCTGGCACCTGCTCGATCCGGGCAGTCCGCTGCGCGACTACGCGCCCCCGCGCGGCCGTTTCGACGTGGGCGACAGCCTGAGCGTCCACGAGGAGGTGCGCCGGCTCCTCAAGGACTGGGACGGGGTGGCGATCGACCACCTCCTGGACAACCACTACAGCCGCTACCGGTACTTCGGGGTCTCCGCCCTCGGCCGGAACCCGACAGCCGAGGCCCGGGTCGCCCCCACCGGCATCCAGCCGTACCGGGTGGCCGATCCCCTGCTGTGGCTGCTGAGCGAGTTCGGCTCGGTGCCGAAGGCGGGCCGGGGATGACGCGCTTCCAGCAGCTGTACTACACGTCCTGCGAGCACGGGCTCAGCGGGTTCTCCGGATTCCAGTTCAACGCCGTCAGCGCGGGTGTCACCGCCGAGACCCGGCAGGCCGTGGAGGCGCTCGCCGGGTACGAACCGCCCCGCTCGCTGGTGGAGTCGGACACCCCGGAGTCGCTGGAGCGCTGTCCGGTGAACCTCTGCTACCGGCCCGACGACCGGGAGGGGCGCCGCGCCACCGCCCTGTGCGTGCGGTACGTGGGCCGGGACTCCGCCCGTCGTTTCGGCAACTACTTCGCGCACGCCCTGCACAGCGAGGAGTTCACGGCGGCGGCCGGCGGGATGCTCCCGATCGAGCTGTGGGACTCGCCGGTGTGGTCCCGCGAGGTGTCCGCGCGTACGGAGATCCCGGGGATCGCGGCGCCCCCGCCGGGGCCCGTCGACGCCCGGGCGGTGAGCGCGTTCCTGCGCGGCCATCCCCACGCGGACCGACTGCCGGAGCTGCTGGCGGCCGTGTGCGCCGCGCTCACCGAGCACGGCTCGGTGGTGGTGGTCGACCGGTCGACCGAGCGGATCGCGCACTGGTTCGCCGCGGTCTCCTACCTCCTGCCGCCCCCGCTGGCCCGCGGCCTCTCCTTCGCCACGTACGTCTTCCGCCCGGCCCGCAGCCGACTGCACCTGATCGGCACGGTCCCCGAGGCGCAGCTCGCCTTCGGTCCGGACGACGAAGCGGCGTACACCGTGTTCGACTTCGCGCGGGGCGTGTTCCCCGAGGTCCCCGTCGGCCCCCTCGCCCACCTCCTCACCAGGATCGGCGTCGGATCCGTCCGGCCCGTCTGGTCCTGGACGGCGGACTACGCGCGCGGCGACGAGGGGACACCGGACGACTGGCACGCGCCGGTCGCCGCGGCGGCGGCATCGGGCGGCATCACGCTCACGTCCGCCGACGCCCACGCGGTGATCGACTGGCTGGCCGGGGCCGACCATCTGGGGGCCCGCCGGGCGGCCGTCGCCGCGGGCCTCCACCGCGAGCACCGGAACCTGGACGACCGCCGGCTGGCCGCGCTGAGCGCCGCCGCGAAGGCCGGCGGTGACACGGTGGTGCACCAGGAGATCGAGGGGAAGCTCCACGGGTCACGGATGCGGGCCTACGGGGCCGGCGCCGAGGACGCCGTCCCGCCCGTGCCGATCGCCGACCCGGTGACGCGCGAGCGGGCCACCGCCCTCTGGGAACGGCTCCTCACGACGGAGGCGCGGACCGCGCACGAGCGGACGCGCCTGCTGTTCTGGGCCGTCGGCGCCCGCCTCCCGGTGGCGCCGGAGGTCATGGCACGCGAGTCACTCGCCCTGGCCAGGACGCTGCTCGGCGCCCCCACTCCCGCGCCGCGGTTCCGCTTCGACGTGGTCGAACTCCTCCGCCATCTGCCGGTGATGCGGACGTCCCTGGCCACGGCGGTGGAGGAGGTACTGGAGCAACGCGCGGGGCAGGAGCAGCTGTTCTCCCAGTTCCCCGCCGAACTGCTCCGCGAGAAGGACCTGGAGGACCGCCCCCTGCTCCAGGAGCACCGCCTGCGGGCGCGGGCCGAGCGCGAGCCCGCGGAGACGGTCACGATCATGTTCAGGATTCTGGCGATCCGCGGGCGCACCTCGCCCGACGAGGAGCTGCTGCACGGCCTGTGGCGCCAGCCCTCCCGCACCTGGACCCATCGGGAGGCGATCCGGGTCGCCGAGGAGCTGACCGCCTCCGGCCCGGTGGACGAGGCGGTCGGGGAGTGGTTCGAACGCGCCCTGCGCCGGAATATCGAGGACGAGGAGGCGCTGGAGTCCTGTCTCCACCTGTGCCGCATGCTCGCCCACCCGGGCCGCTTCGCCTGGCTGCCTCCGAGCGCCGCGGAGTACGTACGGATCACGCGGGTGCTGGACGACGCACTCCAGGACGCCCGCGAGGCCACGGAACTCGTCGACGCCTTCGCGATTCCGGAGACCGGACAGTGGGCGGCCCCGCGGGCGCTCAAGCGCCTCCGTCTGGTGCCGGTGATGCTGCGCCTGCCGGCCGACGTCGGCCGGCTCCGGGTCCGGCTGGCGGAGTTGAACCACCGTGACCTGGACGCGTACCTGTCGATCGTGCGCCGGAGGGTGACGAGCGGCAGGCGGATCGACGACGTCACGCTCGGCCATGTGGCCGCCGTCGTCACCCTGACCAGGGGAGCACGCCTCTCCCAGGCGCAGGAGGAGACGATCGCGGCGATCCGCGCCCACCCGGCGGAGCGTTGGCACGTCGTGGACCTGCAGCGGCTGGAGCAGGCGGTCGTGCCCTACCAGGCCGAACTCGCACGCCGGTACGCGGAATGGGTGGAGGCCCGGCGGCGCGGCCCGATGAGCCTGCCTCGCACGTTCGCGTTCTTCAACCGCCGCACATCCACGGGCACGTCCGCCCCCTCGGGCACACCCGCGACACCGGCCACCCCGACCACACGCACCTCCCCCACCGCCCGCAGCAAACCCGCCTCTCCAGGCAAACCCGTCTCACTCGGCAAACCCCCCTCACCGGGCAAACCCCTCTCGCCCGGCACCCGTTCTCCAGCCGAAGGCACCTCCCCCGACCCCACGAGCCGCACCCCCCGCCCCACGGGCCGCACCCCCGACCCCACAGCCCCTCCCCCCTCCCCAGACCCCGACAACACCCGGAAACCGAAGGGGCGGTGACCCGTCATGGCCGAAATCGTCGCGTTCGTCCTCATCCCGGTGGCCTTCCTCGCCGGCCTCGCCGCGTTCCTGCCCTTCGTCCCGCTCATCGCGGCCCTGCGCGGCCTGGCCCTCGTGATGCAGCTGCTCGCCCGGTTCGGAGCCACGCTGATCGGCGTCGTGTACCGGCGGACCCCCGAGTTCCGGACTCTGCCGCCGTACCGCCCGCAGGACGAGGAGGTGAAGGCGTACCGCAACTACTTCTACGGACCCGGCTTCCGTGACCTGCGCCAGCTCCTCACGCTGGAGCGCCGGTCGTACGTCACCACGGTCGGCGACTCCTTCCGCGCCGTGACCTCACGCCAGTTCACCGCTCCGGGGGTCACCCGTGCCGTGACCGTTCCGTACGGTGTGGCCCTGTACCTGGGGCTGTGCCTGGGCGCGGTCCTGGCACCGCCGCTCATCGGTCTGTTGCTGCTCCTGCACCTGCTCGTGCTGACCCTGCTGACGGTCGGGGCCCGGACCGTCGCCGGCACCCTCCGCGGTGTCGACCGCGCGGTGATGCTGAGGAGACGGCTGGGCAGCGGAATGATCTGCCCGCACTGCTTCGAACGCGTGCCGTACCCGGCGTACGACTGCCCCGGCACCACCTGCCGCCGCCGGCACTCGGACATCCGGCCGGGCACGTACGGAATCTTCCGGCGCCGCTGCGAGTGCGGACAGAACATGCCGACACTGCTGGTACTGATGCGCCGGAACTCGCGACTCCAGGCGTACTGCACCCACCCGTCCTGCGGGAAGCCGATGAACACGGACGCCGGCCACATGCCGGAGGTCGTGATCCCGCTGATCGGCGGGCAGGCGGCGGGCAAGACGCAGCTGATGGCGGCCATGCTGCTGTCCCTGGAGCACACGGCGGCGAACGGCGGTCCGGCGCTCACCCTCGCCGACGAGGAGTCGGACGCCAACTACCAGGTGCTCCGCGAGGTGCTGCGGATGCGGGGACACACCCGCGCCACCCAGAAGACCCTGCCGCGGGCGCACTCCTTCGTCCTCGGGCGCGGCCGTTCCCAGCGGCTCGTCCACCTCTTCGACACGGCCGGCGAGCGGTTCGTCGACCGCGACGACACGGACGCCCTGCGGTACGCGCGGGCGGCGCGCACCTTCGTCTTCGTCCTGGACCCGATGGCGGTGAAGGCGTTCTGGACGTCGCTGGAACCCGCCCCGGGCCCCCTCCTCGACCGCACCCTCGGCTCCACGGTCGACCCGGAGGAGGTCTTCGCCCGCTCGGTCCAGGCGGTGGCCGCGATGGGCGCCCCGCTGGAGCGCTCCCGCCTGGCGGTCGCCGTCAGCAAGACGGACCTGCTCACCGAGCACGGCCTGATACCGCCCCGCCCCGAGGACAGCGGCGACACCCGGACCTGGCTGTGCGAGGCGCTCGGTCTGCACAGTCTCGTACGGGCCATGGACCTGAACTTCCGGGAGGTCCGCTACTTCCGCACGGCCGCGGTGGCCCACGAGGAGGCGGGGGTGGACGCCAGCGTGACGGACGTCGTCGAGTGGTGCCTACGGAGCTGATCCACGGTGCGGTCGACCCGGGTCACTCCTTGCTCAGCCGCACCGTGTCGCCCGTCCTGCCACCCGCGACCACGTCGATGCGCACACCGGTCGCGGGATCGGTGAAGCTCTGCCCGGGTGCGTACGCGGCCAGGTCCAGCGGAGCGCAGCCGGCGGGCGGGGCCGCGGTCGGGTTCGCGTTCATGATCCGTACCGGCCCCTCGCCGGTCGGGGTGGCGGAGTCGACCTTGTAGATGAGCACCCCGGTGGAGCAGGCCGAGGCGTCGTTGCCCTCCGCACGGCGGGACTCCGCCACGTACGCCGTCGTCTCACCGGTGCGCAGTACGGCGATCCTGGTTCCGCCCGGACGTTCCGCCGAGGTCAGCCGTACCGTGCGGCGGCCGGGCCCGGGCAGACAGGCGACCTCGGCGTCACGGGTCCAGCCGAGCTTCCAGGAGTGCCAGCCGAGGTACTGCGGGGCGCGGCCCGCGATGTCGCCCATGACGTCCCAGCCGCCCACGTACCGGTGGGTGGCGCCGGTGAAGGAGTAGAGGTCGGGCAGGCCGAAGGTGTGCGCGGTCTCGTGGGCGGCGACCTTGTGGCCCCAGCGCCACATGTCCTGGCCGAAGGTGACGGCCCACTTGAGGCGGGTGCCGTCGGCGGTGATGCCGGGTGCGGCCGGGTCGTAGAGGTAGGTCGGGGAGAAGGGAATGGCGCTCGCCGTCCTGGCGGGTACGACGTAGACCATGTCGTACCGGGAGAAGTCCGCGTACGGGTCAGCGGCCGCGACCGCGTCGCGGAGGTACTTCTCATGGGCTTCGAAGGTGAGGCCGCGTGCGAAGCCGTACGAGGTGGAGTCGGTGGGCATGCGGATCCAGCGGTGCAGCGCGGTGCTCTCCAGCCGCAGGCGCTCGTGGCTCGCGCGGAACATCCAGTCGGCGGCCGGGGCCAGGTGAGCGGCGTACGGCTCGGTGGGGTCGGTGGCCGGGGCGTCGGGGAAGTCCACGAAGAGCGTCAGGACGCGGCGGGTTCCGGTGGAGGGCTGGAACTGGTTCCGGTCGGTGTCGTGGCCCTCGTCGGTCCAGCCGGTCCTGCCGGGGAGCGCGCAGTCGGCGGTGGGGGCCGGGGCTCCCGAGGTGGCGGCCGCGGTGGGGACGGACAGGCAGGGGATGAGGGCGACTGCGGCGGCGAGGGGGCGCAGACGGCGGAGCGGTGTGGTCATGTCTCTCCTGTCGGAAACGGGTCGAGGGGTACGGGGAGTTCGGGGGTGGCCCGCGACGACTCCCTAGGACTTGGTGATGCGTACGGTCTCGCCGTAGCCGTCGGCGCCGAGCACGTCGATCCGCACCCCGGCCGCCGCGTCGGTGAACGACTCACCGACCCAGAAGGGGGCGTCGTCCAGCGGACGGCAGCCGGCGGCGGGGGTGGCGGTCGGCTTGGCGTCCATGACGGTGACGGGCCCGTAGCCGGTCCACACGGAGGAGTCGACCCGGTAGACCAGCGCGCCGGTGGAGCACGATCCCGCGTCCGCCTGGACCCCGCGCCGGGACTCGACGACGTACGCGGTCGTGGGACCGGTGCGGATCACCGCCATCTTGGTGCCGCTGCCGTACTCGACCGCCGTGAGGTAGACGGTGTCGCTGCCCTTCGTGGCCCGGCACACGACCTGGTTGTCAGCGGTCCAGCCGAGCTTCCAGGAATGCCAGGCGAAGAACTGCGACCCCCGGCCGCCGACCAGGCCCATCACGTCCCAGCCGCCGATGAAGCGGTGGGCGTCGCCGCCGGCGTCGAAGGCGTACAGGTCGGGCAGGCCGAAGGTGTGAGCCGTCTCGTGGGCGACCAGCTTGGCCCCCCAGTGCCACATGTCCTGACCGAAGGTCACCGCCCACCTGACCCGGCGGCCGTCGGCCACCACTCCCGCGGTGCCCGGCTCGTACACATAGGTCGGCGTGAAGGAGATCGCCGCCGCGTTGCGGGTCGGCACGACGTAGACCATGTCGTACCCCGAGAAGTCCACGTACGGATCCGCGGCCGCCACCGCGTCCCTGATGTACGCCTCGTGCGTCGCGTGGGTCAGGCCGCGGGCGAAGCCGTAGTCGGTGGAGGCGCGAGGCATCCGCACCCACTGCTGATGCCGGCTGATCGAGAGCCATGTCCTGCCGTACGAGGCGTTCCACAGCCAGTCCGCCCCGGGCGTGATCTGCGCCGCGTCGTCCCCCGGCGCCTCGGTGGCACGCGCGTCCGGGAAGTCCACGAAGATCATGCCGACCTTGATCGTCCCCACGGGACGCTGGAACACCGAGTAGTCCGTGTCGTGCCCCTCGTCCGTCCAACCGGTGGCGCCGGGCAGGGCGCAGGCCGACGGGCCGTCGGCGGCCCGGGCGGGCGGTGTCCCCAGCGGGAGGAGGAGCAGGGCGGCCGCGAGGGCGGGCAGCAGCCCGCGCGACGCCGTCAGCCGATCGATGAGCCTCATGGGCGAGCGACCTCCACATTAATGGCGTGTGACATTTCACATAAGACTGGCGGGATCCCGCTCCTGTCCGAAAGCTGTCATCGCTCCATAACATGCGCGGCATGGAACTGGAGGTACGGCATCTGCGCGTGCTGTGCGCGATCGCCGAGGCCGGCAGCCTCACCCGGGCCGCCGCCGCGCTGTCCATGACCCAACCGGGCCTCAGCACACAGTTGCGCCGCATCGAGACGATGCTGGGCGGCGTCCTCTTCGACCGGAGCCGGTCCGGGGCCACACCCACGGACTTCGGCGAGCTGGTGCTGGCGCGAGCCCACGCCGTCCTGCCGGGCATCGACGCGCTCCTCGCCGACACCGCCGGCGCGGCCCGCCGTCTGGCGCCCCCGGACCGGGTCCGCGTCGGGTCGGTCGGCGCTCCCCTGCTCGGTCATCTCCTCCTGGCCGTACGGACGTTCCTCCCCACGGCCGAGGTGACGTCACGGTGCCACCACTCCCCCGTCACGCTCCTGGACGACCTCACCGCGGGCCGGCTGGAGGCGGCCGTCCTCGGCGATCACCCCGAGCAGGTGCTTCCTCCGCGCGACGGCGTGATCCTCACCCCTCTGGTCACCGAGCCCGTATTCGCCCTGCTGCCCTCGACCCATCCGCTGGCCGGCCAGGAGGCCGTCCGGCTGACCGAACTCGCCGATCACGACTGGGCGATGCCCCGGCACGACGGCGACCGCACCCGCGAGTACTGGTCCTCCGTGTGCGCACTGACCGGTCGCCGCCCTTCCGCCCCGCACGAGGCCGAGGGGCGCCAGCTGATCGAACTGGTCCGCGCGGGCCTGGCCGTCAGCCTCTGCCAGGCCACGTTCGCGCAGACTCCCGGCGTCACCATCCGCCCCCTCGCGGGGAACCCGCTCTGGTACCGCCACGTGCTGGCCTGGCACCGGGACGGCCCACTCGCCGCCCACGGCGACAGGATCGTGCGCGCGGTGGCGGCGGGTTACCTCGACACCTGTGCCGCCAGCGCGGTCTATTCGGATTGGCGCCGCCGGCATCCTGATGCGGCCCTGGTCTCCCCTGCGGGACCTCGGGAGCGGATCGACCACGAGGAGCCGCCCGACCCCCGAGGCTGAGAGAACTCCGGTCAGCGGACCGGCCGTTGGCCCGCGCCGGAAGGATCAGGACGTGGCAGGGTGTGCGCGGCCCCGTCACCGACCACGGCAGCCGTCCGCCGACCGCGGCTCAGAGGGCCGTGAGCGCGTAATCGTCGTACCCGCCCTGGAGGGCGAAGAAGACCAGGCCGATGACGACGATGTCGACGACGAGGCCGATGAGGAGGATGACCGTGGAGACGACGGCCCAGACGGACCTGCGCAGCAACGACTGGCAGGCGACCACGGTGCCGGGGTTCTGCGGGTGGTAGGCGACCTGGATGATCTCGGCGCCGCTCTGGGCGTACATCGAACGGCTCTGGCCGTGCAGGTCCGTGTACACGTAGTTGCCCGTCACGCCGAACATGTCGGTCGTGCCGTCGCGCCGTACCGCATCGACGGTGATGCCCTTGCGGGGCAGGGACCACTCGTCGCGGACGATCTTCAGCCCCATGATGCCGAGCGTGGTGGCGGCCGCGCCGAAGGGGAAGACGATCAGGATCGGCAAGGCGAGGGGCGTCGGCGCCGTGATCCAGACGGCCACGGTGAGCACGACGGTCAGGAGGGCGACGGCCCCGACCCAGAGCCTGAACACGCGCGTCCGCCTGTCCTGCTCGGGCTCGGTCAGGGCGCGGACGGTGACGAGGGCCGAACCGTCGGCGGTCTCCCCGGCCTCCTCGGCGCGCTCGGGCAGGGTCGCGTTGACCGCGTCGGCGAAGAACGTGGCGGCCGCCTCGCTCACGCCGTCGACCTGGTGAACGGCCGGGGTCGTCCCGGCCGGGGCGGTGAGCTCCACGGCGACCGCAGGCCCCTCGGCGCGGATCCGCCGGACGGCCTGGAGCGGGATCCGCGTCTCCACGTCCGCCCGGCTCAGTACCAGGTCGTCGCCCTCGGATCGGAGGACGGCTCCGCCGGAACCACGCAGGACGGGTATGGGTGAGGTGAGGGACATGGGCGTGATCGTAGGCGCTGGACGTTCCTGTCTCCACCTGATCATTTCAGAATGAGGTTCGCGGGCGTCGCAAGCAGATGATGGCGCAGGCGAGTGGGAGCAACACCATAGTGAGAGCATGGACCTTGATCACGTTCGCGCCGCATTCGACGCGTGCGTCGAGGCACTTCGACTCCCGCAACCATCGGTACGGGATACCGCGACCTCCCGGCGAGATTCACGTGGCTCCCGCTCATGACGGAGGCCGACGCCCGGCGTCCGGCGTCCGGCGTCCGGCGTCCGGCGTCCGGCACACGAGAACGGAGGCACGGCCTCATGGCCGCCCCGCGGCAGGACCCCCTGCGCGACCCGCGCTTCTCCGCCGACCCCTACCCCTACCCCTACCCCTACCCCGCCTACGACCGGCTGCGCGAAGGCTGCCCTGTCCAGCGGATCCCCGCCGGATCCGGCGGACACCACGCGTACCTGATCACTGGTCACCCCGAGGCCCGCGAGGCGTTCACCGGCCCCCGTCTGTCCAAGGACACAGCTCTCTTCTTCGCCGACCGGCATTCGAACCGCGACCTGCACTCGGCGATTTCCCGGAACATGCCGGCGAGCGACCCACCCGCGCACACCCGCCACCGGCGGGTGGCGACGCGGTTGTTCACCACCGGACGCGTCCGGGAACTACGCCCGTGCATCACTCGGGTCGTCGACGACCTCATGACCGCGTGGCGACCGGGCACGGAGGTGGACCTGGTGGCGGACCTGGCGGTACCTCTGCCGGTCACTGTCATCTGCGAGCTGCTGGGGGTGCCGGAATCCGACCGCACCACTCTCGCCGACTGGTCGCACGACCTCTTCGACGCGGCCGACACCGACCGCGTCGACGCCACGTCACATCGGATCGGCGCCTACCTGACCCACCTCGTCGACACGGCCCACGCCACCCCCGGCGACGGCCCGCTCCACTCCCTCCTGCGCGACTGCGCGGAAGGCGGCCTCGACCGGAGCGAGAGCGTCTCCCTGGCCGCCCTCCTCCTGGTCGCCGGCCACGGCATCCACCGCTGCCCGGGCACGCCCCTGGCCCGGGCCGAGGTGGAAATCGCCCTCCGCGCCCTGGTAACCCGCTTCCCGAACACGCGCCTGGCCATCCCCGCAGAATCCCTGACCTGGCGCCCCACCCGCCTGACCCGCGGCCTGACCGCCCTCCCTCTCACCCTCGCCTGACCCGCCACCACCACTGCGCCCGCCCCACCCGGAACCTGGCGCGGGCTCCGAACGCTCCCCGTTCACCGTCACGGGTTCCAGAACCGAAGCGGAGCCTCGCTCGCGACCTGCGGCGAGCCGGCTGGGTAAAGGCCCTGGCAGGCCGAGGAAACGTGTTCACCCGTGAAGTCTTCTCACCGGTGTGGTCGGCAGGACCGTCCCCGCAGTCCGTCCGGACCAGAAGCCGTCACCCGAGCGTCGACACCCCGACGACCGCGCGGACACGCGCTGTGCCACCACCGTCGCGCCCGCCTGGAACAGCAGGCGGGCGTCACAAGGAGGCCCGTGCTCCACGTGATGGATAGGTGGAAACAGGTCAAGCAGACGACGGGCTACGAGCCACCAGCTCAGGCGTCCTTCTTCACCGGCTCCAGGATCGCCACGCACTCCACGTGGTGCGTCATCGGAAAGATGTCACGCAAAACAGCAGTCGTCATAGTCGCAGGTCAGCACCGGTATACGGCTCCTCTGAGCGCCCCTTCGGTCGCTTGGAGCGTCAAATGAGCGTCACGAACAGCCAGCGGGGTGCTCCTGGCGAGCCGCAGCAGCGAGATCTTCCAACAGCACATCGGCTACCAGCTCCTCGACCACGGCGATGTCGTGCTCCGCCATGGTTTCGGCCAACTCGGGATCCCACGGTGCTCCGGTGATGCGCCCCGGTCGAGGACCGTGCGCGTTGCGGACGATCGCGGATCGGTAGTCTGCCGCCGTCATGCGCCAGGGGTGCGCCCCTGTTTTCTCCATGACGTATGCGGCAATGCGGATGCCTTCGCCATCGAAGTCACCGTGGTAACGGAGAGCAGCGCCTTGGTCCGCGAGTAGGCGCAGGAGCTGGATAGCTGCGCTATTGGGCCAGCCGGACGTGCAGACAAGCGGTGGGGAGTTGGAGCCGAAGCGACGGAGGGCGAGGGCCAAGATACTGGGGTTCTCCACTACGTGGACGACGAGTGGGGCAGGGGTGGCGGGCAGGGTGAGCTCGCCCGGGCTCCTGACGTGGGCGAGGGTCAGGCTGGCGGCCTGGCCGGCCTCGGTGCACAGGCGGGCCACACGGGCGAGAAGGCCGTCGCCGACAGGGCGCAGTCCGCCGGCGACGACGGTGGCGGACAGCTCGTCGTCGGCGACGCCAGCACGGGACCACAGGGCGCGCCGTTCCGCTGCGGACTGCGGCGGTGCAATGTCGTACAGAGTTGCCAGGGCACGCAGGACGAGGGTGGAGACGGGTGTGCCGTCGTCGAGAGCGTGCGCGTGGCCGTTCAGGACTCGGGCGGCGAAGACTGGCAGGGGTTCGGCCTGGCCGGGTAGCTCGGCGAGTACTTTGAGCGCGTCGATGAGCAGCGCACGGGTGCGTTCCGTCGAACCACCGACCAGTCCTGCGGCTCGACAGGACGCAGCCCAGTCGGCGAGCACCGGCTGCGCACGTACCGTGTCGTGACCAGCCAGCCAGGCCCACAGACCGGCGCGTTCGTCCTCCTGGCGGCGGCGTTCACCGGCTCTGTCGCCGAGTGGGCCGATGAGTTCGGCGACGACTTCTCGTACGGTGCGGCCGGAGACTTCGGTGACGGCCTCCTCCAGGCGGGCCAGGGCGACGGAGGGCCGGGGGTCCGGCAGGCGGTCCAGGCCGAGGAGGTCTGCGAGGGCTTCGCGCTGGGTCTCGTCCAGCAGTCCGAGGCGTACGCGTGTGACGGGGCGGCCGGAGGAGAGACGGTCGTGGACCGTCTGCCAGACGGGATGGAGTTCGGGGCGGAGAAGGGTCGCGTCGCCCGACGCGAGATGCTCCCGAGAGGTCGTCCCGCCGGACACGGGGTGGTCTCGCAAGGTCATCCTTCCTCCATTCCGGTGCCGTTCCAGACGAAGCGCGCGCTGGTGACGGCGTCGTCTCCGTCGGTCAGGAGTTGGTGGACGGCGATGCCGGGCAGTTCCCTGTAGTTTCCCCACTCGTGGTCGGAGGTGATCATGAGGTCCAGGTCGAGTGCGGTGAGCAGGGCGAAGACCTGTCCGCGGTTGACGGTGTCGACGCCGACGAAGACCTCGTCGAGGAGGATCGGGCGGGGGGCCAGGGGCACGTCCTCGTAGTGGGCGGCGACGGCGGCGAACAGGGGCAGGTGCAGTGCGATGGCTTTCTCCCCGCCGGAGAGCGCGCCGTGCAGCCGCTTGGTCAGGGGCTGCCAGCCGCTCCCGTCCGCCCGGTCGAGGCGGACGGTGAAGGTGTGCCAGGCGGTGTAGTCGAGCACCTCGCCGAGGTGCTCCTCCCAGCTCGCGGCCGTGTCGCTGCCCTTGGCCTCCTCGATGCGGGCACGGAAGAAGGCGTGCAGGGCCTCCCGGTCGGACTCGGTGACCCGACCGGGGTCCTTCAGGAGCAGCTGGCGGGCGGTGCGGGTGCTGTCGGGGAGGTCCGGGCGGACGTCCCAGACGAGCTGGACGGCGACGTTGGAGGCGGTACGGACCCGTTCCAGGTGCCCGTTCATGTGCGCGACGAGTTCGCCGGCCCGGCGGATGCGGGCGGCGAGGTGGCGGCGGATGTCACCGGTGAGGATCTGGTCGAAGAGGCGCCGTTCGGCGGTGCTGATGTCGTCGCGGCTGCGGTCGCGCTCCTGGGTGAGCACGGCGAGCAGACCGGTCGCCCCGACGCGGACGCCCTCCAGGGTGGCGGTGAAGAGCTGGACGTCGTCGTCGGGCTCCAGCTCCAGGTCGGCGCGGACGCCGAGGTGGCGGCGGGCCTCGTGGACGGCTTCGGAGAGGCGGGTGGCGGCGTCGCCGAGGTGGCGCGGGGCGTGCGGGACCTGGGGCCACCGTGCCGCCATGGCGCGCGCGGCCTCCAGAGTGGCCTTGGTACCGTCCCCGGCGTCGAGTTCGGGTACGACGCCCGCGTCCTCGGCCAGACCCACCAGGCACAGGTGCCGGAACCGCCGCGCCGCGCCGTCGCGGGCCTCGACTGCCTTCTCCTGCCGGTCGGCGTCCTGGCCACTGGTGGCCCTCAGCTCTCCGATGCGGCCTTCCAGGCCCAGGAGGAGCTCGGCTGCCTGGCGGGCTTCCTTGCCGCAGCGGACCCGTTCGGCACGGGTCTCCGCAACGCGCGCGACGATCTGCCGGTAATCCGCGCCGACCGTCTCCTCCACCGCCTTCATACGTGCCGTCATACCAGCCGCCTTCGCTTCCGCAGCGGCCGCGTCGGCGGCCTGCTTCTCGGCGAGAAGGCGTGACCGGTCCGCCCGTGCGGCCGTCTCCCTAGCCCTTTCAGCGGCCGCGATCGCGTCGATGCAGGCGTCCGTCCAGGTATCGGCGAGGTCGCGGAACCTCTCCACGTCGCGGCCGAGTTCGCGCAGCCGGTCGCGGTCCGTGGGCAGTCCGTGTTCGGCGGCCCTGCGGCTCAGCGTGCGCAGCGCGCCGGCCACGTCACCCTCGCGTGCGGCCAGATGCTCGGTCGCGTCGCGCACGGCGTCGTCCCGGGCGGCCACCTTCTCCTCGGCCCGGTCCCAGTCCCGCCGGCAGGCGTCGAGTTCCCGGTGGTCGGGCCGGGCGGTGCGGTCGTCCGCCAGCCGGGCGGCGCGGACGCCGAGTTCCCGCAGCCGGTCGGCGAGGGTGGCCAGGGAGGCGTCCTTCTCGGCGATCAGCTCGGTCAGTTCGGCGATCTCACGCTGCTTGGCCCGCTGCCGGGCGAGGGCGCCGATATGGGCGGGCTCCGGCTTGCTCCAGGAACCCGTGGCCGGCGCGAGGCGCCAGGCGCCGTCGGAGGAGACTGCCGCAGGGTGCCCGCCGGGCAGGGTGGTGCCATACGCGATGCCGGCGAGGATGCGGGTCACGGTGCCGGCCGGTACGGGGATGTCCTCCTCGGGCCTCAGCACGTCCAGCAGGCTGGAGCCGGGGGCGGTCGTGGCGAGGCCAACCTCGACACGGGTGTCGTGCCCAGGGAGGGTGAGCCCTTCGGATGCGCTCACCCATGCGTCCAGGAGACCCGACGCCTCCAGTGCCGCTTCCACCGCGGCCTGTACGGGGAGCGGGACGTCCTCGTGGAAGGCGATCAGCCGCCACAGCGGCGCGCCCGCCGCAGCCGTACGGACGGTGGTGCGAGTGGGTGGGGCGACGGGCTGGAGATCGGTCTCGCCGCTGAGCTTGCGCCTCCGCGCGTCGAGCAGGTCCCGTTCCTGCTCCAACCCCTGTTGTGCGGTGCGGACTCCGGCCCGCTCCGTGGTGATTTCCTGGTCCAGCGGTCGTGCGACCGTTTCGACCAGCTCGCGCACGTCTGCCTCGACGGCCGCCCTGGCGGCCAGTTCATCGAGGTCGGGGATGCGCAGCTCCGTGCAGTCCCGGGCCCAGGCGAGCAGCCGCTCCGCCTGGGCTGCCAGGGCTTCGTCCCAGGCGGCGGCCGTCGCGTCGCGGTGGGTGATCGCGTCCGCGAGCCGGGTTCGGGCCTCGTCCAGCAGGCCCTCGGCGGTACCCCGGTCGCGTACCGCCCGGTCGTGGGCGTCGATCGCGTCGGTGATGTCGGCGACCCGCTCCCGTCGGGCGGTGACCGCGCCCCGGAGCAGTCGGCGGGCGGCGGTGCCAGGAGCATCGGACCGCCTGCTCCCCGTCCTGACCGGGGTGTTCGCCGTCCCGTTGCCGAGGGACTTCACCTCCCCTTCCGCGTCCAGCATCGTCTTCACCTCGTGGTGAATGGACTCCATGCCTGCGGCCCGGGCCGAGCGGTGTGCCTCGTCCGCGGTCGCGCGGGCGTGCTCGTCGCGCGAGCGGGCGTGGCCCGCGACCTCGTCGGCGTGCTTCCGGTCCTCCTCCGCCTCGGTCTCGGCGGACCGGGCGGCGGTACGCAGCTCCGCGGCGGCCGCGACCTGTTCCTCGGTGCCGCGGCGGAGCCGGTCGAGCTCCTCCCCCTTCTGGTAGGCGTCGCTCTCCCGAAGCCCTTCGATGATCTCGTCCAAGGCGTGCGCCCGTAGTTCCAGCTCCTCTCGCAGGGCCAGGGTCGAGGCGCGCTCCTCGCACGCCTTCTCGTACTCCTCGGCGCTGACGCGGGCGTTCCGGGTGAGGTCGTCCATCTCGGTGGTCGCAGAGATCAGCGCTGCCGCACCGGCCCGCAGGACCCGACGGGCGTAGGCGCGCTGCCGGGAGGCGACGTTCTCGGCGGCCGTCACCTCGGCGTCGAGCCGGTCGAGGTGGTCCCGCTGCCGGTCCAGGCGCTCGAAGCCCTCGGCGAGCTCGGTGATCTCTCCTTCGCCGAGCGGGGGCAGTGCTCGGGACAGCAGGGTGGACAGGAGGGAGGGGTCGAGCCGTTCGGACAGCTTAGGCTGGCGGAGCTGGAGCAAGGCGGAGAGCAGGGACTCGTACCGCTGCTCACCCATGCCCGCGAAGAGTTCGCGCCGCACGGCGGTCCGGTAGTCGGTGGCTGACGGATGCACCTCGCCGCGGTCGCGCAGGGCTTCGGTGAGGGCCGCCTTGGTCAGGGGCTGTCCGGTGTCGTTGACGAGGTGGACCCCGTCGGGGTGGGCGATCCGGGCGGTGGTGGTGAAGTAGTCGGCGTGCGCCGTGGTGGTGTGCACGCTCGCGTGCAGGCGGGCTCCGCAGCCGAACCAGTGCTCAGTGCCGTCGTCTCCGACGCGGCGGAACTCCATCCACACGTACCCCACACGGGTCTTGCCGGAAGCTCCCTGGCCGAGCAGGTTCCAGTGCATCGTGCGCTCCGAACCGCCGAACGTGGAGAGGCGGTTGGGGCGAAGGCTGGCGTCGAAGAGGAAGGGGAGCAGCAGTTCCAGGGCCTTGGACTTGCCAGTGCCGTTCTGACCACGCAGTAGCAGGCGACCCTGGTGGAAGGTGAAGGTCTCGTCGTAATAGCGCCAGACGTTGAGGATGCCCGCGCGATAGGGCTGCCAGCGTCCGCGGCCGGTGTCCGCCTCGTGAACGGGTGACGGTTCGATGGTCTCCTCGGGCCGTCGCTGGAGGGGGAGTTCCGTCACGCTCACTGCTTGTCTCCTTCTCCGGCGCTGCCGGCGGTGGTCACGGCTAGCAGATCGTTCTTCGGGGCTGGGCCGGTGGTCTCCGTCAGGCGGTAGCGGTACGCGGCCGGTCGCGCGACGACGCGGTCTCGGGCCCTGCCTGCCAGGCCGACGTCGAGCAGGATCCGTACGGCGTCGTCGGCAAGGCGGGCCGGGCCTTCCTCCGACTGGTACGCCTTGGCCCAGCCCGGGAAGCGGCGCAGCAGCTCCGCTCCGGCCTCGGCCAGCTGCTCCGGCAGCAGGCCTGCGGGCGTGGCGCAGAGCGGTGCGAGGAGGAGCAACGCGGCGACTCGGGCGGTGGAGGTGTCGTCGGGGAAGCGGACGTCGGTGGCGATGGCGTCCGGGTCGACGAGCAGAAAGCCCTCCGCCCGTTCCTCCAGGAGGAAACCGGCCTGTTCGACTGAGCGGCGCAGGATCTGGCGTCCGGTCAAAGAGGTGACGTAAGAGAGCTCGTCGTCGGCGAGGTCGGCCCGGTAGAGCACGGGGTCGTCGAAGAGGCGGCGCAGCACCGAGTGGCGCAGCCGCAGGTTGCGCTGGGCGTCCGTGGTCGCGGCGGTCTCGATGTGCGTGTCGTCGGCCGTCCCGTCGGTAGATGCGCCTCCGTAGCGGCGCTCCCTGACCAGGTCGGCGAGGAGGTCCTCGAACCGAGCGGGCACCTCCTCCGGGGGCACGGCAAGTCGGGAGGCGCCGACCGGCGCAGCGGGCAGCCGCATGAGCAGCGTGTTGTCCACGCGGTAGAGGACCTTCGCCTCCGCGGAGTCGACGTACGTCTCGGTCGTGCCGTCCACCACACGCAGCACGTCGTACGACTCCAGCAGCTTCAGGACGTCGACGAACGCCATGCGCTCCGGCCGGTGGACCGGGTCGAACCCCGCCAGCGCGCGGTCGGCCGCCATGGCCTGGACGACGCGGTCGGCGAGCATGCCGAGGGTCGTCATCGGCATCGACAACAGCTCTGCGGCGGTCACGCACAACAGGACGTACCGTCGGCGATCGAACGGGGCCCGGCCGGAGCGCGCCCGGCGAGCGGGACGGGAGCCGTCGGGGTTGGCGCGGACCTTGGTGAGGCGGGCGTAACCCCGGCGGGGCTCCACGACCAGATTCCAGCCGCAGGTGTAGTCGAACCAACGAGCCAGCGGGTCACGGCGGCGGCGCACCAGATCGAAACCGGTCGGGTCGGCTGCCTCGGTGAGCAGCGGGCGAGCCAGAAGGAGGCGGATGGCTCGGGCGACTTCCTCCCGTTCGGCGGAGGCCAGTTGGTTGGCAAGGGTGCTCATCCTGCGGCCTCCTGTCCCGTGGCGGCGCGGACTGCCGGGAAGGCGATCGCCCCGCCCAAGGCCGTGACGTGGATGACGTAGTCCGGACCTGCCATCGTCCCCTGCACGGTATGCAGTACGCCGGTGCGCCCGTCGGGAGGCGGCGACAACGCCACCTCCACCCGGCCGTCGCCGGTCGTGGCCCGTCGTCGGCCACCCGCGTCCGGCCGGGCGGCCAGCGCCCGGCCCAGCAGGTCGAGGAGACGGTCGAAGGCCGCGGGGTCGAGGGTGCTGAAGGAGGAGAGCCGTACGGGGCCGTCCGTCTCCAGCGCCTGCCAGGCGCGCGCCAGCTCCGCCCGTTCCGCCCGGGCCCGCTCGGCGCGTGCCGCCCTGATCGCCGCAACGTCCCGCACGGTGGCCGTACGAGTGAAGCGTTCGGTCCGTCCGCTGGTCCTCAGCAGGGCCGACACCTGTACCGGCGGCGCCTCGGACCAGGAGTGGGACGAGGGGATCAGCTCCGGGTCCGGGTGGGCGAGGTGGGCATGGCGGGCCGGGCCGAGGCCGAAGGCGGCCGACCACAGCCGGTGCAGGTCCTCCTCGTCGGGAGCCGCAGCGAACCAGCGCGCGAGCTCCCGGAAGTCCTGTACAGCGCTGGAGGGGCGGCGCCGGGACTCGTTGATCCGCTCCAGCACCTGCAGGAGGGAGACGATGGCGCGCCGGGCGATGTCGTGCAGCTGCTCGATCCGAGGGCGCGCCCCGTCGTCCGGCAGGAACCAGGCCCTCAGCCCCGCCCAGCGCGCCCGCCGGCTCTCCAGCCAGCCGGCCGCCGGGTCCTCTCCCGGGGCCGGAGGCAGCTCGGCACCGCGCAGGGCCCGCTCACGCAGCACCGCGATGCCCCCCTCCTCCACGCGGGCCACTGCGGCGGCCACCGTCTCGCCGCGCCGGTCGAGATTGACCAGGAACTCCTGGAGATACGCGACGGTGGCGGCCTTCACCTCACGGAACACGTCCAAATCCACTCCTTCGGCGCGAAGGAGCCTCTGCAACTGGCCGTTGAAGGCCTTGGTGTTCTCCACCAGGCCCTCCAGATGGCCCTCCAGCTCCCGCAGGGTGCTGAAGATCCGCCGGTCGGCCGCGGAAGGTTCGCCGGACAACACGGTCAGCTCGTCGAGCCGGTCGGCGATCGCCTCCAGCACCGCGGTCTGCAGCGCTCCTGTGGAGGCCAGCACCTCCAGGGCGTGTCGCACCCCGGCGAGCGCGGCCTCCCCCCGGCGGGTCAGCGAGTAGTGCAGGTTGCGCCGCTCGTACTCCTCGGCCGTGCGGTAGTTCTGGGCGTGGTTGTGGACCACGTCGAGGAGTTCCCACTTCACCAGCCGTTTCAGCGTCTCGTGCAGTTCCTCGTCCTCGAGGTCCGAGACCCAGCCCACCGCACGCAGCCGCTCCCGTACGCCGTCGAGCCCGAGCGCGGTCTCCAGGTGCTCGCCGGCCACCCCGAAGGCCTCGAGCACAGCCCCGTTCAGGTCAGCCATCTCCCCCGTGGTGAACCGGAACATCTCCGGCGGAACCCTGCGCATGCTTGTACGTCCCCTCCTCCACCGCCACTCCTGCGGCACTTCGGTCCCCACGGTAGGGGCCGCTATGGGTCTTGAGGTCGGGTCCCGGAACTCCGGAACCCGACCTCATCCTCGGGCCAGAATGCGGGGCGGGATGCCCTTCAGCAGCTCCGGTTCACTGTCGCCCGCATAGGCGAAATGAAGTTCATGCCGAGCTCGAGTGGCCATCACGTAGTACGCCATGCGGAGGGATGCGGAGGTGGGGTCCACCGCTGCGTCCGCCTCCGAGTCCGGCACCACGACCGTGTCGAACTGAAGCCCCTTCGCACTGGACCGGTGAACGATGACAACGCCCGGACGCGACAGGTCGAGCGTCCGATACCGGCCTCCGGTCGCTTGCGACGCATACATCTGTGCCCGGAGTCGCGGGGCTTTCTGTTCCAGCCGCGTGAGCAGTTCGAACTGCGCCTGAGTGGAGTGCACCACCACTCCGATGCTCCGGTCGGGCCGGCTCGCAACAAGACCAAGCAGCAGATCGCTGACCGCCGCCAGGTTCGACAGTGCGTGCAGCCGGGGCAGGGGGCCTTCGCGGCCCGGTAGTTCGGGCGGCCGGGGGCCGGGGTGGAACCGGGCCGCGAGTTCGGCCGTCTGCCGGGTGTTGCGGTAATTGCCGTGGAGATCATGGACGGCACATCGGCCCAGGCCTCCGGCGATCTCCGCGAGGGTGGAGTTTGACGTGGTGAGCCGCTGGCACTCGTCGGCGAAGACCGTCGTACGACTGCCGAGAATCCGGCACAGTCGGTAGAAGGCAGGCGGCAGGTCCTGCCCTTCGTCCACCACCAGTGTCAGCGGCTTTGCAAGATCGATGGGTTCGGCGAGCGCGGCCCGTTCATAGAAAGCCGGCCAGTCGTACCAGCCGTCGTCGCCGCGCGGGGCGTCCCCGCCGTACCACCCTGCGAGCCAGGAGTGGGCGGTCGCCACGGTGACGTCCGCACGATCGGAGCACAGCTCCGACACCAGCCGTCTCAACGACTGCCGCAGAAGATTGGAGCGGGTCAGCAGCACGGCTGGGGTGCCGGTGAGAGCGAGCATCACGACACGCTGCGCGGCCAGCACGCTCTTCCCGCTGCCCGGGGGCCCATCGACCACGTGATTGCCGTCGAACGGCAGCGCGTCGAGCAGTTCGCGCTGAGCAGGGGTGAGGTCGAGGTAGGTAAGTGTCATCGTCGGCGTCATTCCTGGGCGGCGGCAGCACGGGCCGCGGCCACAATCGGCTCGAAGAAGCCGGGTACACCACTTCCTCCGACGACCAATGCCCGGTCCAGCAGGGTGTTGCCGGTCTCGCAGCTGGTCTCCGGGAGCAATGCGCAAGCGTGGCAGGCGGCCCGGTTGAGGTTGCCGAAACCCTGCCCGGTGTGTTCCGAACACAGGGGGTCCGCCGAGCACCATGCGGCGGCCTCGGCCATCCGTAGCAGTGTCTCCGCGAACCGTGGCGGTTCACCCTGCTGGACGAGGCCTCCGAGGGTGCCCTCGGCGTCGCCCGCCGCGGTGTAGACAAGGATGCCGTACTGATCGTGCTCGGGCCGGGCGTAAACGCGCTCGCGCAAGCTGGCCGTGGTGTATCCGGATTCGAACGACAGTTGGCGCACGAGGAGGTGGCCAAGGGTGTGCAGCAGCACGAAGCGCGGTGCAAGAGCCGGTCCGGTCAGCATCTGAAGGCGGTCGCTCTGGAAGGACCGGTCAAGATCCGCCCGGAGACCAGCCACCCGGGACCGGACGGCGTCCTGCCGCTCCCAGGCCGTCAGTGCGGCGGGGTCCAGGGTGAGCAGGATGCCTTCGCCAAAGACTTCGACGGCGGGCAGCCAGCGCAACCTGCGGGATGTGTCGGCCGGGACGATGGCGGCGTCCGGTGACACACGGCTGAAGCCGGACAGGGCACGCACCTCCCTGAGCCGGTCGGCAAGGACGACGCGGCCCATCCGTCGGTGCAGGCCGGCCCAGGGTTCCGTGGTCTCACCGCCGAGGCCGAGTCCGGAGCCACGTACCGAGAAGTCGCGTGTCACCGGCGGTTCGGCGGCCGTCAGCGCCGCCCATTCCTCGCGGCGCAGATCGGTTCCGGCGGCTGACGCCGTGGAGACACCGGATGCGGGGTGGGCCGGCGTGCCTGTGCCCGTCTCCTCGGAGAGGAGGGCGTCCAACAGGGCATCATCAGCTCCCGTGTCCTCTTTGATCATCTCCCGAAGGATCTCCGCGCGGGGCGTTCCGGTGGCCTTGCACAAGGGCACCCAGTAGTCGCTGTCGCGGACCCGGCCGGCGAGTTCGTCTCCGTACGCGGCCGGCAGGTCCGCCTCGGGGAGAGAAAGCGCCGAATGGACAACCGGGTAGTACAGATTGCCCGCAGTACGCTGCACGACCTGGACCGGCTTCGCGCAGTCGACGGCTTCGGAAACCCTCTGCCACGGGTTTCTGCCGGAGCACCGCATGCCATGGGTACCGAGGATGTCCAGCAGGTCCCGGCGCGCCCCGCAGCCGGGTGCCGCGCACGAGACGGACAGCGCCTCCAGGCCCGTGGCCCGCTCCGACACCCGGAACCGCAGTTGTTCACGCGAGCCGCAGGACTGGCGTCGGGCCGCGTCGAGCCGGGCGTGTGCCCAGAACCACCAGTCGACGTCACCCAGGTGTCCCGCGGCGCAGATCTGGACGAAACGCATGGGTGACAGCCTGCGCTTCGGCCAGCACGAGGGGCAGCTCGGCGGCTCTCCCGGCTTCTCGTCGGCGATGCGCCGGCGCACCATACGCCGGCAGGAGCCGCAGAACAGCCAGGCCGGAAAGCGGATGTAGGGTGCGCCGGGCGCGTCCGCCCGGTCGAATCGATCGTTGAGCGTGGCGGGCGCCGCGAAGAACCCGCTCACGCCGAGTCGTGCGGCCAGGCGGGGGGACGTCACGGGCTGGCGGAGACGCGGCCAGTCGCCGATGCCGGTCGCGACGAAGGACTCGCCCTGGATGTCGAAGACCGCACCCACTCCGAACGGCAGTACGGTCTGAGCCTGGCGGACTCGAAGCTTGCGGTTCACTGGTCGGCTCCCTTGACCGTCACCTGGCACTCGCGGTCGACGCTGCGCATGGAGTGGAGGGTCTCCCAGAGGCCTCCGTGCTGTTCGAAGTTCTTCAGCAGGTTGTGCTGCCCCTTGCCCTGGCTGCGGTAGTACAGCTCCTTGCCCTCCTGCCTGGCGTCCCGCGCGGCTTCCTCCCACGCGGCGAGCAGCTCGGCCAGTTCGGTACGGACGGCGTGCGCGGCGCGCCGGTCGCTCGCGCCGGCCTTCCGTGCCAGCAGCTCGGCCAGCTCCCTGGCCTCACCGATGCGTTCCGGCAATTCACCCGCCTGGTTCTCTGCGCTCAGGCCGAGTCGGTGCCGTACGAGAATGACGAGCGCGGCGTGCAGCGCGCGGCGGCGCGAGGGAAGGGACCAGGGAGTGACGCTGGTGGGTTCCACGTGCCGGTAGAGAGCACGGTGGTAGGGGTCGAAGGCCTCGTAGTGCGAGCGGTCCCTGGGGCGGGTCGCGTTGAAGAACGCGACGACGAGCCCGGGCACACTGTGCCGGCCGACTCGGCTGGTGGCCTGGATGTACTCGGCGGTGGTCTTGGGCTGCCCCTGCATCAGCATGAGCGCGAGCCGTTTGACGTCCACACCGACCGACAGCATGTTGGTGCAGGGCAGGAAGGAAACGGCCTCCGGGTGGGTCCAGGGCTTCTCGAGCCGGTCCAGCAGCACCGGTTGCTCGGCCCGGGCCAGGTTGCTGGTGAGTTCCTGCACCTGGTGGTCGGCGAGGCCCCGGCTGCCCGATCCGGCCCGCAGTCCGGCCAGTTGGGCCGGGATGTCGTCTGCGGCCGCCGTGACGGTACGGCCGAGCTCCCGCAGGCTGTGGTGATAGGCGACGAGCGTCCAGTAGGCGTCGCGGTGTTCTTCGGGCAGTTCCCAGGCGCCCTGGAGCATCGCGGCGGCGGTGGCGACCGCGGCCCGGCCGGCGGTGTGGCCCTGGGCCATGACGCCGATGTAGAGGCGACCGGGGCGCGAGGTGTCGGGTTCGGCGAAGTAGGAGTGGCGGGCGTCAAGACCGGCCGGCGGGAACAGCTGCACCTCGGAGCCGTACAGGGCACGTACCTGTTCCCCGGACCGGCGGATCGTGGCCGTGGACGCGACCACTTTGGGGCCGGTCCCATCGGCCGTGGCGCACAGGCCGAGAATGGCCGACTCGTACAGGCCTACGGTGGTGCCGAGCGGCCCGGTCAGCAGGTGCAGCTCGTCCTGGATGACGAGTGACGGCGGCAGACTGCCGGTACCCGTCCCGAACAGACGTCCGGCGCGGGGTTCCCAGGCGAGCCGGGCGAATTTGTCGACGGTGCCGAGCACGAAGGTCGGAGGCCTGTCGTAGAGCTGCTGGTCGACGACGGCAACGGGCAGCTCGTCGTGGAAGGTGCACGCGTCGCGGGGGCAGAAGAATGCGAAGGAGTCGGCGGCGGCCCGAATGCCGTAGTCGGCGTGATCGGCGGAGCGGTGTGCCTGGAGGATGCGGGTTCCGCACCAGGGGCAGCGGTCGAGGATGAAGACGTCTTCGGGGCGGGCCGCTGAGCGGACGTCGCGTGCGGCTGTCACCGCGGCTTCGTACGAGTTGGGCGAGGTCGCCTCGCCGACCCACAGTCCGATCGAGAACGGTTCGTCGCCGTAACGGCCGGGATCGGCGCGGCGCAGTGTCTCCAGGGCGCACACGGTCGTGGCGGCGCGCTGGAACTGCTGGGTGGTCAGCAGACTGAGGGTGTAGCGGCTGAGTACGGCGGTGCCGCCGCCCTTCGGGTCGCGTCGCCGCAGCACCATCACGAAGGCGGCGAGCAGGAGGTACGCCTCCGTCTTGCCACCGCCGGTGGGGAACCAGATGAGATCGGTCATGGACCGGTCGAGGTGGCGCGGGTCCGCGACGCCGTCCAGGGTCAGCAGGAAGAAGGCCAGCTGGAACGGACGCCAGGTGGCGGCCGGGTCGGGCGCGGGCTCAAGGTGTACGGGGTCATGGCGGGAGCGCCGCTCGCCCGCCTGGTCGGGCGCCGAGTGCCGCATCTGGAGGGCCATGGCGAGGTTCGCGGCGCGGAACGCCTCCAGCAGCTCGGGACGCGCCGGGTCGCAGAGCGTGCGTACTCCGGATTCCATACGAGTGACGACGGTGCCGATGCGTTCCAGTACGCGGTCGGCTGCCGGCCGTCCCCAGACGGGCACCTCGATGCCGCACTGGTCCTCGTACCAGCGGCGGTAGTCGGCCGTGAAGTCCGTCAGATTCCGCCGCACCTGAGCGACGGGCAGGTCGGGGTCGGCGAGGTACAGCACGTTGAGGACGGGGGTGCCGATGAGTCCGGCGGGCCGGGTCGCGGGTACCTCGGCCGTCGGCAACACGACGGCGCGCAGTCCTGCCACCGCCTCGCCGTCGCGCTGCTCCTCGACGGCGCAGCCGTGACCGACCGCGTAGGTGCGGACGTGGCGGTACTGAAGCCGCAGCTCCTGTTCCTCAAGGTCGCGGCTGGCGAGCCGGACGCTCGGATACCGCAGCACCCGCCCTTCGCGGGGCCGTACGCCGAGCTCGACCTGGAACAGCATGCGGTCCCACTGCGCGGCGCGTCCGAGCGCCGGTTCGATGCGGGCGCTGTTCACGAGGGCGATGGTGACCAGCTGCCCCGCGCCGAGGGGTCGGCGGCGCAGCCGCAGCTCGGCCCGCCCGTCGAGAACGGACACCACGTCCCGATCGGGGCCGACGTGGTGCGTCTCCGGCGGCATCGGAACACGCTGCCAGCGGCGCCCCTCGTCTCCTTGGGCTCGCAGGGTGCGGTAGTGGGCACCGCCGCAGTCGATCTCGACGGTCTCGGTGTCCGTGTAGAAGCTGAGGCCGAGGGAGGAGGGCAGCCAGGCGTTGGACTCCGGCACCGGGTCCTCCGCGGGGTCGGTGTCGGCGGCGGCTCCTTCGGTTCCGAGGCCGTCCGTGTCCTCGGCGGCCAGCGTCAGCTGGCGTTGCAGGTCGGCGTCCTGGGGATAGAGCGTGCCCATGAGGTACCGGCGGTCGGGCGGCGAGTCGAGGATCTCGTCCTCGCCGTGGACGGGGCCGACGAGCTGGCGGTTCAGGTAGTCGACGAGTTCTTGCCTCGGGTCCATGTGGTTCCTCGGGAGGAGTACGGCGGGCGGGCCTGTTGAAGGAGGTGCAGATGAGCTGTGGCGTCACCAGCCGCTCGGCGGCCGGCGTCCGGGGTCTCCTGCGAGGGCTTCGAGCCGCTTCTGCAGCTCCGCGAGCCGCAGGTGAGTGTCACGCTCGATGGCTTCGGTCTCGGCGATCCGCTGGGCTGCCCATCGTTCGACGGCCTCGACCTGGGCGGCCGCCTCGGCTTCCGTTGCCTGGAGCGCGGCCTCCCGCCGAGCGAGGGCGTACTCCGCCCCGCGTAACCGCTCCTCCAAGGCACTGATCCGGGCCACATAGGCGGCCAGGCGATCATCGGCCTCCTTCCGCAGCGAGCGCTCCTGACGGCGCAGGGCCCTGTCGACACGCTTGAGCAGGATCGACTCCAGCTCATCGAGCTGCCGCTCGTGTTCCTCGTCCACTGCTGGGACTCGCTCCCGTCCGCCTGGTTCGCACGACGCCTCGGATACGTCCGGCGGCGCGCCGATCGCGTCCTCGCCCGAGGGCGATTCCGCCGCCGGACCGAGGGCGGTCTCCTCGAAGAGCGACGACTGTGCCGGCACCACCACCTCAGGCACATGGGGTGTGCGCGGGGCGGGTACGACGGCGCTCGTCCCACGCCGGACGATCCGGCGGGCCGGGGCCTTGCGCCTGCGGGGTTTCGGGTCCGGCGGCTCAGCGTGCCCTGGGCCGAACCCGCTCTCCCGCAGCATCTCGCGCAGCACTCCGAACGCCTTCTTCTCCAGCTGCCGGATGCGTTCGCGGGTGACGCCGAACTCCTTGCCGAGCTCGTCCAGCGTCGACGTCTCGCCGCCGTCGAACCCGGTACGGCGCAGCAGGATCCGTGCCTCCCGCTGCCCGAAGCGGGCCAGCAGCGACATCAGGTACGCGCGGTTCGCTGCCTCCATCGCCAGGTGTTCCGCAGAGGGCAGCGGGCGATCGAGCGCGACGAGGTCGCCCAGGTGCACGCCGTCTCCGATCACCCGGTCCAGCGATGTGGTCCGCTGGCTGACCCGCCGGATCTCCTCCACACGGCTTACCGTCAGATCGCAGGCCACGGCGACGTCCGCGGCCCGCCACGGGCGCCCCTCAGCTTCCAGCTTCCGCTCTGCCACGGCGACCTTTCTGATCTGCTCGTGGAGGTGCACCGGGATGCGGATGACCGCCCCCTTGTCCGCGATGGCCCGGCTGATCGACTGTCGAATCCACCAGGTGGCATACGTGGAGAACTTGTAGCCCCTGGCGGGGTCGAACCTCAGCGCCGCTTTCATGACCCCGATGGCTCCTTGTTGGAACAGGTCCTCGTAGTCGAGGCCCTGCCCGCCGTGGCGCTGAGCGATGCTGTGCGCGAGACCCTGGTTGTGGACGACGAGGCAGTCGCGCGCCCTGACGCGGATGCCTGTGGTCGGCAACGCGGCGATCTCCTCGTCGGTGGGCCGTTCCCCGATCCGACCCGCCCCTCCCCGTACCAGGACGGCGAGGCCCACTTCCTCTTCTGCGGTGAGCCTGCGCTTCTCGGGGCGCCGGTTGAAGCGGTCCTCGTTCAGCACCACGTGGGCCGCGTGAACCGCACGTGCGACGTCGACCGGAGGTGACGTAGTTCCGTCGGGGGCCGAGTCGGATTCCTCCCATTCGACAAGTTCAGGTTCGGCGTCGTACTCGTACTCGGTCTCTGGCTCCGGGGAGGGGACCACGGCTGAGTCCGGCATCGCGGGCCGGGTCGATCCGGCCACGCTCAGGAGCTCGCGTGTCTCGACCGGCGTCAGTCCGGCAAGGCGGGCCACGCCTTCCACGGTCTCCTCGCGCACCCGGCCCCACTCGTCCGCGTATCTGCCGAGCAGGGCATGGGCGGTGCTGATCCGAGCTGTCGGCACCGCGCGTACAACCTTTTCCGCGTCGCGCTCGTCGTGGTCTGCATGCTCCGCTTCCCGTCGGACGTGCAATCCCAGGAGCGCCAGCTCGTCCTGCAGACGCTCCCGCTCGGCCTGTGTCAGACCAAGGTGTCCGACGTGGTCGTGGAACACGCTCTCGGAGAGGACGCCGCCCACGGCCGCGGCTGCGAGTTCGGCGTAGAGCGCGCGAAGCGCGTTCCGGAGTCCGGCCGCGTCCTGCTCGCGCCGAGGTTCTTCCCCCACCGCCACCCCTCCCTCACCCGTTGCGAAACAACCCTAGAGGCAATGCGTTGACAATGTCAACGCGTTAACGGTTGAACAGAAGAGGGTTAGATGTGTACCTTCCCGGAAGGTGGAGAGCCGTACGAGGGCATGCCTAGCCTCTGCGACCATGACAGTGGGGCATCGTGCGAAAGAGAGGGGCGGCAGTGAGCGAGCGGCTGATCGGGGGACGCTTCCGTGTGACGGGAGCCATCGGGGCGGGGAACATGGGGGAGGTCCACCGCGCCGAGGACCTGCACCGAACCGAAGGTGACCCCGCGCGCACCGTCGCAGTGAAGACCGTGCTCCGCCGCCGCTCCGGTGCCCTGGTCGACACCGGCCCCGAGAGCAAGGCCGTCCAGCGGTTCGCCCGCGAGGTCCGGATCATGCGTCGCCTGGACCACCCCAACCTCACGCGGCTCATCGACGGCGGTGTCGACGAGACCGACGGCGGTCGCCCCTACCTCGTCATGGAGTACCTGGACGGCGAGACCCTCCGCGACCTCATCGAGGAGGAGCGGCAGCTTCCCGTCTCCTGGGCCGTCGCGATCGGCGCGCAGATCGCCTCCGGACTCGCCGCGGCACACATGGCGGGCGTCGTCCACCGCGACCTGAAGCCCGCGAACACCATGCTGGTCACGGGCGGCACGGTGAAGGTCCTCGACTTCGGCATGGGCCGGATCGCCGACGACCCGGAGGAGACGCGTCTCACCAGCACCGGCGTCAGCGTCGGCACCGCCCGCTACATGGCTCCTGAGCAGTTCGAAGCCCGCCAGGTGACACAGGCCGCCGACCTGTACGCGCTCGGCTGTGTGCTGTACGAGATGCTGGCCGGCGTCCCGCCGTTCACCAGCGGCTCCGCGTACGAGCTGGGGCGCAAGCACGTGGAAGAGGTGCCCCCGTCCGTCCGGATCGCGCGGCCCGTCACGCCCTCCGGGCTCGTCCGCCTGGTGGACCGGCTCCTTGCGAAGGACCCCGCCGAGCGGCCCGCCGACGCGGTCGCCGTACGCGACGCCCTGCTGCCCCTGCTCGACGAGGCCTGCGCCGCGGACGGTACGGACCCCGCTGACGAGACGGCGGCGCTCCCCCACTGGGGTGCGCTCGACCCCGTCCGCACGTTCCGCCCAGCGACCGCTGCCGTGGTGACCACGGCAGCAGCGTCGGTGGTGGAGGAACGCCCGCGTGCCATCGCCGCCGCGGGGGCCGGCATGGACGTCTTCGGTGTGCATCACAAGCTCATCGAGGACTACCGCTCCTTCACCGAGGGCGGCACCGTCATCCGGGACGACCGAATCGCGGCGTTCGTCGAGGACGACCTCAACGCCAAGTCGCAGTGGCCGGATCCCTGGCTGTCCCTCAACCCGTTCTTCGCGAGCGGCGGCACGGTCGTCGAGCTGGCGGGCCAGGGTGTGCTGCACCGTGAGTGCGCCCAGATCTTCCAGTCCCGCAAGACCCCCGGCGGCACCGTGTGCGACGGGCGCCCGCTGACCCTGCACCAGCACCAGCGCGAGGCGATCGACGCCGCTGCCTCCGGCGACTCGTACGTCCTGACCACCGGCACCGGTTCTGGCAAGTCTCTCTCCTACATCGTCCCGATCGTCGACCGGGTGCTGCGGGAGCGGGAGGCCGGAGGGCCCCGGGCGGCCAAGCGCGTACGGGCGATCGTCGTGTACCCGATGAACGCGCTCGCCAACAGTCAGCTGAAGGAACTGGAGAAGTACCTCCGGGACGGCTACGGCAGCGACCACGAGCCGGTCACCTTCGCCCGCTACACCGGGCAGGAGGACGACGCGCGCCGCAAGGAGATCCGCGACAACCCGCCGGACATCCTGCTCACCAACTACGTGATGCTCGAGCTAATGCTGACCCGGCCGGCCGACCGCGCCAGCCTCATCAGCATGGCCCGCGGACTGGACTTCCTCGTCTTCGACGAGCTGCACACCTACCGCGGACGGCAGGGCGCCGACGTCGCCCTGCTGATCCGCCGGGTCCGCGAGGCCTGCCAGGCCCAGCGTCTCCAGTGCGTCGGCACCTCCGCCACCATGTCCACCGAGGGCACCGTCGACGACCAGCGCAAGGTCGTCGCCGACACCGCCACCACTCTCTTCGGTACGCCGGTCCACCCTCGGAATGTCATCGTCGAGACGCTGGTCCGGGCCACCGACGAGGCGCCGGACACCGTCGCGGCGGAGCGACTGCGCGCACCGGCGGCCCCCCGTGCTTATGCGGATCTGGTACGGGACCCGCTGGCCCGCTGGATCGAGACCCGTTTCGGCCTGGCCGTGGACGCGGGCCGGCTGGTACGCCAACAGCCCGCGAAGATCGAGGAAGCGGCCCAGGAGCTCGCGGAGGCTTCCGGGGTCGACGCCAAGGAGTGCGTGGCGGCGATCCGCGCCACCCTGGAGGCCGGGTCCGAGGCCCGGCATCCGGTGACCGAGCGGCCGCTGTTCGCCTTCCGGCTCCACCAGTTCCTCTCCAAGGGCGACACCGTGTACGTCACCCTGGAGGACAAGCTCACCCGCCACCTCACCCGCTCCTACCAGCTCGAACAGCCGAACAGCGGCGGCAAGTTGCTGATGCCGTTGGCGTTCTGCCGCGAGTGCGGCCAGGAGTACCTGACGGTCTGGCGCACCGAGAAGGACGGGGAGGTCCGCTACGAGGCACGGCGGGACACCTCCGCGACCGGCGGCCGGCAGGGTGACGGCTACCTGTACGTCGACCACGACCGCCCCTGGCCCACCGGCGTCCAGTACGCGGTGGACGACCGCCGTCTGCCGGAATCCTGGCTGGAGCTGGACGACCGGGGGCAGGAGGTCGTCAAGAGGTCGTACCGCGACCGGATGCCGCATGCCGTCACCGTGGACCCGCGGGGGAACGAGGGTCAGGGTGAGCTGCGGGCCGCGTTCATCCCGTCGCCCTTCCTGTTCTGTCTGCACTGCGGAGTGGCGTACGAGCAAACCCGCGGCAAGGACTTCGCGAAGCTGGCGACGCTGGACCAGGAGGGCCGTTCCTCGGCGACGTCGCTGATCTCCGCCTCGGTGGTCCGGTCGCTGAAGTCGGTTCCCGAGGAGTTCCTCGACAAGGAGGCGCGCAAGCTCCTCACCTTCGTCGACAATCGGCAGGACGCCTCGCTCCAGGCCGGTCACTTCAACGACTTCGTCCAGATCACGCAGTTGCGCGGGGCGTTGTACCGGGCGGCGCTCGACGCGGGCGAGGACGGCATCCACCACGAGGACCTCGCGTCCCTCGTGGGCAGCGCGCTCGGTCTCGACCCGGTCGACTACACGGGCGAGACCGATCTGGCACCGTCCCTCGCCCGCAATGCCGCCAAGACCCTTCGTGACGTGATCGCGTTCCGGCTCTATCTGGATCTGGAGCGTGGCTGGCGCATCACCATGCCCAACCTGGAGCAGACCGGCCTCCTGGAGATCGACTACGAGGACCTGGACTGGGTGGCCGCCAAGGAAGACCGGTGGGCCGGCACGCATGAGGTGCTACGCGAAGCCGATCCCGCGCTGCGCGCCGAGATCATGAAGGCGCTCCTCAACGAGATGCGCCGCTCTCTCGCCATCGACGTGTCCTACTTCCGGGAGGACTTCGACGCCCTGCAGCGGGCAAGCGAAGAGCGTCTCATCGACCCGTGGGTACTGTCCGCCTCGGACCGCCCGAAGGTCGGCACCGCCTATCCCCACCCCTCCCGCCGCGGCCTGGACCGCTCGGCGCTCTTCCTGTCCGCACGCGGCAAGTTCGGCAAGTACCTCGGCCGGGCGGACACCTCGTTCAGGAGGCTCGAAACCGACGACCTCCAGCTGGTCATCGAGAACCTCCTCAAGGTCCTCACCGCGGCGGGCCTCGTCAAGGAGGTCGCGGACGCCCCCGAGCGAGCGGGCCGCTACCGCCGCACCACCGCGCCCGTCCCGACCGGCTACCGGGTGGCGGCGCAGTCCCTGATCTGGCGTGCCGGCAAGGGTGAGACGGGTACGCACGACCCGTTGACGCGGACGTACCAGAGCGGGGACGGTCCGCGCGTCAACACCTTCTTCCGCGATCTGTACAAGGACGCGGCCGGTGCGCTGTCCGGCCTGTTCGCGCGCGAGCACACGGCACAGGTGTCGCCGCAGGAGCGGGAGGAGCGCGAGGAGGCGTTCCGCAAGGCGGAGCTGAAGCTGTTGTACTGCTCACCGACGATGGAGCTGGGCGTCGACATCTCGTCACTGAACGCGGTGATGATGCGCAACGTGCCGCCCACTCCGGCGAACTACGCCCAGCGCTCCGGCCGTGCGGGCCGCAGTGGGCAGCCCGCTCTCGTCACCACGTACTGCGCGACCGGCAACAGCCACGACCAGTACTACTTCCGTCGTTCGGAGCGGATGGTGGCGGGCACGGTCGCACCGCCCCGCCTGGATCTCGCCAACGAGGACCTGGTCCTGTCGCACCTCCAGGGGATCTGGATCGCGGAGGCCGGCCTGAAGCTGGGCCGTGCCATCCCGGAGGTGCTCGACGTGTCCTATCCGGACACCGGCGAGCGCCCTTCGCCCGCCCTGGGGCTCCATCCCGAGATCCTCGCCGCCTCTCTCGACCGGACGGCCCAGGATCGTACGGTCGATTCCGCGCAGCGCGTCCTCGGCCCGCTGCTGCGGGACTTCTCGGAGACGACCTGGTGGTACGACGAGTGGATCCAGGACCGGGTACGGACGGTTGCGGGGCGCTTCGACGAGGCGTTCGACCGCTGGCGCAAGCTCTTCAGGGCCGCGCTCGACGACCAGTACATCCAGAACAGGCGCCGCCTCGACTACAGCCTTACGGAGGGCGACCGGATCCGGGCCAACGCCCGGCGCCGTGAGGCCGAGACCCAGCTCAATCTGCTGATGAACGAGAGCGCCGACAGCAAGTCGGTCCTCTCGGACTTCAACCCGTACCGCTATCTGGCGTCCGAGGGCTTCCTGCCCGGTTACAGCTTCCCGCGTCTTCCCCTTGCCGCGTACATCCCGACCGTCGGCCGCCGGCGCGGCGACGGCGACTACCTCCAGCGGCCCCGCTTCCTCGCCATCCGCGAGTTCGGGCCGGGGGCCCTGATCTACCACGAGGGCGCCCGCTACCAGGTGACGCGGATCCAGCTCCCGCCGGACTCCTCCGGCGACCTGGCCACCAGCGAGGCCCGCCGGTGCGCACACTGCGGCTACCACCACGATCCGGAACTCCGGGCCGACCGCTGCGAGATGTGCGAGGAGCCGCTCGGCTCGGCGACGTACGGCCTGCTCCAGCTGCACACCGTGTACACGACCCGCCGGGAGCGGATCTCCTCCGACGAGGAGGAGCGGCGCCGCGCCGGCTTCAGGCTGGAGACCTCGTTCCGCTTCCACGACCGCGGTGCCCGCAAGGGCCGGCTCAACGCGGCCGTCGCCGACGCCTCGGGCGCTCCGATCGCCGAACTCACCTACGGGGATTCGGCGACGGTACGGATCACCAACACCGGCCGGGTCCGCGCCAAGAACGACGAGCCGGCGGGCTACTGGCTGGACCTGGCCGACGGCCGGTGGATGAACGACCGTGACGCGGCGGACGCATCCGGCGACTCCAGCGAGCTGCCGGTGATCGACGCGGACGGCAACGAGCGGCGCCGCAAGAAGCGCGTCATCCCGTACGTCGAGGACCGCCGCAACATCCTCGTCGTGACGCTCGACGAAGCCCTGCCCGAGCCGATCGCGCTCTCCCTCATGTACGCGCTGGAGCGGGGCATCGAGGCGGCGTTCGAACTGGAGGACGCGGAGCTCAACAGCGAGCTGCTGCCTCCGGACGACGGTCCGCGGCGCCGCATCCTGTTCACGGAGGCCGCCGAGGGCGGCGCCGGGGTGCTGCGCCGGCTCCAGGCCGAGAAGGATGCTCTGGCGAAGGCGGCCCGGCACGCGCTGGCCATCTGCCACTTCGACGAGGACGGTACGGACCTGGGCGGACCGCACCCGGACCGGCCGTGCGCTCTCGGCTGCTACGAATGCCTGCTGACATACGGCAACCAGCTCAACCATTCCCTGATCAACCGGCACACGGTACGGGAGGCGCTGGTCCGCCTGACTTCGGCGAAGGCCACGAAGGACGCGCGGGGCGAGTCACGCTCCGAGCAGTTCCGGCGACTGCTCGACCGGACACCGGAGGAGCCGACGGCGGTGGAGACCGCGGTGGCCGAGGCCATCGCCCAGGAGAACCTGGTGACCTGGCTGAGCGCGCGCGGACTCCGTCTCCCGGACGAGAAGGAGACCCTGATCACGGAGGCCAACGTCCTCGCCGACTACGTGTACCGGCTTCCGGGGGTGAACCTCGCCGTCTTCGTCGACGGCCCCGACACGGAGACGACCGCTCTGCGCGACGAGGACGCGCAGGAGCGGCTCCTGGATGCCTGCTGGGACTTCGTCCGCTTCCCGCACGACGCGGACTGGGACGAGATCGTGGCCCCGCACGCCCGCTACTTCGGCACCCCGTCCGCCAACTGACCGTTCACCACGAGGACTCGACGATCCACATGACATTCACGTACACGGCAGGATCCCTGGTGACGGCCCGCGGCCGCGAATGGGTGGTGCTCCCCGAGAGCGCGCCCGATCTGCTGGTGCTGCGTCCGCTGGGCGGCTCCGACGACGACGTCGCCGCGGTGTTCCCGGCGTTCGAGGAGGTCAAGGGGGCCGAGTTCGCGGCGCCCGCGGCCGGCGACCTCGGCGACCAGCGCGCGGCCGGGCTTCTTCGTACCGCCCTGCGGATCGGCTTCCGGTCCGGGGCGGGGCCGTTCCGCTCACTCGCCGGCATCGCGGTGGAGCCTCGCGCGTACCAGCTCGTGCCGCTCCTCATGGCGCTTCGGCACAAGACGGTCCGGATGCTGATCTCGGACGACGTCGGCATCGGCAAGACCGTCGAGGCGGGCCTGATCGCGAGCGAACTCCTCGCCCAGGGCGAGGCCACGGGCCTGGCCGTGCTCTGCTCGCCCGCGCTCGCCGAGCAGTGGCAGCAGGAGCTGCGCTCCAAGTTCGGCATCGACGCGGAGCTCGTCCTGGCCTCCACTGTCTCCCGCCTCGAACGCGATCTGGACCTGGGCCAGTCCCTCTTCGACCGGCACCCGAACGTGATCGTGTCGACCGATTTCATCAAGTCCCCGCGTCACCGGGACGACTTCGTCCGCCACTGCCCCGACCTGGTGATCGTGGACGAGGCCCACACCTGTGTGGCCGCCGACGACGTGTCGGCCGGGGCGCAGAACCAGCTCCGTTACGAGCTGCTGCGTCGGGTCGCGGAGGACGAGACCCGTCACCTGGTCCTGGTGACGGCGACGCCGCACAGCGGCAAGGAGTCCGCGTTCCGGAACCTCCTCGGCCTGGTCAAGCCGGAACTCGCCCAGGTGAACCTGGAGTCGGAGGCGGGACGCAAGCTCCTCGCCCCGCACTTCGTGGCGCGCAAGCGGGCCGACGTGCGCCAGTACCTCACCAAGGAGGACGGGCTCGGCGACGACAGCCTGGCCGAGCGGACCGCGTTCCCCTCGGACCGGTACTTCAAGGACGAGACGTACAAGCTGTCCCCCGCCTACCGAGCCCTGCTCGACGACGCCATCGCCTACGCGAGCGACCGGGTCGAAGCGGCGGGCGCCCAGGGCAAGCGGGAGGCCCGGATCGCCTGGTGGTCGGCGATCGCCCTGCTCCGTTCCCTCGTGTCCTCGCCGCGGGCGGCGTCCCAGACCCTGCGCACGCGCTCGGCCGCGGCGGTGGCCGCGTCCGCCGAGGAGGCCGACCGGCTCGGTTCCCCCCTCAACAGTGACGCCTCCGACAGCGACAGCCTGGAGGGCATGGACGTGGCCCCCGGCGCGGAGACCGACGAGGCCGGCGCCCGCCTGCAGGAGCTCGCCGACCGGGCGGCCGAGCTGGAGGGAACGGAAGAGGACCTCAAGCTCAAGGCGCTGATCAAGCACCTCAAGGCGCTGCTCGCCGACGGCTACCACCCGATCGTCTTCTGCCGCTACATCCCCACGGCCGAGTACGTGGCCGAGAAGCTCAGGGACAAGGGCGGCGTCAAGGCGACCGTCGAGGCCGTCACCGGCACGCTCTCGCCCCAGCAGCGCATCGAGCGGATCGAGAAGCTGGCCGAGCAGGCGGGCGACGACCCCGCCGCCCGCCGTGTCCTGGTCGCCACCGACTGTCTCTCCGAGGGCGTCAACCTCCAGCACTACTTCGACGCCGTCGTCCACTACGACCTCGCCTGGAATCCGACCCGCCACGACCAGCGCGAGGGCCGCGTCGACCGCTACGGCCAGCGTCGGGACGAGGTCCGCGTCATCACCCTCTACGGCGCGGACAACGGGATCGACGGCAAGGTCCTGGAGGTGCTGATCAAGAAGCACCGGCAGATCAAGAAGGACCTGGGCATCTCGGTGTCCGTTCCGGACGAGATGTCCACGGGCGTGACGGACGCGATCGTCGAGTGGCTTCTCATGCGCGGCCGGGAGGACCAGGACGCGCTGTTCGGCGCGGACGCGTTCAAGGTGAGCACGGAGCGGCTGGAGAGCGACTGGAACTCGGCCGCCGAGCGGGAGAAGGAGTCCCGCTCGCGGTTCGCCCAGCGCTCCATCCACCCCGAGGAGGTGGCCCGGGAGGTCGTCGCGATCCGCGAGGCCCTGGGCGGCGCCGGCGAGATCCGCACCTTCGTACGCCACTCCCTCCAGGCCCTCAACGCGGTCCTGCGCGACAGCGGCGAGGACTTCACCGCGCAGGTCGGCGGCACACCCGCCGGGCTGCGGGACGCACTCGCGCCGCTCGTCGGCATGGACACGGTCGACAAGGACCGGCCCATCCCCTTCCGCGCCGACCCGGCCGTGGGACGCGGTGAGGCGGCTCTGGTCCGCACCGACCCGGTGGTCGGCGCACTCGCCGCGCACGTCCTGAACACCGCCCTCGACCCGGAGGCGGACGGCGCCCGCCCGGCCCGCCGCTGCGGCGTCATCACCACGGACGCAGTGGCCACCCGGACGACGCTTCTCCTCGTCCGCTACCGCTTCCACCTCACGCTGCCCTCCCGCAGCGGCGAGAAGCAGCTCATCGCCGAGGACACCCGCCTCCTCGCCTTCCAGGGCTCTCCCAAGAAGGCGGTCTGGCTGGGACAACAGGAGGCCGTGGAGCTCCTCGACGCCTCGGCGACGGAGAACACCGCCCCCCACTTCGGCGAACGCACCATGACCAACATCCTCGACCAGCTTGCGAGCGTGGCCGACCATGTGGCGGCGTTCGGCGACGAGCTGGCCGCCGAACTCGACGCCTCGCACCGCCGGGTCCGCGCCGCGTCGGGCGAGATCGTCCGAGGCCTGACGGTCACGGCCCAGAAGCCCGCCGACATCCTCGGCACATACGTCTACCTGCCCGCTGCTCCCGCCGCCGTCGCGGCCGCTTCCGCCGGAGTGTCCGCCTGATGTCCTCCACGAACCGCAACCAGGTGTTCACCGCCGTCCACACGGTCGGCGCGCTGCTGCCGGCCGACATGCTGGTCCGCATCTCCGAGGCCAAGTCCTCCAAGGACCTGCGGGGTCTCGCCCCTTCCGACTACCGCATCGCCGGCTCGCGGTCCGTCCGCGACGAGGCCGAGCGCCACTGGGACAACCTCAAGTCACTGTGGCGCGAGCTGCGCGAGAAGCTCCCCGCCGAACCCGAGGCGTCGGTACGCGCCGACAGCACTGGCTACGCCCGCGCCAACTGGATGGAGCCCCTTTTCGAGGCCCTCGGGTTCGGTCGCCTCAACCCGGTCGGGCCGGACGGCATCGTCGCCTCCGACGGCAGCAAGACGTGGGCGGTCAGCCACCGCCGCGACAACACGCTCGTGCACATCACCGCCTGGGACACCAAGTTCGACAAGCGTCAGGGTGCGGGGGTGGCGGCACCACAGTCGCTCCTCCAGGAGGCTTTGAACCGCACGGACCCGCACATCTGGGCCCTGCTCACGAACGGCCGCAAGGTCCGCCTACTGCGCGACTCCAACGCGCTCGCCACCACGTCGTACGTCGAGTTCGACCTGGAGGCGATCTTCGACGGCGAACTGTTCAGCGAGTTCGTCCTGCTGTACCGGCTGCTGCACGCCTCCCGGTTCAGCTCCCCCGACGGCGCCCCGACGCAGTGGAACTGCTGGCTGGAAGTCTGGCGGGACGCGGCGATCCGCCTCGGCGCGCGCTTCCTGGACGACATAAGCGAAGGCGTACGGCAGGCGCTCAAGGAGCTCGGTACGGGATTCCTGAAGCATCCGGCCAACGCCGCCGCCGTACGGGACGGCGTCCAGGTCGACGCCTTCCACGGCGCCTTGCTCAGGCTGGTCTACCGTCTCCTCTTCGTCTTCGTCGCCGAGGACCGCGACGCTCTGCATCCGCCAGAGGCGACCCTGGAAGCACGCCAGCGGTACGCGGCCTACTTCTCCACCTCCCGGCTGCGCGAGCACTCCCGCCGTCGCCGTGGCACCTCGCACACGGACCGGTACCAGGCCCTTTCCCTGGTCCTGGACGCCCTCGGTGACGAGGCGGGACGTCCGGAGCTCGGTCTGCCGGGGTTGGGCGGCCTCTTCGACGCGACGGACGCGGACGCCCCTCTGCGCGGGATGAGCCTCTCCAACGAGTACCTGCTCGCCGCCATACGGCATCTCTCCGTCGTACGGGACACGGAGGCCGGCCGGTTGCGGAAGGTCGACTACCGCACCCTTGACGCCGAGGAACTGGGTGCGATCTACGAATCGCTGCTCGCCCTCGTGCCCAAGTACAGCGCCGAGAACCCCTCCTTCGAACTGGTCGTACGAGCGGGCAACGAGCGCAAGAAGACCGGCTCGTACTACACGCCGAGCTCCCTCGTCGACGTCCTCCTCGACTCGACGCTCGACCCGGTGATCGACAAGGCCCAGGAGCGTGGCGAGCGGCGGGCCGCCGAAGCCCGTCAGACGGGCGCGGAAGCGGCCGAGACGATCATCGCCGAACTGCTGACCCTGACCGTCTGCGACCCGGCCTGCGGCTCGGGCCACTTCCTGGTCTCGGCGGCACGGCGTATCGCCAAGCGGGTGGCGGCGGTACGCCACAACACGCCGGAGCCCACGCCGGAGAGCGTGCGGCACGCCCTCCACGAGGTCGTGGCGAAGTGCGTGTACGGCGTCGACCTCAACCCGATGGCCGTGGAACTGGCCAAGGTGTCCCTGTGGATGGAGGCCCTGGAACCGGGCAAGGCGCTCGGCTTCCTCGACGCGCACGTCAAGCTGGGGAACGGCCTGATCGGAGCGACGCCCGCGCTGCTGCGGGGCGGAATCCCCGAGGAGGCGTTCAAGGCGGTGGAGGGTGACGATGCCGCCGTCGCCCGCAGATGGCAGCGGGAGAACAAGGAACAGCACAAGGGCGTCTTCACGCTCGACGCCGAGGCCGACGCGTTGGTGAGCGTGACGAACGCGACGTTCGCCTCGGAGCTGCGGACCCTCGTGGACAGCTCGCCGACGGAGAAGCTGGGCCAGGTCCGGGCGCTTGCGGAGCGCTACCACCGGTGGGAGCAGTCCCCCGAGTACACCAACGCCCTGAAGATCGCCGACGCCTGGTGCGCCGCGTTCATGTGGGAGAAGACGGACACGGCCCCGGCGCCGGTCACCCAGGGCGTGTTCAAGTCGCTCCAGTCGACGGAGGGCGAGGGAGCGGGCGCGCTGAAGGAGACGCACCGCGAGATCGGACGGCTGAGCAAGGAGTACCGGTTCTTCCACTGGCACCTGGAGTTCCCGGAGATCTTCAACGTGCCGGAGGACCCGGCGGCGGAGGGGGTTGATCCGGTGACGGGGTGGGCGGGGGGCTTCAGCTGTGTGCTGGGGAATCCGCCGTGGGACAAGGTCGACTTTAAGGACCAGGAATATTTCAGCGTAGTCGAGCCTTCGCTGGCGGAGATCTCGGGCACAGCTAGGCGCACGGCGATCGCAGAATGGGCTGACCAGCATCCCGAGGAGGGCGCACGTTACTTCACAGACAAGCGCAAGGTTAAGTCGTCGTTCCTGTTCTTGGGGTCTTCGGGTGCGTATCCGCAACTGCGGAGGGGGCTCTCGATCAAGGGCGTCAACTCCCTACAGACGGATCAGCTGTTCACGGAACGGTTCGTGGCCGTGACGGCTCCCGAGGGACGTTGCGGGACGGTCGTCCCGACTGCGATCGCCACAGGCGCGGGCGCGCAGTTCCTGTTCCAGGACTTGACGCAGCGGGGTGCGGTGAAGCACCTGTACGACTTCGAGAACGGCAGGCGGGAAAGGCTCTTTCCTGCGGTCCACTCCAGCTACCAGTTCGCGCTTATCTCACTGACCGGACGCGGCATGACGGAGGAGGCTGCGCAGTTTGCGTTCTTCCTGGGCCACCCGGACGAACTCGCTCAGGGTGGAACCGTCTTCGCTCTGTCCCCCGAAGAGATCGCGCTCATCAACCCGAACACGGGTACGCTGCCGGTCTTTCGGACGCGAAGGGATGCCGACCTCACAGCCGCCATCCACCGCCGGTTCCCTGTGTTGGTCGAGGAGGGCCGCAGGGATGGCAATCCCTGGAATGTCACTTTCAAGCACCTTTTCAACCTCACTGATGACTCAGACTTGTTCCGAGATCGCTCAGCATTGGAGGCGGAAGGCTGGCAGCTAGAGGGGAACGTGTTCGCTCGCAAGGAGGAGCGACTGCAGCCGCTGTACGACGCGAAAATGGCACACCTCTTTGACCACCGCTGGAATCGCTACTACGGCCTGGGCAACGACGATTACGAGCGGGTTCCTGTAGAAACGAAAGAGGATCCTTACGGTGTAGCTGAGCCGCGTCAGTGGATCCAGAAGAGCGGACGCATCCCTACCATGCGCAAGGGAAAAGCGATCACGATCGCGGGCGTAGACCTCCGCCTGAAGGAACTGGGGTGGGAGCGAGACTGGCTGCTCGGTTGGCGCGACGTCGCCCGGACGACAGATGAGCGGACAGCCATTCCGGCGTTCCTACCGCGGGTGGCAGTAGGCAACTCCTACCCGTTGATGCTTCCCGACGTCCCCGCCGACCAGGCCGCCGCTTTGGCCTCAGCACAGAGCTCACTGGTTTTCGACTTCGTTGCCCGCCAGAAGATCAGCGGAATCCACATGGGTCTCATGACGTGGAAACAGCTCCCCGTCCCGCACCCTGACGACCTGACCCCACACACCGCCTTCATCACCCCGCGCCTACTCGAACTTGTCTACTCCTCCTGGGAGATGGAGCCCTTGGCCATCGACCTCGGCGACACCGGCGTACCCTTCGCCTGGAACGAAGACCGCCGCACCCAGATCCGCGCCGAGCTCGACGCGTACTTCTTCCACCTCTACGGAGTCTCGCGCGAGGACGCCGAGTACATCCTGGAGTCCTTCCAGACCGAGAACGGCGGGCTCAAGAACAACGAGATCGGCAAGTACGGCGAGTACCGCACCAAGCGCCTCGTTCTCGCCGAGTACGACCGCATGGCCGAGGCCGGTCTCACCATGGAGACGCCTCTGATCGACGGCAAGAACTACACGTCGACCCTCACGCCGCCCCCGGGCCAGGGGCCTCGACACGAGGCCCGGCCCGAGGCCGGCTGAGCCGTCGCCGCCAGTGCGGCTGGGCCCACCAGACGGGGGCTCAGCCGCGCGCGGCGTACCGTACGAACTGCTTCCAACCGTCGCGGCCGACGGAGAAGTCGGGGCGCGTCAGGTCCTTGGAGTCACGTACGTGGATGGCCTGTTCGGTGACGGCGACCTCCACGCAGTCGTCTCCCTGGCTCCCGCTGTAGCTGGACTTGAACCAGACGCGTTCCGTCGTACTCATAGCTCTCCTCGCAGTCGCTCCAGCAGCCCCCGTGATTCCTTGCGATTCAGGGCCTGCGAGCGCAGTGTGTCATAGCGCTGCTGGAGGAGGTTCACCTCTTTCGGGTCGCTGATCAGCCGCCCGTTCTGCTGCCCTTCGGAGTATGCGAACCTGCGCCTCTCCGACGTTTCCAGCAGTCGCACCGGCCCATCCAGGCACGCGTGCAACCCAGCTTCCTGCGGCACAATCTGGAGCGTCACGTTACGCAGAGCGGTCTGCTCAAGCACGTAGTCGAGCAGCTCCCGCACCCTCTCCACGTCACCGAACCGGCGCCGGAAGACGTGCTCCTCCACGATGAAGCTGAACGGTACGATCGGCCGCTCGCGGAGCATCTTCTGACGCTCAAGACGGGCGGCGACGAGTACCTCCACCTGCTCGTCCGGCACCAGCGGAATGGTGCCCTCGAAGACCGCCCGCGCGTACGGCTCCGACTGCAACAACCCCGGCACCAACCTGCACTCGTACGTACACAGGCTCACCGCCACCCGCTCCAACCGCGCCCACCGCCGGAACCACGCCGCCAAGCCCGGCTCGCCCCGCGACAGATGCTGCGCCGACTTCCTCAGCGCGCCCGTGTTGCCGGTAGCGACCTCCCCCCGCTCCACGAACACCTCGTCCGGCATGCGGCGGCCCAGCTCCACCGACTCGACGGTGTGTTTGGAGAACCGGATCAGCGTCCCGAACTCCGTACGGCTCAGGCCCGCGTGCTCTCTCAGGGCCTGGACGACCGCTCCGAACGTCCGCAGGCTGTCGGAGGGGTCCGGCTCCCGCTCCCCGTCGCCGCCGTGCACCGCCATGTACAGCCACCTCCACGTGCGCACCCCGCGAGCCCTCCCCCGCGATGGATTCACCCAGAGTGACGGTCGACGCCCCGTACTGTCTACCCACTGTGCCCGTACGCTGACCACGCGTACGGGGCGCCTCACTCGCGTACGACCCCGCACGGCCACCACCGTGGTCACCATGAACCGCACAGCGACTCAAGCACCCCCCACTGAACCCATGTTCAGCCAGCTGCTCTCCGGTACTCGAAGGGGCGCCCGGCTCGCCCGGTTGCTCGCGGTGACGGAGCTCCGTACCTGGAACGTTCCGCCGGACGTCACCGAGCGTGCCGAGCAGATCGTCGCCGAGCTCGCCGCCAACGCCGTACTGCACGGGCGGGTGCCGGTGCCTGGGCGCGGATTCCGGCTCCGGCTGCTGCTCGGCGGCATGCCCCGCGCCCTTCACATCGAGGTCACCGACGCGCGGGGCGACCGCCTGCCGGCGCTGCCGGAGGGCACGACCGACGGTGAGGGCAGTCGAGGGCTCCTGCTGGTGAACGGGCTCGCCGACCGGTGGGGCGTGGTCCCGTTCCCCCCGGGCGGCAAGACAGTGTGGGCAGCAATCTCCCTGGCCCCCGGCTCCCTGACCGGCCTCAGTGGGTGAGCTGGTCCATGTCGTCCTCGTCAGCGAAGGCCGGCCCGCCGATCTCGGCGTGTTTCCCGTCGGCCACCCCTTGCCAGTAGCCCGTGCCCTTGAACTTGGTCGGGCGGGTCTTGCCGAGCTTCGGGTAGCGGGCGGAGACCTGGGCCTGGACGACGGCGGAGCGGTCCGCGAGGACCAGGGCCACGCTGCGTCCGGCCGAGTCCGCTCCCAGGGGGTCGGTCTGCTGCTTGGTGTCGGCAGCTGCCCTCGCCGCCCGCTGGGCCGCGCCGATGCGGGTGGTGACCTCGCGGATGAAGCCGAGCATCCAGGACCGCTTGTACGCGCGCGCGTCCTCGCCCTCCGGCCGGTGCAGCGCATCGGCGACGTCCGCCCCCCTCAGCATCTGGAAGCGCAGACTCGTGAACAGAACTTCGGTCGCGTGGAGGTCCGCCTCGAAGCCGAACAGGTGCACCCGGTGCCGGTTGTCCTTGCCGCCGGGGTACACGGCGCTGCACCGCATCTCCCCCGCGATCCAGCTGAGCAGCCGCCGGGCCTCCTTGACGTACGGGGCATACAGATCGACGACCTTGTCCACCGGCTTGCCCGGATCGGACACGTCGTCGAGCATGGCCTGCTCGATGCCGTACTTGGCCATCAGCTCGGTGGCCTTGTCGAGGAACGTACGGGCCTCCTGCTCTGTGACGCTGGAGTCCTCGGCCTGCCGGAGCAGCGCCCTGACCTTTCCGAGGAGCGCGGGCGGCAGGCCACCGGCGGCGGGACGTGCGACGTGCTCCTCGGGAGTCCGTCGCACCTCCGGGTCTTCGTAGTCGTCCCAGCCTTCGTCGTCGTCCGCGCCGTGGTCGGCTCCGTCGTCGTCCTGCCGGGTGATCGCGTCGGCCAGGTCGTCGGGCTCGGGGGCGAGTACCGCGAGGGACGCCAGTGCCCACCTCCGCCAGGCCGGGGTGTCCTCCTCCCGTACGCGGGCGAGGACCGTACGCAGCCGCTGGACTCCTCCGTCGGCCCCCACGGCGAGGAACTCCAGGCGTGCGTAGCCGAGTCGTGCGACGGCGAGCAGTGCACCGAGGTCGAACGCGCTGTCGCCGTCGTAGTGGATGTCGATTCCGGGCTCGGGGTACCACTCGGCCTCGGGCTCGCCCGACTCGTTCCACAGGTCCATCGAGAAGAGGTCGAAGGAAGCCTGCACCGGCGCACCGGTCCTGACGCGCAGGACGGATGCGGACGGCGCTCCCGAGTACGCCTTCGCCGCCGCTCTCTCCTGCGGGGACGTGACGATGTGGTACCAGACCGGAAGGGAGCCCTCCATCCCGTGCCAGGTGGTCCTGCCTTGGTCCGCGAGTTCCGTGGCCTGCCGCTCGACCTGGGTGTCGTCCGGGGCTCGGCCCTGCCAGTCGAGGAAGTCGAGGAAGGCGCCCAGGTAGTCGTCGGCGGACCGCCATGGGCCGCGCTTGCTGTGGCTCAGAAGGGCGCGCTCACAGCCGGACAGCGCGGAGATCACGGGCTGGAGGACGACGGACATGTACCTCTTGACCGCTTCGGACAGCTCCGCGAGGAAGGCGCGTGTCGCTTCCGAGCCGCTCGCCTGCTGCTTGCGCCGCCAGGCTTCGAGCTCCTCGGCGCACGCCTGCTGCTCGGCCAGCCACAGCAGGTGTCCGGCACCTTGGAGGTGCTCCTCACGCAGGAGGACGACGTCCTGGACCGTCGCGGCCGTCTCCGGCGCGTCGAGCACGGCTCGTGCGAGGAGGCTCAGAGGTTCGGGCTCGTGGGTGAAGAACTCGGCCAGGGTGAGGAGTTCCCGGCCGTGGCGGCGCGGTGCCCGCTGGGGGAAATCCACTGGGCCGTCCCACGGGACGTCTGCCGACCAGCGTGAGCGCCATCCGGCGTAGTCCCGCTCCATTTCTCCGGTGCGGCGCTGGCTCCGCCACCACCACCACAACAGCATCTCCTCCCAGGCCCCGGCGTTCCAGGACCACAGGGCGGGTTCGTCACCGGGTGCGAGGCGGGCACGCAGCTCCCGCACCGAATCCGTCAAGTCGTGGGGCTGAGCGCCCGGCATCAGACGCTCCAGCCAGCGAACCGTGTCGCCCACGGACCGGGCCCGTGCACGGTCCGCCGCCACACGCGCGATCGTGGCAGCGGCCACGCGGCGCTGATCGCCGAAGTCGGAGGGGAGCAGTCTGTACAGCTGGGCGCCGGCCGTCTCCAGGACGTCAGCCAGGTCATGGACGCGGGCTTCGAGCCATTCCTCCCTGGACTCCCTGAAAGCCCGCTCCGCCGGCGATTCCGGGCTCCGATAACGCATGTGTTCCCCTCCCCCGGGGCTTCCCGGCCCCACCCAACGGCCCCCTGCTGTCAGTGCGGCCGCCTAGTCTTCCTTACGGATCAATGTCTACGGACGGGGAGGCCGTGACCATGGCCGAGAAGTATCCGGAATTCCGCCTGCGTCTGCCGAACGGCGGTCCGGTGGCGCGCGGGCGGCAGACCGACGAGATGGGGACGAACGGCAGCCGGAAGTTCTTCGTCGGTCGGGGACAGCCGGTCCGGAAGGACGTCGCCACCTCGTTCGCCGCCCGGGCGACGTCCGCCTTCACAAAGCGCGAGCTGTTGATCAGCCACGGCGCGATCAAACCGTCGGATGCGTGGCCCGGTTGTCTTGAGACGACGGAGGACCTCGTCTTCAACTCCCCCTCCGAAGCCGCGGCCGTCCTCACCGGCAGCAGCCTCAACGGCTGGGCGGCCTGGAAGACCGAGGACGGCCGGCCGCTGGGGGACTTCATGCCCGGCGCGTCGTGGGGTCCCAACCGCGCCTGGCTGGTGCGCGGTTCCAACGTCACCGGACTCGACCTCGTGCGCCGGATGTGGCTGCCGGAGGAGCGGGTGACGCTTGCGGCCCCCCGGCTGCGGCAGGGTGTCGAGCAGGGCATCAGCAAGGAGCAGGTGCGCACCTTCGTCGAGGAGGACTACGAGTCCACGGCGACGTACAGCCAGAAGCAGCAGCTGACCGAAGAGGTCCACGCGTTCCTGTCTCGGATGAAGGAGGGCGACACGATCTGCACCATCTCCGACGGGCGTCTGCACGTGGGGCAGATCACCGGCGAGGTCCAGCAGATCGAATCCGAGGACCGCCGGTCCAACCTTCGCCGGCCGGTGTCGTGGCAGGACGCCAGCCACCCGTACGACGAGCTTCCCGAGGAACTGAAGCAGAAACTGTCGATCCAGCACGACGTGGTGGAGCTGACGTCCGTTCAGGCGGTGATCGACGGGCTCGGGCTGACCGACGAGGAGCTGGCCGACGAGGCCGAGGCCATAGAGCGCGATCCGAGTGTGGAGCTCCCGACGATCACCGTACGCCGGGACCTGGAGCTGCCCGAGCCGACGGACGCGCTGGCCTCGGAGCTGCTGGTGCACGACGGGGACTGGCTGCGCGAGGTGCGTGATCTCCTCTGGGACGACAAGCAGTTGGTGCTCTACGGCCCGCCGGGGACGGGCAAGACGTACCTCGCTCTGAAGCTCGCGGAGTTCCTTGGGGGCGGACCGGAGCAGGTGAAGCTGGTCCAGTTCCACCCGTCGTACGCCTATGAGGACTTCGTCGAGGGAATCCGTCCGAAGGAGGATCCCCAGACGCGTGAGGTCGCCTTCCGGCTGACCGCAGGACCGCTCCGGGATCTGGCCGACCTCGCCAACAAGGAGGGCAACCGGCACATCCCGCACTTCCTGATCATCGACGAGATCAACCGGGCCAACCTGGCGAAGGTCTTCGGCGAGTTGTACTTCCTGCTGGAGTACCGGGACAAGGGGGTCCAGCTACCCTACTCCGGCGACGACTTCGCGCTGCCGCCGAATCTGTTCGTCATCGGCACGATGAACACGGCCGACCGTTCGATCGCGCTCGTGGACGCTGCGATGCGGCGCCGTTTCGCGTTCGTGGAGCTGTCCCCGCGGACCGAGCCGACCAGCGGGCTGCTGCGCCGCTGGCTCACTTCCAAGGAGAGGGACTCCGAGCCGGCCGATCTGCTGGATGCCCTCAACTCCCGTATCGACGACCCCGATTTCCGAATCGGTCCCTCGTATCTGATGAAGAAGGGCGTGTACCGGGACGGCGGCCTGGAGCGGACCTGGCGGACGAAGATCCTCCCTCTCCTCGAAGAGCACCACTACGGCGAGGGCGTCGACATCGAGAAGCGGTACGGGCTCGCCGCTCTGCGGCGGTCCCTTCCGGAGCCGTCCGCGTGAGCACCACCATCGAGCTGGTCGAGCATGCGCCCGCCACCGGTCACGCCCTGCCGGACGCGGTGGGGCGGGCCCTCGCGGCTTCCCGGGTCGTGGACTCCTCCCCCGATCCGTACGTGCCGGGCAGCTGGCGGCTGCGAGCCGGCAGCAAGGTCGGGGCCGTCACCGTCGACGGTCCGGGACTCGACGCTCCCGTCACCGTCCGGATCACACCCAAGGTGCCCATCGCCCGATTGTTCTTCCTGCTCGGCTACAGCCTCGATCCGCGCGGCGGCTGGCGCGACGGCCAGGTCGACGTGGCCGAGCACCGCGATCTCCTGCCCGCACTCGCCCACGCGGTGGAGCGGCAGATCGACCGGGCACTGCGGCAGGGCCTGCTCCAGGGGTACCGGGAGACCGAGGAGTCGGCTCTGGTCGTACGGGGACGGATCCGGGAGACCGACCAGATACGGCGGCGTTTCGGTGCCCCGCTTCCGGTCGAGGTGACATATTCCGAGTTCACCACCGACATCGCGGAGAACCGCATTCTGCGGACCGCGGTGGAGCGACTGCTCCGCCTGCCCGGCGTGCCGCGCGACGTGCGCCGCCGGCTTCTGCACCACCGGCTGCGGCTCGCCGACGTCACACCGGTCGTCCGGGGCCACCGTCTGCCCGTCTGGCACCCCTCACGTCTCAACACGCGCTACCAGCACGCCCTGCGCCTCGCCCGCGCCGTCCTCGACGACGCGTCGCCCGAGCACGCGCCGGGCGAGCTCCGCATCGACGGCTTCCTGTTCAACATGAACAAGCTCTTCGAGGACTTCGTGACGGTCGCGCTCAGGGAGTCGCTGCGGGGGACGGACCTCGGTTGCCGGTTGCAGGACTCCCACCATCTCGACGAGGCCGCCGCCGTCCGCATGCAACCCGACTTCGTGCTGTACGAGCCGGACGGCAGACCGTCGGCGGTGGCCGACGCCAAGTACAAGGCGGAGAAGCGCGCCGGCTATCCGGACGCGGACCTCTACCAGATGCTGGCCTACTGCACAGCCCTCGGTCTCCCCGAGGGGCATCTCGTCTACGCGAAGGGGAACGAGCCGCACGCGGCTCACCGGGTGCGGAACGCGGGTGTCGTCATCCATCAGCACGCTCTGGACCTCGACCAGGCACCCGCCGCGCTGCTCGCCGACGTCGCTTCCGTATCCCGGCATATGCGCACCGGCCTGTCCGTATGATCGGCGGCGGATCGTCTGTCCATGGTGGGGAGTTCACGTCGTGCCGCAGCTCGCGTTCGCCAACAGCTTCTGGGAGAGCTTCGACGTCCTGGAGAAGCCCGTCAAGGCCGGCGTACGCAAGGCGATGGGGAAGTTCCAGCTGCTGACCGTCGCCGAGCTGCACGCGGACAAGGGACTGCATCTGGAGTCCGTGGACAACGCCCGCGATCCCCGCATGCGGACCATCCGCATCAACGACTTCTGGCGGGGCGTCGTCCTCGCGCCCGACGACGGCAGCGATGTCTTTCTGCTGGTCAATGTCGTACCGCACGACGACGCGTACACCTGGGCGGCCAAGCGGCTCTACACGACGAACGCAGCGACGCGCGGTCTGGAGGTGCGCAACGTCGTCGCGATCGAGCAGCTCACCCCGGCTCTGGAGAAGGCGGCGGCGAGTGCTCCGTCGCTGCTGTTCGCGCAGTACTCCGACAAGGTGCTGCGCGATCTCGGCATCGACGAGCAGGTCCTGAGGGCCGTGCGTACCGTCATCGACAAGCCCCAGCTGGAGGCGTTCGGAACGCTGCTGCCGGAGGACCAGTTCGAGGCGCTGCAGTACCTCGCCGAGGGATTCAGCCCGGACGAGGTCTACCGGGACGTCGTCGCCGTGCGCCGCCCGGCCGACGCCGGCCCGGATCCCGACGAGAGCCTCGCCGTGGTCATCGCCAACACGGCGAGCCGGATCACCCTGGTCACCGGCCCGGCGGAGCTGACGGACGCCCTGGAGAAGCCGTTCGCCGCCTGGCGGGTGTTCCTGCATCCCTCGCAGCGTCGTATCGCCTACCGCGTCTCGTACGCGGGCCCCGTGCAGGTGACCGGTGGGCCGGGTACCGGCAAGACGGTCGTGGCGCTGCACCGGGTCAAACACCTGCTGTCGCGCGCGCCCGAAACCCGTGTGCTGCTCACCACGTACACCAACGCCCTCGCCGCCACGCTGCGGGAGAGTCTCTCCCTGCTCCTCGACGGTGACGAGGAGCAGCTTGCCCGGGTGGACGTGACCACGGTCAACGCCTACGCACACCGCACCGTCACCGAGGCCGACGGCCGGTCGCCCTCGCCCATCGGTGACCGGGACGAGCGGCAGGCGTGGGAGAGGGTGGTCAAGAAGCTGAGCCTGCCGTGGAGCGAGCGGTTCCTCGCCCAGGAGTACCGGCACGTCATCCTGGCGCAGGACATCCGCGACCTCGACACCTATCGCACCGCGCTGCGGCGGGGCCGGGGCAGCGCGCTGTCCACCGCTCGCCGTGAGGCACTGTGGCCCGCCGTCGAACTGTTCGAGGCGATCCTGCGCGAGCGCGGGGTGAGCACGCACCTTCAGGTGTGCGCTCGGGCCGCACTGCTGCTCGAACAGGCGGGACCCGGTTACGACCACGTCGTCGTCGACGAGGCCCAGGACCTGCACCCGGCCCAATGGCGGGTGCTGCGCGGCGCCGCCGCGCCGGGGAGCGACGACCTGTTCCTCACGGGCGACCCGCACCAGCGGATCTACGACTCCAAGGTGTCGCTCGGCTCGCTGGGGATCTCGGTGGCGGGGCGGTCCAGCCGCTTGCGCATCAACTACCGGAGCACGGCGGAGATCCTGGACTGGTCGACGGGCATCCTGACGCCGGTGGCCGTGGACGATCTCGGCGGGCAGGGCACGGACAGTCTCGCCGGGTACCGCTCCCTGCTGCACGGCCGCCGACCCCGGGTGGACGGGCACGGGTCCGAGACCGCTGAGGTCGCCGCACTCGTCGAGCGGGTGGAGGAGTGGGTCGCGCAGGGCATCCGGCCGTCCGAGATCGGCGTCTGCGCCCGCTTCAACCTCCTCCTCGACAAGGTGGCCGAGAAGCTCCGATCGGCGGGCATCCCCGTGGCGAAGGTCCGGGACAACCCGGGACCGGAGTCGGACGGAGTGCGTCTCGCCACGATGCACGCCATGAAGGGCCTGGAGTTCCGTTGTGTGGCGGTCCTCGGAACGACGTCGACGACCCTCCCGTTCGCCCGTGAAGTGACCCCGGCCGCGCTCGACCCGATCCAGCACGCATCGGATCTGCTGCGCGAGCGGTGCTTGCTGTTCGTCGCCTGCACGCGGGCCAGGGAGGCTCTGCACGTCTCCTGGACCGGGGTTCCGAGCGAGTTCGTGCCCCGGGCTGCCGACCGGTGACCGGTGTCGACGCTTACTCGGCCGAAGTGACGGGCGGGGTCAGCGCACCGTTCCCGAGACCACCTCTGGCCAGCTCCACGGCCTCCCGGCCGAGCTGCGCCACCGTACGCAGGCTCTCCTCGAACTCCTGGAGTTCTCTGAATGCCTGTCCGTAGCGGCGCTGTACCTCGATGTCCAACTGAGGGATGCGGGCGCCTCTGGTCTCCGCTCGGTATGTGCCGGTGGTACTGGTGGAGCGGCGGACGTTCGCCGGGCTGTGAAGGAACCCGCGCAGGTAGTCGGTGTCGAGCTGGTCGCTGACCGATACGGGCTCCACTTCGCCGTACTCCACGAGTCCCGCCCGGACGAGCTCGGCGACCGCGACCGTCGAGGTATCCAGTGTCCCGGGTCCCGCGCCCTCGGCCAGTGGCGGCAGCAGCGCGGCGAGCTGCTGCAGTTGCTGCTCAAGGCGTGCGCGCAGGGAAGCGTATTCGGCGCGGAAGTCGCGGTGCGACGCCGAGGTGTGACGGCCCGGGGTGAGGTCGACGGCATCGTCCAGAAGCTCGATCAACGGCACGTCCGCCACCTGGTGCGGGGCGGGCTCCAACGGTCCGTCCGGGCTGTTGCCCGTCAGGTCGACCAGCCGTACGGTACCGGGTGTGCCTCCCGGAACACGCGGTCGGCCGAGCTGCCACACATGCACGGGTACGGCGTGCGCGGCGGCGGTGCCCGCGGGCAGCGCGACGATCTGGGTGAGCAGTCCTCGACGCACGATCTCGGCACGGATCCGGCGGCCGGCCTTGCGGTACGCCACGGACGCCGGCATGACCATCAAGAGGCGGCCACCCGGCGCGACGTGGGAATAGGCGTGCTGGAGCCAGGCCAGTTCGCCTTCCGCCCGGGGCGGCGTGCCGAACTCCCAACGCGGGTCGAGCAGCAGGGACTCCCGCCCCCAGTCGGTGATGCCCACGGGCGGATCGCAGACGACGAGATCGGCATGGAGGCCGGGCCACCGGTCGGCGGCGAGGGAGTCGCCCGCGGCAATGCTGGTGTCCGTGCGTCCTGTGAGTTCTGCCCGTAGCTGCGCCAGGCTGGCGCTGTGCGGGTTGCGTTCTTGGCCGAATCGTTTCGGCCCTCTGTCTGGTCCGACCGCGAGGAGCAGAGTGCCGTTGCCGCAGGCAGGGTCGAGCAATGTGGCGTTGTCCGGGACGTCGCCTGCGAAGTGACGTACGGCCCGGACGATGCGCTCGGAGGTGACATAGTCGGATCCCGCGCGGCCCGCCGAGTCGGCCAGTCGAGTGACCAGGCCCTCGACCACGGCACCGGCGGAGTCCGCCTGCGCCAGTTCGTCGGAGAGCTGGGCCGCGTCGGAGGGAAAGGCCGGGGTGTTCTCCTGCCGGGCCAGGTACCGGGCGACGTCCGTGACCCCCATGGAGATCTCTTCTCCGTAGGCGGCCCGCAGTACCTGCCAGAGCCGTACCTCGGCCGAGACGTCCTGGCCCTTGTTCTGCTTGTCCAGCCAAGTCTGCACCTCGCCGAGGGCGAACAGTGGACTGTTGACGCCGCCGCCCCGCGGCGGCGGGAAGTCGTCGTACCGCCGACGCCAATTGGAGACCGCTGCTCGCGTCACACCGGCGAGGCGAGCGATCTCGGAACCGGAGACAAACCGGTCCTGTACTTCCTTGTCCGCGTCACCCATACGGCGAGCGTACACGAGACTCTCTTTACGGCCACGATCACGATGCGTTGACGGCGTACACAGATCCGTGATCTCGCATGCCGTCTCTCACAACTGGGCAAGGTGCAGGTCAGCGGCGGCTCTGAGGTGGTCGAGGACCCAGGCGCCCACTGTGGACGAGGGCTGCACTGGGGCACCTCAGGAGGACGAATCATCCCAACACCCTTAGGGACGAGAGGTGGCACCCCGACCGTCACCCGGCGGCAGACATCCTGCCATCAAGCGCCTCCGAGGACACGTGGGCCCTCCCGGGCTCATCGATCGGGCGGGTGCGCACTTCAGGTGCGCAGTTGGTCGCTCACGCCGTACGCCTCTAGTCTCACTGTCCATCGACCTTGTTCGTGGCGTATTGAAGGGGGTTCCGCGCTCGTGTCGTATCCCAAGACTGACGTTGATCCACTGCTCGGGCGAGCACAGTTGGCCGCACTCGCAGGGGTGAGCCGGCCGACCGTAACCGCCTGGGAGAGGCAGGAGATCGGCTTTCCCTCTCCGCGACGGTCCAACGGACAGGACTACTTCCGCTGGTCGGAGATCGTCGACTGGCTGGACCGGCGGACTGTGCCGCCCGGGCGGCTCGTTGATGGGGAGCCGGTCGGCACCACCTACGGAGACCGTGCCCGGACGAGGGCCGGAGCCGGAAGATCCGTGGCCGGCGCGGCCGACCGTCGTCCCGGCGCAGGGTCGTCGTACCACGTCCCGACCAGCACTGTCGACGAACCCCGCCCAGAGAGCCGACGGATCGTCACCGACCTGATGGGCGGCCTCGTCGACCGGGTACGGGGCGCTGCCAGCGTGCTCGACTACCTGAACCTTCTCCTCTGCCTTCACTATCTCCGCGGTGCCGACCCGGCCTGTTTCGACGCGTTGGCCGCTCGCGCCCGTTCCCTGCGCAACCTCGACGAGGCTGCCCAGTTGCTTCGGGACATCGGTCGCGCGGCCGACGAGGACATGCGTGGCCGCGGCGTCCATTCGAGCATGCAGGAGGCGTTGAGGCATCTGGAGCCCCGGACTGCTCGCGATCTTCGCAATGTCGTCGATGCGATGAGCTGCCTCACCGAGGACGTATTCGGGCTGATCCTCGACGAGTACGAGCGGCAAGCGGCCCTGGGAAGCGGCGAGTTCTTCACCCCCCGCTCTGTGGTCCGGCTGATGACGCAACTGATCTGCTCGGAGTTCGGCCCCGGGGAGCCGGAGTCCGTGTACGACCCCTACGCCCGCGACGGCGGGTTCCTCATCGAGGCGTCGGCCTTCTGCGCCTTGGACGGGGACGGGCTGCCGCATGGGAAGACCCCGCAAACGTACGGCGAGACCCGGCGCGGCGATACCTGGCGGCTGGCAACCATGAACCTGCTCCTCCATGGCGTCTCCCCGTCTCTCGATCTCAAGCGCACGGTTCCCTGGCACGACAGCCTTGAGCGGACTTCGCGGGAGGCGTTCGACATCGTGCTCACCAACCCGCCGTTCAACATGAGCGATCCCGGCCGCGGGGAGCGCCCTCAGGGACGGTGGGCGTACGGGGCTCCGCCCGTCGACAACGACAACTTCGCCTGGGTCCAACACTGCCTGGCCAAGCTGAGCGAGCGGGGCAGAGCCGGAATCATCATGCCCAACAAGGCGGGGAACTCCGGCCATAAGGCGGACCGGACCATCCGTGGCAATCTCGTGGAGCGGGGGTGCGTCGAGTGCGTCATCGCCCTGCCGGCCCAGTTGTTCACCGGCACCGCTGTGCCGGTCTCCGTGTGGATACTGCGTCACCCCGACGATCGGCGCGACAAGACATTGTTCCTCGACGCACGGCACATGGGAGAGAAGAAGGGCTCGCGTCGGGTCCTCAGCGCCATGGACGTCGACTCCCTCCTCGCCGCCTACCGCGCTCACAGGAGCACGGAAGGGAATGCCCCTCACGTCGGGGCGACGTACACGGAGTGGCGAGTGCCCAGCGCCCTGGTATCCCGGGAAGAGCTGCGGCGTAGTGACTACTCGCTCAACCCCCTCGACCACGTCGAACGCCAGAGCGACGGAGGAGACGACTACGAGTACGAGCTCGTGTCCGCGTGGGAGCGGCTGAGCGATGCCGAGGAGCGCCTGCGGGCCGTACAGGACTCCGTCACCCGGGCACCGTTCGCCGGGGACCGTGGTGGATCGTTGCCTCGGGCCGGTCGGTCTGCTCCCAGGTTCGACCTCGGCTCAGTGTGCGAAATTCAGGCCGGACCATCTTACACCAAGCTCGGCAAGAAGCAGCGCAGCGCCGACGGCCTGGTTCCCGTGGTCTTCCCGCGTCATCTGAAGGACCGACGTGTCAGCGACGACGCGGACGAACGGGTGACGGACGAGACGGCCCATCGGCTGAGGAACTTCGAGCTGTGGGACAAGGACATCGTGTGTGTCCGCTCCGGTGCGATCACCCAGCCGGCGCTGGTGCGGCAGCACCAGATCGGCTGGCTGATGAGCCCCAACGTCATCCGGCTCCGCGTGACCGAGCGGCATGCGCACCAGGTGCTACCGGAGTACCTGTTCCACTACTTGTGCCTGGACGAATCCGTCACCTGGATGCGAGACCGGGCCGCAGCCACCGCCGCCCCGTCACTCCGCTCCGAATCCCTGGGATCACTGCGGATTCCGCTGCCGGCCCTGGCCGAGCAGCGGGAGATCGTGGCCGCGCTGGACGGCCTCGACGAGCTGGACCGCGCGCACCTGGCCGTCGCCGTCTCGGCACGACGTACCCGCACCGCCTTGGCCGGTGCGCTGCTGGGCTCGTAAGCCCGCTCCGCTCCTCGCGTCCCTACCCACCACCGATTCAAGAAGGAATCACCGCTGTGGACTCCTCCCACAACTCCTCCCACCTGCCTTCATCTCCGATGCCCGCCTCGTCTCCCCAGCCCCCGAACAGTGCCTGGATTCCCTGGCTGCTGGTCATGCTCCTGTTTTCCGCCCTCATCGCGGCGTGCGTCGGATTCCTCAAGGCCCTCGACAGCACCCCGGTTTCCGGGGTGCTGCTCTCGGCAGGGGCGGCGTTCGGAGCAACCGCGCTCCTCTGCCTGGCCGTGGTTCCGGTGGTCCAGCAACTGCGTCAGCGCGGCTAACGAGGTCCTCGCACCAACGTAGAACTCGCTGGGCTCGACCTGTGTCGCCGCCCGCTCGACCGCGGGCGAGAGGCGTCCTGACGCGAGAGCAATGTGTGAGCGGACAGTACGGCACAGATGTACGAGCGGAATGGGTATGACCGCAGGGCGCTGATCAGGCCAGGAAAGCTCCCTGCGGCAGAGCCGGACTATCCCGGCGTCCCGCTGCCACCTCTAGGAGGTGCGTCGGCAGCTCCGAAGGATGGTTGAGCATCAGACGCCGGTCACAGACGAGGTCCTCGGCAGGCTGTGGGCCGTGGTGGGGATTGTTGAGCGGCTGGTGCCGGATGAGTTGTGGGAGTTGTTTCAGCGGGTGGTGCCGGAGGCTCCCTCGCGGCCGCAGGGTGGTGGTCGACGTCGGCACGGTGACCGGGAAGTGCTTGCCGCGATCGTGTTCGTGGCGACATCGGGCTGCGCGTGGCAGCAGTTGCCGGCCGCGTCGTAGTACGGCTCAAAGATTCACTTGATCACCGAGCGGACCGGTCTGCCCATCTCCGTCGGAATCGCGGCGGCGAACCTGCACGACAGCCACGCCCTCATCCTGCTGGTGAAGGGCATACCACCAATCCGCTCCCGCCGCGGACGTCGGCGACGCAAGCCCGGCAAGCTCCACGGCGACAAGGGTTACGACTATTCCCACCTGCGGCGATGGCTACGCGAGCGCGGCATCACCCACCGCATCGTCCGCAAGGGTGTCGAGTCCTCGCAGCGGCTGGGCCGCCACCGCTGTACCATCGAACGCACCATGGCCTGGCTCGCCGGCTGCCGCCGACTCCACCGGCGCTACGAGCGCAAAGCCGACTACTTCCTTGCCTTCACCAGCATCGCCTGCACCCTCATCTGCTACCGCAGGCTCGCTTGCTGATGTGGGTGCGCAGCAGCCGTACGGCCAGATCGTGATCGTAGAAAGTGGCCATGCCCCGGGGAGTGCGACCGTCTGGATCAGCGAGCTCAGGATCCGCGCGGGCGAGCAAGCTGGCCAGAGCCTCTGCATCCTCGCGCTCGACCGCGTAATGAGCCGGTGTCCAGTAGCCACTCACCATGGCATTCAACAACGATCGGCACGTACCTACCAGCGACTATCCATGCAGTCGACGGCCAATGGAGATGACGTCTTAGACCGCCACGTCCACCTGGTCGTCGACCGGCACTCGGCCCACCTCTCGAAGGCCGTCCGGACCTGGCTCGCCGACCACAAGGACCAGATCGAGCTGCCCTTCCTGCCCTCGTACTCACCCGAGCTGAACCCCGACGAGCTGGTCAACGCCGACCTCAAGCGCAGCCTGCCCCACACCCACCGGGTCAGGAACCAGGCCGAACTCGCCACCGAAACCCGCAGGTTCTTCCACCGCCGATAAGCCAACCCCACATCGTGCGCGGATACTTCGGCGGCCCACACGTCCGCTACACCCTCGACGAGTGAACCCAATAAGTTTCTGATCAATACGTTCCGTCGGCCGATCAGAGCGACGCGAAGCAGCGTCACACAGGCGGCAGTCCGCTTGATGGTCGCTAGTCAGTAGTCGAATGCGTCGAGGTGCCGGCGCAGCAGGTCACCGATGTCTTCGCGGCCCCCTTCGACTGGCAGCGGCGAGGGGGTGTCCTCGCCGTTCGCCATGGCGAGGCTGCTGGCGAAGCGCACGAGGTTCGGCGCCGGAGTGAACGAGTCGCGCAACCAGACGGCGAAGGCGCCGGCCTCGTCCGCCGTCACATCGGTGAGGGTGATGTAGGCGTAGTCGGGCTCGGCGATGGACGCGGTGCCGTCCAGCCACACGTCCGGCGCCAGCTCGATCTCGAAATCCAGCACGGTCAACTCGTGGACGCCGGACCGCCGGTGCCCGATGGCGGGGTCGGGAAATGCCTCTCGCAGCGCCCGCTCCAAGGAGTCCAGCGTGGCGTGCCAGGCTCCACCGTTCCCCTCGGGGGGATAGAAGGCGAAGTTCGTCCGGATGTTTCGTTCCGTGGCCATGGTCTTCCTTGTTCTCAGGGGACGTACCGCGTCGAGCCTGGCGTGCCCGTCATCGCCATCATGGACTGCCAGTAGACGGCGTTGTCCCGCCCGTTCGTCACGATCTCCAAGCCCCGGATCTCGTTGCTCGGGGGGGGGCCACGGCCTGCTTGTAGCGGACGAGCTCCTTCTCGTCACCCGCGTACATGGAGTCGACGACCGGGTCCCATGAGATCTTCCCCTGATTGTTGATCTTGACGGGCTTCGCCAGTGTCTCTTCGACCCGGTCGAGTGTGCGGAAGCTCTTCTTCGTGCAGTCCGGGTCCCGTACGTGCTTCGCCTCGACGAGATGGCCGCCGAGGGGGCGTATGCCGTCCACCATGAGCCCGCGCTTGCTCCCGAGCAACGGCACTTCCCGCTCGGGGTAGCCGGCCACGCGGAGTTGGTAGGCGTTGTCCGGGGCCGCCGGGCCACCGCCGCCGGGTCGGAGGGTATTCACCCACGCGCGGAACTGCTGCTGCTCCGCCGCGGTGAGCAGACGGGTCGTCCCAGGGACCGGTGGAATCGGGTCGACGAAGGAGATACCCGGGTCGACGGGGTTGATCATCGGAGCCAGGGCGGGCACCTGCCCGGTGTACGACGCGAGGACGACGGGGACAGGTACGGGTATCGGCGCGGGAATGAGGGGCGGCAGGAACGGGAGTCCCGGGATGGCGGGTGCCGCAGGCGGATCGGCCGCGGGGAGCTTGATGCGGGCGGCGGACGAGTCCAGTGCATGGCCCACGGAGCCGAGGTCCCGGATCCAGGAGTCTCCCAGTACGGCGTCGAGCAGTCCGCCATCGTATCCGTTGCCCCCGAACATCGGCTGGTCCCAGGGCATGTCGACCGCGAAGAAGTCCAACTTGCGCTCGGCGATCTTCCCCTTGGCGGCCTCCACGTGCTCGGCGTACCGGTCACATGCCTTGGCTATCTGCGTGCAGGCGGCGACGAGGTTCGTCACCAGCGGCTCGCCTTCCTCCGTCTTCGCCGGAGGGCAGGTGAGGCCGACGCTGTGCTTGACGTACATCTGGAAGGCATCGGCGGCCTCGCCGGAGTGTGCCTTGCTCCCGGTGAGGGCGTAGGTCTGCGCGTCCTCGAGGAAGCGCTGCATGAGCACCCCGGCGTGACGCCCGTGCGCGGCGCTTCTCAGCACGGTCGCAGCTCCAGCAGAGCCACCCCCTCAGGTTGCGTGCCGAAGGTGGAGAGCCAGCAGCCGGCCGTCGCACAGACGGTTTGCTCACCGGTGGGGCCGTGGTGAATAACGATTTCCTGACCGGTGGGAGTGCGCTCGTAGCCCTCTGGGCGCTGCGTGAGGATGTAGTCGCCGTGGATGAGCGGATGAAACTGCACAAGCTCGAACTTCACGTGATCGGGCGCGGAGGAACCGTAGTGGTCCATGCAGTGCTGCTTCCACCAGCGGCGCAGGTAGTTGAAGTCATGCACCGCCCATGCCCACATACGGCCGCCGGTCGTGGACAGGATCTGTTGGCCTTGGCGGCCGGGAGCATGGGGGACTTCGACCTCTTCCCACTTCCCTTCATCGAGGTCGAACACCCCGTTCTCGCACCGCTGCCCGGTCGTGGAATCGGTCGCGATGCACCGGAGCTCATGGATCTCGCAGGGCGCGATCCGCAGAGTCCCGTAGTACGAGATGACATGCCGGATCTCCTCGACCTCCTCAGGGTCCGGGCCGGCGACCTCCTCCTCTTCCACCGGTTCGATGTGCGGTGTGAACTCGCCCCGCTCGATCCGGCCGCGCATCCGTACCGCGAGCCGGGCGACAACGTCCTCCAGCTCTGGAGGGAGATCGTGATGGTCGACCGTGGGGCAGACGGCTGGATGAGGAATGCGGCAGTACTTCGTGTAGGGATCCTCGCCGGGGTAGGCGATTCCCCGGTTGAGATGCCAGCGCATCTTGGGCGGAACCGGCCGCGCGGGGAACTCCGGGGAGAGGGGGATCCGGAGACTGTCGTACCGCTCGTACCACTCGATGGGTGTGCCGCACTACTTGCACCGATCCACGGCGGTCCGGCGCAGGAGCTTGGTCTGGTTCGAACGATGCAGAAACAACGACACGGCCGTGCCCCGATTCCTGATGCCGACGGGAGGATCAGCGAACTAGCAGGATACGACACCCAGTTCGGGCGAAGCCGCACAGAAGGAGGTCGGAGGCAGACACGCCCGCACCGACGAGGGCCGGTCTCTTTGGCATGCGGTCCAGCCAGGGCATTCCACTCCGCGTCGCTCGGATTCCACTCATCCCTCCTCGGGTACGTCACCGAGCGGGCCTTGGTCGTCAGGGCCCTCGTGCTCCAAAGCGAAGAACTGGGCCAGCCCCTCTTGAATCCACTTGCCGCTCGTATACGGAACCGAGGTGACGCTAATCGGGTGTGTCAGGAGCTCCGAGGCGGCGAACACCGCCATAGCCGCATGGCGCTCCCCCAGGAGAGGCGCAAGGTTCTCGTATAGGTTCCTCAGGTGAGTCGCCCCGCGGGCCACAACCCGCTCGTCCACCTCCCATTCGGGCGCCAAGCCCTCGTGCTTCGCAAGCGCCTCAAGGAGCAGCAGAACCGCCCGGGGGTCCCAGCCGTCAGGGTTGGCATCAAGCCAGGCCAGGTCGACGTCCTCCCATTCGGGGGTACCTGCGGCCGCCTGGGCGGGGACACGCTCGACTGATGGTGCCGGGAGCGCTAAGCGAAGCGAGGGGACGGTCGCCTCGACCGGGTTGACATCGAGCACGGTGTAGAACAGGACGCGGGTCATGGCAGCCACTCCGTGACGCTGGATCTCGCTGAACGGCTTGATGACCCAGTCGGGGTCGTCGACGGCTTGCTTGGCGAGGTTCTCGAACTGGTTCACAGCGTGGGTGGTCATGTTCGCCCGGGGAGCGTAAGGGCTCCTCTGGGCGGCCTCGGCGGCGGCGCGGGTGGCTCGCCACGCCAGGTTGTAACTCTCGCCGATGGAACGGTGCCCTGCGACCTTCTCGGCGGCCTCGGTAAGCCGAGCCGTGTGATTGTCCGGCACCGCAGGCAGGTTGAGCTCGACCAGACGGTTGTTGAAGTAGCGGATCGTCTCGCCTGCGATGAGCTCCTGGGCAAGCGCGAGGAGATCATCCTGACGACCCGCGTTCATGGCCGCAGGCCGGAGCTCCTTCGCGAGGTGAGCATCCAGATTCTTCACGGCGATGCCGGCGCTCGGGCCTGGGGGAGCGAACAGTCTGGCTTTCAGCGGATAGAACTGACCAGTGAGCCGGGGGGACGCTACGGCGTCAAGGTCGCCTCCGGCGTCCTGAACTGCCTGCTCGAACGATGCCGGCTCCCAGGTGAAGGCGCTCGGCGGGCTGCCGGGGTCGATAGCCAGCAGGTCCGCGTGGACGGTGGAGGCGACGACCGAGTAGATCTTCTCAGCCTGCGGGTACAGAGGTGTCACCCAGTCGCCAACCTGGGAAATCGGCGAGGTCGAAGCCGCGTACCGCAGAAGCGCCAGAGTGGCCACCATCTCCTTGACGCCGACATGCGGGAACTCGCCGGCGCAGGGAAAGGAGGCCGGGTACTTCTCCGTGAGGGCTTCCTTCTGTGCGGTTGCCCACCGATCTCGTGCACCGGCGGCGACCTGCTGGGCACGGGCCTGAGCTTGGGCCTTCTCTCGCTTCGTCTTCCTGGACGGGTCCGTGACGAACTCGATTGCCGCGACCAAGGACGGGGTGCATTCCACACACGCCGGATCGTGGCCGTCGATGACCTGCTGGAAGGCCGTTCGGGAGGTGAGGCTGAGCGGGCCGGCACAGTCAGGGCACGCTCGCTCTGGCACCGTGGCCCGCACTCCTGCGGCGGCCACCACGTAGAGCTGTTTTCCCCAGCCTGCGACGCTGATGTCCTTCGCCTTCTCGGACCAAACGGGGGTTCCCAGTTCGGGTGTGAAGCCCGCCAGGGCCCAATACCGTTCGCCTACGGCGACGAGCTCGGGGTCGGCCTCGGCAACTGGGACAACGGTTGGGATCAGCCGAGACAGGTCGGCCACCGATGGTGAGAGATCAGAACTCTGCGTCACTGGGTCACTCTATCGGCCGCATGCCTTGCCGCTGGAGCGAACCAGTTAGATCGACTTGATCACCGAGCTCCCTGTACGCCGCCAGCACGCTTCCCTCATCTGCCATCCGAACCATGCCTCCAGTTCAGGGGTTGCCTGCTGGCCCTCCCCCAGGGCTCCCATCCCGAAGCCCATCCACAATCTCCGTCCACGAGCTGGTCCCACGGAGTCAACATGCCCCTCTCCCACGCGCGTGAGCGGGCCTGGGCAGCTTGCGGCTTCCGCCGGCGACATCGTCGCCGTGCCCCCAGTGCGCGCAGCCCGTGATGCTGGACTCTTCAAGGCCCAGCCAATGTTCACCCACCTCACGGCGACGGCGTGGAGCGGCCAGACGTCATGACCGCCGAGGCGGACGCCATCATCCGGTACGCAGCTCCGTACCGCCCTGGCACACCTGGCTCCACTGAGCCTGCTTTGCCCCCCCAAGGCCACATCCCCTCGTCGGGCACCCAGGCCCTTACCGAGCCCCACCTCCACCTCATCGGCTACGACGCCTGGACCGGACCCGCCTCCCTCGTCGGCGTGGGACGCCCGGCACGAAGCGCGGCACGAGCGATCGCCAAGCTACTGCGACACTGACGGCTCTTCGTGAAAGTGTCTGCGGCACAAGACCGTGCTCACCTCTAATGAGTCAATGGAGCACCAGGAGTCGAAGCCGACCAACACCGACGGCAAGCAGGTCCTGCAACTCGTCGTCGACACGCCTGTCGGCCTGGGCGTGCGAACAGTGCCCGCCGCGCTGTCCCTGCCTCCGGACGTCGATCAGGGGACTGGCGCCGAGCTCGCAACCCACCGAGCGGCAGCAATGTGGGGGCTTCCCGACTTTGTCTACCGCTCGGCCATCAGAAAGGTCGCATCTGGGCAGCGCGAACTCGGCGATCGCCTGCTTCTGGTTGACGGCCGTGGTGCGAGTGTCCAGATCAAGAGCCGCGAGGGCGCGTACAAGGACGACGCCGGAGAGCAGTCTTGGCTGCAGAGCCGAGGACGCAAGGCGGCGCGACAGGCCAAAGGCACGGTGCGCAATCTGCGGACGCAGGCCGCCGACCTCGTGAACGGGCGCGGCCGCACAATCACCGTTCATGGCGGCGACTACGAATGGCTGGTGGTCGTCGTCCTCGACCACGACCACGTACCCACGGACGTGATCGTGGACTGCGAACTCACAGGCATCCCGAGCGTCGTCCTGATCAGGAGGGACTGGGAGTTCCTCTTCGACCAGCTCCGGTCGGCCACGGCGGTGCTCGACTATCTGTTCCGCGTGGCCGAACTGCCCCCGGTGCCCCTCGGCGAAGAGCCCGTCCGTTATTACGAACTGGCCGCCAAGGACCTCGCGGCCACGCCGGGAGAGGTCAACCCGGCCGTCCTCGTGCTCGGCGGTGACCACCTCTCTGCGCCGCTGCTGCCTCAGGCGCCGGTGGGATCCGGTGGGATCCGGTGCCAACCAAGCCCACCTGGTCACCCGGATGATTCTCGAAGACATCGCCACCAGCACAATGAAAGAGGGCATGACCGAGAAGAACCGGCTCACACTGCTATCCGAGGTCGACGCGGGCCTCCCCGTCAGCTTGCGCGAGGAGTGGGGCAGGCTGCTCCTGGACATGCTTGGCGACGTCCACAATGCCCCCAACGGGGGGATCAAGTGGCGCTGGCGTCGCGTCATCAAGCCGACCGGCACCCGGCAGCTCGTCCTCGGGTGCGCCACTCGCCACGATCCGTACGTACAGACTGCCTTCATGTCGTACGTCCTTCTCCGACACCACGAAGTGACGCAGGCAACCGGCCTACCGGAGGAAAGCGTGACGCTCGCAGTGCTGCTCACCCCTCTGCTGCAGGACACGAAACCTTGGGACACACAAGCGATGCGCATCGAGGGCGTCAGCAGACTGACGGCCGAGGAAATCGAGAACTACACCAAGCTCTGGTCGGTGTAGCCACCTTGCCGGCCCGTCAGACGACGTTCGAACTCCGGAGTTCGGCAAAAACGGTGTCCGCAACCACCGAGGACGCACTCCTGCACCCCTACCCGGAAGGACCGTTCCACAGCCCCGCCGTCCCGAAAACGCCCGAGGTTTTCGGGAGCGGCCACCGCCGTCACCCATCCGCTCAGGTCAGAGCCATCCCACTCCCCCACCCACCAAGTGCCTTCTAAACACTCGGCAGCGAAGCTGCGCGGCACACCAATGGGTGTAGGGCCCCTCAGTTGAAACCTCACCGAACCTCGATGCCAGCCCAGCGGGGCGCACTCGCTGGGCTGGCAGATCCAAGGTCCTGCGTTCGGCCTCTACAAACCTTGCGTTCGGCTGACCTCCACCGGACGCAACAAATGCTGGCCTGAGACGAGGTCAACTCGTGCAGCTGCCGGCCGTGCCCCAGCGAAGGAACTCCGTGCCTCCAGCGCTGTCAAGTACCGCCACCGCGTACTGGGCGTAGCCCCATGCCTGCCCCGCGCGAGATTCCGCGAGAACTGTCCGGCAGGCAACGCCGGCGGCGGCCTCTGCCCACTCCTCTCGCGTGCTCTGGTCCCACTCGGGCTTCGTGGCCCACACGTACATCACGCCTTCGTGCGGAGCGAAGCCGATGCTGGTGTTCTGGTCGCTGATGTAGCGGGGGTCTTCGAACAGACGGGAGTTGGCGTTCCAGTCGACAAAGAGCTGGTGGACCGCCTCGGTTGCCACTCTGATTTCGCGCTTGTCGACGCTGGGGATCTGGGCCGCGGCCAGTCCTTCTTCGGCGGGGTGCCAGCTCGGCTCCTGCCCGGGGTCGGCGGCAGTGCGGTCGATGGTCTGCGTGATGCAGCCGGTGTTGGCACGGAAGTCGTCCTCCCACACGATCGCCGGCGCCGTGGACGTGGTGTTGTCGACCAAGACGTACTCGTCGTACGGAAGGGACTTGTAGATGCCCGCCATCATGCGCAAGGTGAGGCAGGCGTTCTTGGCTACTCCCTGCACAACACGTGACTCCACGGCCGGGCCGCTGATAGCTATGTAGAGCTCTCTCCGAGACGGGGCGTAGCCCACGTCGTACTGACCGCTGTAGTTGTACTCCTCGCCCATGCCGTAGCTGAGGTCGTGCCCGAGTGCGGCCTCGGTCTCGATCTCCACTTCCCCTTTGGCACGACGAGCTGCACGCCACGTGTCGATCGTCGCCTCGTCCGCGTTCGCAGGAGTAGGGGATGACGCGGCGTCCACCACAGCCTGGGAGCTTGCTGCGGGTGAAGCGGAAGCCGGCATGGTGGCGGTCTTGCTGGGGGATGCGCCGGCGGGAGGAGGGGAACTCGTCGAAGCCGTCTCCGTCTTGTCGGGCTGCAGGGCCAGCGCTCCACCCGCCAGGCCACCTATGACAGTGCCCACCACCGCCGCGATGCCGACGAGTCGTCTGCTGGAACGGGCAGGACGTCTCCAGTTCGGGTCGTCCGGAGTGGGGACGTCCCACTGGGCAGCGACGAGATCGCCCACCAGTGTCGGCTCCGCACCCGTCGGCGCGACCTGTGTGGCCTGGGCTGCGAGGAGAACGGCACATGTCTCGGCAGCGTCCCACGCTGTGGCTCGGTCCCCCGGCTCCTTGGCAAGAGCGCTGCTCACGATGGCGTGGAGTTCACCAGGAAGGCCACGCAGATCAGGTTCCTCGGACATGACCCGGTAGGCGACCGCGTCGGGGGCTCCCCCGCCGAAGGGCGCACGACCGGTGGCTGCGAAGGCTATGAGAGTGCCCCAGACGAACATGTCGCCCTCGGGGCCCGTTGTACCGGTGCGGTAGTGCTCAGGGCTGATCCATCCTGGGGTGCCGGTCAGAATGCCGGTGCGCGTCACGGATGTGCCGTCGGCGGCATGAGCGATGCCGAAGTCCAGGACTCGGGGACCGACCGGGGTCAGGATGACGTTCTGCGGCTTGACGTCCCTGTGGACGACACCCGCGGCGTGAATGGCCGCGAGGGCCTGGGCTGTGCCCGCAGCAAAGGCGTAGAGGGTTCCACCGGCCAGCGGCCCGTGCGCGGCGATGTACCGATCGAGGGTGAGCCCTGGGGCATAGGCAGTGGCCAGCCACGGCGACGGTGCTTCGACGTCAGCCGCGATCAGGGGTATGAGGCAGGGGCCCTGGACACGGGCGGAGAGCTGCACTTCTCGGCGGAAGCGCGCCCGGAACTCCGCGTCGTCCGCCTGAGCAGGGTGGACGACCTTGACCGCGACCCGTAGACCGGCGGCGTCAAGGCCGGCGAACACCGTGCCCATGCCCCCTGAGCCGAGGCGTCCGATGATCCGGTAGGGGCCGACGCGCTTGGGGTCACCGGGGTGGGCAGCCAGCACCCGCCCACCAGAACGAGCACTGCTCACCGGGCTTCCGATCTCCTTAAGACGTGCAGCAGGCCAGCGGCCGGACGCATGCCGGTACTGAAGCTGGATATTAGCCGCGCGTCGAGGCGATTAGCACTGCCTTCTCAGGCGATGGTCGGCAACGCTTCCTCATCGATCGCACAAGAGCGAAACGGAGCCGACGAGCTTCGCTCGCCGTGCTCCATCGCTTTCGCCGCAGCGCGTCTGTTCATCGGTACGCGCCGCGGCCCGGCCCTCCCCGACGATCGCCTGACACCCCATCAGAACGAGCGTCAAATGGGCGTCACGAGCGTCACCTCAGCGTCAAGATATCGCCCACAGCGCGCAAAAAGCACACCCACAAAACCGCAGATCAGGCGTCCTTCTTCACCGGCTCCAGGATCGCCACGCACTCCACGTGGTGCGTCATCGGGAACAGGTCGAACGCGCGGAGGGTGCGGACGCGGTAGCCGCGGTCGGCGAAGTAGGAGATGTCGCGGGCCAGGGCCGCCGGGTCGCAGGCGACGTAGGCGATGCGGCGGGCGCCGAGGCCGGCCAGGTGGTGGACGGTCTGCTTGCCGGCGCCGGCGCGGGGCGGGTCCAGGACGATGAGGTCGACGTCGGTGATGCCCGTGCGCGGGAGGACCGACTCGACCTTGCCCTGCTCGATGCGGACGCGCGGGAACCCGGCCAGGTTGTGGCGGGCGTCCTCGACGGCGCGCTTGCCGGACTCGATGCCGAGCACCGCGCCCCGCTCGCCGACGCGGTCGGCGATGGCGCCCGCGAAGAGGCCGACGCCGCAGTAGAGGTCGAGGGCGGTGTCGCCCTTGCGGGGGGTGAGGCCCTGCATGACGGCGAGCATGAGGGTCTGGGCGGCCTGCGGGTGGACCTGCCAGAAGCCGCCGTTGCCGACGCGGTAGGTGCGTTCGTCGGCCCGCTCGCGGACGAAGGCGCGGCCGTGGACGCGGTGGACTCCGCCGTCCTTCTCGTCGACGCGGAGGACGGAGACCGGCTTGTCCAGTTCGACCAGGGGGAGGCGGGCGCCGGGGCGCGGGGTCAGGATCACCTGGCGGTCGCCGGAGCCCGAGGCCGCGATGGCCTCGACGGAGGCCATACCTTCCCAGGTGCGCTTCTCGATGCCGAGTTCGGAGACGCCCTGGGCGGCGATCATGCAGTGGTCGATGATCTCGACCTCGTGCGAGCGGTGCTTGCGCAGACCCGCGTGGCCTTCGGCGTCGACCGCGTACTGGACACGGGTGCGCCACTGCGGGACCTCGCCCGGCGGCAGCTTGTCGCCCTCGGCCGGCATGACGGTGCCGTCCCAGCCGGCCTCCTCCGGGGTGAGGCCGGCGAGCCGCTGGAGCTGCTCGGCGATGACCTCGCCCTTGAGGCGGCGCTGGGCGCCGGGCTTGGCGTGCTGCCAGTCGCAGCCGCCGCACTTGCCGGGGCCGGCGAAGGGGCAGGGAGCCTCGACGCGGTCCTTGGAGGGCTCGAGGATCGTGATCGCGTCGGCGCGCAGGAAGCGGGAGGTCTCCTCGCCCTCGGTGACGCGGGCGACGACCTTCTCGCCGGGCAGCGCGTGCCGGACGAAGAGGACGCGGCCCGCCTCGGTGCGGGCGATGCAGTGGCCGCCGTGGGCCACCGGGCCGACCTCGACCTCGTACTCTTCCCCGACCAACGACGAAACAGGGGTGTTCTGCATGGCGGGGAGACTCCAAGGGGGAGGTACGGGGAAGTGACCGTGGGCTGCCGTTCGGACGGCAGCCCACCAGTCTAGTTGTTCTTTGCGGTCGGTTCCTTCGGGCGCTTCTCGACGGGGCCTCGGCGGACCGATCCCGGCGCGTTCCAGTCCTGGCGCTTCCGGGCCCGCTTCTTCGCGGCCTCGGAGGACTGGAGCTGGTACGGGACGGAGGTCACCATGACGCCCGGGGTGAAGAGGAGCCTGCCCTTGAGTCGCAGGGCGCTCTGGTTGTGCAGCAGGTGCTCGTACCAGTGGCCGACGACGTACTCGGGGATGTAGACGGAGACGGCTTCGCGCGGGCTCTCGCGGCGGATGTTCTTGACGTACTCGATCACCGGGCGGGTGATCTCGCGGTACGGCGAGTCGAGGATCTTGAGCGGGACGTTGATGCCGCGCCGCTCCCACTCCTCCCTGAGCGCCTTCGTCTCGACCGGGTCGACGTTGACGGTCAGCGCCTCCAGCTCGTTCGCGTGCATGAGCTTGGCGTAGGCCAGGGCGCGGAGGGTGGGCTTGTGGAGCTTGGAGACGAGGACGATGGAGCGGACCCGGGAGGGGCGCACGTACTCGTCGGGACGTTCCTCGGCGGCGGCGATCTCCGCGGAGACGGAGTCGTAGTGCCGACGGATCGCGCTCATCGTGCCGTAGAAGATCACCATGCCGAGCAGGGCGACCCAGGCGCCGTGGGTGAACTTCGTCGCGAGGACGACGACGAGGACGAGGCCGGTGAAGAAGGCGCCGAACGTGTTGATCGCGCGGGAGCGGATCATGTGGCGGCGCTTGGCCTGGTCCCGCTCGCCCCTCAGGTGCCGGTTCCAGTGCCGGACCATGCCGATCTGGCTGAGGGTGAAGGAGACGAAGACGCCGACGATGTAGAGCTGGATCAGCTTGGTCGAGTCGGCCCCGTAGACCCAGACGAGGAGGGCCGCGGCGCCGGCGAGGAGCACGATGCCGTTGGAGAAGGTGAGGCGGTCTCCGCGGGTGTGCAGCTGGCGCGGCAGGTACCGGTCCTGGGCGAGGATCGAGCCGAGGAGCGGGAAGCCGTTGTACGCGGTGTTCGCGGCGAGGAAGAGGACGAGCGCGGTGGCGGCGGCGAGGACGATGAAGAAGAACGTTCCGTCGCCGAAGACGGCGGCCGCGACCTGCGAGATGACCGGGTCCTGGACGTAGCCCGCGCCGACCGGCTCGCCGTTGAGCAGCAGGTCCTCGGCGGGCTTCTCGGCCATCCGTACGTCGGTGGCCATGGCCAGGAAGATGATGCCGCAGAACATGGTGACGGCCAGGCCGCCCATGAGGGCGAGCGTGGTGGCGGCGTTCTTCGACTTCGGCTTGCGGAAGGCGGGGACGCCGTTGGAGATGGCCTCGACGCCGGTGAGCGCGGCACAGCCGGAGGAGAAGGCGCGGAGCAGCAGGAAGACCAGCGCGAAGCCGGCCAGACCCTGGTGCTCGGGCTTGATCTCGAAGTCGGCGGTGGGGGCCTTCATGGTCTCGTCGAGGACGATCCCCTTGTACGCGCCCCAGGCGATCATGATGAAGACGCCGGCGACGAAGACGTACGTCGGGATGGCGAAGAGGCTGCCCGACTCCTTCACTCCGCGCAGGTTCATCAGCGTGAGCAGGATGATGACGGCGACCGCGCAGGCCACCTTGTGCTCGACGACGAAGGGGACCGCGGAGCCGAGGTTCTCGATGCCCGAGGAGATGGAGACGGCGACGGTCAGGACGTAGTCGACGAGCAGGGCGCTCGCCACGGTGAGTCCGGCCTTCGGCCCGAGGTTGGTGTTGGCGACCTCGTAGTCGCCACCGCCGCTCGGGTACGCGTGCACGTTCTGGCGGTACGAGGCGACGACCGTGAACATCAGGACGACGACCGCGAGCGCGATCCAGGGGCTGAAGTGGTAGGCCGACAGGCCTGCGACGGAGAGGACCAGCAGCACCTCGCCGGGCGCGTACGCCACCGAGGACAGCGGGTCGGAGGCGAAGACGGGGAGGGCGATGCGCTTCGGGAGGAGGGTTTCCCCGAGCTTGTCGCTGCGCAGGGCCCGCCCGATCAGGATCCGTTTGGGCACGTCGGTCAGTTTGGACACGGAGAGGATCGTAAGCGTTCGAAATCCGCCATGCGCACCGGCACCCCCGATCCGCACCGAATCTCCCTGAGTACCACCTCGGATGCGGTCCCCGCCAGCGTTGCCGCATAAGCTCGGACCGGGCAACCCGGCAGGGCGTTGCCCGCCGCGGCCCGGGCCGATCGGGCGAGGAAAGTTGTGAGCAGGTTGTTTTCGCAGGTCAGCAGGGCGATCAGGAGTGCGGGGTAAGGGGACGTGCACATCGTCATCATGGGCTGCGGGCGAGTGGGAGCCGCTCTCGCGCAGACCCTCGAACAGCAGGGGCACACCGTCGCGGTCATCGACCAGGACCCGACGGCTTTCCGTCGTCTGGGGTCCGGTTTCGGCGGACGCCGCGTCACGGGCGTGGGCTTCGACCAGGACACCCTGCGCGAGGCCGGGATCGAGGACGCCGGGGCCTTCGCCGCGGTGAGCAGCGGTGACAACTCCAACATCATCGCCGCGCGGGTCGCACGCGAGATGTTCGGCATCGAGAACGTGGCGGCCCGGATCTACGACCCGCGCCGAGCCGAGGTCTACCAGCGCCTCGGGATCCCGACGGTCGCGACGGTCCGCTGGACCGCCGACCAGATGCTGCGGCGGCTGCTGCCCTCCGGCGCGGAGCCCCTGTGGCGCGACCCGAGCGGTGGCGTGCAGCTCGCGGAGGTGCACACCTCCCCTGCCTGGATCGGTCACAAGGTGAGCCGGCTCCAGGAGGAGACCGGTGTCCGTGTCGCTTTCCTCACCCGACTGGGCGAGGCGATTCTGCCCACCTCCCAGACGGTGCTCCAGGAGGGTGACCTGGTGCACGTGATGATGCGTACGGACGAGATCGCGAAGGTCGAGGAGGCCTTCGCCGAGGGTCCTGAGGAGGGCGGTCACTGATGCGTGTCGCTATTGCGGGCGCGGGTGCGGTGGGCCGTTCCATCGCGGGCGAGCTCCTGGAGAACGGGCACGAGGTCCTGCTGGTCGACAAGGCGCCGACCGCCATCTCGGTGGAGCGGGTGCCGCAGGCGGAGTGGCTGCTCGCCGACGCCTGCGAGATCACGTCCCTCGACGAGGCGGCGCTCCAGCGCTGCAACGTGGTGATCGCGGCGACCGGTGACGACAAGGTGAACCTGGTCGTCTCGCTGCTCGCCAAGACCGAGTACGGCGTGCCGCGCGTCGTCGCCCGGGTGAACAACCCGAAGAACGAGTGGCTGTTCAACGAGGCCTGGGGTGTGGACGTCGCCGTCTCGACGCCTCGCCTCATGTCGGCCCTGGTCGAGGAGGCGGTGAGCGTCGGCGACCTGGTCCGGCTGCTCCGCTTCAGCCACGGCGACGCGAACCTGGTCGAGCTGACGCTCCCGCCGGAGTCGGCGCTCGCCGGTACGTCGGTCGGGGACGTGGCCTGGCCCCAGGACACCTCGCTGGTGACGATCATCCGCGGTTCGCGGGTGCTGACGCCGAGCCCCGAGGAGACCCTGGAGGCCGGCGACGAGCTGCTGTTCGTGGCCGCGCAGGCTCGCGAGGAGCAGCTGGAGGACCTGCTGCAGGTCCGCCGCGACCCCTCCGAGTCCTGACCCCGGGCCGACCGAGCCGGGGCCGACCGAGCCCGGACCTACAGAGCCGGGGCCGCTCGAGCCCGGACCGACGGAGTCCTGCCCTACCGCGTCCTGACGGACCGGAGGGCGCTGTGCACGGGGAAGGGCCCGGAACCTGGTGACAGGTTCCGGGCCCTTCCCCGTGACACGGACGTACGGGGGTTGCCGCTCAGGCCCCCTGCTGCCCCTTGGCGGCCTCCTTGCGGGCCTTCTCGGCGCGCTCCTCGGCCTCCATCTCGGCGAAGACGTCGATCGGCGGCGGCGCCTTCGCGAGGAACACCCACGTGAGGTAGACCGCGAGCAGGAACGGCGGGATCTTCAGGGCGACCAGGACCCAGCCGAACTTGGTCGTGTCGGCCCACCAGTACATCGGGAAGAGGATCGCGCACTTGCCGAGCAGGATCAGGCCCCAGGCCAGGCTGGCCTTCGCGTACGCCTTCTTGCGGCCCGGGTTGCGGGTGCGCCAGGAGAGGTTCTCCTTGAAGACCGGGCCGAGGATCAGGCCGATCAGCGGGACGCCCGCGGCCGTGGTGAGGAGGTACGCCAGGGCGAGGCCCAGGGTGTACAGCATCCCCGGCAGGTAGAAGTCCTTGGCATTGCCGGTCATCATCGCGAAGACGACGCCGAAGGCGACACCGAAGACGCCGCTGAAGGCGTGCTTGACGGTGTCACGGCGGACCAGCCGGACGGCGACGAGTGCCAGCGAGACGGCGAGTGCGGCGATCGCCGAGACGTGCAGGTCCTTGTTGATCGTGAAGATCGTGACGAAGAGCAGGCCGGGCACGACCGTCTCGATCATGCCCCGCAGTCCGCCGAACGCCTCGAACAGCGCGGCCTCGGTGACCTCCTTCGAAGCCTGGGCGTCCTGCGGGGCCTGGGCGTCCTGATCCGTGGTCGGCTTGTCGAGCGACGTCACCGGCTACTCCTGTCCGAGCGGTCGGAGCTCGTATTTGGGGTTGAAGAGGACCCGCCGGCCGTGGCTCATGGAGATCCGGCCGGAGGCGATCAGCTTGCGGCCCGGCTCGATGCCCACGATGGAGCGGCGGCCGAGCCAGACGACGTCCAGCGGCGCCGTGCCGTCGAAGAGCTCGGCCTCCAGCGCGGGCACACCGGCGCGGGGACGCAGCGTGACCGTGCGCAAGGTACCAGTCACCTTGACTATCTGGCGGTCGGAGCAGTCACAGATGCGCGTGCACCCCGTCGCCTCGGCGTCCTCCTGGAGCTCCTCCGACTCCAGGTCCTCCGGGGTGGAGGAGAGCCGGTCGAGCATCCGGCGGAACCGTCCGGCCGACTTCTCTGTACGCGGTGCAGCACTCATACAGAAAGCGTACCGGCCTCCACTGCCACCAGGACCGGCCTTCCGTACGGCATTCGTTTCACCGTTCGAAGCGGTAGCCCATGCCCGGTTCGGTGACGAAGTGGCGGGGGTGCGAGGGGTCGGCCTCCAGCTTCCGCCGCAGCTGCGCCATGTACACCCGGAGGTAGTTCGTCTCCGTTCCGTACGAGGGGCCCCAGACCTCCTGGAGCAGCTGCTTCTGGCTGACCAGCCGCCCGCCGTTGCGGACGAGGACCTCCAGGAGGTGCCACTCGGTGGGGGTGAGCCGGACGTCCCGGCCGTCGCGGTGGACCTTCTTCGCCGCCAGGTCGACCGTGAAGCCCTCGGTCTCGACGACCACGACCCCGTCCTCGGCGCCGCCGACCGGCTCGGCGCGGCGCACGGCCGCGCGCAGCCGTGCGAGGAGCTCGTCCATGCCGAAGGGCTTGGTGACGTAGTCGTCGGCGCCCGCGTCGAGCGCCTCGACCTTCTCGTCGGAGGTCTGGCGGGCGGAGAGCACCAGGATGGGCACCCTCGTCCAGCCGCGCAGGCCCTTGATGACCTCGACGCCGTCCATGTCGGGAAGCCCGAGGTCGAGGACGACGACGTCGGGGTGGCGCTCGGCGGCCAGCCGGAGGGCGGTGGCACCGTCGGGTGCGGCGTCGACCTCGTACTTCCGCGCCTTGAGGTTGATCACCAGGGCGCGGACGATCTGTGGCTCGTCGTCGACCACGAGGACCCGGGTCATGGAGGGGGACCTTCCTTCTTCGGTACGGATACGGAAACGGGTGCGGGTGCGGGTGGGGGTGCGGGTGCGGGTGCGGGTGGGGAAGCGGATACGGAAACGGGTGCGGGTGGGGACGCGGATCGGGTACGCGTACGGGCCGCCGCTCAGCTCACCGCGTGCGCCGGGAGGTCGGCGGCCACGGCCGGGGGCCCGCCCGGCGCGGTCCTGAGCGTGAGCACCATCGTCAGCCCGCCGCCCGGGGTGTCCTCGGCGGAGAGAGTGCCGCCCATGGCCTCGACGAAGCCGCGGGCGACCGCGAGGCCGAGGCCCACACCGGCGCCCCGGGGGGCGTCCCCGAAGCGCTGGAAGGGCTCGAAGATCCCGTCCTTGCTGTCGTCGGGCACGCCGGGGCCGTGGTCCACGACCCGCAGCTCGACCCGCCCTCCCAGGGTGCTGGCGGCGACGGCGACGGGTTCGCCCTCGGGGCTGTACTTCACGGCGTTCTCGACGATGTTGGCGACGGCCCGCTCCAGGAGGCCCTTGTCGACCTCCACCATCGGCAGCGTCTCCGGGATGTCGAGCTCGGCGCTGCCGTCCGGCACTCCCCCGAGGGCCATCGGGACGACCTCGTCGAGGTCGACGGCCCGGATCAGCGGGGTGACGGTGCCGGTCTGGAGGCGGGACATGTCGAGCAGGTTGCCCACGAGGTGGTCGAGGCGGTCGGCGCCCGCCTCGATGCCCTCCAGGAGCTCGGCCCTGTCCTGCTCGGACCATTCGACGTCGTCGGAGCGGAGGGAGGAGACGGACGCCTTGATGCTCGCGAGCGGGGTCCGCAGGTCGTGGCTGACGGCGGCCAGCAGGGACGTACGGATCTTGTTGCCCTCGGCCAGCTTCCGGGCCTCCTCCGCCTCGCCCACGAGCCGCTGCCGGTCGAGGACGACCGCGGCCTGGGCGGCGAAGGCACCGAGGACGCGCCGGTCCTCCGCCGGCAGGACCCGGCCCGTCAGCGCCAGCGCCAGATGGTCGCCGACCGGCATGTCCACATCGGCCTCCTCCGGCCGTACGACCGGGTGGGGGCCCACGCTCGCCGCCTGGGTCCACGGCTCGACCTCGTCCGTCCGCTCCAGCAGCGTCACCGTCTCCATCGAGAAGGTCTCGCGGACCCGTTCGAGGAGGGCGTCCAGGCTGGTCTCGCCGCGCAGGACGCTGCCGGCGAGGTACGACAGCACCTCGGACTCGGCACGGAGCCGGGCGGCCTGGTGGGTGCGCCGGGCGGCGAGGTCGACCACGGAGGCGACCGCCATCGCGACACCGAGGAAGACGACGAGAGCGACGATGTTCTTCGGGTCGGCGATGGTGATCCGGTGGACGGGCGGGGTGAAGAACCAGTTCAGGAGGAGCGAGCCGGCGGCCGCGGAGGCGAGCGCCGGCAGGAACCCGCCGAGCATCGCGGCGGCGACGGTCAGCGCGAGGAAGAGCAGCATGTCGTTGGCGAGGCCGAGGTCGGCGTCGACGTGCGTGAGGAGCAGGGCCAGGCAGGCGGGCCCGGCGACGCCGACCATCCAGCCGCCGAGGATCCGGGACCGTCCGAGGCGCGCCCCGTGCGAGACGGGCAGTCCCCGCCCCTTGGCGACCTCGCTGTGGGTGACGATGTGGACGTCGAGGTCGGTCCCCGAGTCACGGGCCACGGTCTGGCCCACACCCGGACCGAGCACGTACTGCCAGGTGCGGCGGCGGCTGGAGCCGAGGACGATCTGGGTCGCGTTGACCCCGCGGGCGAACTCCAGGAGCGCGGAGGGGATGTCGTCGCCGATGACGTGGTGGAACGTTCCGCCGAGGTCCTCGACGAGGGTCCGCTGGACGGCCAGCTCCTTCGGCGAGGCGGAGGTGAGACCGTCGCTGCGGGCGATGTAGACGGCGAGGACCTCGCCGCCCGCGCCCTTCTCGGCCAGCCGGGTCGCCCGCCGTATGAGCGTGCGTCCCTCGGGGCCGCCGGTCAGACCGACGACGATGCGCTCCCGGGCCTGCCAGGTGGAGCGGATGTTGTGCTCGCCCCGGTACTGCTGGAGGTACTCGTCGACCCGGTCGGCCGTCCACAGCAGCGCGAGCTCGCGCAGGGCGGTGAGGTTGCCGGGGCGGAAGTAGTTCGAGAGGGCCGCGTCGACCTTGTCGGACGTGTAGACGTTGCCGTGGGCCATACGGCGGCGCAGGGCCTGGGGCGACATGTCGACCAGCTCGATCTGGTCGGCCCGGCGGACCACCTCGTCGGGGACGGTCTCCCGCTGGCGTACTCCGGTGATCGCCTCGACGACGTCCCCGAGCGACTCCAGGTGCTGGATGTTGACCGTCGAGACGACGTCGATGCCGGCCGCGAGGAGCTCGGCGACGTCCTGCCAGCGCTTGGAGTTCCGCGAGCCGGGGACGTTGGTGTGGGCGAGCTCGTCGACGAGGGCGACGGCCGGCTTCCTCGCCAGGACCGCGTCGACGTCCATCTCCGTGAAGGTGGCCCCCCGGTACTCCAGGGTCCGGCGCGGCAGCTGCTCCAGGCCGTGCAGCATCACCTCCGTACGCGGCCGTCCGTGGTGCTCCACGAAGGCCACGACGCAGTCCGTGCCGCGCTCCACCCGACGGTGTCCCTCGGAGAGCATCGCGTACGTCTTGCCGACGCCCGGCGCAGCGCCGAGGTAGATCCGAAGCTTGCCGCGTCCCATGGCATGACCATACGTCCAGCCAATCGGACATTCCGCACACCAGGAGAGGCCCCGGTGCGGTATTGACGTGATTCTGATGTCGGGCCGACGCCGGCCGAGGGCTCAGGCGACCTCAGTGTTCGATGATCTCGCCGTCGCTCAGCTCCAGTACCCGGTCCGCCAGGCCCAGGAGCTGGGGGTCGTGCGTGGCGACCAGGGCCGTGCAGCCCTCGCTGCGGACCACCGCGCGCAGCAGCTCCATGACGGCGAGCCCGGTCTCCGCGTCCAGCTGGCCGGTCGGCTCGTCGGCGATCAGCAGGGCGGGCTTGTTGGCGAGGGCGCGGGCGATGGCGACGCGCTGCTGCTGACCGCCGGAGAGCTCTCCGGGCCGCTGGGCCGCGTGGTCGGCGAGCCCCACGAGGGAGAGCAGCAGGGCGACCCGCTCCTCGCGCTCCTTGGGGTCCGTCTTCCGCAGCCGCAGGGGTACGCCCACGTTCTCGGCGGCGGAGAGGATCGGGAGGAGTCCGAAGGACTGGAAGATGAAGCCGATCCGGTCGCGGCGCAGCTCCAGGAGCCCGCTCTCACCGAGCGTCGAGAGGTCGATGCCGTCGATGACGATCCGGCCGCCGTCGGCGCTGTCGAGGCCGCCCACGAGGTTGAGCAGCGTCGTCTTGCCGGAGCCCGAGCGGCCCTTCAGGGCGACGAGCTCGCCGCGCGGGATGTCGAAGGAGACGCCGCGCAGGGCGTGGACGGCGGCCTCGCCCGAACCGTACGAGCGGCGGAGGTCCTCGATCCGGACCATCGGCCGGCCGGCCGGGTCCTCGGCGACGGCCGTCCCGGTCCGCGTGCTGCTCTCACTCACCGTGTGCTCCCCCTCCTCGGACATGTGCGCCCGCCAGTATGGTCCGCGGCCCGGCCCCAGGGCCAGAGCCGGAGAGCCCCCACCGGGACCACGCCAACGGGGCCACCGCACCCGTAGTCGCCCACAACGGCCGGTGGACGCGTGGCCCCTCGCAACGGCCGGTGGCCCCGCAGCCGCCCACAACGGCCGGTGGGCCCATAGCCGCCCACAACGGCCGGTGGCCCCGTAGCCCCCCGCAACGGCCGATGGACCCGTGGCCCCCCGCAACAGCCACCGGACCCGTAGTCGCCCACAACGGCCGGTGGGCCGCTCCCCGTACCTCTCGTACGGGAAGCGGCCCACCGCTCGTGTCTCGATTTCGCGGCTCAGCGGATCTCGGAGACCTCCGGGCCGCGCTGGAGCTGCCCCATGCCGCCGGAGAAGCGCGAGTTCGCCTGCTCCTCCTGCTGGACACCGTCCGGCACCATCTGCGCGTCGTTCGGCAGCTTGAGGACGATCGGGTCGCGCGGGGCCATCGGGCCGTCACCGCGGACGACCACGGTGTCCCGCACGATCTGCTCCAGGAGCCCGGCCGCCTCCGGCTGCACCGCGCCCTGCCCGGAGATCACTCCGCGCAGGAACCAGCGGGGCCCGTCGACACCCACGAAGCGCACGAGCTGCACGCCGCGGTTGCCGTCCGGAAGCTGTACGGGGACCTGCGCGCGCAGCTCCCAGCCGAGGGGGCCCTCGACCTCGTCGATGACACCACCCTGCTGGACGATGCCCGTGGCGATCTCGTCACGGACCTCGCCCCAGATGCCCTCGTTCTTCGGGGCGGCGAAGGCCTGCAGCTGCACGGCGCTGTCGCGCAGGACGATGGTCGCCGCGACGATCGCGTCGCCCGCCACCTCGACCCGGAGCTCCATGCCCTCGACTCCGGGCACGAAGACGCCCCCGAGGTCGACACGGCCGTCCTCCGCCGTGGTGACCTCGGAGATGTCCCACGGCCCGTCGGGCCGGGGCGCCGGCGGAAGGTTCACCCGACGCGGCGCGTCGGCCGTTCCGTCGGTGCCGACCTCGTCGACGACCTGCTCGGCCTCGCCCGCTGCGTCCGCAGCGGCACCGCTCTTCTTGCGACGTCCGAACACGTCACTGTCCTTCCCGGTCGGATACGACCGAAGCGTATCGATTCCCACCCGTTGAGCCGTCCACGGCGGCATGGCCGCCGGTGGACCCGAAGCCCCCCTCGGCCCGCGCCGAGCCGGGAAGCTCCGCCACCTGATGGAAGCGCACCTTCTCGACCTGCTGGACGACCAGTTGGGCAATCCGGTCGAACCGCTCGAACCGCACGCTCTCGCGCGGGTCGAGATTGACCACGATCACTTTGATCTCTCCACGGTACCCGGCATCCACCGTCCCCGGGGCATTCACGAGCGCGACTCCGCAGCGGGCGGCCAGGCCGGAGCGCGGGTGCACGAAGGCCGCGTACCCGTCCGGCAGCGCGATGGAGACGCCGGTGGGCAGCACCGCGCGCTCCCCGGGAGCGAGGACGGCGGCCTCGGTGGTCACGAGATCGGCGCCGGCGTCGCCGGGGTGCCCGTAGGCCGGGATCGGCACCTCGGGGTCCAGGAGCCGGATCAGTACGTCGACAGGGTTGCTCATCAGGGGTTCACCTCGAAGGCGCGGGCGCGCCGGACCTGGTCGGGGTCGGACATGGCGGCCTGGATGTCCTCCGGGCGGCCGTTGTCGATGAAGTGGTCGACCTTGACCTCGATGAAGAGGGCGTCGGCACGGACGGCGACGGGGCCCTCGGGCCCGCCGATCCGGCCGACACCGGTCGAGAAGATCTTGCGGCCGTGTACGGCGGTGACCGCGGCCTCCAGGTGGAGCACGGTACCGACCGGTACGGGCCGGACGAAGTCGGTCTCCAGCCGGCCGGTCACGGCGATGACCCGCAGCAGCCAGTTCAGGGAGCCGAGGGTCTCGTCCAGCGCGGTGGCGAGGACGCCGCCGTGCGCGAGGCCGGGGGCGCCCTGGTGGTCGCCGGTCACGGTGAACTCGGCGGTGACGGTCACGCCCTCGCCCGCCCGCGCCTCCAGGTGCAGGCCGTGGGGCTGTCCGCCGCCGCACCCGAAACAGTGCTCGTAGTGCGAACCGAGCAGCTCGCCGGGGGCCGGCGCGTCGGGGTGGCGTACCGGCGGTATGGCGTCGGCCGGCGGGGTGAGGGCGGCAGATGTTGCAGTCACAGGCGCAGACCTTACCCGCGCGGCCGGGCGCGGGTCGCGCCGTGCCAAGCTTGGACGTATGCAGCCTTCCGCACCGTCCCCCGCCCCTTCCTCCGAGCCCGCGCCCTCGGCGTCGGTCGCGCCGCGCTTCGACGAGCGACTGACGGCGCCCCGGTCGTGGTGGGCCATCGCGGGCCTGCTCGGCATCTCCGGCGGGCTGGTCATGTTCCCGCTGGGGACGGTCCCGATGCTGGGCGGTCTGATCGTGGCGGCGGTGCTCGCAGGAGCGGCCGTGTCCTCGTACGGCTCCGCCCGGATCCGGGTGGTGGCCGGTTCGCTGGTGGCGGGCGACGCGCGGATCCCGGTCTCGGCGCTGGGCGCGGCCGAGGTGCTGGACGCGGAGGAGGCGCGCGCCTGGCGCACGCACAAGGCCGACCCGCGCGCCTTCATGCTGATGCGGAGCTACGTTCCGGGGGCGGTACGGGTCGAGGTCACCGACCCGGCCGACCCGACGCCGTACGTGTACCTGTCCAGCCGCGCGCCGGAGGCCCTGGTGGAGGCCCTGGAATCCGTACGCGCGGAAGCCTGACCCGGCCCCGGCCCGGTCGCGGCCCCTCGGCCCCGGGCCGAGGAGTCGTCCGGCCCGGGCAGGACACCCCCTAGAAGCCGAGCTCCTTGGGGTTCTCTGGCTGTTCCAGCGGAGGCAGCTCCGTGAGGGCGCTCCAGGGGACCTGGCGAGCGCGCAGGTCCTTGCGGATGTGCTCCGCGAGCTTCTTGGTGTCGCGCCGGTTCATGACCGCGCCGACGGCGGCGCCGACCATGAAGGGCATGAGGTTCGGCAGGTTGCGCACCATGCGTTTCATGATCTGCTGGCGCAGCTCGCGCTTGAGCTGCCCGCCGAGCGCCGCGTTGACCGTGGCGGGCTTGGAGGGGTCGATGCCCCGCTCCTCGGTCCAGGACGTCAGATAGGCCGTCGAGCGCTGGGTGATCCGGCCCGGTGGGCGCAGCCCGTACACCTCGTGCAGCTCGGCGATGAGTTTGAGTTCGATGGCGGCGACGCCGGTGATCTCGGTCGCCAGTTCGGCCGGCATGGCCATCGGTACGGGAAGCATGGCGGCGGCGCCGATGCCCGCGCCGACGGTCGAGCTCGCGTTCGCCGCGCCCATGACGAGCTTGTCGGCGATCTCCTCGGGACCGAGCCCGGGGAACTGTTTACGCAGGGTCGCCAGGTCGCGGACGGGGATCCGCGGGGCGAGGTCGATCAGGCGGTCGGCCAGATGGCCGATGCCGGCCTTGGCGCTGTCGCCGCCGCGCTTGGCGCCGTCCTTGACGCTCCGCGCGACGCCGCGCCGGACGGCGTCGATCCGGTCGTTGTCGATCTTGATTTTGTCCAGTTGCGCCCGAGCGGGGTTGGCCAGCCGCCTGACGGCGTCCAGGCGCCCGTGGCGCGCCTCGTCCCGGCCTTCACCCCGCTCCGCGGGCAGCCGTGCCGTTTCCGGCCCGGCACCCGAACCGGCGCCCGGTTCGACGCGCGAACCGGTGACCGCCTCGATGTCCGCGACGACCGCTTCGAGCGAGGCCGAGGGGCCCCGCTCGTCGTCACGTGCGCCGAGGGGAGGCAGGGAGGCGGTCCGCACGGCGTCAGGGGCCTCCTGGGCACCCTCTGCCGGGCTTGTGCCTCCCTTGCGCGTCTCCGAGCTCCCAGGGAGCCGCAGACGCCGCTTCCGGGACGGTGTGTCGCCTGCCACGGCCGACCGGTCTCAGTCGCAGTCGCGGCAGATCGGCTGGCCGTTCTTCTCTCGCGCCAGCTGGCTGCGGTGGTGCACGAGGAAGCAGCTCATGCACGTGAATTCATCGGCCTGCTTGGGCAGGACCCGGACGGCCAGCTCTTCGTTCGAGAGGTCCGCGCCGGGAAGCTCCAGGCCTTCGGCGGCCTCGAACTCGTCGACATCGACGGTCGAGGTCGACTTGTCGTTCCGGCGGGCCTTCAGTTCTTCAAGGCTGTCCGAGTCGACGTCGTCGTCGGTCTTGCGTGGGGTGTCGTAATCCGTTGCCATGTCGCTCTCCCCCTCTGGGTGGTTGCGGTGTCTCCAGCGCACGTAACGCGTGAGAGGTCGGACTTGTGCCCGACCTGAGGCGGAGATTTTGCCTCACATCAAGGTCTGTTACTCAATCGACACCCGTCGCGCCCTCTCACGAGTGATCGGCTTCGGGTGGCGAACCGGACCGTACACGGTCCTGGGGGCGCCCTTCACAAGCGCCACCCCGTGTACTTCCCGTCATTCGGGGCCCTGGAAACCCGGACTTTTCCTGGTTTTCCGAGGGATTTCTCGGTCACGGAGAGTGGAGGTCCGGACACCCTCTCCTGTGATCGATCACACATGAGCGTCTCAGAATCGGGGCCCGAGAATTCCGCGCAAAGCGAACGGAACCGGTCGGCCTGTGCAGTGTGTCAGATCGGCAGAGTGACACGCATCACGAGACCGCCGCCCTCGCGGGGCTCCGCGATGATACGGCCGCCGTGGGCGCGAGCCACGGAACGGGCGATCGACAGGCCGAGGCCGACTCCCTTGTCACTGCCGGTGCGCTCCTGCCGGAGCCGCCGGAACGGTTCGAAGAGGTTGTCGATCTCGTACGCGGGGACCACCGGTCCCGTGTTCGAGACGACCAGGACCGCCTGGCCGTGCTGGACCTCGGTGGTGACCTCCACCCAGCCTCCTTCCGGCACGTTGTACCGCACGGCGTTCTGGAGCAGGTTCAGCGCGATCCGCTCCAGCAGGACGCCGTTGCCCTGGACCACCGCCGGAGCGCGCTCGCCCCGGATCTCGACGCCCTTGGCCACGGCCTCCGCGTGCGTCTGGTCGACCGCCCGGGAGGCGACCTCGGCGAGGTCGACGGCCTTGCGCTCGATGATCTGATTGTCGCTCCTGGCGAGCAGCAGCAGGCCCTCGACGAGCTGCTCGCTTCGCTCGTTGGTGGCGAGCAGGGTCTTGCCCAGCTGTTGGAGCGCCAGCGGGGCCTCGGGGTCCGAGACGTGGATCTCCAGGAGCGTGCGGTTGATCGCGAGCGGGGTCCGCAGCTCGTGCGAGGCGTTCGCGACGAACCGCTGCTGGGCCGTGAAGGCCCGCTCCAGGCGCTCCAGCATCTCGTCGAAGGTGTCGGCGAGCTCCTTGAGCTCGTCGTCGGGGCCGTCCAGCTCGATCCTGCGGGCGAGGTCGGACCCGGCCACCTGGCGGGCGGTACGGGTGATCCGGCCGAGCGGGGAGAGCACCCGGCCCGCCATGGCGTAGCCGAAGGCGAAGGCGATGATGCTCAGCCCGAGCAGCGCGAACAGAGACCGGCGCAGGAGGTCCTCGAGGGCCAGGTCGCTCTGGTGCCGCAGACAGACCGAGACGGCGTCGTTGAACTGCTCACCGGTGCCCGTGTTGGGCAGCTGGCACCAGGAGGTGGTCGGCTGCACCTCACCCTTGACGATCTTGAACGGCAGTTGGGCCGCGCTCTCGCTCAGGGTCTGCGCGGTGAACAGGTAGATGATCGAGAGCAGCAGGATGCCGGCGATGAGGAACATCCCGCCGTACAGCAGCGTGAGCCGTATCCGGATGGTCGGACGGAGCAGCGGCCGGACGGGGTCCCGGGGGTCCCAGGTCGGTTTCGGGGGCGCCTGAGGGTGGGGCGCTGGGGTCGTGGCCATCGGGTCAGATCCGGTACCCGGAGCCGGGCACGGTGACGATGACCGGGGGTTCGCCGAGCTTGCGGCGCAGGGTCATGACAGTGACGCGCACGACGTTGGTGAAGGGGTCGGTGTTCTCGTCCCAGGCCTTCTCCAGGAGCTGCTCGGCCGAGACGACGGCACCCTCGCTGCGCATGAGGACCTCCAGGACGGCGAACTCCTTCGGCGCGAGCTGGACCTCCTTGCCCTCGCGGAAGACCTCGCGGCGGTTCGGGTCGAGCTTGATGCCGGCGCGCTCCAGGACGGGAGGGAGCGGGACGGTGGTGCGCCGGCCGAGGGCGCGCACGCGCGCGGTGAGCTCGGTGAAGGCGAAGGGCTTGGGGAGGTAGTCGTCCGCGCCGAGCTCCAGGCCCTCGACGCGGTCGCTGACGTCGCCGGAGGCGGTCAGCATCAGCACGCGCGTGGGCATGCCGAGCTCGACGATCTTGCGGCAGACGTCGTCGCCGTGGACGAGCGGGAGGTCGCGGTCGAGGACGACGACGTCGTAGTCGTTCACCCCGACGCGCTCCAGGGCGGCGGCGCCGTCGTACACGACGTCGACGGCCATGGCCTCCCGGCGCAGTCCGGTGGCCACCGCATCGGCGAGCAGCTGCTCGTCCTCGACGACGAGTACACGCACGTCGTAGTCCTTCCCTTGAGCCGCGGCCCGCGGGGGGACGGCTGAAACCTGAGCACTGACTGTGCGTGTCCATCCTGCCCCGAACGCGCGTAAACCGGCTGTAAGACGGCCGTGCGGGGGCCGGGGGCGCGCGGGTGGTGCGGCCGGGGCGCGCGGTGGGGCGCGTGACGCCGTGCGACGTGGCCGCCGAAGAATTCACCTGATTCACGGGCCAGTTGAGGTTTCTGTGAGGAAGGGGGTGGGGAGGACGACTGCACACCCCGTGATCACGCCCTGTATGTGGCGCGCCACCTATCGCCTTCTGTCCCCCAGAGGCAGCAGCGTGTGATCCACCACCCTCGGCACACCCCCGTGCCACCGGACCCACGACGAGGGGGCGCACGATGGACGCTTTCACCGCAGGACTGCTGCACCGGATCAGGGCAGCGCAGACCGACCTCACGCGTGCTCGTGAGACGGGCGACGACTTCCTCGCGGACGTCGAGCAGGCGGAGCTCGAGGACCTGCACCGGCTGGCCGCCGAGCACGGCGTGCAGGTCGCCGCGCCCGGTGTCTGCCCGACCTGACCCGACCTCACCCGATTCGACCTGGGACGCACGAGGGCCCCGGAGCCGCTGTGGCTCCGGGGCCCTCGTGCGTTCGGTGTACGCCCCCTCAGGAGGCCCGCGGACCGCTGCCCGACCCGTCTCAGTCGTGCCAGGCCCCGAGCTCCTCCAGGAGCTCCTGGAGCGGCGCGAAGAGGCCGGTGGAGGCGGCCAGCGTCAGCTCGCCCGACTCCGGCTCCCCCGGCCGTCCGCCGGTCAGGGCGCCCGCCTCGCGGGCGATGAGCGCCCCCGCGGCCAGGTCCCAGGGGTTGAGGCCGCGCTCGTAGTACGCGTCGAGGCGGCCGGCCGCGACGTCGCAGAGGTCGATCGCGGCCGAGCCGCCACGGCGGATGTCACGGACGAGCGGGATCACGCGCCGGGCGATGTCTGCCTGGTGGGCGCGGCGGGACTGGACGTACCCGAAGCCCGTGCCCAGGAGGGCCTGGTCGAGCTCGGGCGAGGGGCGGGCGGCGAGGCGCCGGTCCCCCACGTAGGCGCCGCCGCCGAGCACCGCCCGGTACGTCTCGCCGCGCATCGGGGCATCGACCACGCCGACGACGGTCTCGCCGTCGCGCTCGGCGGCGATCGAGACCGCCCAGGTGGGCAGGCCGTAGAGGTAGTTCACCGTCCCGTCGAGCGGGTCGATCACCCAGCGGATCCCGCTCGTCCCGGGGCTCGACGCGCCCTCCTCGCCGAGGAAGCCGTCCTGCGGGCGGTGCTCGGCGATGAAGCCGGTGATCAGCTTCTCGGCGGCGATGTCCATCTCGGTGACCACGTCGATGGGGCTCGACTTGGTCTTCGCCACGGCCAGGTCGTCGGGCCGGCCGTCGCGCAGCAGCGCTCCGGCCCGCCGGGCGGCCTCCAGGCCGAGGTCGAGCAGTTCGGTGAGCAGAGGATCGTTCACGTCGGTCACGGGGTCTCCTTACGCGTACGGGCTGTCGGCGCCGGCCGCCGCCGGCCGCTCCGCCCTGGCCGGGCAGCAGCCGATCGGGCACAGGTCGTGGGAGGGTCCGAGCGCGCCGAGGGCGCACCGCTCCACCCGGGTCCCCCGCTCGTTCGTCGCCCGCTCCAGGACGAGCTCGCGGACGGCCGCGGCGAACCTCGGGTCGGCCCCGACGGTCGCCGAGCGGCGGACGGGCAGGCCGAGCTCGGCGGCCTTGGCCGTGGCCTCCGTGTCGAGGTCGTACAGGACCTCCATGTGGTCGGAGACGAAGCCGATCGGGACCATGACGGCCGCGGGCGCCCCGGCGCCGTGCAGCTCCTCCAGGTGGTCGCAGATGTCGGGCTCCAGCCACGGGATGTGGGGGGCGCCGCTGCGGGACTGGTAGACGAGCTTCCACGGGTGGGCGACGCCGGTCTCCTCGCGGACCGCCTCGACGATCACCCGGGCGACGTCGAGGTGCTGCCGGACGTAGGCACCGCCCTCGCCGTGCTCGGCGACGGGCCCCGAGCTGTCGGCGGCGGAGTCGGGGATGGAGTGGGTGGTGAAGGCGAGGTGCGCGCCGTCGCGGACCGCCGGGTCGAGGTCCGCAAGGGAGGCGAGCACGCCCTCGACCATGGGCTCGACGAAGCCCGGGTGGTTGAAGTAGTGCCGGAGCTTGTCGACGCGGGGCAGCGGGAGCCCCTCCGCCTCCAGGGCGGCGAGCGCGTCGGCGAGGTTCTCGCGGTACTGGCGGCAGCCGGAGTAGGAGGCGTACGCGCTGGTCGTCAGGACGGCGATGTGGCGCCGCCCGTCGGTGATCATCTCGCGGAGGGTGTCGGTGAGGTACGGCGCCCAGTTCCGGTTTCCCCAGTAGACCGGGAGGCCGAGCCCGGCCTCCGCGAAGTCCGCCCGCAGCGCGTCGAGCAGCGCGCGGTTCTGGTCGTTGATCGGGCTGACGCCGCCGAAGAGGAAGTAGTGCTGCCCCACTTCCTTGAGCCGTTCCTTCGGGATGCCGCGGCCGCGCGTCACGTTCTCCAGGAACGGGACCACGTCGTCCGGGCCCTCGGGGCCGCCGAAGGAGAGCAGCAGCAGGGCGTCGTACGGGGCGGGATCATGCTGATCGGACATGGCACCGATCCTCCCACCCACCCCTGACGCGGGAAGGCGCGGCCCGTCCGTGACGGATCGTCCGAAAAATGGGGATGACCGATCGAGTTCAAGCCCGTAGGCTTTAGCTGTTAATTACACGTGTTGACCTTGAACGCGTGTTGATTTCGTCGTGCGGAGCCCGCTCCGAAGCACGGAGATCCGGAGACCCCCTTGCCCAGCCCCTACCGCGCGATCTTCGCGGCGCCCGGAACCGCCTCGTTCTCCGTCGCCGGATTCTTCGGCCGCATGCCGCTGTCCATGATGGGCATCGGCGTCGTCACCATGATCTCGCAGGTCACCGGCCGATACGGCCTCGCCGGCGCCCTCTCGGCGGCGCTCGCGATGTCCGCCGCCGTCCTCGGCCCGCTGGTCTCGCGCCTGGTCGACCGCCACGGGCAGCGCAGGGTCCTCCGCCCGGTGACGCTGATCTCGCTCGCCGGCGCCGCCGGGCTGCTCGTCTGCGTACAGCAGGAGGCCCCGGACTGGACGCTCTTCGTCTTCACGGCCGTGATCGGCTGCGTACCGAGCCTCGGGGCGATGACCCGGGCGCGCTGGGCGGAGATCTACCGGGGCGAGGAGCGGCGTCTGCACACCGCGTACTCCTGGGAGTCGATCGTCGACGAGGTGTGCTTCATCTTCGGCCCGATCATCTCCATCGGTCTTTCGACGACCTGGTTCCCCGAGGCCGGCCCGCTGTTCGCCGGGGTGTTCCTGGCCGTCGGCGTCTTCTGGCTGACCTCGCAGCGCGCCACGGAACCCCCGCCGCACCCCCGGCAGAGCGGCGAGAAGAGCGCCTCCGCCCTCCGCTCCCCCGGCCTCCAGGTCCTGGCCCTCGCCTTCGTCGCCACCGGAGCCGTCTTCGGCTCGGTGGACGTCGTGACCGTGGCCTTCGCCGAGGAGCAGGGACACAAGGCGGCCGCCAGTCTCGTCCTGGCCGTCTACGCGCTGGGCTCCTGCCTCGCGGGCGCCGTCTTCGGGCTGCTGCACCTCAAGGGCGAGCCGTCCCGCCGCTGGCTGCTGGGCACCTGCGCGATGGCCGTGAGTATGATCCCCCTCCTACTGGCCGGGAACTTGCCGTTGCTGGCCGTGGCGCTCTTTGTCGCGGGCCTCTCCATCGCACCGACGATGGTGACCACGATGGCCCTCGTCGAACAGCACGTACCGCGCACCAAGCTGACCGAGGGCATGACCTGGACGGGTACCGGGCTCGCGATCGGCGTGGCGCTCGGCTCCTCGGCCGCCGGCTGGGTGGTCGACGCGTCCGGGGCGGAGGCGGGGTACGTGGTGCCCGTCGTCTCGGGTGCGCTCGCGGCCGTGGTGGGTCTTCTCGGACACCGCCGGCTGCGCAAGCCGGTGCCGAACCGGGAGGGGCAGCGTGAGCGGGACGACAACAGCGGGGTCGGGGAGCGCCAGGACGGCGAGCAGCCCGTGGCGTAACTGGGCGGGGAACGTCACCTCCCGTCCCGTACGGGAGGTGAGCCCGGCCTCGGCCGAGGAGCTCGCCGAGGTGGTCCGCCGGGCGGCGGCGGACGGGCTGCGGGTGAAGACGGTCGGCACCGGCCACTCCTTCACCTCGATCGCGGCCACCGACGGCGTCCTCATCCGGCCCGGGCTGCTGACCGGGATCCGGCGCATCGACCGCGAGGCGATGACCGTCACGGTCGAGTCGGGCACCCCGCTCAAGCGGCTCAACGTGGCGCTGGCCCGGGAGGGCCTGTCGCTCACGAACATGGGCGACATCATGGAGCAGACCGTCGCCGGGGCCACCTCCACGGGCACGCACGGAACGGGCCGTGACTCGGCCTCGATAGCCGCGCAGATCCGCGAGCTGGAACTCGTCACGGCGGACGGTCGGCTGCTGACCTGCTCGGAGAAGGAGAATCCCGAGGTCTTCGCGGCCGCCAGGATCGGGCTCGGCGCCCTCGGCGTGGTCACGGCGATCACCTTCGCGGTGGAGCCGGTCTTCCTGCTCACCGCGCGCGAGGAGCCGATGACCTTCGACCGGGTCACCGCGGAGTTCGACGCGCTGCACGCGGAGAACGAGCACTTCGAGTTCTACTGGTTCCCCCACACGGACAACTGCAACACCAAGCGCAACAACCGCAGCGCCGGCCCCGCCGCACCGCCCGGGAAGGTCAGCGGCTGGATCGAGGACGAGCTCCTCTCCAACGGGATCTTCCAGCTCGCCTGCTCGGTGGGCCGCGCGGTCCCGCCGGTCATCCCCTCGATCGCCAAGGTCTCCAGCCGGGCCCTGTCGGCCCGTACGTACACCGACATCCCGTACAAGGTCTTCACCTCGCCGCGTCGGGTGCGCTTCCTGGAGATGGAGTACGCGCTGCCGCGCGAGGCGGCGGTCGCCGCGCTGCGCGAGGTCAAGACGATGGTCGAGCGCTCGCCGCTCAAGGTGAGCTTCCCGGTGGAGGTGCGCACCGCCCCGGCGGACGACATCGCGCTGTCCACGGCCTCGGGCCGGGAGACCGCGTACATCGCGGTCCACCTCTACAAGGGAACGCCCCACCGCGCGTACTTCACCGCGGTGGAGCGCATCATGACGGCGCACGGGGGGCGCCCCCACTGGGGCAAGGTCCACACCCGTGACGCCGCCTACTTCTCCGAGGTCTACCCGCGCTTCGCCGAGTTCACGGCGCTGCGCGACCGACTGGACCCGGACCGGCTGTTCGCCAACGACTACCTGCGGCGGGTCCTGGGCGACTGACGGAAGATCACTCGGTGCCGGTGCCGGTGCCGGTGCCCGCACCGGCCGGGTCCGGGGAAGCGGGGGGCGCCGGATCGGCGGCGCCGGTGGTCGGGGTCCGGGTCGGCTCCGTCGGCTCGGCCGGTTCCGTGGGGTCCGCCGGCTCGGTCGGATCGGTCGTGGGGTCGGTCGGCGTCGGGGTGGGCGTCGCCTCGCCACCGGTGGTGTCCGTCGTCGATCCCGGGTCGGGGGTCGCCGTACCGGCGCCGTTCCCGCCGGTGCCCGGGTCACCCGGGTCCGTCGTGGCGCCCGTCCCGGGGGTGTCGCCACCGTCCTCCCGCTGACCGGTGTCGTCGGCGGACCCGGACGGCGCGGTCGTCGGACCCCCGTCCTGGTCCGGCGCGCCCTGACCGGAGCCCCCGCTGCCGCCACGGACGACGGAGCCGAACGTGGTGGTGCCCTGGGTGCCGCTGAAGTCCTGCCCCGAGACCAGCTCGTAGGCGGTGATGCCGCCCATGGTGACGCCGAAGACGAGGGCCGCCGCGATCGCCGGACGCTTCCAGCCCCGGACGCGGGTGCCGTGCGTGGTCGCCGCGCCGAACTCCTCGTCGAGCTCCTCGCCCGCCTCCGCACCGGCCGCACGGCCGTACGGGGCGGTGTGCGCGCCGGGGGGCGGGACCGTGCCGAGCATCAGCGTGTGGCGGTCCCCGTCCCGCGCCGGGCGCGCGGCCGGGAAGGGCACCTGACGCGCCTTCGGTTTGGCGGCGGACACGGTCGCGTCCCGTACCTGCTCGCCGGTGCGCTTGAACAGATGCTGGAAGAGCGGGCCGCCGCAGGTGGCGATGACGCTGATCACGCCGGCGCCGAGGATCGTGCCGTACACGCCGAGGGTGGAGGCGAGTTTGGCGGCGATGACCGCCGCCAGGGCGCTGCCGGAGACCTGAGCCACGCTCAGGTCGATCCTCCGTCGGCCGCCGGCCTGCTCCCCCGCCGTGTTCTTCTCCTGTTCCTCCTCCGTCCGCACCGGATTCCCCGGCTCGTCCGTGTCGCTCTCCGACCTGTGACGCATCTCCGACCCCTGGTGACTCTTCGGTTCGCCTTGCACCCAGAAGGGACAAATGGGCGAAGCGAATAGTTCCGGTTCTGATGGTTCTGTGAAGAGGGACACCCGAGGGGGAAGATCGCGGAGACTCAACTCCCGTACCGCCCGAGAAGTTGGGCGGCGCGCCGGTCCACCCAAGTGGCCCGAATGGAGTACATTGGCGAACCCTGGGTCCGGACGCCTTCACGGGTGCCCGGGATCGGGGAGGGGGCCGAACGCGGCACTCGAACCGGTGGCGCCGCGGCGCCGCACGGAGACCCGCTGCACAGCGTGACCGTCAGTCACTCTGAGTGGCGAACAGGTAACCGTGCCATAACGGCGTCCCAGGGTCCATGCCCGACACGCCGGGCAACTCGGCAAGGTAGTGGCAGGCTGCACCCGGGCAGGCCACACTCGACTAGCGGAAGCAGCGACGCACGTGACGTCGGCAGGCACCACCCGGGAGGTCCCCATGCCCGAACTGCGTGTCGTGGCCGTCTCCAACGACGGCACACGACTGGTGCTGAAGGCTGCTGACAGCACGGAGTACACACTTCCGATCGACGAGCGGCTCCGCGCCGCCGTGCGCAACGACCGCGCGCGCCTCGGCCAGATCGAGATCGAGGTGGAGAGCCACCTCCGCCCCCGTGACATCCAGGCACGGATACGAGCCGGTGCCTCCGCTGAGGAGGTCGCCCAGCTCGCCGGGATCCCCGTCGACCGCGTACGGCGCTTCGAGGGCCCCGTCCTCGCGGAGCGCGCCTTCATGGCGGAGCGGGCCCGCAAGACCCCGGTCCGCAGGCCCGGCGAGAACAGCGGTCCGCAGCTCGGCGAGGCGGTGCAGGAGCGGCTGCTCCTGCGCGGCGCCGACAAGGACACCGTGCAGTGGGACTCGTGGCGGCGCGACGACGGCACCTGGGAGGTGCTGCTCGTCTACCGCGTCGCGGGCGAGGTCCACACGGCCAGCTGGACGTACGACCCGCCCCGGCGGCTCGTCCAGGCCGTGGACGACGAGGCACGGGCGCTGATCGGCGAGACGGACGACACGATCGCCGCCGCGCCGGAGCCGAGCTTCCCCTTCGTACCGCGCATCGCCCGGCTGCCCCGGGACAGGCCCCTGGACCGGGCGCTCGACCGCCAGCTCGACCGGCTGGAGCGGACGCCCGCCCCGGCGCCCGAGCCGGAGGAGGAGCGGGACTCGCTGACGAGCCTCCTGGAGGCCGTGCCGAGCTTCCGCGGCGACATGGTCGTGCCCGACCTCCCGGACACGGAGCCCTCGGAGGAGTCGGAGGCGGAGGAGCCGCCGGCCCCGGCCGCCTCGGCGGGCGCGGGTTCCGCGTACGCCGACGTCCTGATGCCGCGCGCGGTCTCGGGCCACCGCGACCGCCTCACGGGCACCACCGACCGCCAGGCCGAGGCGGACGGCGTCCGCCCGGGCCGCCGCGCGGCGGTGCCCAGCTGGGACGAGATCGTCTTCGGGACGCGGCGGAAGAAGCAGGAGTGACCGGCGTACGCGCCGGTACGTGAAAGGCCCGCGCCGGGCGGATCGCCGGCGCGGGCCTTTCCCGTCCGTACGGCCGCGGGAACCCCGGGCCGTGCACGGGATCTACTGCGGGTCGGGTCCGGTCGCGACCGGACGGGCCGGGTCGCCGGACCACTCCGACCAGGAGCCGGCGTAGAGGGCCGCGGGGATGCCCGCGATCTCCAGGGCCAGGACCTCGTGGGCGCCGGAGACACCGGAGCCGCAGTAGACCGCGACCGGGGTGTCCCCGTCCGCGCCCAGGGCGGTGAACCGCTCCCGCAGGGCGTCGGCGCCCAGGAACCGGCCGTCCGCGTCCACGTTCTCCGTCGTCGGCGCCGAGACCGCGCCCGGGATGTGCCCGCCGACCCGGTCGATCGGCTCCACGTCACCCCGGTAGCGCTCCGCCGCCCGGGCGTCCAGGAGCAGCCCGGTACGGGCCAGCGCAGCCGCCCCGTCGGCGTCGAGCAGGCCCAGCGCACCCGGCTCGGGCCGGAAGTCGCCCGGCTCCGGCTCGGGGGTCTTCTCGGAGAGCTCTCCCGTCCAGGCGGCGAGGCCCCCGTCCAGGACCCGCACGTCCGGGTGGCCCGCCCACCGGAGCAGCCACCAGGCGCGGGCCGCTCCCCAGCCGAGGCCGCCGTCGTAGACGACGACGGGCCGGTCCGCGGAGACACCCGCCCGGCGCATCGCCGCCCCGAAGGCCGTCACGTCGGGCAGCGGGTGGCGCCCGCCGCTTCCGGGCGGTCCCGCGAGGTCCGCGTCGAGGTCGACGTAGACCGCGCCGGGGAGGTGGCCGGAGTCGTACGCGGGCCGTCCGGGCGGCCCTGCGAGCGTCCAGCGGACGTCCAGGAGGACCGGCGGACGCGCCCCGGTCGACTCGCTCAGAAGTTCGCTTGCGGAGATGATGGGCTTCATGGGTGCCATCCTCGCGCAGCCTGCATGGCCGCGGAGGGGCAACCCGGCGTCCTCCCGCGACAGCACGCCACCGGCGGTGCGGCCGGGACGCGCCGCGCGCCCGTCGGTGCGACCTCGGCCCTGATCCACCGGACAGGCCCTAGGCACGCGGTACGGCCACGATGGTCCGAGGAGAGAGTGACGATGACCGAGGTGACTCGGCGCACACCCGGAACACCCTGTTGGGTGAGTCTGATGGTGCACGGGCTTGAACCGACGCAGGAGTTCTACAGCGCGCTCTTCGGCTGGGATTTCGTGCCCGGCCCGCAGCCACTCGGCCCCTACGTCCGGGCGCTGCTCGACGGCAAGGAGGTGGCGGGCATCGGCCGGCTGCCGCCCGACCGGCACCTGCCCATCGCCTGGACCACCTATCTGGCCACCGATGACGCCGACGAGACCGCGGAGACCATCCGCTGCTGCGGCGGCACGGTCGCGGTGGGCCCGCTGGACGCGGGCGAAGCCGGTCGGCTGGCGATCTGTTCCGACCCGGTCGGCGCGATCTTCGGCGTCTGGGAGGCGGAGGCGCACCACGGCACGGCGGCCGCGGGGCCGCCCGGGACACCGGTGTGGAACGAGCTCCTCACGTACGAGACGTCCTCGGTCGGCAAGTTCTACCGGTCGGTCTTCGGCTACGAGGTGGAGCCGGTCGTCTCCGCCGACTTCGACTTCGCCACGCTCCACGTGGAGGGGCGCCCGGTGGCCTCCCTGCACGGCGTCGGCAACGCCCTGCCCCGGGACCGGGGCGCCCACTGGATGACGTACTTCGAGATCGACGACACCGACGCGGCCGCCCGGCTCGTCGTGGAGCTCGGCGGCCAGGTGCTGCGGCCGCCGAGGGAGGGCACGGCGGGGCGGCTCGCGCTGGTGACGGACCCGGAGGGCGCGGTGTTCACGCTGGTCAGGTCCGCCGCCGACCGCTGATCCGGGTCGCGCGGGCCGAACGGTCGCGCGGCCGAACGGCCCGCTCGGCCCCGGCGGGCCCGCTCGGCCCCGGTCGGCCCCCGTTCAGCCTCGGCGGGCCCTCGTTCAGCCCCGGCGGGCGCGGGCGAGGCCGCGGCGGAGTCGGGACAGGTTCTCGGCCGGCTCCTGTACGACGGGCTCCGACGCGCCCGGCAGGCCGAGCTGGGTCAGCCGCAGGGGGGTGAAGTGGTGCGCGATGCCGGGCTCCGCGTGGTGTTCGGCCAGGAAGCGGGTGGCCTCCTCGCGGAGCCCCGGGTGGCTCTTGTGCCGCATGCAGTACCCGACGGCCCTGACCAGCGGCGCGAGTGAGTCCGGGGCCGCTCCGGGGACCGCGGGCTCCTCGCCGTCCTCCAGGTCGGCCACCAGGTGGTCGACGACCGTGAGCGGGATCCGGTTGCTGTTCTCGAAGGGGGTGAGCCGTTCGAGGACCTCGACCGTGCCCACGCGGGCGATCGGGATGCCGTAGTAGACGGCGGCGGTGAGCATCGCCGTGGAGAAGCAGCCGACCACGAGCCGCGGCCGGCACCGCTCGTAGAAGGTCTCGGCGAGCAGCGGCCCGTCGAGGACCGTCAGCCGGACGCCGAGCGCCCGCGCCTCCTCGTCGAGGGCCTGGGAGTAGCGGACGGGCGCGGTCGGGTGGGGCTTGAAGACCACCGAACGGTGCCCGGCCGCCGCGGCTCCGCGCAGCATCCGGATGTGCAGTTCCTCTTCCTCCTCCGCCGTGAGCAGGTTGAGGGCGGCCAGGTACTGGCCGAGCAGGAGGGCCGTCGGCTCGGCGGCGATCGCGCGCGCGACCGGCGAGTCCCCGGCTCCGTTCCGTACGTCCTCCGCCACGGAGGCTTCGGCGATCTCGGCGAGCACCGCGCGGAAGGCGCTGTCGGGGACGAGCTCGGGCTCGACCCCGTACTCGCTCAGGAGCAGGGGCCGCAGTCCCGGCACCAGGTCGAGGTGGAGGACCCGGCGGATGCGGATGGCGATCGACTGGGCGAGGTCGGAGCGGGTCGGGCCGTAGCTCATCAGGCCGTCCGCGTAGACGTCGACCGAGCTCTCGGGGAACGCTGCGGCGAGCGCCTTGGCGGGGTTGACCTGGATGGACTCGACGATCAGCTCGACCCGGGCGGTGCCGAGGCCCCAGGCCGTCCGCAGCACGCGCTGCCAGAGCGGGGCCTCCTCGGGCCGGGGCGCCCAGGCGGCGGGGTGGTACGGATGGATCGTCTCGTTCCAGTCGAGGGTGCCGTCGAAGCGGGCGGCGATCCGCTCGTAGCCGGTCATGGTCTCCAGGCGCAGCGCGGTCTCCGGGATCTCGGCGTTGTGCGAGATCAGCAGGAGCCGGTGGGCGTCCTCGCGGGGGCCGAACTGCCCGGCGTCCAGCGCCGCCGCCAGGGTGGCCGCGCCGTACAGGGTGGAGACCTGGAAGATCTGCACCCGGCGAAGGTCGGGAGCCGCGCCGGGGGCCGTGCCGGACGCCATGGCGGAGTACGTGTCGGGTGCCATGGGTCAGGCGGTCCTTCCGGTTTCGCGCAGGCCCCGGAGGAGGGTGCTGCGTGCGGTGTCCATGGTGCTCAGGGTCTCGTCCAGGACGTCCTGCGGCATGCGGCGCAGGGCGTCGCCGACGTCGGTGCGCAGCCGTTCGGCGACCTCGGGCTCGTACTTCCCGACCTTGCCCATGTGGAACGCGATCATCGCGCAGTACGTGCGGACGGCTTTCGGGAGGAAGCGGTCCGCATCCGCGTCCCGGGAGACGTCGTCGAGCAGGAGGTCGTACGAGGGAATGAAGTCCAGCTGCCGGTTGTCGGTGATCTGGGTGAGCGAGGTGGTGACGCCCCGCCGGTAGAAGACACCGTGCAGGGAAAGCGCCGCGAACGTGCGCGCCTTGAGGTGGAGACGCCAGATCCAGAGGCGGTCCTCGGCGGTTCGCAGAGACGTCTCGAATCGCGAGGCGCCGTTCCCGAAGAGCCGCCCGCTGTAAATGCCGAAGGGGACGAAGGGATAGTCGACCATCGTCACCATGCTGGCCGGGGAGATGCCGTCCCGGGGATCCATCACCGCGTCGCGGAGTTTGGCGGGGGCGTATCGGATCTGTCGTTTCCGGCCTTCCGACAGGACGTGGTCGGTACGGGCGAAATCGCAGCCCAGACGGGAGATTCCGGCCACGGTGGCGCTCAGGTGGCCGGGCGCGTACCAGTCGTCGCCGTCCAGGAAGGTGATGTACTCGCCCCGGGCCGCGTCGATTCCGGTGTTGCGCGCCTGGGCGACGCCGAGATTCGTCTCGTGCCGGATGACGGTCGCGTTCGGAAGTCGGTCGCGCCAGCGGTCGAGGATTTCCGGGGTGTCGTCCGTCGAGCAGTCGTCGATCAGCAGGAACTCGAATTCCGGGTCCGCGTTGTACACGAGACTGCGCATCGTGTCGGGGGCATAGGGCCCGACATTGTGGAACGGGACGACGACGGACAGTTTAGGCACTCGGAATCCCCACAATGAATCGAACAGTTAAACGCCCTACGGCGGGCAGAGTAGTCGCGCGCTTTTCCGGATGAACGATCCACGGGTGCACTCCGGGTGAACTCTTGCCGTCCCTGGTGGAAATCTGTCAGGACCCGGTACGGCGGGACTCCGCGGGGCGGGATCCGGTACGGCGGGACCTGCGGTGCAGGATCGCCGTCGCGGCCAGGGCGAGGAGCGCCGCCGCTCCGACCGCGCCGCCGAGGCGGAGTCCCGGTGGCCGGAAGGAGCAGGCGACCGTGGTCGTCCGCCCGTCGAGGGGGACGGCGACGAGGCCCTGGTACGCGCGGGCGGGTGCGAGGTCCGCGTCGCCCGCGGCGCAGCGCCAGCCGGAGATGCGGGGCGCGGCGAGCACGGCGACGCCCGTGCTGCCCGGGGGCAGTTCGGCCGTGAGGGAGTGGCCGCCGGCGCTCACCCGGGTGGCTCCGGTGGCGGTGAGCTGCCGTACGGCGGCGTCGAGCCGCGCCCGGTCGAGGCAGCCGACGGGTTGCCGGGGCAGTCGGATCCCGGCCTTGGGCAGCAGGTCGATCCGCACCTCACCGGAGGCGGGCACGGTACCGAGGGCCCGCATGGGGGCGCGTACCGCGGGCGGCTTGCCCTCGAAGTCGACGGCGTCCTCCCCCGCCAGGGTCGCCGAGCCCTTGTACTCCGGGGCCCAGAACCAGACGTCGGAGCCCGCCGGGCACCGGGCGGTGAGGGTGCGTCCGGTACGGCGCGTCTCCGGCGGCAGCGCGTACACGGGCGCGCCGAGGAGGAGTTCCTGCCGTACGAAGGCGGAGTCCCCCGGGCGCGGGGCGCGCGCCGGGCGCGGACGGACGGTCACCAGGGGCGGTACGGGCGTCGTGGTGACGGTGACCGTGGCCCGGGGCGGGGCGTCCTGACGTACCGGCTCCGTGGGCTCCGAGCGCAGCCGGGTGCCGATGGAGAACAGGGCGTCGGTCACGGGGTTGTCGAGGGTGACCGGGTGCCGGCCCTTGGCGTACGAGCCGAAGCCCAGCGCGGAGAGGGTGGAGGAGGTCACGTCGGCGGTGAGACTGCTGTAGGCCTCGGCGCCCTGGCCGCCGACGATCAGGACGTCGTTGCCGCCGGGCACCTCGCCGGGGTCCGTACGGTACCGGGGCCAGGCGTCGGCGCGGGCCACCTCGCGGGCGGCGGAGGTGTGCCAGGGGCCGATCCGGGGCGACCAGGAGACCTCGCTCCGCTGCTGCTCCTCGATCCGCTTGCCGGTGACGACCGTCTCGCCCGCCTGGGCACCGACGAACAGGACCAGGGCGAGGACGGGCAGGGCACGGACGGGCAGGGAGCGAGTGGGCAGGGCGCGAGTGGGGAGGGCGCCAACGGGCAGGGCGCGGACGGGATTCCGCCGGGCGCCCTCCCGGGCCAGGACGGCTGCCGCGAGGGCCAGGGCCGCGGCGACGAGGAAGGCGGGGAAGGTCCATGCGTCGATGCCTGCGCTCCCCCGGGCCGCCCACGCCAACGCCCCGAGCAGCGCACCACCCCCGAGCAGCGCGGCCGGCCGGGGCACGCCCCGGGCGACCGAGAACCAGGCGGCGACGAGCAACAGTCCGCACAGGACGAAGGTCTGACGGTACGGAGCGCCGTTGGGCGAGGCTCCCGCGTGCCAGAGCAGATGGGTGGGCTCCCACTGGAGGGAGAGCGTCACCAGGACGACCGCCGCCGTCCAGCCGGCCCGGACGCGCGGGGCGACGGCCCCGTTGAACGGCAGCGTCAGGGCGAGGGCCAGGGCGGGCGTACCGATGAAGAGGGCGGGGTCGGCGACACCGGCCGTGCCGGGCAGGAGCCGGGCCAGGACGTCCGCCCAGGGTGCGGGCGCGAAGGTGGTCACGGGGGTCGGGTCGGCGACCTTGGTGGCGAGGAAGACGATCACGACGAGCGGCGCGGCGAGCCCGATGCCGACGAGCACGCCCCGGGCGGCGCGGAGCGCTCCGGCGATCCGCTGCCGGGCGGTCGCGCTCTCCTCGGCGGTGAGGAGCCGGACGGCGAGGAAGACGGCAGCCCCGAGGGTGGCCATGTACGCGGTGTAGAAGTTGGCGATCCAGGCCAGGGCGACGACGACGGGTCCGAGCACGGGGCGGCGGCCGGTGCGCGCCCACTCGCCGACCAGGCAGAGCAGCGGGAAGGCGACGAGTCCGTCGAGCCACATCGGGACGGTGGTGCCGAGGTTGAGGGTCCAGCCGGAGAGCGCGTACGCGGTGCCGAGCACGGCGGCGACGGGCCAGGGGCCGGGACGCAGGCGCAGGAGCAGCAGCGCCGCCGCGGCGCCGGCGGCGGAGACCTTGGCCGCGGTGACGACGTAGAGGGCGAGTTCGATCCGGTCCGCCGGGAAGACGACGACGAGCAGATCGAAGGGGCTGCTGAGATACGTGCCGATGTCGCCGAGGAAGTTGGAGCCGAAGCCGGAGTTCCAGTTGAGGAAGGCGTCGCCGTGCGTCTCGCCGAGGAGGAGGGCGCGCCAGTAGGCGTGGTACGGCAGGTACTGCTGGCCGAGATCGACGATGTTCCTCGTCACGGGCCCGAAGGGGTACGTGCGGGACAGCGCGGTCGCGAGGCAGAGCAGGCCGGCGGTGAGCAGCGAGGCGGCGAGCGGCGCGGCGACGGCCGGGGCGAGCGGCCCCCGGGGCCGGATGCCCGGCCCGCGCCGGCCCGCGCCGGGCCCTTCCTCGCCGTCGACCTCGTCGAGCACGGTCTCGGCGGCGGGGGGCACATGTCCTCCAGGGGGCGCACGGAGCGGGGAACGCCCGGAGGTGAGGTCGTCACGGGCCGACCGCCATTACCGCCGAGGCGGGCGACCCGTAACCGATCATCAGGCGGTTTTCCGGTACACCGCGGGTGAACTCCCGGCGCTGCCGACCGAGGCCCGCAGGCCCACCGAGGTCAATCGGCCGGGGTAGGCCGACCGGGGTAGGCCGGCCGGGGCCAATCGGTCCGGGTCAGCCGACCGGGGCCAGGGACACGAGCTCGTCGACCGTGCGGGCGACCGTGCCGAACAGGTCCGAGACCGTCGTCAGAGCGGCGACCTGCAGCGTGTCCGACGCGACGACGGTGCCGTCCGGCGCCACCAGCGGGCGGGTGGCGGTGGCCTCGGCGACCACGGTCGGGCGGTAGCCGAGGTTGAAGGCGCCCTGCGCGGTGAAGAGGACGCACATGTGCGTCATGAACCCGGCGATGACCAGGTCGTCGCCTGCGCCGAGCTCCTTCAGGGTCTCTTCGAGGTCCGTGGCGTGGAAGGCGTTGGGGACCTGCTTGACGACGACCTTCTCGCCCTCGACCGGGGCGACTTCGTCGCTGATCGAGCCGATCTCGGCCCGGATGTCGTAGGGAGTGCCCTCGCCGCCGTCGTTCACGACGTGCACGACGGGTGCGCCGGCGGCACGGGCGGCGGCGAGCAGGCGGGCGCCCGCGGCCACGGCCTGCTCGGCACCTTCGAGCCGCATGACGCCGGTGCGGTAGGTGTTCTGGAAGTCGATCAGGATCAGGGTCGAATCACCCAGTCGCGGCAGCTCCTGGGGCAGGCCGATCACCTCACGCAGGGTGGTGGACGCGTTCATGACGGTTCCTTTCGATGCGGTAGCGGCCCCGGAGGAGGCCGCCCTCCAGGATGTTTTCAACGCTAACACAACACGTAATCAGAGATAACAACGATCCATGGCGATACTCTCCGCGAACGCGCTCCGGCACGGTTCCGGCGCCCCTCTCGCCTCACAAAGGCCCAGGTCCGCACTGTTAGCGCTGTTATCGTGGGACCCATGTCGACGGCACGAGAACGCATCCTGGAAGCCACCGAGGAACTGCTCGCCACCAAGGACGCCCTGGCCATCTCGACCCGTGCCATCTGTGACCGGGCGAAGGTCGGCATGCCCGAGATCTACCGCCAGTTCGGCGACAAGCAGGGGCTGCTCACCGCGGTCGCCGACATCGGCTTCGACCGCTTCCTCGCCAACAAGAGGCGGAACCCGCTCACCGACGATCCGGTGGCGGACCTGCGGACGGCCTGGGACAGCCACGTCGCGTTCGCGCTCCGCAACCCGCACCTCTACCGGCTGATGTTCACGCCGACGGGCGACAGCAGGCCGCAGGCGATCAAGGACGCTCAGGCCCTGCTCCGGACGGCCCTGGAGCGGTGCGGGGACGCCGGGCGGCTACGGACGGCCCCCGAGCCGGCCGGTCAGGCGATCCTCTCCGCCAACGTGGGCGTGTGCATGATGGCGTTGTCGTTCCCCGAGCTGTTCGGGAGCTCCGACATCTCGCGGGCGGTACGCGACGCGGTGATCGGCAAGGTCACCGGCGACGAGCGCGAGGACACCCGGATCGGTACGGCCACTGTGCTCGCCCAGGCGCTGGTCGGCACCCTCACGGGCACGGCACCCGTCGACGGGGCAGCCCTCGACCACCTGGCCCGATCGCTCCGTCCGCCGACCGCGCCCTCGGAGCCGTAGAAGCCCCGAACGCACGCCGAAGCTCGCCCGCACGGCGAGCGACCCGGCACCGCGGGGACGGTCAGGCGTGGTTGACCGGGAGGACGTCCGGGGAGAGGGCTCCCGCGTGGGCCGCCGCCGAGGTCATCCGCTTGCGGTGGTGGCGGCGGCAGAGGACCTCGTAACCGATCTCCTCCGACGGCCGGTTCACGTCGCCGACGACGACCTGCTCACCCTCGACGACCATCTCGCCGCCCACCGTACGGGCGTTGTGCGTGGCCCGGGCCCCGCACCAGCAGAGGGCCTCGACCTGGAGCTGCTCGATCCGGTCCGCCAGCTCGATGAGCCGCTGCGAACCGGGGAAGAGCCTGGTCCGGAAGTCGGTGGTGATACCGAAGGCGAAGACGTCCAGGCCGAGGTCGTCGACGATACGGGCGAGCTGGTCGATCTGCTCGGGCGCGAGGAACTGCGCCTCGTCCACGATCACGTAGTCCGCCTTGCCACCCTGCGACAGCTGACCGACGAGGTACGCGTACACGTCCATGCCCTGCGGAGCCTCGACCGCCTCCGTCACCAGGCCGAGCCGGGAGGACAGCTTGCCCTCGCCCGCCCTGTCGTCACGAGTGAAGATCACGCCCTGGAGCCCCCGCGCGTCGCGGTTGTGGGCGATCTGGAGGGCCAGGGTGCTCTTCCCGCAATCCATGGTTCCGGAGAAGAAGACCAGCTCGGGCATGACGGGTCGGGGACCTTTCAGGTCGTGGAGGGAGAAACGGAGGAGTCGGGGATCGGGTGTCAGGAACGGACTTCGAGCAGCGGGACGAGCTGCTCCTCGGGAGTCATGGACCCGTGCATGCCGACCATCGCCGACTCGTGGGGCTCGTTGACGGACGCGGTGATCGCGACGTCGTCGTGGGCCGCCGCGACCACGTCGCCGATCCGGCCGTACACCCGCTCGTCGATCTCGTCGCCGAACCAGCCGAGGGCGATGGCCTCGTCACGGCTCGCGACCCAGAACTGCTCGCCGATCACCTCGCGCCAGCAGGTGAGGACGTCCGTCTCGGCGCCGGGCACGGCGTACACGTGACGGGCACGGCCCTCGCCGCCGAGCAGGGCGACGCCCGCGCGCAGCTCCCAGTCCTCGTCGAAGTCGATGCGGTGCTGCTCGTCGAAGGGGATGTCGACCATGCCGTGGTCGGCCGTGACGTACAGGGCCGAGCGGGGCGGCAGTTGTTCGGCGAGGCGCTGTACGAGCCGGTCCACGAACATCAGCTGGCCGCGCCAGGCGTCGGAGTCGACGCCGAAACGGTGTCCGGCGCCGTCGAGTTCGCTGTAGTACGTGTAGACCAGCGAGCGGTCGCCGGCGGCGAGCTGCTCGGCGGCGAAGTCCATGCGCTCCTCGCCGGAGAGCCGCCCGTGGAACGTCCCGCCGCTGAGCGCGACCTGCGTGAGCGGGGTCTGCTCGAAGATCGGGGAGGACACCTGTGCGGTGTGGATCCCGGCCTCGTGGGCGAGCTGGAAGACGGTGGGGTACGGCTGCCAGACGCGCGGCGCCGTCCACGGCCTCCAGCGCAGCTGGTTCATCAGCTCGCCGGTGTCGGGGTTCCGCACCGTGTAGCCGGGCAGTCCGTGCGTGCCGGGGTAGCGGCCGGTGCCGACCGAGGCGAGCGAGGTCGCGGTGGTGGCGGGGAAGCCGGCGGTGATCGGGCGGCCCGTACCACCGCGCGAGGAGCCGAGGAGCGAGGTCAGGTACGGGGCCTCGTCCGGGTGGGCCTTGATCTGCTCCCAGCCGAGGCCGTCGATCAGGAAGACACAGTTCCTGTCGGCCGGGCCGATCTCGGCGATCCTCGGGGTGAAGCCGGGCACGCCCTGGCCCGCGACGAGCGTCGGGAGCAGGTCGCCGAGGGATCCGAAGGTGTACTCGGGCACCGGAGCCGTGGCCAGGGCCAGCGGGACCGGGTCGTCGGGCCAGCCGTGCGCCACGGCGGTCGGCTGGACCATCAGCGGGGGGTGGCGGCGGTGGCCGCGATGGCTTCGGAGAGGGCCTGGGCGAAGGCAAGGGTCTGCCGGACGGTGTCCGGACCGTCGCCGGCCTCGCTCACCCGCAGGCTGAGGTCGTCCGCCGTGGCGTTGCCCGTGTAGCCGTGGTCGGCGTCGCAGTTGGCGTCGCCGCAGGCTGCGGGCTCCAGGTCGATGCGGGAGACGGCACCCCAGCCGATGGTGAGGACCACCTCGCGGGGCAGCGTGCCGGGCGTGTACGACTCCGGGTTCGCGACGACGCGGCTGACGACGACGGACGAGATCCGCTCGAGCTTCACGGACTCGGTGGACGTCGTGGCGTACGGCGTCGGGGAGCTCGTGTCGGCGGCCTGCTCGTCGGTGTGGCTCACGATGAAGCGGTGCGGCGTGAGGACGAGGACGGTGACGTGGCGCCGGACCTCGTTCGCGTCGAAGGTGGTCTCCTGGTGGACCACGTACGACGCGACGGCGTCGCCGCCGACAGCGGCCTCCACCGCCTCGGCCACGAGGGCCGGGTAGTAGCCGCTGCGCTCGATCGCCGCGCGCAGCCCCTGGGTCGTCGTCCCGCTCTTTGCCATGGACTCCATCCTAATCCGTATGCAAGGACGGCTTGGCCGCTTGTGAACACGGTCGGGCCGTTCGGGAGCGCCGGGGCTGTGACATCTGACTCCATCCGGGCCGATGAGGCCTTCCCGGGGTCTGTGGGGCGCTCGGCTCGTCCAGGGGGTGTCTTGTCGATCAGGCCGGGCTCGCGGGGTCTGGTCGACAAGACACCCCCTAGTAACTCGGCAGGCGGCGCGGGCCGAGGTCGGTGCGGGGCGGGGGCGGGGCCAGCCGGACGGTGGCCCCGAGGACGGAGAGCCCGCCGGGGGCCACGACGACCGGCTCCAGGGAGACCGCCACCACCTCGGGGTGGTCGTCGACGAGCCGGGAGACCCGGAGCAGGAGCTCCTCCAGCGCAGGGGTGTCCACCGGGGCGGATCCTCGCCAGCCGAAGAGCAGCGGGGCGGTGCGGATGGAGCGGACGAGCTCGGCGGCGTCCCGCTCGGTGGCCGGGACCAGGCGGTGGGCGGTGTCGCCGAGGAGTTCGGAGGCCGCGCCCGAGAGCCCGAAGGAGAGGACGGCCCCGACGGCCGGGTCGATGGCGGAGCGGACGAGCGTGTCGACGCCCCGGGGCACCATCGCCTGGACGACGGGCTGGAGCTCCTCGGGCTTGCCGAGGACCTCGGTCAGCTCGGTGTAGGCGGTACGGAGCTGCTCCTCGGTGGCCAGGTCCAGCCGGACGCCGCCGAGGTCGGGGCGGTGGCGCAGGTGGGGCGCGGTCGTCTTGAGGGCGACGGGGTAGCCGAGGCGGCGGGCGGCGGCGACGGCCTCGTCGGGGGCGGGTGCGGGGAGCGTGGGCAGGACGGTGATCCCGTACCGCGCGAGCAACTCGACGGCGTCCTCGGTGCCGAGGGTCACCCCGCGCGCGTCCGCGTCGCCGCCGGTGCCGAGCACCCGCTCGATGAGCGCGGCGGCCCCGGCCTCGTCGATGTCCTCGTACTCGGGCACCCGCCCGGGCTCGGCGGCCTGCCGCCGCCACTGCCCGTACCGCACGGCCTCGGCAAGCGCCCGCACGGCCCGCTCGGCGGCGGGGTAGGCGGGGATGGTGGTGCGGGGGGCGGCTTGGTCGATGACCTCGGCCGGGGTCGGGGTCGGGGTGGTGGTCTCGGCTTGGGCGGTAGTCCCGGCCGGCGCCAGGGCCGTGGCTGTCTCGGCATAGCCGGTGGCCTCGGCAGGCGCCTGGGCCGTGGTCTCGGACCGCGTCGACGCTGCCGCCTGGGTCGCGGCACCGGAGGTGGCCGGCGCGGCCGGGCGGGGCGCGGTCGGTGTCGTGCGGGTGCCCGTCGGTGTCGGCCGGGTGCTCGTCGCGACCGCGAGGGCCTCCGCGAGGCCGCCCATCTCGACGTGGACGACGACGACCGGCTTCGCCGGGGCCGGGGCGGAGGCGACGGCCTCGCGCAGGGAGGCCGCGAGGACCTCGCCGTCGCCGGACTCGGTGGCGCCGTTCTCCCCGACCCAGGGGATCGCGGTCACCACGACCGCGTCGGACGCCTCGTCCGCGAGCGCCGCCGCCAGCGCGTCCCGGAAGTCCGCCGGGCCCGCCGCGGTCGTCAGGTCGAGCGGCCGGAGCGGGCGCAGCCCCTCGGTCAGGCAGGCGTCGTACGTGAGGAGGCCGAGCGACTCGGAGTTGCCGAGGATCGCGACCCTCGGTCCGGCGGGCAGCGGCTGGGCGGCGAGGAGCAGTCCGGCGTCCACGAGTTCGGTGACGGTGTCGACGCGGATCACCCCGGCCTGGCGCAGCAGCGCGGAGACCGTGGCGTGCGGGATGCGGGTGACCGGCACCCGGTGGCCGGGCGGGGCGCTGCCGCTGTGCCGGGCGCCCTTGACGACCACGACCGGCTTGACCGCGGCGGTGCGGCGAGCCAGCCGGGTGAACTTCCGCGGGTTGCCGATCGACTCCAGGTAGAGGAGGACGACGTCCGTCCCCGGGTCGTCGTACCAGTGCTGGAGGAAGTCGTTGCCGGAGACGTCTGCGCGGTTGCCGGCCGAGATGAAGGAGGAGAGCCCCGCGCCGTGCCGGTGGAGCCCGGCGAGGAGCGCGATCCCGATCGCGCCGGACTGGGTGAAGAGCCCGATCCGTCCGGCGGCCGGCATCTGCGGTGCGAGCGAGGCGTTGAGCCGGACGTCCCCGGAGGTGTTGATGATCCCGAAGGCGTTGGGCCCGATGATCCGCATCCCGTACGAACGGGCCTGCCGTACGAGCTGACGCTGCCGCTCGCGGCCCTCCGGACCGCTCTCCGCGTATCCGGCGGAGAGGACGACCAGGCCCCGTACTCCGTGTTCTCCGCAGTCGGCGACGACCTCCGGCACCCGTTCGGCGGGGACGGCGACGATCGCCAGGTCGACCGGTTCTCCGATGGCGCCGACGGAGGGGTGTGCGGGGACTCCGTCGAACTCCGTCGGCCCGTCGGTGAGCGCGGCGTTCACCGCGTACATCCGGCCGGTGAAGCCGGCCCCGAGCAGGTTGCGGAGCACCGTCCGGCCGACCCCGCCGGGCGTCCGGCCCGCTCCGACGACCGCGACGGACCGTGGGGTGAGGAGCCGCTGGACGGACCGCGCCTCCGCCCGCTGCTCCCGTGCGCGCTGGACGGCGAGGGAGCGGTCGGTCGGTTCGAGGTCGAGGTGGAGGCGGACGGAGCCGTCCTCGAAGCTCCGCTTCTGGGTGTAGCCGGCGTCGGTGAAGACCTTGATCATCTTGTTGTTGGCGGGGAGCACCTCCGCGGCGAAGCGGCGGATGTCCCGCTCGCGCGCGACCGCCGCGATGTGTTCGAGGAGGGCGGAGGCGACTCCGCGCCCCTGGTGCGCGTCCTGGACGAGGAAGGCGACCTCGGCCTCGTCGGCCGGGAACGAGGCGGGCATGCCCCGGTCGTCGATGCGGTCGTAGCGGACGGTGGCGATGAACTCCCCGCCGATGGTCGCGGCGAGGCCCACCCGGTCGACGAAGTCGTGGTGGGTGAAGCGGTGGACGTCCTTGGCGGAGAGGCGTGGGTAGGGCGCGAAGAAGCGGTAGTACTTCGACTCGTCCGAGACCTGCTCGTAGAAGCTGACCAGCCGGTCGGCGTCGTCGGTGGTGATGGGCCTGATGCGCGCGGTGCCGCCGTCCCGGAGCACGACGTCGGCCTCCCAGTGGTCGGGGTAGGCATGCTCCGGTGACGCAGGTGGTGCCGGTTGATCCACTGATGCCGGTCGATCCGCCGCTTCCGACTGCTCCGACGCGCTCTCCATGGGGCCAGACTACGGCCGGTGTACGACACCGGCACCGGTCGCGCGGCGAGTGGGCTCCGGGCAAGGTGGGGAGGACCGAAAGGCGGTCCGGTCCGGGCCGAAGGTCGGCACGAGCACCGCGCGTCCCGTGAGAGACTGGTCTAGACAACCCCTTAAGACTTGAAGGGCAACACCATGGCTGAGCGCCGCGTCAACGTCGGCTGGGCCGAGGGCCTCCACGCCCGCCCCGCGTCCATCTTCGTCCGTGCCGCCACGGCTTCCGGCGTTCCGGTGACGATCGCCAAGTCCGACGGCACCCCCGTGAACGCCGCGTCGATGCTCGCGGTGCTCGGCCTGGGCGCGCAGGGCGGCGAGGAGATCGTCCTCGCTTCGGAGGCCGACGGCGCCGAGATCGCGCTGGACCGTCTCGCGAAGCTGGTCGCCGAGGGTCTCGACGAGCTCCCCGAGACCGTCTGACCCGGTCGCGCCGACCCGGTCACGACGTACCGTACGACGAAAACCGTGGCTGCCGACATTTCGGCGGCCACGGTTTTTGCTTTTCCGGAACCAGTGCTTTCGGGCTCCTTTTCGGGCAGCACGAAACAGCCCCAAAGAATTCCTATTCTTTGTATACGGTGCGCACGTTAATTCCGACCGCTCGCCGTGTTGACGACATGTTGCGAAACCCTCACACGGCCGCGCTCGGGCCTTTTGAGCCGATGCAGCGCCAACGAGCGCTCGGCATGCAGGGCCGTCAGCGCTCTGGCCCGCTCGGCGTCACCGCGCGCGACGGCGTCCACGATGGCGCCGTGCTCCGACCAGGCCTCCACGGGCTGGACGGGCTGATCGACCGCGTACATCCAGGCGATCTTGTGCCGTAGCTGGGTGAGCAGCGCCGTCAGGGCCGGGCTGCCCGAAGCCTGCGCGAGCGTCTCGTGGAACCAGCCGCCGAGCGAGCGCAGGTCCTCGCCCTGGCCCCGCCTGGCCCGCTCCTGACCCAGCCTGACCAGGCCGCGCAACACCTTCAGGTGCGCCTCGGTGCGCCGCTGCGCGGCACGGGCGGCCCCCAGGGGTTCGAGCAGCGCCCGCATGTCGAGCAGATCGGCCGCCTCCTGCTCGGTGGGCTCGGCGACATGGGCGCCGGCGTGGCGACGGGTGACGACGAAGCCCTCGGACTCCAGGGTGCGCAGGGCCTCGCGGACCGGGACACGGGAGACCCCGTAGCGGCGGGCGAGCTGCTCCTCGGTCAGCCGCCCTCCCCGCTCGAAGACACCGGAGACGATGTCGTCCCGGATCGCCGTGCATACCGATTGCGCGGGAACGCGCATGTCCGACCTCCGCCTTGATCCGCGCGAGACAATTCGAGCGACGCCTGTTCTGCGTCTGTTCCGCGACTCTATTGCAGTAGGCCGGAATTTCCGATGCCCCCGTGGAATCCAGGGATATGTTTCGGTCAACGAAAAGCCCCGGCTCAGTACGAGCCGGGGCTTTTGCGACGCGGTGCGGGTGACGTCAGAGACTGACGCCCCGGGAGCGGAGGTAGGAGATCGGGTTCAGGTCCGAGCCGTACTCGGAGCCGGTCCGGGCCTCGAAGTGGAGGTGCGGGCCGGTCGAGTTGCCGCTCGATCCCGAGACGCCTATCTGCTGGCCGGGCTCGACGGTCTGGCCGACGTAGACCCCGATGGACGAGAGGTGCCCGTACTGGGTGTACGTGCCGTCGTTCATCCGGATCACGATGTTGTTGCCGTACGCGCCGCCCCAGCCGGCCTCGACGACGGTGCCGGAGCCGACGGAGACGACCCGGCTGCCGTAGGACGCGTGGAAGTCGATGCCGGAGTGGCTGCCGGAGGACCAGAGCGAGCCACCGGTCTTGTAGCCGGTGGTCACGTACGAACCGGCCACGGGGAGCTGGAAGGAGTTGAGGCGGCGGCGCTCGGCCTCGCGGGCTGCGCGCTCCCTCTCCTCGCGGACCTCCTTGGCGCGGGCCTCGGCCTTGCGCTTCGCCTCCGCACGGGCCTCGGCCTGGACCTTCGCCTTGGCGACGGCCTCGAAGGCCTCCTGCTCCTGGGCGGCGGCCTGGGCGTCGATCCGGTCCGAGAGGGAGTCCTCGGTGATCACCTGCGTGAGGCCGGTGTCCTCGACGGAGCGGTTGTCCGTGTCGGCGGCGAGCGCCGGGGAAGCGAAGGTTCCGATGACGCCGGTGGTGGCGAGCGTCGCGACACCGGCGATGCCCACGCTGCGGCGCGCCATCCGGCTCGGACCACGATGCTTCCCGGTGGCACGGGTGAACGCCATGTAGTGGCTGATCCTTTCCTTCCTTCTCGCCTACCGGGTTAGCTGACGGGTTCGGAGCAGGAAGGTCTCCTACGAGCCCCTCCGTACGAGACGAAGGCGCCCGATTCACCCCAGGGACTGTGTGGGTCCCCGGCTCCCCAGGCTCGCGCCTGACGGGGACTCGGCGATGACTGTCCGTTGCCGCGGATGCGGCACGTGCAACTGCCGGACAGCCGCACCGACGCTATGCGGATCGTCTTTCAATCACCAAACAGACACGCCCGTTTGTAAGACATACCACAGGGCAGACGACCACTCATATGCACAACTCGGACATAGCGGAAGGCCCCGACGAAATCATGACGTCGGGGCCTCCGTTGCCGGGTCCGGCAGGTGCGATCAGCCGATCAGCCTGCCACGACGGTGACTTCACCGATGCCGAGCGCGCGCACCGGCTCCGCGATCTGCGCCGCGTCGCCCACGAGCACGGTGACGAGCCGGTCCACCGGGAAGGCGTTGACCACGGCCGCGGTCGCCTCCACGGTGCCGGTCTCGGCGAGGAGCGCGTACAACCGGGCCTGGTAGTCGTCCGGGAGATGCTGCTCCACCTGGTCGGCGAGCGTCCCGGCGACCGAGGCGGCCGTCTCGTACTTGAGCGGAGCCACACCCACCAGGTTCTGCACGGCCGTCTCGCGCTCGGCGTCCGTGAGGCCCTCCGCGGCGAGGGTCCGCAGCACCTTCCACAGGTCGTCAAGTGCCGGGCCGGTGTTGGGCGTGTCGATCGAGCCGCTGATGGCGAGCATCGACGCGCCGTTCCCCTCGGCGTCGGAGCGGAGCACCTGCCCGAAGGCCCGCACGCCGTACGTGTAGCCCTTCTCCTCGCGCAGGACCCGGTCGAGACGCGAGGTGAGCGTGCCACCGAGGCAGTACGTGCCCAGGATCTGGGCGGCCCAGACCCTGTCGTGCCGGTCCGCACCGATCCGGCCGATGAGCAACTGCGTCTGGACGGCGCCGGGCCGGTCCACGATGACGACCCGTCCGGTGTCGTCGGCGGTGATCGGCGGCATCGGGAGCGGCTCGGCCGGCTCGCCGGTCCAGGCGCCCAGGGTCTCGGCCAGGACCTTGTCCAGGTCCACGCCCGTCAGATCGCCGACGACCACGGCGGTGGCCGTGCCGGGGCGGACGTACGCCTCGTAGAAGGCGCGGACCGCGGCGGCGTCGATCGCGACGACCGTCTCCTCCGTGCCCTGGCGCGGCCGGGACATCCGGGACTCGGCCGGGAAGAGCTCCTTGGAGAGCTGCTTGGCAGCGCGGCGGGCCGGGTTGGCCGACTCGTGCGGGATCTCGTCGAGGCGGTTGCGCACCAGGCGCTCCACCTCGCTCTCCAGGAACGCCGGGGCGATCAGGGCCTCGGAGACCAGCCCGAGCGCCTTGGGCAGCCGGGAGACCGGGACCTCCAGGGAGACCCGTACGCCCGGGTGGTCCGCGTGCGCGTCGAGCGTGGCGCCGCAGCGCTCCAGGTCGGCCGCGAACTCCTCGGCGGTGCGCTGGTCCGTGCCCTCGAAGAGCGCGCGGGCCATGATCGTGGCGACACCGTCGAGACCTGCCGGCTCGGCGTCCAGCGGAGCCGGCAGGAAGATCTCCACGGCGACGACCTGCTGGCCGGGACGGTGACTGGTCAGGACCGTCAGCCCGTTGGTCAGCGCCCCCCGGTCCGGGGCGGGGAAGGCCCACGGCCTGGCGACACCCGGCCGCGGCTGCGGGTGGAAGTCCATGCTGGTCAAAGACACGGCAGCGTCGGTCACTGGTCCGCTCCCTCTTCCTCGTCGCTGTCGCTCTGTTCGGTGCTGACCGGCTCGTAGACGAGCACCGCGCGGTTGTCGGGGCGCAGCTTGGCCGCGGCGACCGCCTGCACCTCCTCGGCGGTGATGTCCAGGACCCGGTCGACGGCCGTGAGGGCGAGCTGCGGGTCACCGAACAGCACGGCGAACCGGCACAGTTCGTCGGCGCGGCCCGCGACGGTGCCGAGCCGGTCGAGCCACTCGCGCTCCAACTGGGCCTGCGCGCGCTCCATCTCCTCGGGCGTCGGACCCTCGGCGGCGAAGCGGGCCAGCTCCTCGTCGACGGCGGCCTCGATCTGCGGGACCTCGACACCGCCCGAGGTCTTGACGTCCAGCCAGCCGAGCGAGGGCGCCCCCGCGAGCCGCAGCAGGCCGAAACCGGCGGCGACGGCCGTACGGTCACGGCGGACCAGACGGTTGTGCAGACGGGAGGACTCGCCGCCACCGAGGACCGTCAGGGCCAGGTCGGCGGCGTCGCACTCGCGCGTGCCGTCGTGCGGCAGCCGGTAGGCGGCCATCAGCGCGCGGGCCGGGACCTCCTCCTCGACGACCTCACGCAGCTGCTCGCCGATGACGTCGGGCAGCGAGCCGTCGCGCGGGGGCAGCTTGCCGTCGTGGGAGGCGATCGAGCCGAAGTACTTCTCGACCCACGCGAGGGTCTGCTCCGGGTCGATGTCGCCGACGACGGACAGCACCGCGTTGTTCGGCGCGTAGTACGTGCGGAAGAAGTTGCGCGCGTCCTCCAGCGTGGCCGCGTCCAGGTCCGCCATGGAGCCGATCGGCGTGTGGTGGTACGGGTGGCCCTCCGGGTAGGCCAGCGCGGTCAGCTTCTCGAAGGCCGTGCCGTACGGCACGTTGTCGTAGCGCTGGCGGCGCTCGTTCTTGACGACGTCCCGCTGGTTCTCCATGGACTCGTCGTCCAGGGCGGCGAGCAGCGAGCCCATGCGGTCCGCCTCCAGCCAGAGCGCGAGCTCCAGCTGGTGGGTGGGCATGGTCTCGAAGTAGTTGGTGCGCTCGAAGCTCGTCGTGCCGTTGAGCGAGCCGCCCGCGCCCTGCACGAGCTCGAAGTGCCCGTTCCCGTGGACCTGCTTCGAACCCTGGAACATCAGGTGCTCGAAGAGGTGGGCGAGGCCCGTGCGGCCCTCGACCTCGTGGCGCGAACCGACGTCGTACCAGAGGCAGACCGCGGCGACCGGGGTCAGGTGGTCCTCCGAGAGCACCACGCGCAGGCCGTTCGCCAACCGGTGCTCGGTCGCTGTCAGGCCGCCGGAGCCGGCCTCGGCCGTGGCCGTGTGACCCATGGGCATGTACGTCCCTTCGATCGCGATGTGAAAAGGTCCTGCCACTGTATGCAAGCGCGCCGACACCTGGCGAAGTTCCCGACCCTTCGTGATGTCCCTCTTCCGGGTCGCGGTCGGCGTTGTCGGTGGCACGGTCCACAATGGTCCGCGTCAGATCAACCATGTTGGTGAAGGAGCCGCAGCCGCGATGGCCCGCCGCAGCACGAAGACACCGCCGCCGGACGACGCGTACGAGGAGAGGATCCTCGACATCGACGTCGTCGACGAGATGCAGGGCTCCTTCCTCGAGTACGCGTACTCGGTGATCTACTCTCGCGCGCTCCCCGACGCCCGCGACGGCATGAAGCCCGTCCAGCGCCGCATCGTCTACCAGATGGGCGAGATGGGGCTCCGCCCCGAGCGCGGGTTCGTCAAGTGCGCCCGTGTCGTCGGCGAGGTGATGGGCAAGCTCCACCCGCACGGCGACGCGTCGATCTACGACGCCATGGTCCGCATGGCACAGCCCTTCTCCATGCGGCTCCCCCTCGTCGACGGCCACGGAAACTTCGGTTCCCTCGGCAACGACGACCCGCCGGCCGCCATGCGTTACACCGAGTCGCGGATGGCGCCGGCCGCGCTGCTCATGACCGAGTCCATCGACGAGGACACGGTCGACTTCACGCCGAACTACGACGGCCAGGAGCAGGAGCCGGTGGCACTGCCCGCCGCCTACCCGAACCTGCTGGTCAACGGCGCGTCCGGGATCGCGGTCGGCATGGCGACCAACATGCCCCCGCACAACCTCGGCGAGGTGATCGCGGCGGCCCGCCACCTGATCCGCCACCCGAACGCCGACCTCGAGACGCTGATGCGCTTCGTGCCCGGCCCCGACCTGCCCACCGGCGGACGGATCGTCGGCCTCGCGGGCATCAAGGACGCGTACGAGTCGGGTCGCGGCTCCTTCAAGATCCGCGCCACGACGACCGTGGACAACGTGACGGCGCGCCGCAAGGGCATCGTCGTGACCGAGCTGCCCTTCACGGTCGGCCCCGAGAAGGTCATCTCCAAGATCAAGGACCTCGTCGGCTCCAAGAAGCTCCAGGGCATCGCGGACGTCAAGGACCTCACCGACCGCAACCACGGCCTGCGGCTCGTCATCGAGATCAAGAACGGCTTCGTGCCGGAGGCGGTCCTGGAGCAGCTCTACAAGCTGACGCCGATGGAGGAGTCCTTCGGCATCAACAACGTGGCGCTGGTCGACGGCCAGCCGCTCACGCTCGGCCTCAAGGAGCTCCTGGAGGTCTACCTCGACCACCGCTTCGAGGTCGTCCGCCGCCGCTCCGAGTTCCGCCGGTCCAAGAAGCGCGACCGTCTGCACCTGGTCGAGGGCCTGCTCGTCGCGCTCCTCGACATCGACGAGGTCATCCGGATCATCCGGGAGAGCGACAACTCCGCACAGGCGAAGGAGCGCCTGATGGAGCGCTTCTCGCTGAGCGAGATCCAGACGCAGTACATCCTGGACACGCCGCTGCGCCGCCTCACCAAGTTCGACCGCATCGAGCTGGAGACCGAGCGCGACCGGCTCAACGGCGAGATCGACGAGCTGACCGGGATCCTCGACTCCGACGCGGAGCTGCGGAAGCTGGTCTCGACGGAACTGGCCTCGGTCGCCAAGAAGTTCGCCAACGACCGGCGGACCGTCCTGCTCGAATCGGCGGGCGCGCCCGTCGCGGCCGTACCCCTGGAGGTCGCGGACGACCCCTGCCGGGTGCTGCTCTCCTCGACCGGTCTGCTGGCCCGTACGGCGACGGCGGAGCTGCCGCCGGTCGACCCGGACGCCCCGCGGACCAAGCACGACCTGATCGTGTCGGCGGTGGCCGCCACCCAGCGCGGGGACGTCGGTGCGGTGACGTCCGACGGCCGGCTGCTGCGGATCGCGGTGATCGACCTGCCGCAGCTCCCGGACACCGCGGCCACGCCGAACCTCGCGGGCGGCGCGCCGCTCTCGGAGTTCCTGTCCCTGGAGGCGGACGAGTCGGTGGTCTGCCTGACCACGCTCGACGAGTCATCGCCGGGTCTCGCGCTCGGCACGCTGCAGGGCGTGGTGAAGCGCGTCGTGCCGGACTACCCGGCGAACAAGGACGAGCTGGAGGTCATCACGCTCAAGGACGGTGACCGGATCGTCGGCGCGGCCGAGCTGCGGACGGGCGAGGAGGACCTGGTCTTCATCACCTCCGACGCCCAGCTCCTGCGCTACCCGGCCGCGCAGGTACGGCCGCAGGGCCGGCCGGCCGGTGGCATGGCGGGCGTCAAGCTGACCGCGGGAGCCGAGGTGCTCTCGTTCACAGCCGTGGACCCGGCGGCGGACGCCGTGGTCTTCACCGTGGCGGGCTCCACCGGGACGCTGGATGCCGCGGCGGGTACGTCGGCGAAGCTGACCCCCTTCGACCAGTACCCGCGCAAGGGCCGCGCGACGGGCGGTGTCCGCTGCCAGCGGTTCCTGAAGGGCGAGGACGTCCTGATCCTGGCCTGGGCGGGCACCACGCCGGCCCGGGCCGCGCAGAAGAACGGGACCCCGGTGCCGCTGCCGGAGGTGGACCCGCGCCGCGACGGCTCGGGCACCCCGCTGCCCCAGCCGGTGGAGGTGGTGGCGAGCCCGGCCTGATCGGCGAGCCACCCCCGGGGGAGTATCGAGCCCTAGGGCCTGTCCGGCCCTGATCCGCCGGACGGCCCTAGCTCTCGTCCGGCTCTTCCTCCGTCTGTCGCACGTACCGCAGGACGCCCCACATGCTGTGCTCGTCGGGGGCGTCCTGCGGACCGTTCAGCGCGCATCCGGCGAGCTCCTTGCGGAGACCGGCCGCGTCGATGCCGGAGCCGATCAGGACGAGCTGGGTGAGCCGCTCCTCGCCGGCCGGCCACGGCTCGGGGTAGAAGCGCAGGAAGCGGCCGACCGCGTGCACGGTGTAGCGGTTGACCGGGTCGGCGGCGCCGAGGTCGACGAAGCCCTTGATCCGGTAGAGGCCCTCGGGCCGCGCGTCCAGGAAGTCCATGAGCCGGCGCGGGTGCAGTGGGGTCGCGGCGGTCAGGGAGAGCGTCTCGTACGCCGCGTGCGGATGGGCCTCCGCGTCGTCCTCGGGACCGTACAGGACGTCCTCGATCGACATCTGGCCCTCGATCTCGCCCTCGGGCACCACCCGGTCGAAGAGCAGCTCCGGCTCGACCCGCCCGTGGGACGCCTCGACCACGGCGGCCCGCCCCGCGAGGCCCGTCACCGTCTCCCGGACGGCCCGCAGCCGGTCCTCCGGGACCTGGTCGGCCTTGTTGACGACCACGAGGTCGGCGATGGCGAGGTGCCTGTCGGTCTCGGGATGAAGCCGCCGGGTGGTGTCGAACTCGGCCGCGTCGACGACCTGGACGAGTCCGCCGTAGACGATCCGCTCGTTCTCGCTGGCGAGCACCATGCGGACCAGTTCCTGCGGCTCGGCGAGGCCGCTGGCCTCGATCACGATCACGTCGAGCCGGGACTCGGGCCGGGTCAGGACCTCCAGGTACTCGTCGAGCTCGCTCGCGTCGACCGCGCAGCACAGACAGCCGTTGCCGAGCGAGACGGTGGACCCGACCTGCCCGGCGACCGTCATCGCGTCGATGCCGATGTCCCCGAAGTCGTTGACCATGACCCCGATACGGGTGCCCCGGGCGCTGCGCAGCAGGTGGTTGAGGAGCGTGGTCTTCCCCGCCCCGAGAAACCCGGCGAGGACGACGACGGGGATCTGCTGCGTGCTCAAGAGTCGTGCCTCCGGTCGCGGGCTTTCCCACGGCCGCGGGAAAGCCCCAGGATAGGCGGAACCACCCCACCGGGCACTCCGCACCGGGCTCGGGCACGCCCTGCGGCCCGGACCCGGGCGTCGCCCCCCCGGCCGTACATTTCCGGTCGCGGGCCCCGGCCCTTTACCTTTTCTGGCATGGACCCCGCACAGAGCACCAGCCCCGCGCGGCCCCCCGCGCGCCGTCGGCGGTTCGGGTGGCCGCAGCGGGTGTTCTCGCAGGTCCTGCTGATGCAGCTGGCCATCGCGACCGGTGTGACCGTCCTCGCCACCGGGCTCTTCCTCGCCCCGCTCAGCGAGCAGCTCGACGATCAGGCGATGCGACGGGCCCTGGCCATCGCCGAGACCAGCGCCTCCCCGCGGCTCGCCGCCGACCTCACCGGCACCCCGCCCTCCTCGCGGGGCCCGGTCCAGACGGAGGCCGAGCGGATCCGGACGTCCACGGGCGCCGAGTACGTCGTGGTCATGGACACCCACGGCACGCGCTGGTCGCACCCCGACCCCGCGCAGATCGGCCGGCGGGTCTCCACGGACCCCAGCGCCGTCCTCGCGGGGCGCGAGGTGATGGAGATCGACAGCGGGACGCTCGGCCGCTCCGCCCGCGGCAAGGCGCCGCTACGGGACGCGGACGGCCGGATCGTCGGCGCGGTCTCGGTCGGCATCGAGTACGACAGCGTCCGCGACCGGCTCCTCGCCGCCATCCCCGGCCTCCTCGCGTACGCGGGCGGGGCGCTCGCCGTCGGGGCCCTGGCCGCGTACCTGATCTCCCGGCGGCTCCAGCGTCAGACCCACGACCTGGCCTTCTCCGACATCTCCGCGCTGCTCGCCGAGCGGGAGGCCATGCTGCACGGCATCCGGGAGGGTGTCGTGGCCATCGACCGCACCGGCTCCGTGCGGCTCATGAACGACGAGGCGCAGCGCCTCCTCGGTCTCGGTCCCGAGGCCGCGGGCCGGCCGCTCGACGAGGTCCTCGGCGGGGGCCGTACCGCCGACGTCCTCGCCGGCCGGGTCACGGGCGAGGACCTGGTGACCGTCCAGGGCCACCGCGTGCTGATCGCCAACCGGATGCCCACGGACGACGGCGGCGCCGTCGCGACCCTGCGCGACCGTACGGAGCTGGAGCGCCTCGGACGCGAACTGGACTCGACGCGGGGTCTGATCGACGCCCTCCGCGCCCAGGACCACGAGCACGCCAACCGGCTCCACACCCTCCTGGGACTCCTGGAGCTGGATCTGCACGAGGAGGCGGTCGAGTTCGTCACCGAGGTGGTCGGCGTACACCGGGCCACCGCCGAGCAGGTCACGGAGAAGGTCCACGACCCCCTGCTCGCCGCCCTGCTGGTCGGCAAGGCGACCGTCGCCGCCGAGCGCGGAGCGTCGCTGCGGCTCTCCCCGGAGTCCCTGCTGCCGGACCGGCTGGTCGACCCCCGCGAGCTGGTCACGGTCGTCGGCAACCTCGTCGACAACGCCCTGGACGCCGTCGCGGGCACCCCCGGCGCCCGGATCGAGGTCGCGTTCCGCACCGAGGGCCGTACGGTCGTGCTGCGGGTCACGGACAGCGGCCCGGGCGTTCCCGAGGAGCGCCGTGAGGTGATCTTCACCGACGGCTGGTCGACGAAGGAGCCGCCGTCCCACGGCAAGCGCGGGCTCGGCCTCGCCTTCGTACGCCGCCTGGCCGAGCGCAGGGGCGGCACGGCCCGGGTGGCCGGTGGCCCGGACGGCGGCGCCGAGTTCACCGTCGTCCTCCCGGACGCCCTGACCGAGCCCGAGTCCGAGCACGTACCCGGGCCTGGCCCCGCACGCGGACCCGTACCCGGCCCCGTCGGTACCGCCGTCGCACCCGAGCCCGCCGGGGAGGCGCGATGATCGACGTACTCGTGGTGGACGACGACGTGCTCGTGGCGCGGATCAACGCCGCGTACGTCACCAAGGTCCCCGGCTTCCGGGTGACCGCCACCGCCCACTCGACCGCCGAGGCGCTGGACGCCCTGGACGGGCATCCGGTGGACCTGATCCTCCTGGACCACTACCTGCCGGACGAGAACGGCCTCGCCGCCGTACGGGAGCTCCGGGCGCGCGGCCACCAGTGCGACGTGATCATGGTGACCGCCGCCCGGGACGTGGCCACCGTGCAGGCGGCCATGCGGCACGGCGCCCTCCAGTACCTGGTCAAGCCGTTCAACTTCGCCGGACTGCGCACCAAGCTGGAGGCGTACGCGGCGCTCCGACGCGCCCTGGGGAGTGCGCTCGGAAGCGGCGGCGAGGCGGAACAGACCGAGGTGGACCGGATCTTCGGCGTCCTGGCGGCCGGCACCGTCGCCCCGGACCTGCCGAAGGGGCACTCCCCCACGACCGCCGAGCTGGTCCGGCAGGTCCTCCTCGCCGCCGACGGCCCGCTCTCCGCTCAGGAGATCGCCGAGCGGTCCGGGGTGAGCCGCCAGACAGCGCAGCGCTACCTCAAACTCCTGGAACGGACCGGCCGGGTGCGGCTCTCGCTCCGGTACGGCGAGACGGGTCGCCCCGAACACCGGTACGCCTGGGCGGCCTCGCCTACCGCGACCTGAGGCCCCCGCTGCCCTCCGCGGTGCCCCGGCCGCTCAGACGGCCCCGGCCCCCGTCAGCGCCCGGACCTCGGTCTCGGCGTGCCGCGCCTCGTCCGGCGGCTCGGTCGACGTGACCGTACCGATCCAGCCCGCGAGGAATCCGAGCGGGATCGAGACCACACCGGGGTTCTGCAGCGGGAAGAGGTGGAAGTCGACACCGGGGAACAGCGCCTCCGGGCTGCCGGAGACCACCGGCGACAGCAGGACGAGCAGCACCGCGGGAACGAGCCCGCCGTAGACCGACCACACCGCGCCCCGGGTGGTGAACTTCCGCCAGAACAGCGAGTAGAGCAGGACGGGCAGGTTGGCGGAGGCGGCGACCGCGAAGGCGAGGCCGACGAGGAAGGCCACGTTGAGGTCGCGGGCGAGCAGCCCGAGGCCGATGGCGGCCGCGCCGATCCCGGCTGCGGCGAACCGCGCCACGGTCACCTCGCTGTACTGCCGCTTCGCGTGCCGGCGACGCAGCGAGCTGTACAGGTCGTGGGCGACGGAGGCCGAGGAGGCGAGCGTGATCCCGGCGACGACCGCGAGGATCGTCGCGAAGGCGACGGCGGCGACGATGGCGAAGAGCACGGTGCCGCCGGTGGAGCCCGCGCCGCCGCCGAGGTCGAGGGCGAGCAGCGGTACGGCGGTGTTCCCCGAGGCGTTGGAGGCGCGGACCTCGGCGGGGCCGATCAGGGCGGCGGCACCGAAGCCGAGCACGATGGTCATCAGGTAGAAGCTGCCGATGAGGCCGATGGCCCAGACGACGGAGCGGCGGGCGGCCCGGGCGGTGGGCACGGTGTAGAAGCGCGACAGGATGTGCGGCAGGCCGGCGGTGCCCAGGACGAGGGCGATGCCGAGGCTGATGAAGTCGAGGCGCGCGGTCCAGTCGCCGCCGTAGCGCAGCCCGGGGCCGAGGAAGTCCCGTCCGTGGCCGCTGCGGTCGGCCGCCGCGGAGAGCAGGCTGTTCACGTCGCCGTGGAAGCGGAGCAGGACGAGGACGGTGAGGGCGATCGTGCCCGCCATGAGCAGCACAGCCTTGACGATCTGGATCCAGGTGGTGGCCCTCATGCCGCCGAGCGACACGTAGATCACCATCAGCGCCCCCACGCCGACCACGGTCCAGGAGCGGGCCGCCTCGCTGGTGCCGCCGAGCAGCAGGGCGACCAGGCTTCCGGCGCCGACCATCTGGGCCACGAGGTAGAGCACGGAGACGGCCACGGAGGAGGTTCCGGCGGCGATCCGTACCGGCCGCTCGGACATCCGCGCGGCGACGACGTCCGCGAGCGTGAACCGACCGCAGTTGCGGACCAGTTCCGCGACGAGCAGGAGGACGACCAGCCAGGCGACGAGGAAGCCGACGGAGTACAGCATGCCGTCGTAGCCGTAGAGGGCGATCAGCCCCGAGATGCCGAGGAAGGAGGCGGCGGACATGTAGTCGCCGGCGATGGCGAAACCGTTCTCCATGGGCGAGAACAGCCTGCCCCCGGCGTAGAACTCCTCCGCCGAGCCGTGCCGGTTGCGGCTCACCCAGGTGGTGATCCCCAGGGTGACGGCGATGAAGACGCTGAAGAGCACGAGCGCCAGGGTCTGATGGTCTCCGGTCATCGCTGCGCCACCCCTCTGGTCATCTCCTGCGTGTCCCAGCGGAGCTCCAGGGCCGCCCGGTCCCGGCGCAGTCGAGCGTGGCGGGCGTAGGCCCAGGTCAGCAGGAAGGTGCTGACGAACTGTCCGAGTCCCGCGACCATCGCCACGTTCACGGCCCCGGCGACCGGCCGCGCCATGAGTCCGGGTGCCGCGGTCGCCGCGACGACATAGGCGAGGTACCAGAGGAGGAACGCGAGGGTGGCAGGGAGGACGAACCGGCGGTAGCGGCGCCGCACTTCCTGGAAGGCGGGACTCCGCTGGACCTCCAGGTAGATCTCCGCCGCACCGGGAACCCGCTGCCGCGGCACTGCCGTGTCGTACCGGGGGGCGTCGGTCGGCCCCGCCGAAACGTCGCACCCGTCCTGAATGTCCACCTGCTCCACCGGCCAACTCTCCTTGTCAGCGAACCGTTTCGGCCGCGTGCCCAAGGATGGACAGAGCAGGAAGATCCCGGACTCTTCTCCTCCCTCTCTTCACCCCATCAGGTGACACTTCTCCCAGGTGACCTGACCGGGCCGTGCTGATATGCGTACCGCACGGCCCGTCAGGTGATCGCCGGCTCGGGTGAGCCGGTCAGGCGTCGATGCGCGAGCGGTCGAGGGTCGCCGCGGAGCTGGTGATGAACTCCTTGCGGGGCGCCACGTCGTTGCCCATGAGGAGGTCGAAGACCTGCTCCGCCGAGTCCAGGTCGCCGATGTTGATCCGGCGCAGGGTGCGGTGGCGCGGGTCCATCGTGGTCTCCGCGAGCTGGTCGGCGTCCATCTCGCCCAGACCCTTGTAGCGCTGGATGGAGTCCTTGTAGCGGACCCCCTTGCGCTGGTACTCCAGCAGGGTCTGCCGCAGCTCGTTGTCCGAGTACGTGTAGACGTACTTGTCCTGGCCCTTCTTCGGCTGGACGAGCTCGATCCGGTGCAGCGGGGGTACGGCCGCGAAGACGCGTCCGGCCTCGACCATGGGCCGCATGTAGCGCTGGAAGAGCGTCAGCAGCAGGCAGCGGATGTGGGCGCCGTCGACGTCGGCGTCGACCAGCAGGACGATCTTTCCGTAGCGCGCCGCGTCGATGTCGAAGGTGCGGCCCGAGCCCGCTCCTATGACCTGGATGATCGCCCCGCACTCGGCGTTCTTGAGCATGTCCGAGACCGAGGACTTCTGGACGTTGAGGATCTTGCCGCGGATGGGCAGCAGGGCCTGGAACTCGCTGTTGCGGGCGAGCTTCGCCGTACCGAGGGCCGAGTCGCCCTCGACGATGAAGAGCTCGCTGCGCTCCACGTCGTCGCTGCGGCAGTCGGCGAGCTTGGCCGGCAGCGAGGAGGACTCGAGCGCGGTCTTCCTGCGCTGCGCGTCCTTGTGCTGGCGGGCCGCGATCCGGGTCCTGGCGGCGGCGACGGCCTTGTCGAGGACGGCACGGGCCTGCGCCTTGGCGTCCCTCTTGGTGGAGGTCAGGAAGTCCTTGAGCTCCTTGGCGACCACGTTCGCCACGATCCGGCGGGCGGCGGAGGTGCCCAGGACCTCCTTCGTCTGCCCCTCGAACTGCGGCTCGGCGAGGCGGACCGTCACGACGGCCGTGAGCCCCTCCAGGGCGTCGTCCTTGACGATGTCGTCCTCGGCGACGCGCAGCATCTTGGCCGAGCGGAGGACCTCGTTCACCGTCTTGGTGATCGCCTGCTCGAAACCGGAGACGTGGGTACCCCCCTTGGGGGTGGCGATGATGTTGACGAAGGACTTGACCGACGTGTCGTAGCCGGTGCCCCAGCGCAGGGCGACGTCGACGGCGAGCTCGCGGGTGACCTCGGTCGGGGTCATGTGCCCGCGCTCGTCGAGGACCGGGACGGTCTCCTTGAAGGTGCCCATGCCGGTGAGGCGCTGGATGTCGCAGACGGCCTTGTCCTGCGCGAGGTACTCGCAGAACTCGCTGATGCCGCCGTCGAAGCGGAAGGTCTCCTCGCTCTTGCCGATTCCGGCCAGGTCCCGCTCGTCGCGGACGACGATGGTGAGGCCGGGCACGAGGAAGGCGGTCTGCCGGGCGCGCTGGTGGAGCGTCTCCAGCGAGAGCTTGGCGTCCTTGAGGAAGATCTGCCGGTCCGCCCAGTAGCGGACCCGCGTGCCCGTACGGGTCTTCGGGACGCGCTTGCCCTTCTGCAGGCCGTTGCCCGGGTCGAAGGGGCTGTCGGAGCCCTGCTCCGTGAAGATGCCGGGGACACCGCGGCGGAAGCTGATCGTGTGCGTGGCGCTGTTCCGGTCGACCTCGACGTCGAGGCGGGCCGACAGGGCGTTCACCACGGAGGCTCCGACGCCGTGCAGACCGCCGGACGCGGCGTACGAACCGCCGCCGAACTTTCCGCCGGCGTGCAGCTTGGTCATGACGACCTCGACGCCGGACAGCCCCGTCTTCGGCTCGACGTCGACCGGGATGCCTCGGCCGTTGTCCCGGACCTCGACGGAGCCGTCCTCATGGAGGATGACGTCGATGTGGTCGCAGTAGCCACCGAGGGCCTCGTCGACCGAGTTGTCGATGATCTCCCAGATGCAGTGCATCAGGCCGCGGCTGTCGGTGGACCCGATGTACATACCGGGGCGCTTGCGGACCGCTTCGAGCCCTTCGAGTACGAGCAGGTGCCGCGCGGTGTAGTTGGAACCGTCACGGTCTGCGGTCAGCAGCGCACTGGACGGCACGGACGTTTCGGCGGTCACGCGGTTCGCTCCTCGCTGAATTTGAAAACTGGCCCGGTGGGGTAAGGCCCGGCGTCGTTCACCGGTCAGAGGGTACCGATGCCTGGTAGGACGGTGTTCACGCCACCCACCCCGTTTCCTCATGCTAGTCCAGGGTCGTATGGATGTTCGATCCCTCGATGGGGTGACGCGAACATCACGTTCCCTTCCAGGCATGAACCATTTAGGCTCCGGGCACGTCCTCATCAACAACCGGCAACCACGCCGGGAGGACGCACCGACACAAGCAACGCGAAATCCGTAGTGCGAAGCAATACGGCTCATTCGCCGCCAACCGGCAGCAGACAGCCACCTTGGGAAAAAGTTTCGAGGAAAAGCCACGAGCGGGAACGTTTCCGGCCTGGTTGGATGTTGACCCTGGTACGACAGCTCGTCGAGCTAGAGAAGAGGCGACGTGACTACTGTTCTGACCCCCGCGAGCCCCCTGACGGCCGCTGACCGCTGCGACCGCTGCGGCGCCCAGGCATACCTGCGTGTCGTCCTGACCAGCGGAGGTGACTTGCTCTTCTGCGCCCACCACGGCCGCAAGTTCGAGCCGGAACTCAAGAAGATCGCCGCTGAGATACAGGATGAGACGGACCGGCTGACCGACGTGCCGGCCCGCACGACGGGCGACGAGCACTGACGCCTCGCACCCCCGACGAGCCCCGAGCCGGTCACTGATCGGCCGACGGGCGGCCACCCCCGCAGTCGAGGGGGGTGGCCGCCCGTTCTCGTATCCGCGGCCGGGATCACTCCCGCCCGCGACCGGAGTGGATCGTCAGAAGCGCTCCGGGAGCACCGCCGAGACCCGCGTGTAGACGCCCGGGTTCTCCGCCTGCCCACAGCCGCTCCCCCAGGACACCAGGCCGACGAGGAGCCCCCCAGCCACCAGAGGGCCGCCACTGTCCCCCTGGCACGCGTCCCTGCCGCCCTGCGGGTCGCCCGCGCACAGCATCGTGTCGCTGCGGTACGCGACGCCGAAACCGCCCGGGTACGCCCGCTCGCACGCCGCGTCCGGCAGCACCTGGACACGGGCCGTCCGCAGCGCGGAGGCGTAGGTCCCGTTGCCGGTCGTGTCACCCCAGCCGTAGACGTCCGCCTCCGTACCGGGCGCGTAGGCCGGGTCTCCCGCGCGGGCGACGCCGATCACGTACGACTGCGGCAGCGCGCTCGCGAGCGTCAGCAACGCGAGATCGCCCGAGTTCGTCGTCGGGTCGTAGTCGGGGTTGATCCAGGTCTCGGAGATCCCGATCTCCTGCCCACCCTGCCCCCGCAACGCGGCGCGGCCGGCGATGACCGCGAAGTCACGTACCTCCCACGGCTCGCCGCCGAGCACCTCCCTGCCCAGGCAGTGGGCCGCCGTGAGCACCTTGGTCGGCGCCACGACCACGCCTCCGCAGAACTGCCCCGCCCGGGTACCCCCGAACCGGTCACGACTGGACAGCGCCACGACCCACGGCGCCTCCGCGATCAGGGCCTGTCGGCCGCCCACCACGACGCTGTCGGCGCCCGCGGGGACGGCGGTGGCGACTTGCCCCGCCGCCGCCGTGATCAGGCCCAGGGCACCCGTCAAGGCACGGGTGAAGGGACCACGCATGGAGCCTCCTGACTCTGCGGTGATGTCGGTTCACCCAGCGTCCTGCACCTGCCCGCACCGTGCACCCGCGCACAAGCGAAGGGCCCGGTTCCTCCCTCTCGGGGAAACCGGGCCCTTCGTGTGTCGCTCTGTGCCTCGGACGGATCAGTCGAGGTAGTCGCGCAGGACCTGCGAACGCGACGGGTGGCGCAGCTTCGACATCGTCTTCGACTCGATCTGACGGATGCGCTCGCGCGTCACGCCGTAGACCTTGCCGATCTCGTCCAGCGTCTTCGGCTGGCCGTCGGTGAGGCCGAAGCGCATCGAGACGACGCCCGCCTCACGCTCGGAGAGCGTGTCGAGCACGGAGTGCAGCTGCTCCTGGAGGAGCGTGAAGCTCACCGCGTCGGCCGGCACGACCGCCTCGGAGTCCTCGATGAGGTCACCGAACTCGCTGTCGCCGTCCTCACCCAGGGGGGTGTGGAGGGAGATCGGCTCACGGCCGTACTTCTGGACCTCGATGACCTTCTCAGGGGTCATGTCGAGCTCCTTGGCCAGCTCCTCCGGGGTGGGCTCACGGCCCAGGTCCTGGAGCATCTGGCGCTGCACACGCGCGAGCTTGTTGATGACCTCGACCATGTGCACCGGGATACGGATGGTGCGGGCCTGGTCGGCCATGGCGCGGGTGATCGCCTGACGGATCCACCAGGTGGCGTACGTGGAGAACTTGTAGCCCTTGGTGTAGTCGAACTTCTCGACCGCGCGGATCAGACCCAGGTTGCCCTCCTGGATCAGGTCCAGGAAGAGCATGCCTCGGCCGGTGTAACGCTTGGCCAGGGAGACCACCAGACGGAGGTTGGCCTCCAGGAGGTGGTTCTTGGCCCGGCGGCCGTCCTCGGCGATGATCTCCAGCTCACGCTTGAGCTTCGGAGCGAGCTTGTCCGAGTTCGCGAGCTTGTCCTCGGCGAACAGGCCGGCCTCGATGCGCTTGGCGAGCTCGACCTCCTGCTCGGCGTTGAGCAGCGGGACCTTGCCGATCTGCTTGAGGTAGTCCTTGACCGGGTCGGCCGTGGCACCGGCGACGGCGACCTGCTGGGCAGGCGCGTCGTCCTCGTCCTCGTCGGACAGGACGAAGCCCTTGCTCTCGCCCTCGGTCTCTTCCTCTTCGCCCTTGCCGGGCGTGACCTCGTCGAGGAGCTCCTCGCCCTCGGCGAGCTCGTCGGCGTCCTTCTTGGACGTGGCCTTCTTGGCCGTCGTCTTCTTGGCGACGGTCTTCTTGGCCACCGTCTTCTTGGCAACCGTCTTCTTCGCGGCTGCCTTCTTGGCGGGCGACCCGGCCTCGTCGGCCAGGTCGTCGTCGGCCGCGGAAGCCGTAGAGGCCGAGACGGTGGTCTTCGTCACGGTCGTCCTGGCAGTGACGGTCTTGGTGGCGGTGCGCTTGGCCGGGCTCTTCGCAGCGACGCTCTTGCGGGCGCGCTTCGGCGACTCCGCTGCACTGACCATCAGCGTCACACCCTCTTCCTCGAGGATCTGATTGAGGCTGCGCAGAACATTCTTCCACTGGGTTGGCGGAATCTGGTCGGCCTCGAAGGCCCGACGCACGTCATCGCCGGCGATCTGCCCATCAGCCTTTCCCCGCTCGATGAGCGCCATCACAGACTCGGACTCGGCGATCTCCGGCGGGAGCGTACGGGATGTGCTGGCCGACACGAACAACCTCTCGGAACGATGGAAACGGCTTCCGGCCCCGCCCTGGATCGGGCTGGAGCCGACGACCGTCGGCGGGAAATGTGCCGACGGCGCGGGTTGGGCCGGGGAACTGCACAGCGCCTCGAACGGCTGCTGTATTCCTTCCTCGGCTGTCACCTCTTAGGTCATCGCACGGCTCGGAGGAGTGTTACGCCCAATCTTCGTGGCCCGAGTCACACCTCATATGCGGCGAAACAGCCGAAGTGGTAAATCATGGCACATTCGCGCCGCCGGGACCCTGGCGCCATCCGGGGAAGCCCTGACGGGCTCCCCCGGACCACGATCGGACCCGGCGGCAGGCGATGCGTACGCCTCCGTGCTTCCGCCCACAGTCCGCGATCAGTGTTCGCGGGGGGCGGGAACGACGCGCTCCACCTCGGGGTGGACGGTCAGCAGCTGCCGCATGGCGGTCTCGGCGCCGTGGGCGTCCCCGGCGGCCAGCGCGTCGACGATCCGGGCGTGGTGCGTCAGGCAGGCCTCGCTCGGCCGGTCGCAGCCCGTGACGGGACCGCCGGAGACATGGAGCGCGGCGCCGACGATGCCGGAGAGGTGCTCCAGCATGCGGTTCCCGGCGAGCTGGATGAGCAGGGAGTGGAACTCGGCGTCCGCGCGGGAGAAGGTGACCGCGTCACCCTGCGCGTACGCGTGCCCCATGATCTCGACCATGTCGGCGAGGCGCTGCTGGACGTCCTCGCGGCCGTGTCCGGCGGCGAGGCGGGCGGCCAGCGGCTCGATCATCCAGCGCAGCTCGTTCAGCTCGCGGCGCTGGTCGTCGCGCTGCGGGCCGAAGGCGCGCCACTCGATGATGTCGGGGTCGAGGAGGTTCCAGTCACTGACGGGCCTGACCCGGGTGCCGACGTTCGGGCGGGCGCTGACGAGACCCTTGGCCTCCAGCACGCGCAGCGACTCGCGGACGACGGTGCGCGAGACCTCGAACCGCTGGCCGATCTCCTCGGGGACGAGGGGGCGGTCGGCTCCGAGGTCACCGGAGACGATCATCTGGCCGAGCTGCTGGACGAGCTGCCCGTGCAGCCCCCGGCCCCGGCTGCCGGCGCTCCGGCGACCGACACGGCCCAGGTCGGTGTCCACGCCCTCCCAGGAGGGCGGGCCCACGCGGCCGGCGCCGGGCGCCTCCGCGTAGGGGTAGCGGTCGAGATCGCCCGGGGCGCCGAGGCCGGACTCGACGGGGCGGGCGGCGGTCATCATGGTGTGCGCAAGGGTACTCACGCATCCTTTGTCGGCGTTGCTTCCGTGACCCTTGAGGTCTTTGGTGAAAAGCACACGAAAGGGTGATCGGCACCCCCTACACAATTGACGATTAATCGGACATAGTGGGCAATTTTTAAGAGAGTTGATCGGAATCCGGAACCTTTCGGTCCGAATTCGATCACCAACGTGCCTTTCGGTGAAGCCCGGTGAACACATAGGCGCAGAGCAACCCCGTCAACACCATCGAGAGCGCCACCCCGGCGGGCTGTCCGACCACCCGCAGCGCTCCCGTCAACCACCGGTCCGCGGCCGGAGGCCACTGCGGTCCGGCGAACTCGCGCAACCTCCCGGGCAGTCCGGCGACCGACCGCACCGACGGTCCCGTCAGCACCTTCTGCAGCAGCGGAACGAAAGCCACCGGTACGGCGAGGACCGCGGCCACGCCCGCGGCGGCGGCGCGGAACACTCCGGCCCCGAGCACCCCCGCCCAGGCGCAGCCCACGAGCAGCCCCAGCCAACTCGCACAGAGCGCAGGCCAGTTCTCCGGTACAGGGATCAACTCGCCGCCGTAGACGAGGCGCAGGGCCCCCAGGTCGGCCGCCGCGACGAGCCCCCCGAGGCCCAGGGCCACGGCCGCCGACACCGCGAGCTTGGCCAGGAGCAGGCCGAGCCGGCGGGGCACGGCGCCCCGGCCCGCCGTGAGCGCGGGATAGCGGTACTCCTCCCCGAAGGAGCAGGCGCCGATCAGCCCGGCCCCGAGGGCGGCGGGCGGCAGCGGCAGGATCGCGGGCCAGCCCGCGAGGACGGCGGGCAGCGCGGCCACGCCCCCGCGCCCGAGGAGCAGCGCGAGGGTCACGGAGACGAGCAGGACCGTCGCCACGACGAGCGGGGTGCTCGGCACGCCCACGAGCCGGCGGAGCTCGTACCGGAGTGGGCGCGAGGGCGAGCGCGCCGGCCTCCGGGCGGCGGCCCGGGAGGGTGGAACGCGAGGCTCGGCGGGATCCTGCCCGGAGGGGGCCGCTCCGGAGGGGCCTTGCCCTGAGGCGGCCTGCCCGGAAGGGTCCTGCCCGGGGTGGTTCCGTCCGGAAGCGCCGCGCTCGCGGGTGGCGTCCTTCGGAGTGCGGGAAGCGGGCGCCGTGTCGCCGGTCTCGTCGGCGAGGCGGTGGATCACCACACCGTGGCGGAACGCGGTGTCGCCGACGGCGGCGCAGTCACTGCCGTAGACCGACAGCAGGTTGCCGTCCTCCGCGACCACCTCGACCGGCCGGCGGGCGGCCCTGGCCTCCTGAGTCACCGCCGCGGCCAGTCGAGCGACGTGGGGGGTGCGGACCGCGACCCGGGGCCGCAGCCGGGTGCGCGCGAACTCGGTCGCGTCCTGGTCGGCGACGAGACGGCCGCCGTCGAGAGTGACGACCCGGTCGGCGTGCCGGGCCGCGTCCTTGGGGTCGCACGTGGTGTAGAGCACCGTTCCCCCGCCGGCCGCGTGCGCGCGCAGGAGTTCGTACAACCAGGCGCTCTCGGCGGCGGAGAGGCCGGCGCCCGGCTCGTCGAGCAGCAGGGTGTGCGGGGCGCCCAACAGGGCGCAGGCCAGGCCGAGTCGACGGTCCGCGCCGAGCGGCAGGGTGCCGATCCTCCGTCCCTCCAGTCCGGTGAGGCCCACGGAGCGCAGCGCTTCCTCGGCCCGCGCGAGGGGAGTTCCGGACGCGGCGCAGAGCATCCGCAGTTGCCCCCGGAGGGTACGGGAGGGGTGTCCTGGTACGTCGCCGAGGAACACGCCGACCTCGCGGGACGGGTGGGCGACGCGATGCAGCGGTCTGCCCCGGAAGTAGGTGATCCCGCGGCCCGGATCGAGTTCGAGGATGAGCCGGAGCGTGGTGGTCTTGCCGGAGCCCGTCGGGCCGAGGAGCGCGGTCACTGCGCCGGGCCGCGCCTCGAAGGTCAGATCGTCCACGACGGGCGGGCGATCACGGCGGGGAGTGCTGGTCAGTCCGATTGCCTGGAGCATCGCTTCTCTCGCGGTAGGTGACACCGCTCCGCGGCAGGGCGGCGCTACCGCAGCAAGATAACGCTACATTTCGGACTTTCGGCGCAGGGTTGACACCTGGGGCGCCGGAACAGCGGGTCGATCAGACCTCGGGGCGCAGCATCGGCGGGTTGAGGAGGGTGGCCCCACCTGCCCGGAAGAGCTGGGCGGGGCGCCCTCCCTGACGGGTCGTGGTGCCACCGGCCGGGACGAGGAAGCCGGGCGTGCCGGTCACCTTGCGATGGAAGTTGCGCGGGTCCAGGGCGACGCCCCAGACGGCCTCGTAGACGCGCCGCAGCTCTCCGACCGTGAACTCCGGCGGGCAGAACGCCGTGGCGAGGGAGGAGTACTCGATCTTGGAACGGGCCCGCTCCACTCCGTCGGCGAGGATCCGGGCGTGGTCGAAGGCGAGCGGCTCGGCTCCTCCGCCCCCTTCCCTCTCGGCCTCCGCTCCGGCTGCCACGTCCTCGCCGAGCAGCTCCTCGACCGGGGCCCAGCGGGCGCTGTTCGCGTCCCCGCCGGCCCTCGGGGCGGGAAGGTCCGGGGCGAGCGCCAGGTGCGCGACGCTGACCACCCGCATCCGCGGGTCACGGTCGGGAGCCCCGTACGTCGCCAGCTGCTCGAGGTGCGCGCCGTTGCCCTCCACGGGCGGCGGATCGCCCGGGTCGTGGGCGTGGAGACCGGTCTCCTCGATCAGCTCGCGGGCGGCCGCGGCGCCGAGGTCCTCACCCTCGCGGACGAAGCCGCCGGGGAGCGCCCAGCACCCCTGGAACGGTGCTTCTCCCCTCCGCACGACCAGCGTGCAGAGCGCGTGGCGCCGCACGGTGAGCACGACCAGGTCGACGGTGACAGCGAAAGGCGGAAAGGCCGACGGGTCGTAGGGAGACATGCCGCGATCATAGTCGTCTCCCTGACGATAAACACGCCTCGGAGAGTGATCGGCGGCGACTTCTTCGTCGCGCCGTGAAGCTTCCGTCGTGTCTGCGCCCGGCATCCCGTCACACCCCCAGCTGAAGGCCCTCTGCGGCCTCCTCGACCATACCGAGACCGAGCCTGCCGACCCGCACGGCGAAGGGCTCTCCCGCCACCACGAGCCCCGACAGTCGAATCGCGCCCAGCGGGGCCGAGGGCATGGGGTGCACCGACACGGAGCGCCCCGGCGCGTCGGGCCGGATCCCGGCGAGCGTGACGAGGGCCTGCACCGCCCCGGCGGCCGCGACGGCCGCGGGTCGGCACGCGGCCGGGTGCGGCACCGGACGCGATCCGGCCGTCCGCTGCTCCCCCGCGTACATCTCGGGAAGCCGATGCGCGAAGGCCTCCGCGGCGTCGAGCAGTCCGCGCAGCAGGGAGGCGGCCTCCTTCTCGTGGCCGGCGGCGGCGAGGCCCGCCACGGCGACCGCCGTCTCGTGCACCCGGACCGCGCCGGCCCGGTGGCCGAAGGGGTTGTATCCCGGTTCCTTGGTGCCCAGTCCGCGCAGGCCCCAGCCGGAGTCGAGGGCAGGCGTGGCAAGCTGTCTGGCCACCTGCTCGGTCTCCGCCCTGTCCAGCAGGCCCTGCGCGTACCGCCCGCCGCCCAGCAGTCCGGTGTCGAGCAAATGCGCGGCCCAGCCGCCCCACTGGGACCATGTCCGACCGCCCGGAGCGCGGGCGACGGCCGGCCGGCCCCCTGCCCGGTCGTCGAGCCAGAACTCCCGACGGAACCCCTCGCGCAGTGTCCGCGACGACTCGCGCAGAGCGTCTCCCCCGGGCCGCCCGCAGGCGTCGAGCAGGTCCGCGCCGAGCAGGGCCGCGCGGTGCGCGTGCGCCTGGGTCTCCGCCCGCCAGGGACCGGCGGGCCCCGGGTCGGATACGAAGCCGTCCCGGGCGACCGTGCGGCGCAGCCAGCCGAGGCAGCGCTCCGCCGCCGGGAGCAGCTCCTCCAGATCCGCGGTGGGCAGGCCCCAGCGGCGGGCCTCGGCGAGGACGGCCGGCACGGCGAGGGTGGCCTCGATGCCCGTGCAGCGGGGCGGAAGGTGCGGACCTGCGTCCCGGAGGGGTCCGGCGAGGCGGCCGGACTCGGGTCCGGTGCCCTGGAGTTGGGTGCGGCACAGCGCGCGGAGCGTGGTGGCGGCGAGCCTGGTCCCGAGGGGCAGGGCCATGCGGGCGGCCCAGAGCGCCTCGGCGGTGACCGGTCCGCAACGCCAGGGGACGCCGGCCGCGAGGTGGACGTCGGCGGGGTGGGCGGGGTCTCGCTGGAGCAGGGCCCGCAGGTCCTCGACGGCGGCGCGGAGCAGCTCCCCCGGGCGTGGGTCGTCGCCCTCGGCCAGCGCCTCCGCGAGGAGGTGGCCGCCGGGCCGTCCGAAGCGTCCTCCCGAGGCGGGCACCGGCCCGGCCGGGCGGTCGTCACGTACCCGCAGGTGGATCGTGAACGGGGCTCCCGGCGCCAGCTCGGCCTCCCAGCGCAGGACGCCGGCCGCCGCCAGGGAGTCCATGGGCGGCGGGTCCGCGGTGACGGCGGCGGACCGTCCGTCGCCCGCGGTCCAGCGCAGTCCGGTGCCGTGGACGCTCGGGGTGAGCTCGGGTCCCGTCCGGCCGGTCGCGACCGCGCCCAGGTCCGCGAGATCCGTGCCCAGAGCGATCTCCACGGGGAGGCGGAGGGTGCGGGCGGTCGCATTGCGCAGGGTGATGCGCTCGGTTCCGTCGGCGCCTCGTGAGCGCTCGACGGCGAGCCCGGGATCCGGCCCCGTGTCCCCGGGGACACGCAGCACGCCGAGGAACACCGCCCGGTCGGCGCCCGCCATGCGGCCTTGGAGGGTGACGGGTTCGCGCCCCGCCACCCGCAGGACGCAGCGGGACAGGAGCCGTCTTCCCGCCGCGTACACGCCCTCGGGCCCCTCGCCGGTGAGCTGCCCGTGCTCGGCACAGACGGCGAGGGCGGGCAGGGCCACGCAGAGGAGCGCGCCGTGCACCGAGGGCAGCTCCCCCGGCCGCGCCGCGCGGGACGGCGCCGAGCCCACGCCGGACGGGGGTCCGTGCGTGAGCCCCTTCGGGTGTCCTGCGGGGCGTCCGGGGGCCGGGACGGGGCTGAGGGCCATGGCGGGTATGGGGTGCTCTCTGTACGGTCCGGGCGGCCGGCGGCGTGACGGCGGCACGGTTCGTCCGACACCGCCAGAGAGGTGAACGCGCGCGTGGGCGGCCGGGTCACGGTCGTCATCGACCGCTCCTGCTGCCGCGCTGCCCTCCGTGGCGCGGGGCACCGCTCCCCGGCCTGCCCGTGGCGGGGCCGCTCGGCCGGACTCCGGCCGATGTCCCGCGCTCCCTGCCGCCGGTCTGCCGCCCGGGCTTCCTGAGGCTCTGCCGGACCCCCTGCGGGCGGGCCGTGCGGGTCGTGACCCGCCGGGAGGGCGACGGAGCGGCCTGCTCCACGGGCGTCCGGGAGTCCCGCTCGCTCCGCAGACAGGAGCGGAGCGACTCGGGGTCCAGGCCTTCGTTGCACGCCTGGTGCAGCAGTCGGGCGAAGACGTACTCGGGGTCGGCGTCGAGCGCGAGTCCCAGGGCTACCCGGGCGGTCGGCTCGTCGCCGGTGGACCAGGCCGTCCAGCCCGCGAGGGTGAGCGGCGCGGCGGCGTGCTCCTCGTAGGGGGTGACGCAGCGTCGGGCCAGTACGCGCCAGAGCCGCAGCGCGGCGGTGCCCTCCCAGCCCTCCATCCATTCGGCGGCGCGGTCCCGGGTGGCCCGGTCCTGGAGGCCCAGGATGATCGCGGCCGCCTCTTCGGTCCCGATCAGAGCGTCGTCGGCCGCGTCCGTCGCCATCACGCCCTCTGCGGTCCTCGCCTGCGCCTCCGCCCCGCCGGAGGGCCGGGACCGGGACGTCGCACCATCGGCAGGACGGTCCCCGGACGACCCGCGCACCGGATTGGCGAACCGCCGGAGGATCTCGCGCGCGGTGCGCAGCGTCGCCTCGCGCACCTCTTCCCGCCCCTGTCCCGGCGGGCCTTCGAGGATGCGGGGCACGATCGCGGCGGCCGCCGCGTCGAGGGCGGCGCGCTGCTGTTCGTCCCCGGGCGTGCCGTACGGCTTGAGTCGGGCCTCCATGTCCCGGAGAGAGCCACGCACCTGGAGGCCGGCGTAAGCGGCGGACGCCGCCGCCACCGAGGTGCCGTTGAGCGCCAGGGGCGTACCGCCGGGCGGGCAGCACCGCTCGTCCGGGCAGCAGTAGGAGAAGTAGAGACCGTCGGAGATGCAGAGGGCTTCGTAGACGGGGATGTCGAGGGCGCCGCAGGCCGTCCGCAGTCGCTGCGCAAAGGGGCGCAGCCGCTCCATGACCCGGTGGCCCGTCTCGCCGGGCGCCGGGTCCTGGCACAGGAAGACGACGATCCCGTCCGGCCTGGCGCCGTGCCGGGCGCCGCCCTCGACGAGGCATTCGGCGAGGTGGTCCGCGGTGGACGCCCATTCGCCGGGCGAGCGCGGGATGCCGAGCCTGACCCGGCCGCCGAAGCGGCCGCGTTCACCGTGGAGAGCGACCAGGACGACGGAGTCGCTGGGGTGGAAGCCCAGCATGTAGGGCAGGGCGTCGGCCAGTTCGGCCGGGCCGCGCAGGGTGATCCGCTGGGTACGGGAAAGTCCACTGGGTTCGTGGTGATTCGCGTTCATGGTCAGGACGGTCTCGTGATCTCCCGATTTCCGAAACCCCTGTGGATAACTCCGGGAATGCGGCATCTGCCGCCCCGTGGAGTTGTCCACAGGGCGGCCGTGCGACGGGATCGAAACCCCTATGCTCGTGACCGCGTGACGGTGCTAAAGGTGCTCAGCCCGCGGCGGCGAGGACCAGCGGAAGCACCTGCTGGGCGCCGGCCTGACGGAGCAGGCGGGCGGCGACGGCGAGGGTCCAGCCGGAGTCGGTGGAGTCGTCCACGAGCAGGACCGGACCGGGAGAACCCGCCAGGGCGGCGGCCAGCTCCTCCGGGACGGCGAAGGCCCCGGAAAGCGCCCGCAGACGCTGGGCGGAGTTGCTGCGGCGTGCCGCGTGCGCGCCCTCGGGCCCCGTGTAGGTCAGGGTGCCCAGGAAGGGCAGGCGGCCGACGGTCGCGATGCCCTGGGCGAGGGAGCCGACCAAGTGCGGGCGGGTCATGGACGGTACGGCGACGACGCCCACCGGCCGGGCGCCGGCGTCCTGGACGTTCGGCGCCCAGCCGCCCGGGGAGCGCGCCCAGTCGGCGAGGACGGCCACCGCGGCCTTCAGGACGTCGTCCGGGACCGGGCCGTCGGGCGTGTTGTCGGCGAGCAGCGGGCGCAGCCGGTTGCCCCAGCCGATGTCCGAGAGCCGCCCCAGGGCCCGCCCGGTGGAGCACTGCTCTCCGGCGGGGATGCGCCCCTTGAGGTTGATGCCCAGCGCGGGCATCCCGGTCGGCCACATCCGGCGCGGCTCGACCTCCACACCCGGGCGGTCCAGCTCCTTCGCGGCCCCGGTCAGCGTCTCGGAGGAGACGGAGGAGTCCGCCCAGGGCCCCGCGCAGTTGTCACAGCGGCCGCACGGGACGGCTCCCTCGTCGTCGAGCTGGCGGCGCAGGAACTCCATCCGGCACCCGGACGTGCTCACGTAGTCGCGCATGGCCTGCTGCTCGGCCGCCCGCTGCCGGGCCACCCACGCGTACCGCTCGGAGTCGTAGGTCCACTCCCGCCCGGTGGAGGTCCATCCGCCCTTCACCCTCTTGACGGCCCCGTCCACGTCGAGGACCTTCAGCATGGTCTCCAGCCGGGTGCGACGAAGGTCCACCGCCGCCTCCAGGGCGGGCACGGAGAGCGCCCGGCCCGCGTCGGCGAGGGCCGAGAGGGTCTGCCGGACCTGGGCCTCGGGCGGGAAGGCCGTATCGGCGAAGTAGCGCCAGATGGCCTCGTCCTCCGCGCCCGGCAGCAGCAGGACGTCGGCGTGCTCGACCCCGCGACCGGCTCGACCGACCTGCTGGTAGTAGGCGATGGGAGAGGAGGGCGACCCCAGGTGCACCACGAAGCCGAGGTCGGGCTTGTCGAAGCCCATGCCCAGCGCCGATGTCGCGACCAGCGCCTTGACCCGGTTCTCCTGGAGGTCGACCTCGGCCTGCAGCCGGTCGGCGTTCTCCGTGCGTCCCGTGTAGGAGGCCACCGTGAAGCCGCGCTGGCGCAGGAAGGCGGTCGCCTCCTCGGCGGCGGCCACGGTGAGGGCGTAGATGATCCCGGATCCCTGCAGCTCGTTCAGGTGCTCGGCGAGCCAGGCCAGGCGGTGCGCGGCGTCCGGCAGCCGGACCACGCCGAGGCGCAGGCTCTCCCGGTCCAGCGGGCCGCGCAGGACAAGGGCCTCGCCGGCCCCGGTGCCCAGCTGCTCGGCCACGTCCGCGGTCACGCGCGCGTTGGCCGTCGCGGTGGTGGCCAGCACCGGCACGCCGGGGGCGAGCTCGGCGAGCATCGCCCGCAGCCGGCGGTAGTCGGGCCGGAAGTCGTGCCCCCAGTCCGAGATGCAGTGCGCCTCGTCGACCACCAGGAGACCGGTCGTGGCCGCGAGCTTGGGCAGGACCTGCTCGCGGAAGTCGACGGAATTGAGGCGTTCGGGACTGACGAGGAGCACGTCGGTCTCGCCGCGCTCGACCTCCTCGTAGATGGTGTCCCATTCCTCCGGGTTGGCCGAGTTGATGGTGCGCGCCTGGATGCCGGCGCGCGCCGCCGACTCGACCTGGTTGCGCATCAGCGCCAGGAGCGGCGAGATGATCACGGTGGGACCGGAGCCGCGCCGCCGCAGCAGCGCCGTGGCGACGAAGTACACCGCCGACTTTCCCCAGCCGGTGCGCTGCACCACCAGGGCACGGCGGCGCTCCTCGACCAGAGCCGCCACCGCCTGCCACTGGTCCTCCCGCAGGCGCGCCGAGCCCCCTGGGGTGCCGACGAGCTCAGCGAGGATGGCATCGGCTTCGGCGCGGAGCTCCTGGTTGTCCATCCCTCCATGCAACCCGATGGCACCGACAATCACCCAACTCACTCAGCGTGACATCGCACCCGCAGAGCGTTCGCGGAGCGTGCGGAGGCCGCACGGCGAGCGAGGACGGCCGGACCGGAAGGGATGTTTCCGCTGATGCTCACCGTCCTGGGGTGAAACAGGTGGGGAAACGGGGAGTGAACAATGGGCAACTGGGCAGGGATATGAGAGGCATACCGCCGCAATCCCGTCAGCGACCTCAATTGCTCATTGCCGCTCGCGCACGGGCCAAGCAAGAATTGGGAAACCGCCCCGCACGGCCCGTCAGCGGCCCGATGGACCGTGCCGTGGTGCGCCCTCACCCGACTACGCCCGCCGCGCGGGCGCGTATCCGAAGGGAGGACCGTGACCCTCGGATTCGCTCCGTCCACAGGCACCTCGACAAGATCGTCGCCCGAGTCCGCCAGCCGCCTCGCCCGGATACTCGAACCGGCCGAGTGGGCCGGGGCGGGAATTCCCTTGCTGGGCAATCCGCGTGAGGTCGTCAGTGGACTGCACTCGCGCCACGCGCCCACGCCCTCGACGGCGGTCGTGGCGGTTCTGGACCACGAGGAACGGCTCACCGCCAGCGCCTCGTTCGTCCGGCGCCCCACGCCGGCGGACGGCTGGGACTTCCGCAACGCGCTCCTCGCGCACCTGCGGCGCGTCATTCCGCACGACCTCCGGCGCCGCACCCCTGTCCGGACCGCCGTCCTCCTGTACTGCCGCGAGGGCGACGAGCGCTGGACGGAGGAGGACGGAGCCTGGATGTGGGGGCTCCGGGACGCCTGCACGCTGCACGGACTCCGCTGCGGCGCGTACATCACGCTGACCCGAGGGGGTTGGCAGGTGCTCGGCGAGGGCCGGGGAGGCCGTCGGCCGAGCTCCGACTCGCGCCCGGAATCACTCGGGAGCGAGGCGGCCGAACTCGGCAGCCTCGCTCCGAGAACCGCGAGCGGCGCGCCCGAACCCCTGCGCCGGGCTGCCGCACGCTGACGGCGATACGCCGACCGACCGCGGCACACCGACAGCCACACGGCTGACGACCACAGACCGACCGCATCACACAGACAGCCACTCGCCGGCCACCGCACGTCGGCAGTCACCCGCCGAGGCCACACACCGAACGCCGTCCCGCCGGACCGCGTCACGGTCCGGCGGGAGGGGTGGTCGATCAGACGCCGGCGCCGACGAGCGACGCGACGCGTGCCGGTTCGCCGCAGACGATCAGCAGCGCACCGGCGCGGGCCATGGCCAGCGGCAGGGCGCGGGCAGCGGTCTCGTCGTTTCCGCCGTTGACGGCGACGATCACCACGGGCCGGGTGGCGGCCCGCTCCACGGCGGCGGCGTCCGCGAAGAACACGTCGTCACCGCCGTCCTGCTGGGCCCAGTAGGCGGCCTCGCCGAAGGACAGCTCGTGCGCCGCCCACGGGTGCTGGTCGCCGGTGGTGAGCACCAGGACGTCGCCGGGTGCCCGCCCGCTCTCCAGGAGCAGGTCCAGGGCCTCCTCGGCGGCGTCGAGCGCGCCGTCGACCGGGGCCGGGATCACCTGGAGCTGCGGGCCGGATCGCTGGTCGGAACGATTCTCCCCACCGACGGCAGGGGACTGACCGGCACCGGGGTGCGGCCGCGGGGCCGGCGGCGCCGGCCTGGCCGGGCCGGGGCCAGGACCACCGGGACGCGGGGAGGCCGCGGAACGCGGGCCGGGTACGGGACGGGGGGTCGACGCGGGACGGCCTGCGGCCGTGGTGGCGCGGGGACCCTGGGCGCTCTCGTGAATCTGAGGCTCCTCGGGGGTGAGAGGCATGGGTGGATGTCTATCAAACGCCGCTGCGCGGGGCATCGGCGGGTGGGCACGGAAGTGCACCCCGGCTGCTCGGGCGGCCCTCAGGGAGGGCTCAGCAGCCGGAAGTTCAGAAGTCGAAGCCGAGTTGGCCCCCGCTTTCCAGCGCGGCCGCCTCTGCGGAGAGGCGGACCTTTTTGAGGTGGCGCCACTGGGGCAACGCGTCCAGGTACGACCAGGAGAGGCGGTGGTACGGGGTGGGCCCCAGCTCCTCCAGGGCGGCCTTGTGGACCGGCGAAGGGTAGCCCGCATTGGCCGCGAATCCGAACGCGGCACATCCCTCGGCCCCGGTCTCGAGTTCCGCCATCACGGCGTCCCGTCGGACCTTGGCGATGACGGAGGCGGCCGCCACGGCGACACAGGACTGGTCGCCCTTGATCACCGTACGGACCTGCCAGGGGCTGCCGAGGTAGTCGTGCTTGCCGTCGAGGATCACGGCGTCGGGCCGGACGGGGAGCCCTTCGAGGGCCCGGACCGCCGCGAGCCGGAGGGCCGCGGTCATCCCGAGCTCGTCGATCTCCTCCGGGGAGGCGTCGCCGAGCGCGTACGCCGTGACCCACTGCTCCAGCTCCGAGGCCAGCGCGGTACGGCGCTTGGGGGTGATCAGCTTGGAGTCGGTGAGGCCGGCGGGGGGTCGGCGCAGGCCGGTGACGGCCGCGCACACGGTGACGGGACCGGCCCACGCCCCGCGCCCGACCTCGTCGACTCCGGCGACGATCCTGGCGCCGGTGGTCGCTCGGAGCGATCGCTCGACAGTGTGGGTGGGAGGTTCGTACGGCATGGCGCCAGCCAGGTTACGCCGCCCGGCGCCGCCCGCGATACCCGGATTCCCCTCGGGAGCTCCTCGACTTCTCCTCGGCGCGTCCACACGGCGACGGCCGACCGGTCTCAGACCTTCCCGATCCGGATCAGCGGCACCATCACCCGGTCGACCATGTCGGCGATCTCATGGTCCGGCCATTCGCTCCCGCACACCTTGGAGCGGTACATCATCAGGGCGGGTACGACATCGAGCACCAGATCGTCGATCGCGTCGGCCCGCACCTCGCCCCGCGCGATTCCGCGCCGCAGCACGCCCTGGAAGAGCCGGGTCGACGGCTCGGTCACCCCTTTGACGATCAGCTCATGGAACCTCTCCGCGGACTCCGCGTCGCATTCGTGAAGCACCGAGCGCAGAGCCTGGCCGGGCTTGGAGAACATCACGTCCCGGACGCGGAGGCACAGCGCGTACAGGTCCTCGCGGACGCCTCCGCGGTCCGGTGCCTCGTCGAGGGTCGGCAGCCCGGCCTGGAGGGCGTCGGCGACCAGGTCTTCCTTCGACGGCCAGCGCCGGTACACCGCCGCTTTGCCCGTCTGCGCGCCGACCGCGACACCCTCCATCGTCAGACCGTTCCAGCCGACGCTGCCCAGCTGTTCGAGCGTGGCTTCCAGAATGGCCCGTTCCAGCACGGGGCCGCGGCGTCGCAGCGACGCCCCCTCCGGCCGGGCGGCGGCCGTGGAGCGCGAAGTAACCATCAGGATCTCTCCGTTGAGCGAGTCGTTCGGGGCAAGTCACGGGGGACGGACCGGGGGTGGCGGGCCGACAGGTCGGGCGGCGGCAGCACTCAGTGAACGGTTGCGTTCACTGAGGGGGAGTCACTACCGTGGAGAACAGTGAACGGATGCGTTCACTAATTCTTCCGTGGGGGATCCATAGTGACAACTTCTCCGGTGGACACACAGTCCACGAACGGACCGGACCGCGCCGGAGGCCGGCCGGGCATCGCGCTGGCCGTCATCGCCGCCTGCCAGCTGATGGTCGTCCTCGACGCCACCATCGTGAACATCGCCCTGCCGCACATCCAGGACGCGCTCTCCTTCTCGACCACCGACCTCTCGTGGGTGCTCAGCGCCTACACGCTCACCTTCGGCGGCCTGCTGCTCCTCGGCGGACGAGCCGGGGACATCCTGGGGCGCCGCCGGGTGTTCATGGCCGGCATCCTCGTCTTCACCCTGGCCTCGCTGCTCGGCGGCTTCGCCCAGGAGCCGTGGCAGCTGCTCGCCGCGCGCGCCCTGCAGGGCGTCGGCGGCGCCATCGCCTCGCCCACCTCACTCGCGCTGATCACCACGACGTTCGCCGAAGGGCCGGAGCGGAACCGGGCGTTCGGCGTGTTCGCCGCCGTGTCCGCCGGCGGCGGCGCGATCGGGCTGCTCGCCGGCGGCATGCTCACCGAGTGGCTCGACTGGCGCTGGGTCTTCTTCGTCAACGTGCCGATCGGCCTGCTGATCGCCTACCTCGCCCCGCGCTACATCGCGGAGTCGGAGCGCAACCCGGGCCGTTTCGACATCGCGGGAGCCCTGACCTCGACGCTCGGCATGGCGGCCCTGGTCTACGGGTTCATCCGCGCGTCCGAGAAGGGCTGGCGGGACTCCCTGACCATCGGCTCGTTCGTCGCGGCCGTGGTCCTGCTCGTGGCCTTCGGGATCGTGGAGTCGCGGGCCAAGGAGCCGATCACCCCGCTCCGGATGTTCGCGGAGCGCAACCGTTCGGGCACGTACGTCATCATGCTCAGCCTGTCGGCCGCCATGTTCGGCATGTTCTTCTTCATCGTCCTGTGGGTCCAGGACGTCCTCGGCTACAGCCCGATCCAGTCCGGTCTCGCCTTCCTGCCGGTGACGGTCGCGATCGTCACCGGCGCGGGGCTCGCACAGCGGCTGCTGCCGGTCCTCGGCCCGAAGCCCTTCATGGTGAGCGGCTCGGCGATCACCGGACTCGGCCTCTTCTGGCTGACGTTCATCACCTCGGACAGCAGTTACGCCGGCGCCGTCCTCGGGCCGATGGTCCTGTTCGGCTTCGGCATGGGGCTCAACTTCGTGACGCTCACGCTCACGGCCGTCTCCGGCGTCGCCCAGCACGAGGCGGGCGCGGCATCGGGCCTGCTCAACGCCACACAGCAGGTCGGCGGTTCGCTCGGCCTGTCGATCCTGGTCACGGTCTTCGCCACGGCGAGCCGCGAGGAGGGCGCGAAGGTGGCCCCTGACTTCCTCGCGAACGCGACGCCCGAGCAGCAGGCTGCGTTCGCGCAGACGAAGGAGCTGCCCGCTCCATGGGGCCACGACGTACTGACGGCGGGCATCGCCTCGGCCTTCACCGCGGCCGTCGCGATGGTGCTGATCGCCCTGGTCACGGCGGTCCTGGTGATCCGCGTCCGCAAGAGCGACCTGGAAGCGCTCAGCGGCCGGGCGGAGGCGGCTGGGCCGGTGGCATGAGGTGGTGCGACCGGTGGCGCGAGTGCGACCGTACGCCCCTGAAAACACGCTGCACGCCCCGAGAACACGCCGTACGCCCCTGAGAGAGCACGACGACGCCCCCTGAACCCCCTTACAAGGGCTCAGGGGGCGTCTCCCGTATCAGGCCGTCCCGACCGGGACCCATCCCGGCAGGTCCTCCGTCTGCCGCAGCCATGCCGCCGGCGGAGCACCGGTCACCGCGGAGGCCACGACGCCCCCGGCGATGGCGCAGGTCGTGTCGACGTCACCGCCGACCTGCGCGGTCGTCCAGAACATCTGCTCGAAGTCGCCGAGCGCTCGCGCCGCGGACCAGAGGGCGAACGGCACCGTGTCGTGCGCGCTGGTCCGCCGACCGCTGCCGAGCACCGCGGCGACCGTGCTCGCGTCGCCGTAGTCGAGCATGTCGCGCGCCCTGCGCAGGCCCGCCCCCACCGCGCTGCGCGGCACCAGGGCGACGACCCCGTCGAGCAGCGCCTCGGGCGTGGGCGGTCCGGCCGGGTCGGCGGCGAGGGCGGCAGCGGCGGCCACGGCCATCGCACCCACCACGGCCTCGCGGTGCTGGTGTGTCGTGTACGCGGAGATCTCGGCCTGGTGCGTCGCCTGCTCGGGGTCATCCGCGTACCAGGCGCCGAGCGGGGCGATCCGCATCGCGGCGCCGTTGCCCCAGGACCCCTGCCCGTTGAAGAGCGCCGAGGCCAGCTCCCGCCAGTCACCGCCCTCCCGGACGAGCCGGAGCATCCGGTTGACCGCCGGACCGTAGCCGCGGTCGAAGTCGTGGTGGTTCGCGAAGGACAGGGCGAGGGCGTCCTGGTCGATGCGGTCATGGCCGACGAGGACGGCGAGGACGGAGCAGGCCATCTCGGTGTCGTCGGTCCACTGCCAGGGGCCGGGCGGCAGCTCGCGCCGCTTCAGCAGGGGGTAGTGGGCGGGTACGAAGAACTGGGAGCCCAGGGCGTCTCCCACGGACAGCCCGCGCAGGCTGGCCAGGGCGCGGTCGAAGCGCCGGTCGAGTGAGGAGTCAGCGGTCATCGCTCAGCCACTCTATCCGGTAGGACCGTACGGTTCCGGGGTACGCCAGCGTTCGAACGGCCGGTCCAGCCGGTATCTCCCGTCCTCGCCCAGCAGGAGCGTGCGTGTCTCGGCGTTTCCGGGGTTCGACAGCGACTCGAAGTCCGCGACCGTCCAGTGGAACCAGCGCATGCAGAACAGCCGCATGGTCAGTCCGTGGGTGACCAGCAGGACGTTCGGCGGGTGGTCGGGGGCCTCGAAGCTGCGGTAGAGGCTCTCCAGGAAGGCCCCGACCCGGTCGTACACGTCGGCCCCGGACTCGCCCTGGGCGAAGCGGTAGAAGAAGTGCCCGTAGGCGTCCCTGTACGCCTTCTGCAGACGCACGTCCTCCCGTTCCTGCCAGTTGCCCCAGTCCTGCTCCCGCAGGCGCGGCTCCTCCCGCACCCTCGTCTGCTCCCGGGGCAGGCGGAAGGCGCGGAGCGTCTCATGGGTACGGCGGTACGGCGACACGTAGACGCTGACCGGCTCCTCCCCGAACAGCCCCCGCAGCCGCTCCCCCGTCTCCTCCGCCTGCCGCCACCCGGTCTCGGTGAGCCGGAGGGCATGGTCGGGCTCCCGCTCGTACACCGTGTCATCGGCATTGCCCTCGGACTCTCCATGCCGTACGAGAACGATGCGCCGCGGTCGTGCCATACCCCGACCCTAGATCGACGGCCCGGAGCGGGCTCGGCCGAGGGGCCACCCGAAGCCCATCCGACGGAGGAGCCACGCCCGGCACACCCGCCACACACGCAAAGACCCGCCACACACGCACACCCGGGCCCACAGGGCCCAGGCCCCGGCGCGCGCTCAGACCGTCCAGGCGCTCTCGAGCTGCACCACGTCACCGGTAAGCGACGCCACATCGGCGTCGGTCCTCGCCCGCAGCCCCAGCCGCTCCACGCGCTCCACCCGGTACTTCCCGTGCTCCGCGGCGGACCGCCACATCGAGAGCACCAGGAACTCGCTGCCGGGCGCCTCGCCGAACAGCCCCCGCACCATGCCCGGGGACCCGGCCATCGCCGGGTTCCACACCTTCTCCTGCATGAGCGCGAAGTGCTCGGCCCGGTCCTCGTGGACACGGCAGTGCGCCACCCGCGCCACATCGGCGTCGGTGAACCGCGGCTCGAACCCCGTCTTCACGTCGAAGCGGTGGTCGAACAGCTTCACCTCGATGTCCTTGTACGTGCCCCCCTGCGAGGCCGCCAGCCGGTCGTGGGACCGCGCCATGAAGGAGTCGTAGAAGGCCCTGCTCTCCCAGAACGCGAAGATGTGGGCGACGTCCGGCCGAGCCCGGCTCCACCCGCCGCCCTGGCCCCGGAACCCCGGCTCGCCGAGCAGCCCCGCCCATTTCCGCTGCCCCCGCTCGAACCCTCGACGGTCCATCACGGTGCAGCGAATCCACTTGACCAACACCGCGCCATCGTACGGGCCGAAGGGGCGCCCCGGCAGTGCGCGTCAGACTCCCACCGGGTGCAGTCGCTCCAGTCCCGCGCGCTCCTCCTCGTCGATCTCGATACCGAAGTCGGCCTTCAACGTCGCCGCCAACTCGCCGACGGTCACGATCCGTTCCTCGCCGGCTCCGTTCGCCCACACCGTCGACAACGTCTCGCGCACCAGCGCCCTCCGCACCTCGGGCCCGGGCTTCTGGGCCACGACCTGGCCGAGAAAGCGCGACTCGGGATGGCTGGAGCTGAAGTGGTTCATGACCGTGAAGTCACCCGGATACAGGGTTTGCGGAGAGAACGCGTACAGATCGGTCCAGCCCTGGGGACGCAGCGAGCGGAGTACGTGAATGCCGTCGGCCTCCCTCCCGATCCCGAACGTCCAGCCGCCCTGCTCCACGCGCGCCCCGTCCCGCAGGGGAACCGGCTCCAGCGGCCCCTGCCATCCGAACCCGACGTCCGCGAGCCACTGTTGGCCCTCGGTCTCGACGGCCAACAGCGCGTGCGTGACGGGCAGCAGGGCAGCCCCCCGGGTGCGGTTACGGGCTCCGCGCCCGGCCACCCCGAAGCCGATCCGTTCGAGCGCGGCCGCGAAGAGGGAGTTCTGCTCGTAGCAGTAGCCGCCGCGACGCCGGCGGACGAGCTTGGCCTGCAGGCTCTTCACGTCCAGGGGGACCTGCCGACCGAGGGCGACGTCGAGGTTCTCGAACGGAATGGACCGGACATGCGCCCGGTGCAGTGCCGTCAACGTCCTCAGATCAGGGGAGAGTTCCCCGTCGCGATCGACGTCGTAGCCGATTCGAGCCAGATATGCGTCGAGATCCAGCTCGTCACCACTCCACAAACCGCTCTCCCCCTCCACCGCCGGGTCCACTGTCGTAGCCCCATGACACCATGAGCAATCTCCCCGCAACCACGGGCTTTTGAGTGGGGAGACGGTCGAGGCGAGGCGTACGCGGGGGCGTGCGTGGAGAGGGGAAGCACCGTGAGCGGACTCAACAAGGGCGTGGCGAGGGTCGAGGTGACGCTCAAGTGGGATCCTGCCCCGACCGGTGCGCCGGCGCACGATCTGGACCTCGTCGCCGGCGTCTTCGCGGCCGGTGACCCGCACGGGGCACCGGTCTACCTGGTGCACTTCGGGAGCCGCTCCCCCGACGGCACGATCACGCTGCACCGCGACAGCCGTACGGGCCAGGGCTTCGGCTACGACGAGGCCATGACCCTGGAGCTGGACCGGCTGGCACCGCACTACGCGCGCGTGGTGGTGGGCGTGACGGTGCAACAGGGCGGCGGCAGACTGACCTTCGGCGCCATAGCGAACACCGGCATACGGGTCAGCGAGGGGTACACCGACCTCCTGACGCACGACTTCGCGGACGTGCCGGACGCCCTGTCGGCGACGGTCGTGGAGTTCACCAGGGACGGGGCGGACGGCTGGTCGTACCGTGCCCTCAGCCACGGCTTCGACGCCGACCCGCGAGCCTTCGCGGCGGTCCTCGGCTCCACGCCGTCCTGAGGGACCCTCCGCGATCAGGCCCGTTCGAAGCAGTGTGAGCGACCGATGACGGAGAAGCCGCGGCGCTCGTACCAGTGGCGCGGCCAGTCCGCCGCATCGGCGGTCAGGAACCGAAAGCCGCAGCCCTCGGCGGCGGCCGTACGGAGGGCGGTGCCCAGGACGGCGTCGGCATGGCCGCGCCTCAGATGGGCCTCCGAGGTGATCAGGTCCTCGATCCGGGCCGTGCCGGTCGCCGGGTCCAGATAGAGGTCGGCCCATGAGGCGACCTCGCCCTCCTCCGTACGGGCGCCGATGAAGCGGACGGTGTCGGCCCCGCGCCGACGGGCCTCGCGCCGGTCGACGAGATGACGGACGCCTCGTCGTCGACGTCCGGCAGGAGGTGCCGCCGACGGCGGGAGAGCGGGCCGCGCAGGGCGTCGAGGTCGACCTCCTCCGCGGCCCCGCCGACCGGCACCGGCCCCTCGTGCAGCATGACGAGCAGGGCGGAGTGGCTGTACCCGGCCCGGACCAGCGGCTCCGCGCACGCCGTTCCGACCTCGTCGTCAAGGACGGAGATCAGCCGGTACGGCAGTGGGCGGGGGAACCGAACTCCTTCGGTTCCCCCGCCCACCTTCCGGTCAACGAGCTGGATGAACTGCGCCGAGCACCGCATCGGGCGCAGTTCCGCCCATCGTCAGCTGCAGCCGCTGGTGGAGCCGCAGCCCTCGCAGATGTAGCAGGAGCCGGCGCGCTGCATCTTCGTGCCGCACGAGAAGCAGAGCGGGGCGTCGGCGCTGATGCCGAGCTGCATCTCGACGAGCTCCGCCGAGGTGTGCGCCTGCTTCGGGGCCGGGACCTCGGCCACCGGGGCCGGAGCCGGAGCCGGGACGGCCTTCAGTTCCTGGGCGCGCGGCGCGGACTGGGCCAGGGCCTCGACGTCGATCTCGTCGTCCTCGGACTGCTCGTACGAGCCGGTGTCGAGGTGGCGCTGACGCTCCTCGGCCGAGTGGATGCCGAGGGCGGAGCGGGTCTCGAAGGGCAGGAAGTCCAGCGCCAGGCGGCGGAAGATGTAGTCGACGATCGACTGCGCCATCCGCACGTCCGGGTCGTCCGTCATACCGGCCGGCTCGAAGCGCATGTTGGTGAACTTCGAGACGTAGGTCTCCAGCGGAACGCCGTACTGCAGACCGACGGAGACGGCGATGGAGAAGGCGTCCATCATGCCCGCGAGGGTCGAACCCTGCTTGGACATCTTCAGGAAGACCTCGCCGAGACCGTCGTCCGGGTAGGAGTTGGCGGTCATGTAGCCCTCGGCGCCACCCACGGTGAAGGAGGTGGTGATCCCCGGACGGCCCTTGGGCAGACGCTTGCGGACCGGACGGTACTCGACGACCTTCTCGACGGCCTCGCGGATCGTCGCCTCGGACTTCGCGGTGACCTCGACCTTCTCCTCCTCCTTCTTCTTGGCGGAGAGGGGCTGGCCGACCTTGCAGTTGTCGCGGTAGATCGCGAGCGCCTTGACGCCCATCTTCCAGGCCTCGAAGTAGACCTCCTCGACGTCCTCGACCGTGGCCGTCTCCGGCAGGTTCACGGTCTTGGAGAGGGCGCCCGAGATCCACGGCTGGATGGCGGCCATCATGCGGACGTGGCCCATCGCGGAGATGGAACGCTCGCCCATGGCGCAGTCGAAGACCTCGTAGTGCTCGGTCTTCAGGCTCGGGGCGTCGATCACATTGCCGTTCTCGGCGATGTGGGCGACGATCGCCTCGATCTGCTCCTCCTGGTAACCCAGGCGGCGCAGGGCCTGCGGGACGGTGCCGTTGACGATCTGCATCGAGCCGCCGCCGACGAGCTTCTTGAACTTCACCAGGGCGAGGTCGGGCTCGAGTCCCGTGGTGTCGCAGGACATCGCGAGACCGATGGTGCCGGTCGGGGCGATGACCGAGGCCTGCGCGTTGCGGAAGCCGTTCTTGGCGCCGAGGCGGACGACGTCCTGCCAGGCCTCCGTGGCGGCGGCCCAGATCGGCGAGTCCAGGTCGTCGAAGCGGACGGCCTTGGTGTTCTCGTCGGCGTGCTGCTGCATGACGCGCTGGTGCGGCTCGGCGTTACGGGCGTAGCCGTCGTACGCGCCGACGACCGCGGCGAGCTCGGCGGAGCGCTTGTACGAGGTACCGGTCATCAGCGAGCTGATGGCACCGGCGAGGGCGCGGCCGCCGTCGGAGTCGTACGCGTGGCCGGTCGCCATCAGCAGGGCGCCGAGGTTGGCGTAGCCGATGCCGAGCTGGCGGTAGGCGCGGGTGTTCTCGCCGATCTTCTCCGTGGGGAAGTCGGCGAAGCAGATGGAGATGTCCATCGCGGTGATGACGAGCTCGACGACCTTCGCGAAGCGCTCGACGTCGAAGGACTGGGCGCCCTTGCCGTCGTCCTTGAGGAACTTCATGAGGTTCAGCGAGGCGAGGTTGCAGGACGTGTTGTCCAGGTGCATGTACTCGCTGCACGGGTTCGAGCCGTTGATGCGGCCCGACTCGGGGCAGGTGTGCCAGTGGTTGATCGTGTCGTCGTACTGGATGCCCGGGTCGGCGCAGGCCCACGCGGCCTCGGCCATCTTGCGGAAGAGCGACTTGGCGTCGACCTCCTCGATGACCTCACCGGTCATGCGGGACGTGAGGCCGAACTTCCCGCCGGCCTCGACGGCCTTCATGAACGTGTCGTTCACGCGGACGGAGTTGTTGGCGTTCTGGTACTGGACGGACGTGATGTCGTCGCCGCCCAGGTCCATGTCGAAGCCCGCGTCACGGAGGGCGCGGATCTTCTCCTCTTCCTTGACCTTGGTCTCGATGAAGTTCTCGATGTCGGGGTGGTCGACGTCGAGGATGACCATCTTGGCCGCGCGACGGGTCGCGCCGCCCGACTTGATCGTTCCCGCGGAGGCGTCGGCACCGCGCATGAAGGAGACCGGGCCGGAGGCGTTGCCGCCGGAGGAGAGCAGCTCCTTGGAGGAGCGGATACGGGAGAGGTTCAGGCCGGCGCCGGAGCCGCCCTTGAAGATCATGCCCTCTTCCTTGTACCAGTCGAGGATGGACTCCATGGAGTCGTCGACGGACAGGATGAAGCAGGCGGAGACCTGCTGGGGCTGCGGGGTGCCGACGTTGAACCAGACCGGCGAGTTGAAGCTGAAGATCTGGTGCAGGAGGGCGTAGGCCAGCTCGTGCTCGAAGATCTCGGCGTCGGCCGGAGACGCGAAGTATCCGTACTCCTCGCCGGCCTTCGTGTAGGTCTTCACGATCCGGTCGATGAGCTGCTTGAGACCGGTCTCGCGCTGCGGGGTGCCGACGGCACCCCGGAAGTACTTGCTGGTGACGATGTTGACCGCGTTCACCGACCAGAAGCCGGGGAACTCGACGCCACGCTGCTCGAAGTTGATCGAGCCGTCGCGCCAGTTGGTCATGACGACGTCACGACGCTCCCAGACCACCTCGTCGTACGGATGCACGCCAGGGGTGGTGTGGATGCGCTCGATACGCAGGCCCTTGCTCGCCGACTTGGTCCCCTTGTTGCGGGAACCACGTGCCGGGCCGCTCGCCGTCTCTGTCATGCCGCCTCCCATATACGGGCAAAACACACTTTGGCACCCAGAAAGTCCTAGGGCACCGTCTTCTGTACGTCTTTCGGTACTGCTGCCACGAGGACCTCACAGGTCTCCCGGGGCACGTTTGTCGGGCCGCTCGGCGGCCGATCGCCGGGTCGTGACCGACCCGGCCCGCCGATCAGTCGGCGGCAGTGGCGGGAACGGGGACCTCAGGGGTCGCACCGGGCCCACGGTTCTCAGCGGGAGACCGCTCGCGGAGTTCCACGATGGCGGTCTCGAAGTCTTCGAGGCTGTCGAAGGCCTTGTACACGGACGCGAAGCGCAGGTACGCGACGAGGTCGAGCTCCTGCAGGGGGCCGAGGATGGCCAGACCCACGTCGTGGGTGGTCAGCTCGGCGCTCCCGGTGGCGCGCACCGCCTCCTCGACCCGCTGGCCGAGCTTGGCGAGGGCGTCCTCGGTGACCGGCCGCCCCTGGCACGCCTTGCGCACGCCGGAGATGACCTTGGTGCGGCTGAAGGGTTCGGTGACACCGGACCGCTTCACCACCATGAGCGAGCACGTCTCCACCGTGGTGAAGCGGCGAGAGCAGTCGGGGCACTGACGACGACGTCGGATCGACGTCCCGTCGTCGGTGGTGCGACTGTCGACGACACGGCTGTCGGGGTGCCTGCAGAAGGGGCAGTGCATGGCTTCCGACCCTCCCTCACAGCACGACTGATGAGCCTCACCCGGCCGTCAAGGCCCTGCGAAGCGACCTCCAGCATAGGCGATCGAAGCGGCCCCGGCAGACCGGGGACCACTACCCCTGGGCGGTCGATGCCATCCAACCACTAGATCTTGGGTTGGGGACGATTCGACGCCCTGCGCGTGTCGCGGACCGCGGGCTCCCGGGATTCCGGGCCTCCGGGTGCGACACTGGGAGGGCACACCGGGTGTCCGCGGCCCAGCGGCGAAGGCTACCGTAACGACCGAATTCGGATGGCCGGGCATGTCGGAGCGACGGTACTCATACACCCCCGCACGTATAGGCGTAAGGCAATCTGCGAATTTTCACTCGAACGTGTGTTTGGCGCAACCTTTCGAAAGCCACTACCGTTGTGCCAGCCAGGGAGACAAATTCGAGAGGGGCCGACGACGTGACCACCACCGCAGACAGTGCCACCATCACCGCCCAGGACCGCTCCCAGGGCCGACTCGAGCCGGTGCACGCCATGAATGACGCAGCCATGAACGGCGAGGAGCCCGGGCGACCCGCCCGCGCTCTTCCCGGGCGACCTCCAGGCATCAGGGCCGACAGCTCCGGTCTCACCGACCGGCAGCGCAGGGTGATCGAGGTCATCCGTGACTCGGTCCAGCGCCGCGGCTACCCGCCGTCGATGCGAGAGATCGGCCAGGCGGTAGGACTGTCCAGCACGTCCTCGGTGGCGCACCAGCTCATGGCGCTCGAGCGCAAGGGCTTCCTCCGTCGCGACCCTCACCGCCCCCGGGCGTACGAGGTCCGCGGCTCGGACCAGCCGAGCACCCAGCCGACGGACACGACCGGCAAGCCGGCCGCTTCGTACGTCCCGCTGGTCGGCCGGATCGCGGCCGGTGGACCCATCCTGGCCGAGGAGTCCGTCGAGGACGTCTTCCCGCTCCCCCGGCAGCTGGTCGGTGACGGCGAGCTGTTCGTCCTGAAGGTCGTCGGTGACTCGATGATCGAGGCCGCGATCTGTGACGGCGACTGGGTGACCGTCCGCCGCCAGCCCGTCGCGGAGAACGGCGACATCGTCGCCGCCATGCTCGACGGCGAGGCCACGGTCAAGCGCTTCAAGCGCGAGGACGGCCACGTCTGGCTCCTCCCGCACAACGCGGCGTACCAGCCCATCCCCGGCGACGAGGCCACCATCCTCGGCAAGGTCGTGGCGGTGCTCCGGCGGGTCTGACACCACTCGCCGGCTCTGAACGGCCCCGGGACCCACTGCGCCGGTCCCGGGGCCCTGCCGTGCCAGGAGACGCACGGCAGGGAATCAGTCGCTCGCCGCCTTCGACGCCGCGTCGATCGCCGCGAGCGACTTCCGCACCTGATTGCGGTCCGTGGTGTACCAGAAGTCGGGCAGCGAGGACTTGAGGTAGCTGCCGTACCGGGCCGTGGCCAGCCGGGGATCGAGCACCGCGACGACACCCCGGTCGCCCGTCGCCCGCACCAGCCGGCCGGCGCCCTGGGCCATCAGCAGGGCCGCGTGCGTGGCCGCGACCGCCATGAAGCCGTTGCCGCCGGCCTCCTCGACCGCCTTCTGGCGCGCGCTCATCAACGGATCGTCCGGCCGCGGGAACGGGATCTTGTCCATGACCACCAGCTGGCAGCTGGCACCGGGGACGTCCACGCCCTGCCAGAGCGAGAGCGTGCCGAAGAGACAGGTCTTCGGATCGGCGGCGAAGTTCTTGATCAGCTCGCCGAGGGTGTCCTCACCCTGGAGCAGGATGGGCAGCTCCGGAATCCTGCTCCGCAGCTCCTCCGCCGCCTGCTGCGCCGCCCGCATGGAGGAGAACAGGCCGAGCGTACGCCCGCCGGCCGCCTCCATCAGCTCGGCGAGCTCGTCGAGCATGTCGCCCCGCTCCCCGTCCCGCGCGGGGCGGGACAGATGCTTGGCGACGTACAGGATGCCCTGCTTGGGGTAGTCGAACGGGGAGCCGACATCGATGCCCTTCCAGACGGGCAGGTCGTCCCCCTTGGTCCCTTCGGGGGCGAGGCCGAGCGACGCTCCCACCCCGTTGAAGTCGCCGCCGAGCTTGAGCGTCGCCGAGGCCAGGACCACGGACCGCTCCGTGAAGAGCTTCTCCCGCAGCAGGCCCGAGACCGAGAGCGGAGCCACGCGCAGCGAGGCGCCGAAGCGGTCGTGCCGCTCGTACCAGACGACGTCGTACTCCGAGCCCTGGGTGATCCGCTCCGCGACGCCGTGGACGGTCTCCACGGAGGCCATGGCCTGCTTGCGGACGGCGTCCTCGTCCTGGACGGACCTGTCGCGGGTGGAGCCCAGGGCCGTGATCACCGCGCGGGCCGCGTCGCGAAGCGCCATGAGCGCGTACGCGAGGTCCTCAGGGATCTTCTCCAGGCGGCCCGGCAGGGCGAGCTCCATGACCCGCTCGAAGCCCTCGGCCGCGGTCTGCAGCTGGTCGGCGACCTTCTCGTCGACGAGCTTCGCGGACCTGCGCACGGCGCGGTTGACCTGGCCGGGGGTGAGCTCGCCGGTGGCGACGCCGGTGACCCGGGACACCAGTTCGTGGGCCTCGTCGACGATCAGCACCTCGTGCTGCGGAAGCACGGGGGCGCCTTCGATGGCGTCGATGGCGAGCAGCGCGTGGTTGGTGACGACGACGTCGGCGAGCTTGGCGCGCTCACGGGCCGCCTCGGCGAAGCACTCCGGCCCGTACGCGCACTTGGTCGCTCCCAGGCACTCCCGGGAGGAGACCGAGACCTGCGCCCAGGCCCGGTCGGAGACGCCCGGGGTCAGATCGTCCCGGTCGCCGGTCTCCGTCTCGTCGGACCAGTCCCGCAGCCGCAGCAGGTCCTGGCCCAGCTTGCTGCTGGGCGCGGCCGCCTCGAACGGGTCGAAGAGGCCGTCCTCCTCGTCCTGCGGGACGCCTTCGTGGAGCCGGTGCAGACAGAGGTAGTTCGACCGGCCCTTGAGCATGGCGAACTGCGGGCGGCGGCGCAGCTGCGGATGCAGCGCGTCGACCGTCCGGGGAAGGTCGCGCTCGACGAGCTGGCGCTGCAGCGCCAGGGTGGCCGTGGCCACCACGACCCGCTCCCCCTGGGCCAGCGCCGGCACGAGGTAGCCGAGCGACTTACCGGTGCCGGTACCGGCCTGGACGAGGAGGTGGGAGTTGTCGTCGATGGCCTCGGCCACGGCCTCGGCCATGGTGACCTGGCCGGGGCGCTCCGTGCCGCCGACGGCGGAGACGGCGGCGTGGAGGAGGTCGGGGAGGGATGGCTTCGTCATAGCGCTTCCAGCCTACGGGTCGGCACTGACAGCCAAGGCACGCACGCGGCTCACGCGAGCGGATTGGGAACGGTCCCGTGGACGGCCGCGTGGGGGCGCTCGGGCCGGTCGCGGTAGCCGTCCAGATGCAGACGGTTGCGGTTGAGGCAGAGCCGCTCGATTCGGGGGGTGAGGAGGTCGAAGAGCTCGAACCGTTCCTTCAGCTCCGGGAAGCGCGCCTGGTGGCGGAGGATCTCCGCGCGGACGAGCGACCAGAATTCCTTCTCCGGAACTCCGAGTTGTTCCTCGCAGAGCGGTGCCAGGTAGCGGAAGACACCGACGAAGAGCCCCGAATGAATGAACTGGGTGAGGAAGTCGGGTTCCTCGGTGAGGAGCACGGCACGGACGTCGTCCGGCATCGTGTCGTGCTCGGGGAGCGGCCGGCCGCTGATGTTCACGTCGTCGACGAAGTCCTTGATCGCCAGGCGTACGGGGACGTCCTGGCCGTCGTAGACGACGATGGCGTTCTCGCCGTGCGGCGAGAAGACCGTGCCGTACCGGTAGAGGAAGTGCAGCAGCGGGGGCAGCAGGGCGCCGAAGAGGTGGCGGAGCCAGACGGCGGGAGCGAGTCCGGAGCGCTCGACGAGCTCCGCGACGAACGCCCGTCCGTCCGGGTCGGTGTGGAGCAGCGAGGCGAGGGTCCGGGCGCGCTCGCCCGGGGGCAGCCGGAGCGGCTCGCGCCAGATCGCGCCGAGCAGTTCCTTGTACTGGTAAGGGACTTCGGGCAGCCGGTCGTACAGCGGGTGCTCGACCGTGACGGACGCGACCTCGCCGAGAAGGATCACTCCGCACTCGTCCCGCAGGAACGGGTCGCCGTCGCGCAGGCCGTGGACCCAGGCGGTCACGGCGGGGGCGGCGAGGGTCCGTTCGGTGGGCAGCCCGCGCCAGACGAGGGTGTTGAGCACCGACAGCGGGAGTTTCACGGTGTGGCGGTCGGGGCGGCTGGTGTTGAGGAAGGTACGGACGGACTGCTGCGGCAGGCGGAGGTCGCCGTCGGCGGAGAGCGGGACGACGGTCCCGGCGGCGACGGCCGGCGCGTAGAGCGGGAGCAGGATCTCGTCCCACTGCCAGGGGTGGACGGGCAGCAGGAGGTAGCCGTCGGGTTCGTGGCCCTGGGCGGCAAGCTCGGCCCGGAAGGCGGCGTGGACCTCGGGGTCCAGTTCCTGTGCGTAGAGACGGTCGGGCGTTTGGAGTCCGTCGACGCCGCGGTAGGCGGCGATCCGGTTGCTGACGGCGATCCACGGCAGTCGGGTGGCGCGGCGTGCCTCGGGTGCCCAGCGGGCGGCGTCGGAGGCGGAGAAGCCGATGCGGCCCTTGTTGAGGACGAGCCAGGGGTGGCCGGTCTGGTGGCCTTCGAGTTCGGCGTAGGAGAGCTCGGCGAGCCGGTCGGCGGGGAGGGCCGTCCGGTCGAGGCGGGCGTCGGCGGCGAGGGTCGCGGAGAGTTCGCGGATGAGGTGACCGAGGGTCGCGCCGTCGAGCCTGAGGAGGTTTCGGGCGCGGAGCAGGAAGTCGAAGGGGTCGGTCAGGGGCCGGCCTTCGTGGGTGATCGACTCGGCGGCGACCTGCCAGCTGCCGTAGGCCCCGCGGCGGGCACGGAAGGTGAGCGTGGTGCCGTCGTCGAGCGGGAGCGCGTGGTGGTCGGGGTCGCCGTCCGTGGCCGGGACGGGTTCGACGATCTCCTCGTAGGCGAACTCGGCGAGGGCTTTGGCGAGGAGCCGGGAGGACGCCCTCGTCCAGGCGGCGGGGGTCAGCTCGGGGGGCGCGAGCAGCTCGGGTGCCGGTGCGGACGCGGGGGGCGCGGCGGGAGGTGTGGGCTGCGCGGAGTCGTGGGGTGCAGGGGACATCGACACGAGGACTCCTCGGGGTGGGAACCGCTGTGGGTCGAGCGGTGTATGTAAGGCAGGAGGGTGTTCACAGAGCGTGACGGAGGGTGCGGTCGCGGATCATGAGCGCGGCTCGTTTGTCGGGGAGGTCGACTTCCGCCGCGTAGCGGAAGCCGGCGCCGAGGAAGGCCGAGACGGAGGGGGTGTTGCGGATGTCGGGTTCGGCGACGACCCGGGTGCAGCGGGGACGGTGGTCGAGGACGAGTTCGGCGACGGCGTGCAGGAGGGTGGTGCCAAGACCCCGGCCGCGGTCGCTGACGCCTCCGACGAGCAGATGGATACCGGTGTCGTGGGGGCGTGCCGGGTAGTGCCGGGCGAGCGGGTCGAGGTCTGCGCGGTAGATCTCGAAGTAGCTCATGGGCACGTCGTCGAGCACGCCGAGGCAGGGGACGCTCCGGCCGTCACCGTCGAGTTGGGCGCGGAGGTGCTCGGCGGTCACGGTCTCCGGTCCGGCGAGCTCCCAGAAGGCGGCGACGGCGGGGTCGTTCATCCACCGGGTGAGGAGCGCCAGGTCCCTGTCGAGGCGTACGGGTTCGAGGTGGAAGGCGCCGAAGCGGGTGGTGGTCGGGGCCCAGTCGGCGACGGAGTCGAGCAGGTCTCCGCCGGAGCGACCGGCGCCCGGGGAGGGTGACGGGCCTCCGGACGCGAGGAGGGCGAGGAGGTCGTCGACTCTCAGATCGAGGGTGTCGTCCCCGGGCGGGTCGACCGGGGGGCGGGTGGGTGGCACGGTGTCGCGCTCCTCTCGACGGTGCGGTCGGGGTGTGGGTGCTCCGGCGGCGGGTGCGTGCGGGGAGGGTTCGGGTACGGCGGCGGGTGCGGGCGAGGCGGGTTCAGGGACGGGGGCGGGTGCCGGGCAAGGACAGGGACAGGGACAGCGGCAGGGGCAGGTGTCGGGGTCAGGCGCGGAGGGGGTTGGTGACGGTGACGTAGACGGACTGGGTGTCGACCGGTCCGACGAGCTCGTCGAGGCCGTGCAGGCGGGTGAGGAGGTTGGCCTTGCTGCGCAGGGTCGCGGCCTCCAGGAGCCGGTGCGGCAGGGGTGAGCCCAGGCTCGTGGCGGAGGTGAGGAAGCTACGGAAGGCCGCGAGCAGGACGCGCTCGTCGGCGAGGTGCTGGGCACCGAAGGCGCCGATCAGGCCGAGGACGTTGTTGATGCCGAGGTAGTAGGCGAAGCGCTCGTCGGTGACCTGGTCGGAGACGAAGGTGTCGCTGTGGGCGCCGATGCCGGGGAGGCGGCTCTCCAGCTCGCCACGGTGGGACTCGCGGAAGTAGTAGCCCTGGTTGTCGCGGTAGCGACCGCCGACGGGCCAGCCGTCCGGGTCCAGGAGCACCAGGGTGTTCTGCTGGTGGGCTTCCAGGGCGATGCCGGCGTGTCCGTCGAGCCAGAGGACGGGACGGACGACCTGGTCGAGGTAGCGCAGGAACCACTCGGCGGCGACGGCCGTGGTGGGGCGGCCGGTGTGGGAGGAAAGGCGGCCGATGACGTCGGCGAGCCGGGAGCGCATGGTGGTGGCCCCTGGCCAGGGGCGAGGGGTGGTGAGGGAGGCGATGCAGACGGCGTCGTCGCCGGGCCCGAAGGGGTTGTGGCGGATCATGACGTCGAGTCCGGGGACGGGGGTGCCGTCCGGAGTGTCCACGGCGAGCCAGGCGGGGTCGCGGACGATGTCGAAGCCGGGGTGGGCCGCCTGCCACTCGTCGACGAGGCCGGTGCGCAGCAGCCGGTGGACCTCGACGCCGCGGTGGAGCTCCTTGCGGAGGTTCTCGCGGCGGGAGTTGGTGATGCGCAGACCGAGGGAGAGCTTGAGCATCGCCCGTGCGCCGGGGCGGTGGACGGTGCGGACGGAGGAGGTGGGGTGCCAGGGCCTGCCGTGGATGCCGAGGTCGTGGAGGAGGCCGGCGTCGAGGAGCGAGCGGACGTCGGGGCGGTGCAGGAGTTCTCGGGCCTGCCAGGGGTGCAGGGGCAGGGGTGCGGTGCCGGCGGGGAGGGTGAGTCCTTCGGCGAGGCCGGCGGTGAGCTGTTCCGCGGTGACGTGGCGGCCCTGCTCGGTCCAGGCGGAGTCGGAGGCGAGGACCGTGGGGTCGACGGCGATCCAGTGGAGGGGGAAGGAGCCGTGGAGTTCGGGTGAGTAGAGCCGGGCCTCGGCCTCGGAGAGTCCTTCACGGCTCTTGGGGGTCGGATGGAGGGGGTGGCCGAGCAGCAGGGACTGCTCTGCGGCGAGGAAGAGGTCGGCGTCCGGGTGCGGCTGGGGGCTGCGGCGGCGCTCGGCGAGGAAGTCGGCCGTGCGGCGGGCGGAGTCGGCGACCCGGCCGACGAGTTCGGTGCCTTCGGAGCGGCCGGTCTCGCGGCTGAGCAGCGCGGCGACGGTGACGGCGTCGACGGTCGGGGCGGAGGCCGGGAGGCCTTCGAGGGCGGGGGCGCCGAAGCGGTGCCAGCCGGTGGCCGACCAGTAGCGGACGGGGACGAGGAGGGCGGCGCCGCTCGCGTCGAGGGGGACGCGCAGGGTGGTGGAGTCGGGGGCGGGGAGGTTCTTCTCCCGGATCCAGCAGCGGAGCAGGTTCTCGATGGCCGCCACGTCGGCGGCGCGCTGCGGGTCGGGGTCGTCCAGCGGGTCGGGCGCGATGACCGCGGCGGCCGGGCGGGCCGGCCGGGGATCGTACGGTCCGGCGTGCTGGCGCGGGACGGTGGGTTCCTCTACGGCGAGGGGCGTCGCGGGCTCGGTCACCGGGGAGGTGGGGGTGGCGTTCACGGGGGCTTCCTTGGGGTGGGGCCGGGGGCGGTCCGGGTCAGTGGGACGGTCCGGGGGCGGTCCGGGGGGCCGTGGCCCGGCGGGAGGCGGGGCGCGGAGGCGTACCCCCTGCGGGGGTGTGGGACCGCTCGGCGGCGGCCAGGGCGTCGGCGAAGCGGTCGAGGACCGCGGTGGCCTGCTCGTCGGTGAGGGTGAGCGGGGGCAGGAGCCGGACCACCGCGGAGTGGCGGCCGCCCAGTTCGACGATGAGCCCGCGGGCGAGGCACTCCTGCTGGACGGCGAGTGCCAGGGCGGGGGCTGCGGGCGGGACGGAGTCGTCCGGACCGGCGGCGTCGGGGTCGACGAGTTCGACGCCGATCATGAGGCCCCGGCCGCGGACGTCGCCGACGCAGGGGTGGGCGGCGGCGAGGCCCTGGAGTCGGCCGAGGATACGGGCGCCGAGGATGCCGGCCCGTTCGGCGAGCTTGTTCTCGCGGACGTACGCGAGCGTGGCCGTCCCGGCGGCCATGGCGAGCTGGTTGCCGCGGAAGGTGCCCGCGTGGGCACCGGGTTCCCAGGCGTCGAGCCCGGACCGGTAGACGATGACGGCGAGGGGGAGGGAGCCGCCGATGGCCTTGGAGAGGACCATCACGTCGGGCACGACACCGCTGTGCTCGACGGCCCAGAAAGCGCCGGTGCGACCGACGCCGGTCTGGACCTCGTCGACGATGAGCGGGACGGAGCGGTCGGCGGTGATGCGGCGCATCCGCCGCATCCATTCGTCGGGGGCGGGGATGACCCCGCCTTCGCCCTGGACGGCCTCGACGATCATTCCGGCGGGCGCGGGGACACCGCTCTTGGGGTCGTCGAGGAGGGTCTCGGTCCAGCGGGCGGCCAGTTCGGCGCCTCGGTCGCCGCCGACGCCGAAGGGGCAGCGGTACTGCTGCGGGTAGGGCAGCCGGGTCACGCGGACGTCGGTCGCTCCGCCGGAGGCGGAGAGGGCACCGGCCGTCATGCCGTGGTAGGCGCCGGTGAAGGCGAGGAGTCCGTCGCGGCCGGTGGCGGTGCGGACGAGTTTGAGGGCGGCCTCGACGGCGTCCGTGCCGGCGGGTCCGCAGAACTGGATGCGGGCGTCGTCGGCGAGTTCGCCCGGAAGCGTGGCGAACAGCTCCGAGGTGAAGGCGTCCTTGACGGGGGTGGCGAGGTCGAGGACGTGGAGCGGGGCTCCGGAGTCGAGGACCTTCTTGATCGCCTCCAGGACCACGGGGTGGTTGTGGCCGAGGGCGAGCGTCCCGGCGCCGGAGAGGCAGTCCAGGTAGCGGCGGCCGTCCGCGCCCTCGATGGTGAGGCCCCGGGCCCGCACGGGGACGATCGGCAGGGAGCGGGCGTAGGTGCGGGCGGCGGACTCGCGCTGCGACTGACGGCGCAGGATGCCCTCGTACCCCCCGCCTCCCCCGCCCCCTTGGTCACTCACGCCACACGGGCCCTCGTGCGGCGCGTCGTTCGCCCCGTCGCCCGTCTGGTTCCGCACCCGCGCGGCAGGTGCGGCGGCAGGAGCTGATTCGGTCACGGCCACGGCTCGGTGTCCTCCCGCTGTAACAGTTACGTTGCACATCGGGACGTCGTGGAGCCGCCGCAAGGGCCGTCCTGAACGCCGCCGTTGTGTCCCCCGTACGTACCAACGACGGGAACTGCCGGGGATCACGGGCCCGGTGCGAAGAACTTGGCGTGTCCCGGATCACGGCACGGCAACGGCTGTGAGGGATCCGGAACCGGCGGCGGGGCGGGTACCGTCCCCTCCGGCACCGGCATAGTTGGGGGCCGTCGGTCGTCCGCGAGGACACGACCGCCGTTCACCTATGCACACGTTGATGTAGTCCCAGGGGGATCACGAGATGCGATCGATTCGTCCGCTGCTGATGGCGGCTTCCGCCGTCGCGGCGCTGACGCTCACCGCGACGGCCTGCGGGCCGAGCGAGGAGAACGCCGGAGACAAGCCCAGCGCTCCCGCGAGCCTGAGCCCGAACGACGAGATCAAGATTCCGGAGGACATCAAGGATCGTCTGAAGGAACACGGGATCGACCTCGACAAGTGGCGCAACGGCGAGTGGAAGAACTGGGACCGCGACAAGTGGCTCCGTGAGGCCAAGGACTTCGTCAACCCGATCATCGAGGACCTCTGGGACCCGGACCGGATGCGGGACGCCGAGCGGCCTGACAAGCCGGTCGAGGAGGAGGACATCTCGGGCGACGAGGGTGTCACCGACCCGACCCCGGACGCGGTGCGGGCCAAGGCCGTCTCGCCGAAGTATCACAGCAACGCCCCCGAGTCCGGGAAGGTCTTCTTCGACGGCCCCGAGGGCTCGATGGTCTGCTCGGCCACCGTGGTGAAGGACCCCGCCCACCCGGGCAAGTCCAACCTGGTCTGGACGGCCGGACACTGTGTGCACAAGGGCAAGCTGGGCGGCTGGTACCGCAACATCGCCTTCGTGCCCTCGTACAACGACGCCGCGCTGCCGACCTCCGCGCTGGAGAAGGCGACGCGGGAGCAGATCGCGCCCTACGGCGTGTGGTGGGCGGACTGGGTCAAGACCTCCGACGAGTGGATCGCCCAGGGCGCGTCCACCGGTGGCGCGGGCGCTCCCTACGACTTCGCGGTCATCCAGGTGACCCCGGAGAAGGGCACCTCGGGCAAGTCGCTGGAGGAGACCGTCGGTTCGGCGCTTCCGGTGGAGTTCAACGCGCCGGCCGTTCCGAAGATCACGAGCCTGACGGCGACCGGCTACCCGGCCGCGCCGCCGTTCGACGGCCAGAAGATGTTCCAGTGCCAGGACAAGCCGGGCCGGCTGTCGCTGAAGGCGGAGCAGCCGACGATGTACCGGATCGGCTGCACCATGACCGGCGGCTCGTCCGGTGGCGGCTGGGTGGCCCAGGGCAGTGACGGCAAGCCGGCGCTGGTGTCGAACACCTCGATCGGCCCGTCGACGGCCGGCTGGCTCGCGGGTCCGCGCTTCGGACCGGAGGCCAAGGCCATCTTCGACGAGGTCAGCAAGAAGTACGCCGGGCAGTAGGCGCGGCGACGGAGGCGGGGCCCCGGGGTCCCGCCTCCTTCCATGTCCGGCCGCTGTCCCACATCCTGCCCACGTCCCGTCCGCGTCCCGCCCAACGGGCATACTGTGCACCGCAGATGACACGTCCATGGCAACGTCAAGGCGTTGGCGCGCCGAAAGCGTGGCCGGTCCCGGACGCGGAACACATCACAGGGGGAAGACACTTCATGCGTTCTGTACGGCTCCTACCCGCCCTCCTCGGCCTGGCCACGGCGCTCGCGCTGACCGCCACCGCCTGCGGCCCCACCGAGACCCCGGCCGCCGACAAGCCGGCCGCCGGGGCGAGCAGCTCCGCGCCCGCGACCGATGCCACCGACGACGCCGGCGGCGACCTGGCCAAGGACGTCGCCGACAAGCTCAAGAAGCACGGCGTCGACCTGGACAAGTGGAAGGGCGGCGAGTGGAAGAACTGGGACCAGGCGACCTGGCTCCGTGAGGCCGAGGACTTCGTCAACCCGGTGATCGACGGTCTCTGGAACCCGACGCGCATGCAGTCGGCGAAGAGCCCGGACCAGACGATCACCGCGCAGGCCGGCACCGGCGGCACGGACCCGACGCCCCGGCCGGTCAGGGCGCAGCGCGAGAAGACGCCGTACCACCGCAACGCGGCACCGGTCGGGAAGATCTTCTTCGACTCGCCGCAGGGGCACATGGTCTGCTCCGGCACGATCGTGAAGGACCCGCGCCGCCCCGGGAAGTCCAACCTGGTCTGGACGGCGGGGCACTGTGTCCACGCGGGCAAGCGCGGCGGCTGGTACCGCAACATCTCCTTCGTGCCGGCCTACAACGACCTCGGCAAGTCGGCCTCCGCGCTGCGCAACGCGCAGCCGCACGAGATAGCGCCCTACGGCCAGTACTGGGCCGACTGGGCCGTGACCTCGGGCGAGTGGATCCAGCGCGGCGGCACGAACCAGGCCTGGCCGTACGACTACGCCGTGCTGCACGTGCAGCCCGAGCGGGGCCGCAAGTCGCTGGAGGAGACCGTCGGTGCCGCGCTGCCGGTCGACTTCTCCGCGCCGACGGCCGCGCAGTCCGGGACGGTCGGAGCCTGGGGCTACCCGCAGGCTTCGCCGTACAACGGTCTGATCATGCACAAGTGCCTCGACCGGGCGACGCGGCTCACGACGGCTCCGGCCACGCCCACGATGTACCGGATCGGCTGCACGATGACGGCCGGGTCCTCGGGCGGCGGCTGGTTCCGGGTGCTGCCGAACGGGAAGACGGCGCTCGTGTCGAACACCTCGATCGGCCCGGCCGGCGGCAACGGCTGGCTCGCCGGACCGCAGCTGGGCAAGGGCGCCAAGGCGGCCCACGAGATGGTCAGCAAGAAGTTCGCCCGCTGACCACCTGACCGCCCGCCCGCCTCACCATCCGGGCACCCGGCCATCCGGCCACTCGGCCACTCGGCCACTCGGCCACCGCACGACATCGCACCACGACCGAGGGCGCTGCCCCCTCCCCGTCAAGGGAAGGGGGCAGCGCCCTCAGTGGTTGCCGTGACTCAGTGCGCGGCGGGGACGTACGGCGCGAGCATCGCCGCCAGCTCCTCGTGCACCCGGGCCTTGAGCAGGGTGCCCTCCGGGGTGTGCTCCTCGGACTCCACCTCGCCCTCGGCGTGCACCCGCGAGACGAGACCGCCCTGCGTGTACGGCACGAGGGCCTCCAGCTCGACCTCGGGGCGCGGCAGTTCGGCGTCGATGAGCGCGAGCAGCTGCTCGATGCCCTGGCCCGAGCGGGCCGAGACGGCGATGGAGTGCCGCTCCGTCCGCAGCAGGCGCTGGAGGACCAGGGGGTCCGCCGCGTCCGCCTTGTTGACGACGACGATCTCCCGGACGTTCACCGCGCCGACGTCCCGGAAGACCTCGCGCACGGCGGCCAGCTGCTCCTCCGGCGCCGGGTGCGAGCCGTCCACCACGTGCAGGATGAGGTCGGACTCGCCGACCTCCTCCATGGTGGAGCGGAACGCCTCGACCAGGTGGTGCGGCAGGTGCCGGACGAAGCCGACCGTGTCGGCCAGGGTGTAGACCCGGCCGGTGGGCGTCTCGGCCCGGCGCACGGTCGGGTCGAGGGTGGCGAACAGGGAGTTCTCCACCAGCACGCCCGCGCCCGTGAGGCGGTTGAGCAAAGAGGACTTGCCCGCGTTGGTGTATCCGGCGATGGCGACCGACGGCACCTTGTTACGGCGGCGCTCCTGCCGCTTGATGTCGCGGCCGGTCTTCATCTCCGCGATCTCCCGGCGCATCTTCGCCATCTTCTCGCGGATCCGACGCCGGTCGGTCTCGATCTTGGTCTCACCGGGGCCACGGGTGGCCATGCCGCCACCGCCGCCGCCACCCATCTGACGGGAGAGCGACTGACCCCAGCCGCGCAGTCGCGGCAGCATGTACTGCATCTGCGCGAGCGCGACCTGCGCCTTGCCCTCTCGGGACTTGGCGTGCTGGGCGAAGATGTCGAGGATGAGGGCGGTCCGGTCGACCACCTTCACCTTGACGACGTCTTCGAGGGCGATGAGCTGGCCGGGGCTGAGCTCGCCGTCGCAGACGACGGTGTCGGCGCCGGTCTCGACCACGACGTCGCGCAGCTCGCGCGCCTTGCCCGAGCCGATGAAGGTCGCCGGGTCCGGCTTGTCACGGCGCTGGATCACGCCGTCGAGCACGAGGGCGCCCGCCGTCTCGGCGAGGGCCGCGAGCTCCGCGAGGGAGTTCTCCGCGTCCTGCACGGTCCCCGAGGTCCAGACGCCGACCAGCACGACGCGCTCCAGGCGCAGCTGGCGGTACTCGACCTCGGTGACGTCCTCGAGCTCGGTGGAGAGGCCGGCGACGCGGCGCAGGGCTGCGCGCTCGGAGCGGTCGTACTGGTCGCCGTCCCGCTCTCCGTCGATCTCGTGGCTCCAGGCGACGTCCTCTTCCATCAGGGCATCGGCCCGAAGGCTCTCGGTACGGCTCGTCTCCGCGAAGCGCTGCTCGTCCTGGGAAGGGGAAGAAGAGGAGGTCATTGGGTCCTTACGTCGAATGAAACGAGGGTTCTGTATCCGTCGCAACGCGTGACGGCACCGGAAGATTCCCGGTTCCGGCCGCGTCGCCGACCTGACGATGGTGGCACGGCCCGGCCGGGCCCGTCACGCGGGTTTCGGCGTGGTCCTGACGGCCTCGGCCGGGCGGGTGCGCCAGTCGGGGTGTCCGGGCATCGGCGGGGTCTTCGCCGCGTACAGCCAGCCACGGAAGAAGGCGCCGAGGTCCCGTCCGGCGATCTCTCCGGCCAGGGCCGTGAAGTCGGCGGTGGTGGCGGTCCCGTCCCGGTGGTCGGCGACCCAGCGGCGTTCCAGTCGCCCGAAGGCCTCGGTGCCGATCTCCTTGCGGAGCGCGTAGAGGACGAGGGCGCTGCCGTCGTAGACGACGGGCCGGAAGAGGCTGATCTTGTGCTCGGGCGAGGGCGGCTCGGGGGCGGCGGGCGGGCCGCCGTCCGCACGCCACTCGTCGGAGGCCGCGTAGGCCGCCTTCATGCGGAGTTCCAGGGACTTGCCGGCCTTCTCCTCCGCGTACAGCGCCTCGTACCAGCTCGCGTGCCCCTCGTTGAGCCAGAGGTCGGACCAGGTGCGGGGCGAGACGCTGTCGCCGAACCACTGGTGGGCCAGCTCATGGACCATGATCGAGTCGACGTACCACTCCGGGAAGCCCGGCTCGGTGAAGATGCCGCGCTCGAAGAGCGAGAGGGTCTGCGTCTCCAGCTCGAAACCCGTGTCGGCGTCGGCGACGAGCACGCCGTACGTCTCGAAGGGGTACGGGCCGACCTGCCGCTCCATCCATTCCAGCTGGCCGGGGGTCTTGCGGAGCCAGGGCTCCATCAGCTCCAGGTCGGCGGTCCGCACGACGTCCCGGACGGGCAGCCCGCGGGGGCCGGTCCGGCGCACGACCGTGGAGCTGCCGATGGAGATCTGGGCGAGCTCCGTGGCCATGGGATGGCTGGTGCGGTACGTCCAGGTCGTGGCGGCTCCGTCGGTGACGCGGTCGACGGGCAGGCCGTTGGCGACGGCGGTGAGCGCGCTGGGGGCGGTGATCCGGAAGGTGAAGTAGGCCTTGTCGGCCGGGTGGTCGTTGGACGGGAAGACCCGGTGGGCGGCGTCCGCCTGGTTGGCCATGGCGAGCCCGTCGCCGGTGCGGACCCAGCCGCCGGTGTCGGCGGGGCCGGTGGGGTCGCTGGTGTGGGTGACGGTGATCTCGATCGCTTCGCCGGCGTCGATCGGCACGGCGGGGGTGACGACCAGGTCCTCGCCGCTGCTCGTGAAGGCGGCCGGCAGGTCGTCGACGGTGACGGCGGAGACCTTCCCGTGGGTGAAGTCGAGGTTGAGCCGCTCCAGGTCCTCGGTGGCGAGCGCGTCGATCCGGGTCACGGCCGCGAGCGGCTTCGTGTTGTCCCCCTGATAGGTGAGATCGAGGTCGTACGCGCGGACGTCGTAGCCGGGGTTGCCGAGGTGGGGGAAGAGCGGGTCGCCGATGCCGAGCGGCGCCGGGGCGGGCAGCGCGGCGGCGACGAGTCCGGTCGAGGCGACGACGAGGACGGCGGCGCGCAGCCACCGCGCGCGGGGCGGCGGGGAGTGTCGGACGAGGGGCATGGACTGGACGGGCTGCACGGGCTGCATCGGCTGCATGGGCCAGGGCCTTTCCGGAGGACTGGCCCTACGGCTACCAGGGGTTTCCCCGCTCCTCCGGGCGGCGCGCTCGCCCGCCACCCGAAGGGGGTCATGTCACGTCGATGTCAGGGCCCTAGGGGGATGTCTTGCCGATCAGGCCGGACACTCCCTAGGCCCGTCACGCCTCGCGCGGCTCCGCCGGGCGTCGGCGGCGGGCGCGGGTCACGTCGTACACCCCGGGCACGTCCCGCATGGCCCGCATCAGGGCCGGGAGCCCGGCCGCGTCGGGGAGGTGGAGGGTGTACGTGTGGCGGACCCGCTGCTCGCTGGGCGGTTCGACGGTCGCGGAGACGACGGCGGCACCGGCGGTGGCGATGGCCTCGGTGAGGTCGGCGAGGAGCCGCGGCCGACCGAAGGACTCGGCGACGAGGGTGACCCGGCACTGGGCGGCGTCGCCCCAGCGGACGGCGACGGGCTCGCGGCCCCCTCCACGCATGACCTCCACGGCCGAACAGCCGGCCCGGTGGACGGTGACCGAGCCGCCACGGACCCGGAAGCCGGTGATCTCGTCGGGCGGTACGGGGGTGCAGCAGCCCGCGGGGCGGACGGCGGCGGGCTGCTCGCCTACGAGGTCGGCGTGGAGTTCGGCGCCGGAGCGCCGGTCGGCGGTGACCGCGACCGAGGGCCGGGGACCCGCCTCGGCGGGGGTCGCGGCGGACTCGGGGTGGGCCTGGAGCCAGCCGGTGATCGCGATCCTGGCGGCAGGGGTACGGGCGTGGTCGAGCCACTCGGGAGAGGGTCCGGACACGGTGTCCTGGGAGAGCAGCAGCAGGACGGTGTCCCCGTCGCCGAGGACGGTGCTCAGGGGGGCCAGACGGCCGTTGACCCGCGCGCCGAGGCAGCCGTGGGCGGCCTCGCCGTGCTGGGCGTAGGCGGCGTCGACGCAGCTCGCCCCGGCGGGCAGGCTGATCGTGCCGGGGGCGCTGCCGTCGGCACGGAAGACGGTGATCTCGTCGTCCTCGGCGAGGTGGTCGCGGAGCGAGGTCCAGAAGGTGTCGGGGTCGGGGGCGGACTGCTGCCAGTCGAGCAGCCGGGAGAGCCAGCCGGGCCGGGTGGGGTCGACGCGCTCACCGTCCTCGGGCTGCGCGCGCGGGGCGGCGGAGACGGGGGCGGAGCCGCGGGCCAGGGCAGGGGCAGGGGCAGGGGCGGAGCCCGATGCGGAGGCTGAGACCGGGGCCGGGGCCGGGGAGGGAGCGGAGGCCGCCTGCCCCGGGGCCTGTTCCGTGTCCCGGGCGCGTTCCGAGTCCCGGGTCTGGGTGGCGTACGGTTCCTGGCCCGCGTACGGATTGCCGAGGGCGACGACTCCGGCCTCGGCGACCGTGTGCATCCGGTGGGTCCTGATGAGGATCTCGGCCACGGCGCCGTCGGGGGCCGCGATCGCCGTGTGCAGGGACTGGTACAGGTTGAACTTGGGCGCCGCGATGAAGTCCTTGAACTCGGAGATCACCGGGGTGAAACAGGTGTGCAGCTCGCCGAGGACCCCGTAACAGTCGGCGTCCTCGGCGACGAGGACGAGGAGCCGACCGAAGTCGCAGCCGCGCAGCTCGCCGCGCTTGAGGCGGACGCGGTGGACGGAGACGAAGTGCCGTGGGCGGACGAGGACCTCGGCACCGATGCCGGCCTCCCGCAGGATGGCCCCGACCTGTTCGGCCACGGCGGCGAGGGCGTCCCCCGCGTGGGAGTTCTCGGCGATGAGCGCCCGGGTGGTCTCGTACTCCTCGGGGTGGAGGATCGCGAAGACGAGGTCCTCCAGCTCGGTCTTCAGGGCCTGGACCCCGAGCCGTTCGGCAAGCGGGATGAGGAAGTCCCGGGTGACCTTGGCGATCCTGGCCTGTTTCTCGGCCCGCATCACGCCGAGGGTGCGCATGTTGTGGAGGCGGTCCGCGAGCTTGATCGACATGACCCGGACGTCGTTGCCGGTGGCGACGAGCATCTTGCGGAAGGTCTCGGGCTCGGCGGCGGCGCCGTAGTCGATCTTCTCGACCTTGGTGACGCCGTCGACGAGGTACGCGACCTCGTCACCGAACTCGCGGCGGACCTGGTCGAGCGTCACCTCGGTGTCCTCGACGGTGTCGTGGAGGAGGGAGGCGGTCAGGGTGGTGGTCTCCGCGCCGAGCTCGGCGAGGATGAGGGTGACCGCGAGCGGGTGCGTGATGTACGGCTCGCCGCTCTTGCGGAACTGACCGCGGTGCGAGGACTCGGCGAGGACGTACGCCCGGCGCAGCACCGCGAGGTCGGCCTCGGGATGGTGGGCCCGGTGCGCCTCGGCGACATGGCTGATGGCGTCGGGCAGCCGGTCACGGGGGGCCGGGCCGGCGGTGGCGCCGAGCAGGGCCGCGCGGCCCAGGCGGCGCAGGTCGATCCGGGCGCGTCCGCGTCTGCGGGCGGTCGTGTCGGTGACGGCGGCTTCCGCCGCGCTCACAGGGTTGGTGGCCTCTGCGCTCATGGGGCACCTCCGGCAACGTCGACCGGCGGTGGGCGGGCCAGGCGTGCCCGGGGGGCCGGTGCTTGATGCTACCGACCCCACCACGCGGCGCAGTCACGCTCTCGCTCAGCGTGAATCGGATCACCCATTCGAGCGACAAATCAGTCGTTGACTGTTTCGATTTCGCTGGTTTCGGTGGGAACGGACAGCCACGCCGGGTCGATGGTGCCCTCGGCGACGATCACGGCGGGTCCGGTCATCTCGATCTCGCCGTCGGGGTGCTCGGTGATGACGAGGGTCCCGCCGAGGACGTCGACGGTGTACGTGACGGGGGTGCCGCTCGCGGCGGGGTCGGCGCCGTCGCGGCGGGCCGTGGCGACGGCGACGGCGCAGGCGCCCGTGCCGCAGGAGCGGGTCTCGGCGGCGCCGCGCTCGTGGACGCGCATGGCGACGTGCCGGGGTCCGCGGTCGGCGACGAACTCGATGTTCACCCCGTCCGGGTAGACCGCGGCCGGCTCGTAGGGCGGCTCCGTGAAGAGGTTGCCCGCGTGGCCGAGGTCCTCGACGAAGGCGACCGCGTGCGGATTGCCCATGTTCACGTTCCGCGCGGGCCAGCTGCGGCCGTCGACGGTGACGGTGGCGCCGGCCTCGGAGAGGACGGCGCGGCCCATGGAGACGGTGACGGAGCCGTCCTTGTCGAGGTGGACGTTCTTGACCCCGCCCCGGGTCGCGACGGCGACCTCGCCGGCCGAGACGTGCCCGGCGTGCTGCAGGTAGCGGGCGAAGACCCGGACTCCGTTGCCGCACATCTCGGCGACCGAGCCGTCGGCGTTGCGGTAGTCCATGAACCACTCGGCCTCGTCGGCCAGGTGCCGCGCCTCGGGGTGGGCGGCGCTGCGCACGACGTGCAGCAGTCCGTCCCCGCCGATGCCGGCCCGCCGGTCGCAGAGCCGGGCGACGGCGGCGGGCGCCAGCTCCACGGCGTTGTCCGCGTCGGGGACGATCACGAAGTCGTTCTCGGTGCCGTGGCCCTTGAGGAAGGGGAGCGGCGGGGTCTGCGTCCTGGTCACGAGATCAACTGTACGGGGCGGGTCCGACGGACCGCACGGCCGTCCACAGGACGGTCGGGGACCGGCCCGCGGGGCCCGGGGCCCCGGGCTGTGTCAGCGGAGGCGGGCGACGCGCCAGACGGCCAGGGCGACCAGGACGCCGATCGTGGCCATGTACAGGGCGAGGACGCGCCAGTCGGGGCGCACGCCCGAGCCGCGCTGCGGAAGCCCGGGCCACGTGTAGCCGACCTTGCGGGCGGCCATCATGCCCCAGCCGGCCGCGCAGGAGCTGATGAGCAGTCCGAGCATGGCGAGGACGGCGCCGCCGTCCCCCGAGCCGAAGGCGAGCGGGAAGGCGAACATCAGGGAGCCGACGGCGGCGAGCGCCACGATCGGGGCGAGCTGCCAGATCCGCAGACGGCGCTGCGGCCTGAGCTCGACCTCGACCTCGTCGGCGTCCACCTCGACGGCGGTACCTTCCGCGTCGTCAGGACCGTCCGGTGTCAGGCCCGGGGTCCCGACCGGGGCGTCGCCCGTCGGGCCGCCCAGGACCGCGTCCTGCTGTTCGATGTCGCGAGGGCCGGCCTCCATCGCCACGCGCCCTCCCCACTCGGACTCCACTTGGTCGATCGATGCTCGATGATGGCACGCTCCCGACCGCCTGAATGACGGGCAGGGCGTCCCGATGCCATCACGTGATCAGGCTGTAACCGCTCGTTCGACCAACGACAGCGCATCTCGCGGGAGTTCCCCGCGGTGATCGGCGGCTCCGCTGAGCCAGTGGACACGGGGATCGCGGCGGAACCAGGAGTCCTGACGGCGGGCGAAGCGCTTCGTCGCGCGGACGGTCTCGGCGCGCGCCTCGTCCTCGGTGCACTCCCCCGCGAGCGCGGCGAGTACCTGCTGGTAGCCCAGGGCGCGGGCGGCGGTGCGGCCCTCGCGCAGGCCTTGTGCCTCCAGGGTCCGCACCTCGTCGACGAGGCCGGCCTCCCACATCCGGTCCACGCGCGCGGCGATCCGCTCGTCCAGTTCGGGGCGGGCCACGTCGACGCCGATCTGGACGGTGTCGTAGACGGAGTCGGGGCCGGGCAGGTTGGCGGTGAAGGGCTTGCCCGTGATCTCGATGACCTCCAGAGCGCGGACGATGCGGCGGCCGTTGCTGGGCAGGATCGCGCGGGCCGCCTCGGGGTCGGCGTCGGCGAGCCGGGAGTGCAGGGCGCCGGAGCCGCGCTCTTCCAGTTCGGCCTCCAGCCGCGCCCGGACGGCCGGGTCGGTGCCGGGGAACTCCAGGGCGTCGACGGCGCCCCGTACGTACAGGCCGGAACCGCCGACGAGGACGGGGGTGCGGCCGGCGGCGAGCAGCCGGTCGATCTCGGCGCGGGCCAGCCGCTGGTACTCGGCGACGCTGGCGGCCTCCGTCACGTCCCAGATGTCGAGGAGGTGGTGCGGGACACCGTCCCGTTCCTCCATCGTCAGTTTGGCGGTGCCGATGTCCATCCCCCGGTAGAGCTGCATCGAGTCGGCGTTGACGACCTCGCCGTCGAGCTGCTGGGCCAGAAATACGCCCAGATCGGACTTTCCGGCCGCAGTGGGACCGACGACGGCGATGACCCGCGAGGCGGGAGCTGCGCTTCTCACTGCACCAGTCTCGCAAACCTCCCGACCCGTCCCCGAATGAGCTACGTGACGGGCCCCATCCGACTTCGTTGCCTGTTGCGAGGTTCCGGCCGTCTGTCACCGCCGAGCCGCTCCCGCCCGAGTACGCTATGGAGTGAATATGAGCGTTTTTGCAATGTTTCGCCGTAAGAAGAAGGATGTGGCCGAGGCCTCGCCGGAGGGGACCGGGGCCGTCGTGGCGTCGGAGGACGGGGTGACGGAGGCCGAGTCCGAGACCGAGGTGGCGGAGGTGCGCACCGCGGCCGAGGTCGAGGTCGAGGTCGGGACCGGCATCGACGGAGATGCCGACATCGACATTGATATCGATGCTGATGTCGACGTTGATGTCGATGTCGATGTCGATGTTGATGTCGATGTCGATGTCGATGTTGATGTTGATGTCGATGTCGATGTCGATGTTGATGTTGATGTTGATGTCGCCGACGGGGTCGAGGTCGCGTCCGAGGTCGTCGAGATCCCGAAGCAGCAGTCGGCCGAGGCCGCCGCGGACAACGGGGCAGGCGAAGGCGCTCGTAAGTAGGCCCCCGGGGGTCCTGGGGGCAGGACACGCAACGCGGACTCGCCGAGGGTCCGTGGAGGGAAGGTGCCCCATGGGTCTCCTGGATTCGCTGAAGGCCAAGCTCACCCCGGCCAAGGACAAGGTGGCCGACCTCGCGCAGCAGCACGGGGGCAAGATCGACAACGGACTCGACAAGGCAGCGAAGCTGGTCGACGAGAAGACCAAGGGCAAGTACAGCGACAAGATCCAGTCCGGTACCGGCAAGGCCAAGGACGCGCTGGACCGGATCGGTCACAAGGACGACGGCACGCCCGGGAGCGGCGGCGCGACCCCGCCGCCCGCCGCCTGACGACCGGCGTCGCCCGAACCCGACGGTCCCCCGGAACGGCGGACGGCCGCGGAGCATGATGCTCCGCGGCCGTCCGCCGTTCCGCGTCGTCCTCGTCGTTCCTCAGTCACCTCGTCAGGACCTCGTCAGGACCTCGTCAGGACCAGGCGGCGACGATGTACTCCACCCCGTACGGGGCGTCCTCGTGGAGGAGTCTGCCTTCGAGCCCCGCGCCCTCGGCGGCGCCCGCCAGGACCTGCCAGGGCGCGCGGCCGGCCGCCTTCAGCTCGTACGCGAGCCCCTCGTCCAGCGCGAGCAGCGCGGCCACGTCGGCCGTGCCCAGCGCACGGGCGGCCTCCTCGTCGAAGCCGGCCGCCCGCTCGTCCAGGTAGCCGGGCGCCTTGACGGTCCGGCAGGCGCTGCCGTCCCCCAGCACCAGGAGCGCGACCCGCCCGGCGGAGGCGGCGAGCTCACGACCGGTCGCGGCGCAGGCGTCGGTCGGCTCCCGCTCGTCCACGCCGAGGCCCTCGACGGGCGCGTCGGCCCAGTCGGAGCGGCCGAGGAGCCAGGCGCCGACGGCGAGGCTCGCGGGCAGCGGGCGGTCCCCGGCGGGCCCGTCACCGAGCCGTACGGAGAGGTCGACCCCGAAGCCGGCGAAGGAGCCCGTCGTACCGGCGGGGAAGACACCGCCGGTACCCGCGCCGACGGGGCCGACGACGTACAGCCGGTCGGGGCGTGCGGCGGCGAGCAGTCCGACGGCGTCGGCGCACACGGTCCGCGCGGCGTCCAACTCGGGGGCGGCGCCGGTCGCGACCTCGGGCACGAGGAGCGGCGGGCAGGGGCAGACGGCGGCGGCGACAAGCATGATCCGCACCCTACTGGGCCGTCGGCCCGGATCCTCGCCGTCCCGGGACACGCGGCCGGGGCGGTCGCGGAACTCCGTCCGGGGTGGTCAAGGAAAGCGGTCCGGCGCGGTCGCGGGACCCGGTCCGGCGCGGTCGCGGAACGCGGTCCGGCGCGGTCGCGGAACGCGGTCCGGCGCGGTCGCAGAACCCGGTCCGGCGCGGTCGCAGAACCCGGTCCGGCGCGGTCGCAGAACCCGGTCCGGCGCGGTCGAGGAACGCGGTCGAGGACGCGGTCCGGCGCCGTCCCCGGGCCCGCGTCCCCTCGTCAGCCGGGCTGCGCCCGCGCTCCCGCCCGCGCGGTCAGTGGCTGCCGCAGGCCGGGGCGTCGGCGACCGGGAGCGGTTCCGGGATGCCGATCTTCGGGAGGCCGAGCAGGACGCCCGCCGGCTTCGCGGCGGCCGCGGTGGTGCGCTTCTCCCAGGCGTCGCCGGCGCGGGTACGGCGTACCGATGTCGTCGGGCCCTCGGCGAGCAGGTGGTGCGGGGCGGCGTAGGTGATCTCGACGATCACGACGTCGCCGGGCCGGACGTCCTGCTCGGGCTTGGTGAAGTGGACGAGCCGGTTGTCGGGGGCGCGGCCGGAGAGGCGGTGCGTGGCGCCGTCCTTGCGGCCCTCGCCCTCGGCGACCATGACCTCCAGGGTCCGGCCGACCTGCTTCTTGTTCTCCTCCCAGGAGATCTCCTCCTGGAGCGCGACGAGGCGCATGTAGCGCTCCTGGACGACGTCCTTGGGGATCTGGTCGTCCATGTCGGCTGCCGGGGTGCCGGGGCGCTTGGAGTACTGGAAGGTGAAGGCGTTCGCGAAGCGGGCCTCGCGGACGGCGTGCATCGTCTGCTCGAAGTCCTCCTCGGTCTCGCCGGGGAAGCCCACGATGATGTCGGTGGAGATGGCGGCGTGCGGAATGGCCGCGCGGACCTTCTCGATGATCCCGAGGAAACGCTCCTGCCGGTACGAGCGGCGCATCGCCCGGAGGATCGCGTCCGAGCCGGACTGCATCGGCATGTGCAGCTGCGGCATCACGTTCGGCGTCTCGGCCATCGCCGCGATCACGTCGTCGGTGAAGTCGCGCGGGTGCGGGGAGGTGAAGCGGACCCGCTCCAGGCCCTCGATCTGCCCGCAGGCCCGCAGCAGCTTGGAGAAGGCCTCGCGGTCACCGAGGTCCGACCCGTACGCGTTGACGTTCTGGCCGAGCAGGGTGATCTCGGAGACGCCCTCGGCGACCAGGGCCTCGATCTCGGCGAGGATGTCGCCGGGGCGACGGTCCTCCTCCTTGCCGCGCAGCGCCGGGACGATGCAGAAGGTGCAGGTGTTGTTGCAGCCGACGGAGATCGAGACCCAGGCGGCGTAGGCGGACTCGCGCCGGGTCGGCAGCGTGGAGGGGAAGGCCTCGAGCGACTCGGCGACCTCGATCTGCGCCTCCTCCTGGATGCGGGCGCGCTCCAGGAGCACCGGCAGCTTGCCGATGTTGTGCGTACCGAAGACCACGTCGACCCACGGGGCCTTCTTGACGATGGTGTCGCGGTCCTTCTGGGCGAGGCAGCCGCCGACGGCGATCTGCATGCCGGGGCGCGTGGTCTTCATCGGGGCGAGCCGGCCGAGGTTGCCGTACAGCTTGTTGTCGGCGTTCTCGCGCACCGCGCAGGTGTTGAAGACGACGACGTCGGCGTCGCCGTCGGACCCGTCGGGGGCCCGGACGTAGCCCGCCTCCTCCAGCAGACCGGAAAGCCGCTCGGAGTCGTGCACGTTCATCTGGCACCCGTAGGTCCGGATCTCGTAGCTTCGAGTAACGCCCACTTCGTCCACCGCTCCGGCCCGGTCACTGCTGCTGGTCATGGCTCAAGGGTAAGGGGGCCGACAGCCCCCTCCTCCCTCGCAGTCCCGGTGCCGGGATGTCCTCCAGGGTCGGCGCGTGAGGCGCTCGGCCGGTTCCGAGGTCGGGGCGTGAGGCGCTCGGCCGGTTCCGAGGTCGGGGCGTTCCAGGAGACGGCGGTGTACGCCTTGTTCTCGGCGCACTCATCTGGACCGCGGGTTCTCGGCGGACCCCGGCGGGGGTGGCAGGGGCAAGCGATCAGCCGAAGTGGAGGTGATATGTCCGGATAGTCTGAGGCCGGCGCGTACGGTCGGCGGCAAGGAGCGGAGCAGTGCGGATGAACGACGGGGCACCCATCGGCATCGAGGAGACCGACCCCGATGCCGGCTGGCTCGCGACCGTGATGCACGTGGCGTTCTTCGTCCTCCTGTGCTCCGCCCTGACCCGCTACCTGATCGTCCACCCCGGCGCCCGCGCCACCCCATGGGTGATCGCCCTCGCCATCGCGCTCGCCCTGCTCTACTTCCTCGGCCCGACCCTGGGGCCCGGGCGGACCTCCGCCCCCGGCGGGAGCGACCCGGCCCTCGGTGGGAGCGATGCGGCTCCTGGTGGGCGTGGCACGGCTGCCGGTGGGCGCGGCAAGGCTGCCGCGCTCTGGCTGACCGCCGTGATCGGCTCATGGCTCACCCTGGTCGCCCTCGCCCCCAGCTTCGGCTGGTGCGCGGTGCCGCTCTTCTACACCGGCCTGCGCTCCCTGCGTACCCGCTCCGCGATCATCCTGGTCGCGCTGATCACGGCCTTCGTCGTGGCCGCTCAGGTCAAACTGCGGCTGCGCTTCGGTTTCGACCCGACTCTGATGTTCGCGCCACCGGCCGTCGCCGCCGCGGCCACGGCGGTCTTCATCTACTCCCAGCGGCAGGCCGACCGCTTGCGGACCGTCATCACCGACCTGGTCCGCACCCGGCGCGATCTGGTCGAGACCGAGCGCCGCGAGGGCACACTCGCCGAGCGTCAGCGGCTGTCCATGGAGATCCACGACACGCTGGCGCAGGGCCTCTCCAGCCAGCAGATGCTGCTCCAGGCCGCCGACCGGCTCTGGGACGGCGATCCGGGGGCCGCCCGCCGCCACGTCCGTACCGCCGCGACCATCGCGGAGCACAACCTCACCGAGGCCCGCCGCTTCGTGCACGACCTCGCACCCGCCGACCTCGCCGACGGCGCCGGACTCGACGAGGCGCTGCGGACCCTCGCCGACCGGGAGACCTCCGACACCCTCCGCATCCGCTTCCACCAGGACGGCACCCCCACCGCCGCGCTGCCCGAGCGCGTGCAGTCCGCGCTGCTGCGGATCGCGCAGGGCGCCCTCGCCAACGTCCGCGAGCACGCCGACGCCGCCACCGCCGCCCTGACCCTCAGCCACCTGGACGACCAGGTGGTCCTGGACATCGCCGACGACGGCCGGGGCTTCGACCCGACCCAGGCGCCCGGCGGCGTACGCGGCCACGGTCTGCCCGCGATGCGCGCCCGCGTGCAACAGCTGGGCGGCGTCCTCACCGTCGAGTCGGCCCCGGGCGAAGGCACGGTGCTCTCCGCCGCCATTCCCCTGTCTCCGCCGCGGACCTGACGTCGCGTATCGCGCGGCGCCAGGAGGGCCTGATCTCCCCCGCCGCATTCGCACATCATCATGTCCGTTCGCACATGATGATGATAGGAAGAGGTCATGGGTGTCGCCAATCGTCTGGACCTGACCCTGCGACTGGTGCAGGGCTCCGACCGGGTTTCCGTGTCGGAGCTCTCCCATCGACTGGGCGTATCGGAGATGACCGTGCGCAGGGACCTCGACGCGCTGGAGCGTCAGGGCCTGGTGCGCCGCGTGCACGGGGGCGCCGTCGCCACCCGCGTACGGGACGAACAGGCCGGGTTCTCCGCGCGGGAGCCGTGGCAGGCCGCCACCAAGGACCGCGTCGGTGCGGCCGCGGCCGCGCTGGTGGAGCCGGGATCGCGCGTCCTCCTGGACGCGGGGACCACCACCGTCCACGTCGCCGAGCACCTCGCCGCGCGGGGCCCGCTGACGGTCGCGGTACTCAGCCTCCAGGCGGCGGTGGTCCTGGCCGACCGGCCGGGAATCGACCTGCTGGTCGTCGGTGGCCGCTCCCGTCCCGGCGAGCGCTCGTTCGTCGGCCCGCTCGCCCTGCGCACGCTGGAGTCGCTGGCCTTCGACTGTTTCCTGATGTCGATCGGCGGGGTGCACGCCGAGGACGGCTGGTCGGAGTTCTCCCTCGACGACGCGGCCGTCAAGCAGGTCGGGCTCGCCCGGGCCGACCGCACGGTCGTGGTGGCGGACGCCACCAAGCTGGGTGTACGCGCGTTCAGCCGGGTCGCCCCGCTCGGCGCGGCCGACCATTTCGTCACCGACGGCGCCGCCGAGGACGCCGCCACGCATCCGGGCGGACCTCGGACGCTGGACGCCCTGCGGGAGGCGGGCGTCGACGTCCGGCTGGCGTGAAGGCGCCGCTCGCCGTGCACGTGCCCTGTGGCGGTCTCGGTGGCGGTGTCCGTGTCGGTGGCGGTGTCGGTGTCGGTGTCCGTGTCGGTGGCGGTGTCGGTGTCGGTGTCGGTGTCCGTGCGCGTGTCTGCGCCTGCGCCTGTGCCTGTGCCTGTACCTGTACCCCGCGCCCCACTCGTGCCCGCGCCCGTGCTCGCACCCGTGCCCGTGCCCGTGCTCGTGTTCGCGTTCGTGTTCTGTTCGTATCGAGGAGTGATCCGGTCATGACCGCTGTTCCCCGCCCTCTGATGATCCTCGTCGCCGGCCCGTACCGCTCCGGCACCGGCGACGACCCCCTCAAGCTCGAAGCCAACGTCCGGGCGATGAACGAGACCGCCCTCGTCCTCTTCCGCGCCGGGCACCTGCCCGTCACCGGCGAGGCGCTCGCCCTCCCGCTCCTGGAGGCCGCCGGCAGCGCCGGCCCCGGCGACGCGCTCTTCCAGGAGGTCTTCCACCCCGTCGCCGAACGGCTGCTCTCCCGCTGCGACGCGGTCCTGCGGATCGGCGGCCCCTCCGAGGGGGCGGACATGATGGTCACCCAGGCCCGTGAGCAGGGCAAGCACGTCTACGACAGCATCGCGGCCGTCCCGGCGGCCGCCGGGAGGCCGCCGAGGAGACGGGACACGTGCTCGGCGCCGCCGAGCACGTCTTCGACGTCTACATGAGCCCCGGCTCGGTCACCGAACGGCTGCACTTCTTCGCCGCCCCCTACGACACGGCGGACTTCGCCGGCGGTGGCGGCGGGATCGCCGCCGAGGGCGAGGACATCACGACCGTGGAACTCCCGTTCACCGAGGCCCTCGCGATGATCCGCGACGGCAGGATCGCCGACGCCAAGACGATCATGCTGCTCCAATGGGCGTCGCTCGACGGCCCGTTCCGCGGGCCCGGCACCCCGACGGGGCCCTGACCGCGCCCGGTCGGTCAGTCCCTCCACTCGGCGACGACCTCCTCGGTGTGCTCGCCGGGGAGGGGGGCGCGGCCCGGGACCCCGGTCGGGGTGCGCCCGAAGCGGGAGGCGGGGGCCGGCTGGAGCGTGTCGCCGATGGCCACGAAGGCTTCACGGGCGGCGAGTTGGTGGTGGACGGCCGCTTCGGCGGCGGCGAGGACCGGGGCCACCCCGGCGTCCACGGCGTCGAAGAGCTTCACCCAGTGGTCACGGTCCCGGCTCGCGAACCGGGCGGCGATCAGTGCGCGCAACTCGGGCCAGGCGGCCGGGTCGTCGCGGTCGGGCAGCGCCTCGGCATCCGCCAGGCCCAGCTGTTCCAGGAGGTTCCCGTAGAGCCGGGGTTCGATGGCGGCCACCGCCAGGTACCGGCCGTCGGCGGCGGGGTAGAGGGAGTAGTGCGGGGCGTCGGTGACGGTGTGGTTGCCGGGCACCGCCCGCCACTGGTGGATCAGGGTGGAGATCAGGGCGGCGCCGTCGGCGAGAGCGGTGTCGACGACCTGGCCCCGGCCGGAGCGCTCCCGCTCGTGGAGCGCGGCGAGCAGTCCGTGTACGTGGGCGTTGGCGCCGCCCGCGAAGCTGGAGAGGTACGCGGTCGGGGGCGGCACCGGGGCCCCGGTGGCCGGGTCGGTGTCCAGGGCGCCGGTCAGGGCGAGCACCGCCAGGTCGTGGGCGGCGCGCCCCGCCCACTCCCCCTGCTGACCCCAGCCGCTGAGCCGCCCGTAGACCAGACGGGGGTTACGGGCGTGAGCGGCCTCGGGGCCGATGCCGAGGCGCTCGGCGACGCCGGGGCGGAATCCCTCGACCAGGATGTCGGCGTGTGCGGCGAGGTCGAGCGCGCGCTCCGCTCCCTCGGGGCTCTTGAGGTCGAGGGCGACGGAACGGCGGCCCCGGGAGAGGGGGTTCTCCGGGGCGCGGTCGGTAGCGGGGCGGGCAGGGTGGGCGCCGGGGCCGGTGGCCGGGGCGGTGTCCGGGCGGGCGGTCGGGCCGGGGCCGGTGTCCGCGTCGGCGGCCGGGCGGGGCGCGGTGGCGGGTGCCCTGTCGACACGTACGACATCGGCGCCGAGGTCGGACAGGAGCGTGCCGACGAAGGCGGTGGGCGCCGAGCCCGCGAATTCCAGCACCCGTACTCCGGTCAGCGGTCCGGCCATGGCCAACTCCCTTGAATATGTCGGACGGTGAGGCCCTCCACGCTAATCCGCCCTGTTCGGGAGAGGACTGCGGAGTTCCGTAGCCTCCGGAAATCGGCGCCGTTCGAGACTGGGTGAATTCCCCCTACCCGATCCTCCGGTTCCTCCGAGCCCTCGAATCCGGGTCCCCGATTCCGGTTCCCCGATTCATGCGAGTTCGCGAGTTCGCGAGTCCCTGATTCCCCAAGTCCCCGATCCCGAAAGGCATGACGAATGACCGTCGTCTACACCGCCGAGGTCACCTCCACCGGAGACGGGCGCAACGGCGCCGTGCGCTCCTCCGACGGGCTCCTCGACCTTCCCCTGTCGAGCCCCAAGGCCGTGGGCGGGTCCGGCACCGCCACCAACCCCGAGCAGCTCTTCGCCGCCGGCTACGCGGCCTGCTTCCACAGCGCGCTCCGGGTCTCCGCGCGCGAGTCGCGGATCGCCCTCACGGACGACACCGTCAGCGCCGAGGTGGCGCTGCACAAGGAGGAGAGCGGATTCCACCTGTCGGTGGTCCTCACCGTCGAACTGCCGGGCCTCGACCCGGCCGACGCGCGGCGGCTCGCCGAGGCCGCGCACGGGCGCTGCCCGTACTCCAAGGCGATCCGCGGAAATGTCGAGGTGCGGGTCGACCTCGCCGCGTAGCCCGTGAGCAAGGGAAAGCCCCCGTGGTTCCTCCACGGGGGCTTTCCCTTTCCTGCGACACCGCCGTCAGGGTTTCGCCGCCGCCGCGGCCGCCGCCGCGGCCGGGAGCGCCTCGACCACCCGGCTCACGGCGCGGTCGTCGTGCGAGGCCGAGACGAACCACGCCTCGAAAGGCGAGGGCGGCAAGTAGACGCCCTGTCGCAGCAGTTCGTGGAAGAAGGGCGTGTAGCGGTACGACTCGGAGGCGCGGACACCGTCGAAGTCCACCACCTCGTCCTCCGTGAAGAAGACAGAGAACATCGTGCCGGAGTACTGGACCCGGTGGGCCACGCCCTCCTTGGCCAGAGCCGCGGAGACCTCGCGGCCGATCGTGCCGGAGACCTCGTCGAGCCGTGCGTACACCTCGGGGGTGGTGTGCCGCAGGGTGGCGAGGCCGGCGGCGGTGGCGACCGGGTTCCCGGAGAGCGTGCCCGCCTGGTAGACGGGCCCGGCCGGGGCGAGGTGGGCCATCACGTCCGCGCGGCCGCCGAAGGCGGCGGCGGGGAAGCCGCCGCCCATGACCTTGCCGAAGGTCAGCAGGTCGGGCGCGACGCCGTCCCGTCCGTACCAGCCTGAGCGGCTCGCCCGGAAGCCCGTCATCACCTCGTCGGAGATGAAGAGCGCGCCGTGACGGGCGGTGATCTCCTTGAGGCCGGCGTTGAAGCCGGGGAGGGGCGGGACGGCGCCCATGTTGCCGGGCGCGGCCTCCGTGATCACGGCGGCGATCTCGTCGCCGATCTCGGCGAAGACCTTCTCCACGGCGGCCAGGTCGTTGTACGGCAGGACGATCGTGTCGCTCGCCTGGGCGCCGGTGACCCCGGGGGTGTCGGGGAGGGCGAAGGTGGCGAGGCCGGAGCCGGCCGCGGCCAGCAGCGCGTCCACGTGGCCGTGGTAGCAGCCCGCGAACTTCACGACCTTGCCGCGCCCGGTGAAGCCGCGGGCCAGCCGGATCGCCGACATCGTCGCCTCGGTGCCGGAGCTGACGAGGCGGATCTGCTCCACGGGGTCGACCCGGTCGACGATCTCCTCGGCGAGCTCGACCTCTCCGGTCGACGGAGCGCCGAAGGAGGTGCCTCGTTCCAGGGCCCTGGCGGCCGCCTCGATGACGGCCGGGTGGCGGTGGCCGAGGATCATCGGCCCCCAGGAGCAGATCAGGTCGACGTACTCCTTCCCGTCGCTGTCCGTGAGATACGGGCCCTGGGCCGAGGCCATGAAGGGCGGGGTGCCGCCGACGGCGCCGAAGGCGCGGACCGGGGAGTTGACGCCGCCGGGGGTGACCTTGCGGGCGCGCTCGAAGAGCGCCTGGCTGGCTATGCCCCCGCCGACGACTCGGCTCGCGCCGACGTCTCCACCGGCGCTCATCGGACCGCCGCCCGGGCGGCGTCGACGCCGACCGCGGGGTCGACGCCGAGCGCGGCATCGACACTGAGCGCGGCGTCCAGGACGACCGCTCCCCGCTGCCGTACGCGTACGGGGTTGAGGTCCAGCTCGAAGCCGGGCGGCCAGTCCTGGACCAGTTCGCCGACCTGGTGCAGCAGCGCGGCGGCGGCCTCGATGTCGACGGCGGCCCGGCCGCGGCTGCCGGTGAGGAGCTTCGCGCCGCGCAGCCCCGCGAGGAGGTCCGCGCCCTCGCCCGGGGCCAGCGGCAGGAGCCGGTGGCCGACGTCGTCGAGGACCTCGGTGAAGATCCCGCCGAGGCCGGCGGTGAGGACCGGACCCAGGTCCGTCGACCGTACGCCCACGATCAACTCGACTCCGTCACCGATCAGTTCCTCGACGAGCACCTGGCCACCGAGTGCGGCGAGCCGGGCGAAGACCTCGGGCGCGGTGGCGACGGTGACGCCGATCTCGACGCCGCCCGCCTCCGTCTTGTGGAGCAGCCCGGGTACGACGGCCTTGAGCACCGCCGTACCGCCTACCTCGGTCACGGCCCGCGCCGCGTCCTCGGCGTCGGCGGCGATCCGGCCCTTCGGCACGGCGATCCCGGCCTCGGCGAGCAGCTGCTTGAGCTCGGGCTCCGTGGCCCCCGCCCCGGGTCCGGACACCGTTCCGGGGCGCGGCGCGTCCGGGAGCGTACGGGGGCGGCTGACCTCCCACAGGGCGGCGGCTGCCCGCAGGGCGCGCGCCGGCGTCGGGTATTCGGGGAGGCCGGCCTCGCGCAGGTCGCGCGGCGCGTCGGGGGCGAGGAAGTCGGCGCCGGTGCGGGCGACGAGGATGGGCTTGCCGCCCTTCTCGGCGGCCCGGGAGAGGGCGTTGACGGCCTTCTCGACGTCGGGTCCGGCCATCACGCAGAAGGCGGCGACGATGATGTCGACGGTGTCGTCGGCGATCAGGACGTCCAGGGAGCGGTCGAAGAGCGAGGGGTCGCTGAGGACCGTGGCCGTGATGTCGACCGGGTTGTCGATCGCCCCGAAGGCGGGGACGATCTCGGCGAGCGCCTCCTTGCTGCGGGGCTCCAGGGCGCTGAGCTCCAGACCGTGTGCCTCGACCGCGTCGGCGGCGAGGATGCCGGAGCCGCCGGAGGTGGTGACGACGGCGACGCGGTTGCCGGTGGGGCGTCGCTCGGACTCGAAGACCCGGGCCACGTCGAGGAGTTCGTCGATGTCGTCGACGCGGACGATGCCGAGGCCGCGCAGGGCGGCGTCCAGGACGCGGTCGTCGGTGGCGAGAGCTCCGGTGTGCGAGGCGGCCGCGCGGCCGCCCGCCTCCGTACGGCCCGACTTGAGCAGGGCGACGGGCTTTCCGGAGCCGGCCAGCTCACGGAGCGTCCCGATGTCCGGGGTGTCCTCCAAGTAGCCGAGGAGGCCGGTGACTTCGGGGACGGCGGAGAGCTCGCGGAGCACTTCGAGCGCGGTGACGTCGGCGTCGTTACCGGTGCTGACGACCCAGCCGGGGCGCAGGCCCCGCTCCAGGGCGAGGCTGGCGGCGCCGAAGCCGAGGGCGCCGCTCTGGCTGACGAAGGCGAGGGTTCCGGGCTCGAAGGGTACGGACTCGGCGCCGAAGAGCGGGCTGAAGGTGGCGAGGACCCGGTTCTCGTATCCGACGGCCCCGATGCAGTTGGGGCCGATGATCCGCAGGCCCCCGGCGCGGGCCTTGGCGACCACCTCCGCCTGGAGGCGGGCGCCCTCCTCCCCGGTCTCGGCGAAGCCGGAGGAGGCGATGACGGCGAGCTTGACGCCGGCGGCCACGCAGTCGTCGACGGCGCCGGGGACGCGCTCGGCGGACACCATGATCAGCGCCAGGTCGACGGGGCCGGGGGCGTCCTTCACGCTGGGGTACGCGGGGACGCCGAGGATCTCCGGGGAGCGCGGGTTGACCGGCAGGATGCGGCCCTTGTAGCCGTACCGGAGGAGGTAGTCGAGCGGCTTGCGGCCCAGGGCGCCGGGGCGCTCGCTGGCGCCGATGACGGCGATGGATTCGGCTTCCCAGAGAGCCGAGATGTCACTCATGCGATGGCCTCGATCTTCTTCTTGTTCGTGGCGTTCGTGGCGTTCGTGGTGTTCGTGGTATTCGTGTCGCTCGTGGCGTCAATGGCGTTCGCGCTGTTCACGCTGCTGTTGGTGTCGTTCCCTTCGTTCGTGCCGGCGCTCTCGGCGGTGGCGAAGAGGCGGGTGAAGGCGGCGATGTGCCGGGCTCCGTCCGGGTCGGCGGCCAACTCCCGTACCAGGACGGTCGGCTGGTGCAGGACCTTGTCGACGATCCGGCGCACGCTGCGGCCGATCTCCTGTCGGGCCGCTCCGTCGAGCCCCTCCAACCGGCGTACGAGTCGGTCGAGTTCGACCTCGGCGGCCTCGGACGCCGCCGTACGCAGCGCGGTGAGGACCGGCTTGGCGCCGGCGAGCCGCAGACCCGTGCGGAACTGCTCGACCTCCGCGTCGACCAGCTCGTGCGCGGCCTGGACGCTGGCCGTCGAGATCTCGTCCTCCTGGCCCTCCTCCGCGATCCGCCGCAGGTCGACGAAGGTGACGCCGGGCAGCTGTGCCGCGCCGGGCGCGATGTTGTGCGGCAGTGACAGGTCGAGCAGGAACAGCTCGCGGCCGTCCCGGGCGGCGAGCGCCTCCTCGACGTGCCGGGCGGTGACGAGGTGCCCGGTGGCGGCGGTCGCGCCGACGACCACGTCCACCTCGGCGAGCAGTCGGGGCACGTCCTCCAGGGCGTACCCCACTCCCCCGGTGGTGTCCGCGAGGCGCTGGGCCTTGTCGGGGGTCCGGTTGGCGACGTGCACCCGGTCGAGTCCGGAGCGGCGGAGCGCGGCGACGACCACGCCGGCGAAGGCGCCGGCGCCGATGACCAGGGCGGTCTTGCCGTGGAGGGAGCCGACCCGGCGCTCGAAGAAGGCGAGTCCGGCGGTGGCGAGCGAGCGGCCCGCCTCGTTGAGCCCGGTCTCGTTACGGGCCCGCTTGCCGACCCGCAACGCGGTCTGGACGGCCTTGGCGAGGACCCCGCCGGTCCGGTCGAGCCGCTGGGACCGCTCCAGGCCGAGTTTGACCTGGCCCAGGATCTGGTCCTCGCCCACGACGACGGATTCGAGGCCGGAGGCCACGGCGAAGAGGTGGCGTACGGCTCCGTCGGCGCGATGGCTGTAGAGGTGCGGGGCGATCTCCTCGCGGTCGACGCCGGTGTGCCGGGCGAACAGTGCGCCGAGGTGGCCCAGTTCGCCGGGGTCGGAGGTGGAGTTCCGGGTTTCGGCGTAGATCTCCAGGCGGTTGCAGGTGGAGACGACGACGGCTGCGTCGATGCCGTCGACGGAGGTCACGTCGGAGACGAGGTCCTCGGCGGGCCGGTCGGTGCCGGCGAGTCTCTCCAGGAGGTCGAGCGGGGCGCTGGCGTGGCTGATGCCGAGGACCAGCATGGAGGCGGACGAGGTCACCGGGTCACCGGTCCAGGCTCTGGGCGAACTCGGAGGCCCAGTAGGTGATGATCTGCGTGGCGCCCGCGCGGTGGATGGAGGCGAGGCTCTCGCGGACGACCTGCTCCCTGTCGATCCAGCCCTTGGCCGCCGCGGCCTCGACCATCGAGTACTCGCCGGAGACCTGGTAGGCCGCGACGGGGACCTGCACGTGGTCCGCGATGAGCCGGACGATGTCGAGGTAGGCGAGGGCGGGCTTGACCATGACCAGGTCGGCGCCCTCGGCGACGTCCAGCGAGACCTCCAGGAGGGATTCGCGGATGTTGCCGGGGAACTGCTGGTAGCCCTTGCGGTCGCCGCGCAGGGTGGACTCGACGGCGTCCCGGAAGGGGCCGTAGAAGTGCGAGGCGTACTTGGCGGAGTAGCCCAGGATGGCCACGGACTGGTGGCCGGCCTGGTCGAGTGCCTCGCGGATACGCCGGACCTGGCCGTCCATCATGCCGCTGGGGGCGACGATCTGGGCGCCGGCGTCGGCCTGGACCACGGCGGCCTGTGCGTACAGCTCGATGCTGGCGTCGTTGTCGACGTCGCCGTGGGCGTCGAGGACTCCGGTGTGGCCGTGGTCGGTGTACTCGTCGAGGTTGATGTCGCCGATGATCACGGTGGAGTCGCCGACCTCGGCGACGACGTCACGGAGGGCGACCTGGAGGATGCCGTCCGGGTCGACGGCGCCGGTGCCGGTCGGGTCCTTGTGCTCGGGGATGCCGAAGAGGATGAGCCCGCCGACCCCGTTGGCGACCGCCTCGGCGGCGGCCTTGCGGAGGGTGTCGCGGGTGTGCTGGAAGACGCCCGGCATGGAGGAGATCTCCCGCGGCTCGGTGAGGCCCTCGCGGAGGAAGAGGGGCTGGACGAGGTTGGCGGGGCCGACGCGGGTCTCGGCGGCGAAGCGCCGCAGCGCGGGCGTGCGGCGCAGCCGGCGCGGGCGGTAGTAGGGGGCGGCGGGGTCGGTGGCCGCGGTGTTGCGGCCGTAGGCGTCGTACGTCATGAGCGTGACTCCCTTGAGGGCGTGGCGGCGTGCGAGTACGAAGGCGGGTGCGGTGCATGACCGTGGGGGTACGGGCCGGTGCGGGGGCACGGACCGGTGACGGGGTACGGACCAGTGCCGGGATACGGGCCGGTGCCGGGATACGGGCCGGGGCGGTGGTACGGACCGTTGCCGAGGTACGGGCCGGTGCCGGGATACGGGCCGGGGCGGTGGTACGGACCGTTGCCGAGGTACGGGCCGGTGCCGGGATACGGGCCGGCGTGCGGGTGGTGGTCCGGGCCCGTCGCGAGGGCGGGCGGGGCGGACACGGCATCTCCTAGAGCGCCGAGCCGAGGAACACCTGCTCCAGGTGCTTGGCGACGGGTTCGTCGGGGCGGCTGAACCAGTAGCCGTGTCCGCTGCGCTGGAAGAGCTTCAACTCGCCCAGCTGGACGAGGGTTTCGGCGAGCTTCACGGCGAGTCCTGCCGGGTCGATCACGGGCAGTCCGTGCAGTTCGTGGATGCCGAGGTGCCAGAGGATCTCGTTGGGGATGCCCTCGGCGGGGATGATGACCTCGGCCCCGGCCTTGGCGGCCCGCAGGGCGGCGGCCGAGTACACCTCGACGAACTCGTCGAAGTCCCCTTCCAGGGAACGGTGCACGGAGTCCCAGCCGCCCGGCACGACCTCGTAGGAGCTCAGCGAGGACTCCAGACGGTACTGGCGGATGTTGGCCCGGATGGGCTCCTCCAGGGGCGGCATGAAGCCGAGGACGCCGAAGCGCTGCCCGGTGAGCGCCGAGAGGAAGAAGGCCGTCTCTCCGTAGCCGAGGGTGGGGATCGAGGCGAGGTGGCGGGCGTCGCGCAGACCGGGGTCCTGGCCCGCGGCGATCACCCAGGCGTCGTACCCCTCCCGCTCCGCGACGAGCGCCGACTCGGAGAAGTGGCGGCTGAAGAGCACCTGGGCGGAGTGGTGGCCGACCAGGCCGAAGGGGGTGCGGTCGGGGTACGTGTCGGCCGGCAGGGTCTTGATGTCGACGGTGGTGCCGGGCGCGGCGATCGCGTCGAGGTGTTCCCGGTACCACTGGTCGAGCAGCGGGAGCCGTCCCTCAACGGTGTGCTTGTGAAACCAGATCCGCATGTGCGTCACCTTTCAGGGGTCGTGGTGCGACGTCGAGAAGTGATGCCTTGAGCAGGTAGTCGGTGGCGGAGCGGGGGTCGGCGGCGGTGCGCCGCAAGGAGGCGATCCGAGCGGGGAGTTCGGCGGGGTCGTCGAGCCCGGCCGTCCGGGCCTCGCTGCGCGGGATGACCGCCGACTCGACGACGGAGCGCCGCCGTTCAAGGGCCGCGTCGAGCGGGCTCTCGTCCGGGGCGCCCTCGCGCAGAATGGCGGCGAGGGCGCGGCCGGTCTCCACCGCGTCATGGATCCCGCAGTTCATGTTCAGGCCGCCCGCGGTGGACGTCAGATGGGCCGCGTCGCCGGCGAACAGGATCCGGCCGGCCCGGTACCGGGGCAGCAGGAAGCGCGCGAGACGGTACGTGTGCGCGTCGGTCACGCGTACGGCGCGTCCGGCGGCGCCCGGCAGGGCCTGCTCGACCCTGGCCCGCACGGCGTCGGGCGTGAGCACCCGGTCCCGCGCCACACCGCGCGGGATCCGGAAGATCAGCCGCCAGTGGTCGGGCATCCCGAGCGCGCTGAACGAGGCCCGGGGATCGCGGACGTACGCCAAAGGGGCGAGTCCGGGCACCAGTTCGTCGAGCGGCACCTCGGTGACGACGCGGAGCGCGTAGTCCGGATACTCCTCGGCGGTGCCGGGGAGGCCGGCGAGTTCGCGCAGCCCGCTCCGGCTGCCGTCGGCGGCCAGGACGTACGGGTGGTGGGAGCGGGTGCCGCGCCCCGCCGCGTCCTCGATGCGCAACCGCACGCCGAGGCCGGTCTGCTCGGCTCCCGTGACGGTGGCCCCGAACCGTACGTCGGCGAGGCCGGTCGCGGTCAGCTCGGCGAGCAACAGCGGGGTGAGCCGGGCCTGTTCGACGTGGAGTCGGTAGGGGTGGCCGGTGTGTCCGGCGAGCAGGGCGTAGTCCAGCTCGGCGTGGATCCCGCCGTCCAGGTCGCGCCATTGGACGCGGTCGACCGTACGACCCTGGCGGCGCAGGCCCGAGGCGACGCCGAGCTCGTCGAGGAGGTCGAGGGTGGCCGGGTGGAAGGTGGAGGCGCGGGACTCGGTGGCGAGCCCGACCCTGGACTCCAGGACCGTCACCGGCACTCCTGCGCGGGCGAGGACGAGCGCGGCGGTCAGGCCCACGGGGCCGGCGCCGACGACGGCGACCGGATCGCGGGCGCCGGTATGGCCGCCGCTCACGACGACGCCGCCGCGGCGGCGCCGGTGCGCTCCGCCAGCCTCCGGAGCAGCGGGTGGGCGTCCGGGCCCTCCGCCGGGATCCCGAGGACGTCCCGGGCCCACCAGGCACTCGCCAGGTTGGAGGTGAGCAGGGTCTGCCCACTGTCCCGCCCGAGCTCGGTGAGGGCGTCGAAGGTGAACATGCCGGTCCCGGTGAACAACAGCGTCGCGTCCTCGGGCAGTTCGGCCTCCCGTACCTGCGCGACGAGTTGGTCGGTGGTCACGTCGTACGGGGAGAAGCGGGCGCCGGCCCGGACCTTGACCACCCGGTCGACCGTGAGGCCGGCCGACTCCCAGTAGGCCCGGGAGAGTTCGGTGAGCCAGGGCTCGTACGGCGAGATCAGGACCAGCCGCTCGGCGCCCACGGCGCGCGCAGTGTCGAGGATGGCCAGCGCGGCGGACCGTACGGGGGCCCCGACGCGCTCGGAGAGCTCCGCGCAGAGGGCCTGGTCGCCCTCGGGCGTCAGGAGGTAATGGGATCCGGTGCAGGAGACGACGGCGGCGTCGAGACGCAGTCCGCCGAAATTCCCCAGCACCTCGGGGAGCACGTCGTTGTACTTCTCCAGGCGGCCGCGGAGGTCATTTCCGGGGAGTACCGGGAATCGCGAGGTATGGACATTGAATGCGGGACTGACAAGGCTGCCGATCTCGGGTTCGGCCGCGGCGTTTCCCGAAGGAACCACCACGCCGAGCCGCGGCGCCGAATGCAGAGCCATGAAGGAGTCTCTCCCATCCGTCGTTGCCAATACCTCCACCGTACGGGCGCAACATCCACTCCATCGATACGGGATTCCGCACCCGCATTTCAGCTGCCCGGTCACGGAAATGCGGACGGCGCCACACCGTGAATACGGTGCGGCGCCGCGGGCGAAACGGAATCGTCAACGAAAGAGAAGCGGAATGGAAGCGGAAGCGGAATTCAGTCGACCTTTGAGGCCTACGAGGCCTTCGCGGCCCGCTCGGCCTCGGCTTCGGCTTCGGCTTCGGCTTCGGCTTCAGCTTCGGCTTCGGCTTCGGCTTCGGCGACGAATTCGTCGATCTTCGCCCTGCGGGTCAGTCCGCCGTTCACGGCCCAGTTCCCCTCCGGGATCTCGTTCACCACGAGCCAGACCACGGTGTCCGGCCCCGTCACCTCCTGGACGTGGCGGGTGAGCTCGACGGAGAGGGCCTCGTTCCGCTCGGGGGTGAGGAAGCCCTCCAGGGGCGTGACCACGACGAGGACGCCGGGGGGCCGGCCGGCGCCGGTGGCCGCGAGGCCCTTGGCGGCCTCGCGGACGTACACCCAGGTGGCGGCGGCGAAGAACTCGGTACGGGGCAGGCCCATGGCCGTCAGCACGGCGTCGGCGACCTGCTGCTGCAGGACCTCCGCGGCGGCCTGGGGCAGGGCACCCTCGGGAACGGTTATCTCGACCAGCGGCATGACGACTCCCCATCGTGTGCGGTGGCGTGCGGGATGTGCGGTACGGTGCGGGCGAGCGGCTCAGGAGACCAGCACGGACTCGAACCGGCCTATGGCAGCGGCCAGTTGGGCGCGTCGACGGATGTCGAGCTTGCGGTAGATCCGGGTGATGTGCAGCTCCACGGCCCGGGTCGACACCGTGAAGGACTCCGCGATCTGCTTGTTGGTGAGGCCGTCGAGCATCATCGTGGCGATGCGCCGTTCATGGGCGGTCAGTCCCTCACGCGGACGCGGCGGGACGATACGCGTGGGCGAGGGGACGAGCGCTGCGACGGGCGCCGGAACGCCCCCGCGTATTCGCTCGTGCGTCCCGGCACCGCCCGTGGAGCGCTCCAGGCCGGCGAGGACCACGTGCCCCATGACCGCGTTCCACTCCCGGACCCTCAGCTCCCCGACGACCTGGGCCTGGGCGTACGGGTCGGCGTACAGCACCCGTAAGAGCGTCCGGCGGTCGGGGGCCTCGCAGACGAGGAACTCTCCGGTGCCGTCCCGCCAGGGGCCGCCTCCGAGGAGAAGGCCGCGGGCTGCCATTCTTTTCCAGTAGGCCCGGTGTGCCTCTCCGAAACTCAACCGGTCCGTCTCACTTCCACGGAAAACGAGTTCGACCACAAAAGCCACGTGCGACTCCCCCATAAAGGCCGGGTTTTTCCACTTGCGACGCTACCACCCACCCGCCGCCCATTGAATGAACACCGTGTTGCGGCCGACGGCCCGGAATTCCCCGAGGGAATGGCATACACCCGGCCGCCGAAGAACGGCCGGGTATCACCTTGCGGATTCCTGTTTTCGACGTCGCCCGCCGGACAGGCCCTAATCGGCGGCGGCGGTCTGGGCCTGAGGGGTCGGAGCGGCGGTCTCGGTCTCCTCCGGCGCCGGCCGCGGCTTGCGCCGGAGCAGACCGGTGGCGGCGAGCACCGCGACCGCCCCGAGCCAGACCGTCCAGCCGAGCGGCTCGTGCAGCACGGCGGCGCCCAGGACCACGGCCACGGCGGTCATCAGATAGGTGACGGTGGAGGCCACCGTGGGCCCGTCCTTGATGATCAGCTCGAAGTTGAGCAGCGCGGCGAAGCCGGTGCAGACCACGCCGAGGACGAGCACCGCGATCACCGAGTCGGTGCGCCAGGTGACGGTCTGGAGGCCCAGGAAGGGGAAGGCGACGAGCAACAGGACGGTGGCCGCGCTCAGTTGGCCGCCCGCCAGCATCAGCGGCGGGATGCCCTTGCCCACGAGGAACTTGCCCATGTACGCGAAGCTGGCTCCGAAGCTGATCGAGCCGAGGACGAAGCAGAGGATGCTCCACCCGGTCCCGGCCGAAGACGAGTTCCAGGGTGAGGCGATGAGGGCGGTGCCCCCGAGGCCCAGCAGCACGCCGCCCGCCTTGAAGCCGGAGACCCGCTTCTCCTGGCCGAGCAGCAGGGCGGCCGCCAGGGTCCAGATCGGCGCGCTCCCGTTGACCACGGCGGCGACGCTGCTGGAGCCGGCGATCTCCCCCTCGGCGTACAGGGTCCACGGCACGGCGTTGCCGAGCAGCGCGGCGACGGTCAGGTGGCCCCAGGTGGCGGCCTCCTTCGGCAGCCGGAGCCCCTTCGCGTACCCGAGGGCGAGGATCACGACGGCGCCGAGCGCGAGCCGGATCAGCACCATCTGCACGGGCGAGAACCCGTATCCCGCGATCTTGATCCACAGGAAGACGGAGCCCCAGACGAGACTCAGCGCGGCCAGCCGCGTGTACGTGGCTTTGGACATGGGTGTTCCCGCTCTCCGGAGGGCTCGGCAAGGAAGGAAGTGAAAAGGGGAGGAAGAAGGGGGTCGCGCGGAGCTCTCCGCGGTACGGGAACGAGCCTCGCACCGGCGTCCGGGCGGGTCCAGCAACGTCTGGTGGAAGGTACCGTCCACGAGCCGTGGCGCTTCGGGGACCGAACCTCGCGCCAGGGACCGAGCCCCGCGCCGGCGGCCGCTCAGCCCGCGACGGCCGCCCTGGCCACCGTACGGAGCGCGTCCAGGACGGCGGCGATCTCCGGCGAGGTCTGGCTGCCCTCCCGTACGGCCGCGAAGACCGTACGGGAGGGCGCCTGCTCGGTGAACGCGCGCACCGTCACCTCGGGGCGCGGTGCCGGCTTGGCCATCCGCGGGACCAGCGCGACCCCCAGGCCGAGCCGCACCGCCGCGAGCGTGGCGTCCCAGTCGCCGATGGCGTGGGAGGCCTGCGGGGTGAACCCGGCCGCCGTACACGCGGCGACGCCGATGTCGTGGCACATCCCCGTCGTGGCGAAGATCCAGGTCTCCTGGGCGAGGTCGGCGAGGACGAGCCGGGGGCTGTCGAGCAGCCGGTGCCCCCCGGGCAGCGCGATGTCGAAGGGGTCCTCGCAGAGCGCGACCCGGTGGAAGCGGGCGTCGGCGCGCCCGTCCTCACCCGCCGGGCCGGGGTGCAGCGCGGTGTCCGCGGAGATGACGACGTCCGTCTCCCCGCGGTGCAGCAGGGAGAAGCTCTCCGGCGGGTCGACCTCGGCCAGTGAGGTCCGCAGCAGCGGCCGGGTCTCCCGCAGCCGTGCCACGGCGGGCAGGATCAGCGCCGAGAGGGTGGTGGAGAAGCCCGCGACCGCGACCTCCCCGCGCTCGCCGCTCCGGTGCGCGGCGAGCTCCGCCCGCATCTGCTCGACCTGGGTGAAGACGGCGTCGGCGTGTCGGAGGACGATCCGCGCCTCCCCGGTGAGCCGCAGCCGCCGCCCGGACGGTTCGGTGAGCGCGACGCCCAACTCCCGCCCCAGGGCGCTGATCTGCTGCGAGACGGCCTGCGGGGTGAGGTGGAGCGCCTGTGCGGCCGCGCTGACGGTGCCGCGCTCGCTGAGTTCCCTCAGCACCCGCAGCTTCCGCAGATCCGGATCGGCCACGTCCCGCGCCCCCTCCCGCTTTCGGGTCATCGTACGCAGCCGGCGTCCACGTCGACGACCTCCTTGACCAGTGTCTCCAGTACGTCGAGATCCCGCGCGGTACGGCCCGGCTCCCGCAGGTCGCCCGGGTAGGTGGGGTCGAGGACGACGGCCCGCGCACCCAGGTCCTGGAGCAGCCCGAGGTCGTCCGCGAGCTGATCCAGGGTGCCCTCGCCGAGGAGCCGGCCGGGGCCCAACGGACGCTCGGTGACCCGGAGTTTGATCCGGGGGCAGATGTCGGGCACCGGCAGCTCGTGCTCCTCGGCGACCTGGCGGAGCGTGGGCAGACCGACCCCGAGGAGCCAGTCGCCGGAGACGGAGGTCGGGTGCCAGGCGTCACCGAGGCGGACGGCCCGGCGCAGGGCGCCGTAGCTGTGCCCGCCGACCCAGACGGGCGGCCCGGGGCGCTGCACGGGCAGGGGGCCGGTGTGCACCTCACGGAAGGAGACGTGGGCGCCGTCGAAGGAGGCGACCTCGTCCGCCCAACAGGCCTTGATGGCCGCGAGGTACTCGTCGCTGATGGCGCCGCGCTTGCGGTACGGGACGTCGAGGACGGCGAACTCGCGGGCGGCCCAGCCCGCCGCCGCGCCGAAGACGAGGCGGCCGTTGCTGAACCGGTCGATGTTGGCGGCGACGCGGGCGGTGTGCACGGGATGGCGGTACGGGAGGATCGTGACGGTCGTGCCGAGCCCGACGGTCCTGGTGACCCCGGCGAGCCAGGCGAGGGTCGCGAAGGGGTCGTAGAACGGAGCGGGGAAGAGGTGCTGGACGTCCGGGGTGAGCGCCACGTGGTCGGAGACCATGGCGTAGTGGTAGCCCAGGGCTTCGACCCGCAGCGCCCAGTCGGCGAGGGCGTCGGGTGTGGCCTCGGGCCCGTAGTTGGGCAGATTGACGCCGAATTTCATGGGGCGTTCCTTTCCGGGGTCTCGGCCGCGGTCGCGTCCGCGGCGGCGGCCCCTGTGGCGTGGTCCGTGGTGCGGTGCTCGATCCGGGCGTCGCGCCGGGTGACGCCTCGGGCCACGGCGAGATGGAGGAGTACTCCCGCGAGCGCGACCCCGGCGGCGGGGAGCGGGAGCCAGCGGGCGTCGAGCCCCTGGGCGAGGGCGAGGCCGCCGAGCGCGGAGCCGACGGCGCCGCCGAGGTAGGTGGCGGAGCTGTTGAGACCGACGGCGGCGGCGCCTCCGCCGGCCTCCTCGGCGAGGAGCCGGTGTTGCTGCGGTACGACGAAGGCCCAGCCGACCGCGCCCCAGAGGAGCAGGGGCAGCAGGACGAGACCGGGCACGGCGCCGCTCCAGGGCAGCAGCGCGAGGGCGCCCCCGAGGGTGCCGAGCAGCGCGACGGCGAGGAGGGCGGGCCGTCCGGTCCGGTCGACGAGGGTCCCGGCGAGGAGGCTGCCGCAGACTCCGCCGAGGCCCCAGACCCAGAGGTACGGCACGGAGCTCCCGATGTCCGCTACCCGTTGGAGCACCGGTTCCAGGTAGGTGTAGAGCCCGAGGCTGGCCACGGTCTGCGTGAAGGTGACGGCGACGACGACGGCGACGCGGGGCCGGCCGAGCGCGCCGATCCTGGCCCTCAGCGAGGGCGCCGCCGTTCCCCGTACGGCCGGGAGGGCCGTCACCACGCCGAGCAGGGCGACGACGCCGATTCCGGTGACCAGCCACAGGGCCGCCCGCCAGCCGGAGCCGGCCGCGACGAGCAGGCCGAGCGGGACCCCGAGCACCGTGCCGGCGCTCATCCCGCCGAGGACCAGCCCGAGGGCGCGCCCGCGCCGTTCGGGCGGGACGAGGGCGACGGCGGCGGTGGCCGCCGCGGGGGTGAAGAGGCCCGCTCCGGCGCCGGCGAGGGCCCGGCTGCCGAGCAGTCCGGCGTACGAACCGGCCAGCGCGCTCCCGGCGTTGGCGACGACGAAGACGACGAGGGCGGTCACGATCAGCGTCCGGGTGCCCCGGCGGGCGAGGAGCGCCGAGAACAGCGGCGCGGCGAGCGCGTAGCAGAGGGTGAACGCGGTGACGGACTGGCCGGCCAGGGAGACGGAGACGTCCAGGTCGGCGCCGATGCCGGGGAGCAGCCCCGCCATCGCGTAGGCGTCGGTCCCGACGGCGAAGGAACCGAGTGCGAGCAGCGCCACCGCGCGCGGTCCGGCCATCGCGTCCACCTCCTCGTGTCGGCGGTCCGACGCCGTTCCGTCGGATACGGAACGGTCCTCGGGACGCTACTGACCGGGCCTCCGCCTCGCAGCCCACAGCGCCCACGTGGGTTCGGAGTCCCGCAGCCTCGCGCCCCCGCCCCCGTCGATTCGTCCGATTACCGGCCTACGGTGGATCACTGCAGGAACCCCAGGAGGGAGTGCACCGTGCTCGACCTGTCCGTCATCAACGCGATGTTCCCGCCCGATCTCCCTGAACCGGCCGACTGGGAGCGGCGGTTCGGACCGCGCGATCTGCCGGACGGCGCCGAGGTGACGCGCTTCGCCCCGAGCCCCACCGGACATCTGCACATCGGCGGTCTCTACACCGCCGCCGTCGCCCGGGCGTTGGCCCGCCAGTCGGGCGGAGTGCACGTGCTGCGCGTCGAGGACACCGACCGCGTACGCCATGTCGCGGGAGCCGCGCAGGAGTTCTCTCGGCTACTCGACGCCTTCGGCCTCGCCCCGGACGAGGGCGGCGCCGCCGGGGACGGCGCGTGGGGCCCGTACCTCCAGTCGGAGCGGCGGGACGTCTACCTCAGCCATGTACGGGACCTGCTGCGGCGCGACCGCGCGTACCCGTGCTTCTGCGACCGGGACCGGCTGGCCCGCAGCGCGGAGGAGCAGCGCGCGGGACGCTCCCCGTTGGGCTACTACGGCCGGTGGGCGCCCTGCCGGACGTCGCCCCCGGAGGAGGCGGCACGGCGGCTCGCGTCCGGCGAGCCGTACGTGGTGCGGTTCCGCTGCCCGTACGAGTTCCCCGGCCGGGTCCGTTTCACGGACCGGATCCGCGGCTCCGTGACCATGCAGGACAACGGCAACGACATCGTGCTGCTCAAGTCCTCGCGGCCGTCCTCTCCGGAGGAACTCCCCCTTCCCACGTACCACTTCGCCCACGTGGTGGACGATCATCTGATGCGGGTCACCCTGGTCGTACGCGGCGAGGAGTGGCTCTCCTCGGCCCCGGTCCACCTCCAGCTGCACGCGGCGCTCGGCTTCGAGCCGCCCGCCTATGCCCATCTCGCCCCGCTGATGAAGGCCGAGGGGGCCTCGCGCCGCAAGCTCAGCAAGCGCAAGGACCCCGAGGCGTCGGTCGAGTACTACCTGGCCGCGGGCTATCCGCCGGCCGCCGTTCAGCACTATCTGCGCGGCCTCGCCAACATCCGTCTCATGGACGTCCCCACGGCCGACGCGCTCGCCGCCCAGGTCCGTCTCGACGGGATGCGCCCCTCGGGCCCGCTCCTCGATCTGCCCAAACTGCACTCCCTGAGCCGGGAGTTCATCGCCTCGCTCGCCCCGCATGAGCTGTACGCGCAGCTCCTCGCCTGGGCGAAGGAGTACGACCCCGAGCTCGCCTCCGTCCTCACGCGCCACGAACGGCTCACCCTGGCCGCCGTGGCGGTGGCCCGGCCGGAGGGCGCTCCGGCCCGGAAGGACCTGGAGCGCTGGTCGTGCTTCCGGGACCGGTACGGCTTCCTCTTCACGGAGCTCTTCGGCTCGGCGCCACCCGCCGGGGACGACCTCTACGGCGGTCTCGCCCCGGACCTGGTGCGCCGGATCGCCGCCGAGTTCGCGGCCGGGGCGACGGACGCGGCCGGCCCGGAGGAGTGGTACGGGCTCCTCCGCGAGCTGGCCGGTCGGCACGGCTTCGCTCCGGACACGGCCGCCTGGCGCCGGGACCCGGACCGCTGGGCGGGCCCCCCGAGGGAGGTCGCGAACGTGGTCCGGGTCGCGCTGACGGGCGCCGTCCGCAGCCCGGACCTGTTCGCCGTGGCACGGGCCCTGGGCCGGGACGAGGTGCGGCGCCGCCTCACCACCCTGGCGGGGTGAGGCGGCGCGCGAGCGGGCAGGACGCCCCCTACGAGGAGGTCACTCCAGCGGCATGCTCCGGTTCACGGACCGCGCGCCGGGAGCCGTCGGCGCCGGGATCTTGAGCAGGCCCTTGTCACTGGAGCTCGCGGGTGCGTCCGCGCCCACCGGCGTGGTGGTCATGGGCCGGGCTGCGGCACAACGCTGCTTCTCGGCCTCGGACATGGGCCCGGTGCGCTGGAGCAGCCGGTCGGGCACGGCGCGGGAGGGGCCGTCGATCACGGCGTGCAGCCGGTAGTCGTCCTTCTTGCTGACGAACCACCCTTCGACCCGCTCGCGACTCGGCTGCATCTCGACCCAACTGACCTCGCCCGGCTGGATCTTCTCCACGACGGTCCGCTGGTCGCTGCTGAACCACTGCCAGGGCCGCTGCCAGGTCCTCTCGTAGGCGAGGGCGAACTGCGTGGCCATCGGGCGCTCCTTGACCCGCTTCTCGTCGTCCTCCCGCACGCCCGAAGTGGGGAGCTTGGCCACCTCGTTGAGCGGGAGGTTCGCGGCGGCGTAGGTCTGGGCAATGCTGTCGTGCCCGCGCTCGGCGTAGGAGAGGAGGCGGGAGTGCTCCAGCGGGTTGCGGGTGCAGTTGACGAAGGCCTCGCCGACGACCCGGGCCCGGTCGTAGTAGCGGAAGGAGGTGCGGGTGTCGGGCCGGAAGGTGCAGGCGTTCTCCCCGTTGCAGGCCGCGGCGGCGTTGTGGAGGGTGCTCTCCCGCTCGTTGCCCTTGTACGCCTCGGAGGTGCCGAGCGCCGTCTTGTCGACGGTCTTGTCGAGGTCCGGCGGCACCTCGACCGCCCGGATGCGGGCGATCATCGGCGAACAGGTCACATGGGTACGGGAGTCGGTGACCCGGGTGGTGAAGGTGAGCATCGGCTCGTTCTCCCCGGCGGTGAACTCGTAGGCGCGGCCGGTCCAGCGGCCGGTGCCGGGTCTGCCCTTCGCACGGTCGGGGTCTCCGGCGGTGGTGACCTCGCTCACCGGGCCGCCGGAGCCGGTGACCGCGTACGGCTGGCCGTTGACGACCTGTTCGCCGGTGCACTCCTTGGAGACGGCGGGGCTGTCCTCGTACGTGACGGTGACCCTGGCTCCCGCGCGGACCCCGCGCAGCCGCTGCCGGAGCGTGTTGCCGTCCTTCTGGAGGGCGACGGCGTGGGAGCCGTCGGTGCGGCCCGAAGCCGTGGGTGAGTAACGCTGGTTGAGGCCGGTCCAGAAGGCGATGCCGACGGTGGTCGGGCCGTCGCCACTCATGACGGGTTCGGCGAAGTCGCCGTTGAGGACGGGGACGGCCTGCGCGGCGGCCGCCGCCTCGGGGGCGGCGGCGACCGGCGCGGCGACGGAGAGCGGAGCGACCGGGAGCAGCAGACCGGCGGCGCCGAGAACGGTGAGGGAGACGAGCGAGCGGTTCATGGCGGGAACTCCTCCGGTGTCAGGAACCGTGGGACGACAGGACGACTTCGCGCTTCGGTTCGGCGCCCAGGGGTACCGCCCGGGCGGCCGGCACCTCACGCACGGAGCGCACGAGACCGGGCGGCGTGGGCGACGTGTTGTCGCCGTCGCCGGCGGTGTCACCGGCGGGGCGCTTGCGGCCGCAGAGCTTGTCGGGGACGGCGTACGTCTGGGCGACGAAGGTGCTGCTGTTGACCATGGAGGGGCTGTCCACGCTCACGTTGAGGATCTTCCGCCCGGTGTCCGTGACGAGGTTGCCGACCACGCGCCGCATGGAGGCGCTGGCGCCGAAGACGAGCATGTCGTACGGCTTGACGGTGGTCTTGTAGACCGTCTCCTCGGTGTTCTCGATCGTCCAGGACTTGGAGTAGGTGGCCTTGAAGGCGGCCTCGAAGGCGAGTTTCGCGCTCAGCGAGCCGGCCACCTTGCCGCCGCCCCCGACGGTGGTCTTGGTGCCCGCCTCGGAGGTGGGCCCCTTGCTGAGGTCCGGCGTCTTGTGGGTGGTGCTGATCTCCTGGGAGAGGTTGGTGGTGACCTCGCCGGAGGCGCTGACCGTGCCCTCGGCGGTGATCGTGCCGGAGATCTCGCCGCCGATGTTGTCGGTGCTGCCGGTCTTCAGGGTGACGGTCCGGTCGACGCCCATGTCGCTCGTGGTGCAGTTGACGACGGCGTTGCCGAGGGACTTGACGGCGGTGGCGTACTCGCGGCCGGCCTTGGGGTCGATCGCGAACGAGCAGGCCGTGCGCTTCGTCCCGCAGTACTCCAGGACGTCGGCGATCTTCGCCGGGCGGCCGTCGGCGGTGACGGCGCGGGCGACGGGAGCGGCGGGGGGCTCGCCGGCCGGTTCCTCGGCCGTGGCGAGGGCGGGCGGGGCGAGGAGGGCGAGGGGCGCGGTGAGCCCGAGGGCGAGGGCGGACAGGCGGGCGGCGCGGGGACGGCGCGGAGGCATGACGAGGTACCCCTTTCGGGGAGGGTGCGCGGGACGGCGGGGAGGAGTCAGGAGCCGAGCATCGAGCAGAGCTGGGAGGCCGGGAAGGGGGACTGCCCCGGATCGCTCGAACCCTGCGGGAGGGAGGCCGGGAAGGCCGCGCAGGTGGACTCGACGGCCTGGGCGGCGTTGGCGGCGGGTTCCGGCTCGTTCGTGGAGATGGTGGTGCTCATGTCCGCGAGGCCGTCCTCCTCGCGGCCTCCCTTGCCGGCCAGCTTCTCCATGCAGGAGCTGGAGCCGGGCGGGCACTCCTCCAGGTCCTTGCCGATCTTCTTGATGTCCTTGTCGGCCTGGCCGGCCGCCTCCTGGGTCTTCTTCTGCTGCTCCTCGACCTCCTTCGCCTCCGCGGCGTTGGTCTCCTTGTCCTTGCAGGCCTGGTCCTCCGGCTGACACTCGGCGCCGTACGCGACGGGGGCCAGGACCGGGCTCAGCGTGAGGGCCAGGGCAGAGGCGAGGGCGGAGGCCAGGACGGCGGCGCTCAGCGCACGCCTCGGCGAAGCCTTGGATACGGGCACGGGAACTCCCTTGGGACAGGGGTGAGTTGGTGCGCTCGGTTGGGGACGCCAGGGGCGGACAGGGGACTGCCCTCAAGATCACCGAGCGCTTTCCGACGCTAACCGTCGGGGCCCCGGCGCCACGGCAGGACACACGGCGCGGCGCACTCGACAGGGCCCGCTCACCGCTTCGGCGGAGCGCACTCGGGACCCTTCGGAGGGGGTGACGGAGAGGAGTTCGGGGGCGGCGCCCCGGGCTCACCGGTCCACCCGTTCGTAGGGAATCCGGGGTGCTCGCGTGAGGGCTGGAGGCCGCACCCGGAACGGCCCCCCACTCCCCCGGCCGCCGCCGTTCGGCGGCCCGCCGGGGCCACCCGCCGACACACCCCTCAGGGCGTGCGCCGCGGGCGAATGCGCCCCCGGAGCCCAACCCCGAACGGGCGTCCGTCAGACGGGTGTTTCAGCCGCGTCGGCTCGCCGCAGTGATCATTCTCGGACAGTCTGCTCATGTGCCCGACGGCCCGTCCCGGTCGTCGCACCGGCCGTGGGCGTCCCATGCCCAAGGGGCCCGGCACCCGTGTTCGCATGACCCGCGCCCGGCCCCCGTCCGCCTCCGCCCACCCCGCGGACGCGGACGGCACCCGCCGGACGCCGCGCTCCCGTATGTCCCCGTCGAAGGAGAGCAGAGCCATGTCCCGTTCACGACGCACCCCCACGCGCACTCCGTTGCGCGGCCCCCTGCCCGTCCCCGCCGCGCTGCGCGGCCGGACGTTCGCCGCGGCCGTCCTCGCGGCGGCCACCGCCCTCGCCGCCGTACCGGCCCTGGCCCCGGCCGCGACGGCCAACGAGGGAAACCCGACCGTGCTGAGCTGGGGCGCGGGCCGCACCGGCCAGCTCGGCAACGGCACCCTGAGCGACAGCCTCAGCCCCGCCTCCGTCACCAGTCTCTTCCGCGGCGACGTCGACCAGCTCTCGGCCGGCGGCACCTCCTCGTCCGACTCCTTCGCCCTCGCCCGTACGGACAAGACGGTCAAGTCCTGGGGCCACAACTCCTCGGGCCAGCTCGGCAACGGCGGCAACACCAACCAGACCGTGCCCACCACCGTCCCGCGGCTGAACAACATCAAGGACGTCGCGGCGGGCGGAAAGCACGCCCTCGCCCTCGACACCTCCGGTCAGGTCTACTCCTGGGGCGACAACTCCTACGGACAGCTCGGCAACAACCGCACCGGCGACAGCCGCACCGTCCCCGACCGCGTCCAGGGCATGCCCAGGGTCAAGCAGATCTCGGCCGGCTGCGACTTCAGCCTCGCCCTCCTGGAGAACGGCAAGGTGTACGCCTGGGGCCGCGGCATCCACGGCCAGCTCGGCACCGGCAACCGCGCCACCAGCTCCGTACCCCGACAGGTACTGGGCCTGGAGAACATCGTGGAGATCGACGCCGGCTGCCACCACGCCCTCGCGCTGACCGCCGACGACACCGTCAAGTCCTGGGGCTACAACCTCTACGGCCAGCTCGGCAACTCCTCCACCAAGTCCTCCACCGTCCCCGTCGACGTCGACTGGGTCGAGGGCGTCTCGGACATCGAGGCCGGCGCCCACCACAACTACGTGCGGACGAGCGACAGCCACGTCTGGGGCTGGGGCAACAACCAGTACGGCCAGCTCCTGGAGAGCGACGTGGCCTCCGACGCCAACGTCTCCCGCACCAACCGCACGGCCCCCGTCGAGATCCCGCGCCTGGAGGGCGTCCAGCACCTCGCGGCGGGCGCCCGGCACGGCGTCGCGGTCACCGCGGACGACGTCTTCACCTGGGGCCACAACGGCGAGGGCCAGCTCGGCAACGGCACGACGGACTCGCAGTACGAGTTGGTGAGGATCCTCACCGAGGGCTCGGCGATCAAGGCGATGGCCGTCTCCCTGGGCGGCAACACGACGTACGCGTACTGAGCGGGGGCGTACTCCCATGACGTACGCATACGCAAGGGGCGCCGTCACGCTCCTCGCCCTGGCGGCACTCACCGCGACCCACGCCCAACCCGCCGTCGCCGCAGAACCACGGGAACCGTGGGTACGGGCCTGGGGCGCGAACGCGGGCGGCCAGCTCGGCAACGGCACCACGGCCGACCGGCAGACCCCGGCTGCCGTCCAGGGACTCGCCCGCGCCTCCGTGCGCGAGCTGTCCGGCGGGGGGAACAACACCGCCAACGCCTTCGCCGTGGCGCTCCTCGCCGACGGCACGGTCCAGTCCTGGGGCGGGAACCTCGCGGGCCAGCTCGGCGACGGCACCACCGTGAACCGGCCCTTCCCGGCCGCCGTGGCCGGACTCTCCGGAGTCACCGAGGTCGCCGCCGGCTTCCAGGCCGCCTACGCCGTCCGGGGCGGGCGGGTCCTCGCCTGGGGCGACAACACCTACGGCCAGCTCGGCGACGGCGGCACGACCTCGGCCACGCGACCCGTGCGGGTCCAGAGCCTGGACAAGGTGAGGGACGTCGCCGCCGGTTGCCAACACGCCGTCGCCCTGCGGGAGGACGGCACCGTCTGGACCTGGGGCCGTGCCCACAGCGGGCAGCTCGGACTCGGCGACACCACCGACCGGAAAACCCCCCAACGGGTCCCCGGCCTCACGGACGTCGTGGAGATCGCGAGCGGCTGCAACCACGCGCTCGCCCGGCTCGCCGACGGCACCGTGCGGGCCTGGGGCTACAACGCCCAGGGGCAGCTGGGCAACGACAGCACCGAGGTCGGACCCTCGCCGGTCGAAGTGCACCAGCTCGACGGCGTGGCCCGGATCCACGGCTGCGGGTACCACAGCTTCGCCGTGCTCGACGGCGGCTCGGTCCGTGCCTGGGGCTGGAACGGCCACGGTCAGCTGGGCGACGGCTCCACCACCTCCCGCACCACCCCGGTCCCCGTACCCGGTCTGGACGAGGTCACCGACATGGCCGGCGGCTGGGGGCACACCGTGGCCGCCCGCTCCGACGGCTCCGTCCTCGCCTGGGGCGAGAACGCGGCCGGCCAGCTCGGCGACGCCACCACCACCAGCTCCTCCACCCCGGTCACCGCGTTGCCCGCAGGCAGCGGCGCGACCCGCGTCTCGACGCCCATCACCGGCAAGTCGAGCTACGCCTACTGACCCGGAAGGTCCCCATGCACCACAGCCAGCGCATCACCCTGCTCGCCGCCCTCACGGCGGCCACCGCCCTCGCCGCACCCTGCCTCTCCGCCCACGCCGCCGCCGGCACCGACCCCTGGGTACGCGCCTGGGGCGAGAACGCCCAGGGCCAGCTCGGCAACGGTGCCGTCCTCACCCAGCAGACCCCCACCGCCGTCACCGGCATCACCCGCGACGACGTCCGTGAGCTCTCCGGAGGCGGCGGTGGCGTCGCCGCGGCCGCCAACCCCTTCGCCGTCGCCCTCCTCAAGGACGGCACCGTCAAGAGCTGGGGCTCCAACACCACCGGCCAGCTCGGCAACGGCACCACGACCGCCCAGAGCTTCCCGGCCACCGTCGCAGGCCTCTCCCGGGTGAGCGAGGTCTCCGCCGGCCTCAACCACGTCCTCGCCGTCAAGGGCGGCCGGGTCTACGCCTGGGGCAGCAACGCCTCGAAGCAGCTGGGCACCGGCCTGGACACCACCAACCCGCACAAGACACCGATGCCCGTCCAGAGCCTGGACCAGGTCAAGGACGTCGGCGCGGGCTGCGACTTCAGCGTCGCCCTGCGTCAGGACGGCACGGTCTGGACCTGGGGCGCCTTCGCCAACGGGCGGCTCGGCACCGGCAGCACCGCCAACCGCGAGACCCCGCAGAAGGTCGCCGATCTCGAGGACGTCGAAGCCATCTCGGTGGGCTGCGACCACGTCCTCGCGCTGACCGCCGACAACACGATCAAGGCCTGGGGCAAGAACACCGAGGGCCAGGTCGGCAACGACTCCGTCACCGAGGCGCCCAGGCCCGTCGACGTCGCCTACCTGGACGCGGTGGCCCGGATCTTCACCACCTCGGCGTCCTCTTTCGCCGTCCTCGACGACGGCAGCCTGGCCGGCTGGGGCAAGAACACCGACCGGCAGCTCGGCGACGGCACGAACGCCAACCGCACCACCCCCGTCGTCCTGGACCACCTCAGGGGCGTGCAGGACATCGCCGGCGGCGCCGACTTCACCCTGGCCGCGCTGGACGACGGCTCGGTGATCGGCTGGGGCGCCAACGCGGTCGCCCAGCTGGGCGACGGCTCCACGACCGCGCCCACGGGAACGGGCACCACCGTGGCCCTCCCGCCGGGCAGCGGCATCACCCACGTCACGACGACGAAGACAGGCAAGTCCGGCTTCGCCTACTGACGCCACCCGGAGGAGCATCCGGCCTCGCGCGGGGGCCCTCGCCGGCCCCCGCGCGAATGCCTCACACCGGCCGTCCCTGGCCAGCGGCGCCGGTGAACTGGCAGGATCGCCCCCATGCTCGCCTCCCTCTCCCGTGCCGCCCGCCGCCGTGTCCTGGCACTGTCGGCCGCGCTGCTCACGGTGTGCGGGGTGCTCGTGTGGTGGCTGGTTCCTTTCGGCACCCCCGTCCCCAGCGGCTCGGTGACCTTCAGTACGGGTGTCCCCACCGGCGTCTACCAGCGGTACGGCAAGCTCCTCAAGCAGGCCCTCGCCGAGGACCTTCCCGAGGTGTCGATAACGCTGAAGGACAGCGAGGGCTCCCAGCAGAACCTGGCCCGGGTCGCCTCGGGCGAGGCGGACTTCACCGTCGCGACGGCCGACGCGGTGTCCCAGTACCAGCGCGAGACCAAGCCCGGCTTCGATCGGCTGCGCGGCTGCGCCCGGCTGTACGACGACTACGTACAGCTGGTGGTACGCAAGGACTCGCCGGTCAAGAAGGTGCAGGACCTGCGGGGGCTGCGGGTCGGCGTCGGCCAGGACGGCTCCGGCGTGCGACTGATCGCGGACCGGGTCCTCTCGGCGGCCGGCCTCACGCCGATACGGGACATCCAGCCGGTCGCGGCGGGCATCGACACGATGCCGGGGCACCTGGAGAACGGCGACCTCGACGCCTTCTTCTGGTCGGGCGGGTTGCCCACCCAGGCCGTGCAGACCCTGTCCGAGCGCTTCCCGATCCGGCTGATCCCGCTGGACGCGAGCCTGGTCGACCGGCTGCACGGCGGCGGCGAGTCGACCCGCCACTACCGGTCGGCGGTGATCCCGGCGGACGCGTACGCGCACGCGCAGGAAGGCCGGCCGGTCGAGACGCTGGCCGTGGCGAACCTCCTGGTCACCACCGTCGAGGCCGACCCGGGCATGGTGGAGGGCTTCACCCGTACCGTGATCGGAAGCCGTGACGCCATCGGCAGGCAGGTCCACCCGGCCCAGCTCGTGGACCTGCGGACCGCCATCTACACCGAGCCCCTGACCCTCCACGAGGGCGCCCGCCGCTACTACCGCTCGGTAAAGCCCTGAAGCCCTGAAGCCCGGAACTCCGGAACTCCGGAACTCCGGAATCCCCGTGCCGCTTAGAACCCTGAACCCCTGAACCCCTGACCGTCCCGCTCCGCGGGGGCGTGCCGGGGGACGGTGACGGTCACCCGCAGGCCGTGCGGCTCGTTCGGCGCGAACGTGAGGCCGCCGCCGCCCGCCGTCAGCAGGACGCGCGTGATGGAGAGGCCGAGCCCCGAGCCCTTCACGTTCTGGTGCCGGCCGGAGCGCCAGAACCGGTCGCCGACCCGGACGAGCTCGTCCTCGGTGAGACCGGGCCCCTGGTCGGCCACGACGACGTCGACGCTCGCCCCGCCCGACGGCACCGAGACCGTGACCGTGACCTCCTCGCCGGGCGGGGTGAACTTCAGCGCGTTGTCGATCACCGCGTCGAGGGCGCTGGAGAGGGCCACCGGATCCGCCCACCCCGTGTACGCCCCGCACTCCCCGGTCAGTAGGACGCCCTTGTCGTCGGCGACGGGCCGCCAGGAGGCGACCCGCTCCGCCGCCAGCGCACCGACGTCGGTGAGCCGCAGCTCGGCGGCCACGTGCTCGGCGAGAGCCAGGTCGAGGAGGTCGTCGAGGACCTGCGCGAGGCGCTTGCCCTCGGTGCGTACGGAGGCGATCTCCTCGTTACCCTCGGGGAGTTCGAGGGCGAGGAGTTCGATCCGCAGGAGCAGCGCGGCCAGCGGGTTGCGCAACTGGTGGGAGGCGTCGGCGACGAAGGCCCGCTGCTGTTCGAGCGCGTCCTCGACGTTGTCGGCCATCTCGTTGAACGAGAGGGCCAGACGCCGCAGTTCGGGCGGTCCGCCGGTCGCGGCGACGCGGGAGTTCATGCGCCCGGTGGCGATGTCGTGGGTGACGGAGTCGAGCACGCGGACCGGCCGCAGAACCCAGCCGGTGAGCCGGAAGGCCGCGCCGACGGCGACCAGCATCGCGGCCGCCTCGCCCGCGAAGATCAGCAGCCACCCGCGCAGGATGCGGGAGCGGAGCTGCCCGGTGGGCGAGTCGGTGACGACGACGGCGACGACGTCGCCGTCCCGGACGACCGGGGAGGCGATGGTGAGCCGCGCGTGCCGCTGCCAGGGCCAGACCTGCGGCGGGTCGTGGCTGCGGCGCCCGACGAGCGCCTCCCCGAAGGCGCGGCGGCCGTCCCCCTCGTACGGGACGGTCCAGTCCTCGGGGGCGGCGGCCATGGCACGGTCGTCACGGTAGAAGACGCCGGCCCGGATGCCGTACACGTCGTGATAGCTGGCGAGTTCGCCTCTGAGCGTGGTGCGCCGCTCGTCGGTGCCGGGGCTGCTCTCGCTGACGAACTGGGCGAGGGCGGCGAAGCGGGCGGCGTCGTCGAGCCGGTCGACGACGACCCGCTGCTGCTCGGAGGCGGCGAGGCTGGCGGCGAGCGGGAAGCCGAGGGCCAGCAGGACCCCGGCCATCAGGACGATGAGCAGCGGGAGGAGTCGGGTGCGCACGTGCGGTCCTGCCGGGGGGTTACGCGGCGGGGGCGACCAGGCGGTAGCCGACGCCCCGCACGGTCTCGATCAGGGCGGGCATCCGCAGCTTGGAGCGCAGGGAGGCGACGTGCACCTCCAGGGTGCGGCCGGTCCCCTCCCAACTGGTGCGCCAGACCTCGCTGATGATCTGTTCGCGGCGGAAGACGACCCCGGGGCGCTGGGCGAGGAGCGCGAGCAGGTCGAACTCCTTACGGGTCAGGGCGACGGCCTCGCCGTCGACGCTGACGCGCCGGGTGGGCAGCTCGATGGTGACGGAGCCGAGCCGCAGCAGGGTCCCGTCGGTGGCTCCGGCGGCGCCCGCCGTCTCCTCGGTCCCGGCGTTGCGCCGGCTGACGGCGTGGATGCGGGCGAGGAGCTCGCCGGTGTCGTAGGGCTTGACGACGTAGTCGTCGGCGCCGAGGTTGAGCCCGTGAATCCGGGAGCGTACGTCGCCGCGGGCCGTGACCATGATCACCGGTGTGGTGGTGAGCTTCCGGATGCGGCCGCACACCTGGTAGCCGTCCTGGTCGGGGAGGCCGAGGTCGAGCAGGATCACCCCGTACGAGGGCCGCTCGCCCTGCGCGGTGGGCAGGACGGCCTGGAGCGCCTCCTCGCCGCTGCGGGCGTGGGTGACGGTGAAGCCGTGCCGGGCCAGGATCGCGGAGAGGGCGGCGGCGACGTGGTCGTCGTCCTCGACGAGCAGCAGTCGCATGCGTACCTCCTCCGTACTTTCTCGGTCTCTCGGATTCTCGGCTCTCTGTGTACCAAGTGGTACCAGGGCATGAACGCCGATCATCGGCGTCACAGTCAAGTCTCCCCCTGTTACACCGACGTTTCTGTTATCCACCCGGTACGGCACAGGCGTCACCTTCACACGCTGTGTCCGTTTGCGACCGGATCGTTATCCTCAATTTCCGCTCAGATGTGATGACGGTCGTCTCATCGGGTCTCTAGTGTCCTCCCCAACCGAGCAGGACGGAGCAAGAGGCCCATGAGCGGAGTGTCAGTGTCCAAGGGTCCCGAGGACGCCCCGCGTGCCGCGGACGATCTGGTCGTCCTGTCCGAGGTGAACAAGCACTTCGGCGCGCTGCACGTCCTCCAGGACATCGACCTGACGATCACCCGCGGTGAAGTCGTGGTCGTGATCGGGCCTTCCGGGTCCGGCAAGTCGACGCTGTGCCGAACGATCAACCGGCTGGAGAGCATCGACTCCGGCACCATCACCATCGACGGCAAGGCGCTGCCCGCGGAGGGCAGGGAGCTCGCCCGGCTGCGTTCCGACGTCGGCATGGTCTTCCAGTCGTTCAACCTCTTCGCGCACAAGACGGTGCTCGAGAACGTGATGCTGGGTCAGATCAAGGTTCGCAAGACGGAGAAGAAGGCCGCCGAGGTCAAGGCCCGTGCCCTGCTCGACCGGGTCGGGGTCGGCACCCAGGCGGACAAGTACCCGGCTCAGCTCTCCGGTGGTCAGCAGCAGCGCGTGGCGATCGCCCGCGCGCTCGCGATGGACCCGAAGGTCATGCTCTTCGACGAGCCGACCTCGGCGCTCGACCCCGAGATGATCAACGAGGTCCTGGAGGTCATGCAGCAGCTGGCCCGGGACGGCATGACGATGGTGGTCGTCACCCACGAGATGGGCTTCGCCCGCTCGGCCGCCAACCGCGTCGTCTTCATGGCGGACGGCCGCATCGTCGAGCAGGCGTCGCCCGAGGAGTTCTTCAGCAACCCGCGCAGCGACCGGGCCAAGGACTTCCTCTCCAAGATCCTTCACCACTGAGCGAGTTCGGACCTATTCTTCCCAACTCACGCCTACTCAAGGGACTTTCCTCCATGAAGCTTCGCAACACCTCCGCCGCCGCCGCGGCCGCCGTCATCCTCGCCCTGACCGCCACCGCCTGTGGCACCGGCTCCGACTCCGGCAGCAACGGCGACAAGATCAACGTCGGCATCAAGTTCGACCAGCCCGGCCTCGGCCTGAAGACCCCGGACGGCACGTACGCCGGCTTCGACGTCGACGTCGCCCGCTACGTCGCCAAGGAGCTCGGCTACGCCGAGGACAAGATCAACTTCAAGCAGGCGCCGAGCGCCGAGCGCGAGAACCTGATCAAGAACGGTGACGTCAAGTTCGTCGTCGCCAGCTACTCGATCAACGACAAGCGCAAGAAGGAGGTCGACTTCGCCGGTCCGTACTTCCTGGCCCACCAGGACCTGCTCGTGCGCGCCGACGACAGCTCGATCACCAAGGTCGAGGACCTCAACGCCAAGAAGCTCTGCTCGGTCACCGGCTCGACCTCCGCGCAGAACGTCAAGGAGAAGCTCGCCCCGAAGGCGGACCTCCAGCAGCTCGGTGGCTACTCCGAGTGCCTGACCGGCCTGGAGAACAAGGCCGTCGACGCCCTCACCACCGACGACTCGATCCTCGCGGGCTACGCCTCGCAGAAGGACCACGCGGGCAAGTTCAAGCTCGCCGGTCTCCGGATGAGCGACGAGAAGTACGGCATCGGCGTCAAGAAGGGCGACGACGAGCTGCGCGGCAAGATCAACAAGGCGCTGGAGAAGATGGTCTCCGACGGCACCTGGGAGAAGCTCGTCAAGGAGCACTTCGGCCCCTCCGGCTACAAGTACGAGCCCGCGCCCAAGGTCGAGAACTGACCTGACCCCGCCTCGGCCGTGACGGCCGCCCCGCTCGGGGGCGGCCGTCACGCCGGCACCGGCCGCTGCCCACGCACCGGCCTCCACACCGACCGACCACCAGGGGAGAGCGCGGGGCATCGTGTTCGACTTTCTTGATTCCGGGCAGTACGACCTGCTCGGCGCCTTCTGGGTGACGGCGAAACTCACCTTCTTCTCGGCGATCGGCTCGCTGATCTGGGGCACCGCCCTGGTCGCGATGCGGGTCGGCCCGGTCCCGATGATGCGGGTCTTCGCGACCACGTACGTCAACATCGTCCGGAACACCCCGCTGACGGTCGTCATCGTCGCCTGCCTGCTGTGCCTCAACCAGACGCTGCTCATCACGCTCGGCGGGAAGGGTTCCGAGGACATCGGCTTCCGGCTCGCGATCCTCGGACTCGTCGCGTACACCGGCACGTTCGTCTGCGAGGCGCTGCGCTCCGGCATCAACACCGTGCCGCCCGGCCAGGCCGAGGCCGCCCGCGCGCTGGGCCTGAGCTTCACCCAGGTCCTCACCCTGGTGGTGCTCCCGCAGGCCTTCCGCAGCGCGGTGACCCCGCTCGCCAACGTCCTGATCGCCCTCACCAAGAACACCACCGTCGCGGCCGCGATCAGCGCCGCCGAGGCGGCACGACTGATGAAGACGATGATCGAGTTCGAGCCCGACGCGCTCTTCGCCGTCTTCGCCGTCTTCGCCTTCGGCTTCATGGTCCTCACCCTCCCCACCGGCCTGCTCCTGGGCTGGGCCGCGAAGCGACTGGCGGTGAAGCGATGAGCTCCGTCCTGTACGACACCCCCGGCCCGCGTGCCAAGCGGCGCAACGTCGTCTACACGATCCTCTTCCTGGCGGTCATGGCCTTCGTGGCCTGGCGGGTCCTGGTCGCGCTGGACGACAAGGGCCAGCTGGCGGCGGACAAGTGGACGCCGTTCGTCACCGACTCCCGGACCTGGACGACGTACCTGTTGCCCGGCCTGGCCGAGACCCTCAAGGCCGCCGGGCTCTCCATCCTGATCGCGCTGCCGCTCGGCGCCGTCCTCGGCATCGGCCGGCTCTCCGACCACCGCTGGGTACGGGTACCCAGTGGCGCGATCGTGGAGTTCTTCCGGGCCATCCCCGTGCTGCTCCTGATGATCTTCGCGAACCAGATCTACCGGCAGTTCACGACGGTGAGCTCCGACTTCCGCCCGCTGTACGCGGTCGTCACCGGCCTGGTGCTCTACAACGCCTCGGTGATCGCCGAGGTCGTCCGGGCCGGAGTGCTCTCGCTGCCCCGGGGCCAGGGCGACGCGGCCGAGGCGCTCGGCATGCGCAAGGGCCAGACCATGCTGTACGTCCTGCTGCCGCAGGCCGTGACCGTCATGCTGCCCGCCCTGGTCAGCCAGCTCGTCGTGATCGTCAAGGACACCGCGCTCGGCGGCGCCATGCTCGGCTTCGCGGAGCTGCTCAGCCAGAACCGGGAGATCACGGCCAACTACGGCGCCAACACGATCGCCACCCTCACGGTCATCGCGCTGATCTTCATCGCCCTCAACTTCGCCCTGACCAGCTTCGCCGGCTGGCTGGAGAAGCGACTGCGCCAGGGCAAGAAGTCCGCCTCGGTGGCGCTCCCGGCCCAGGCCGGCCCCACCGAGGTGAAGACGGAGACCGTCAGCGGCGCCTGACCGCGACGGAGTCGACGGAGCAACAGGGGTGGGCCGGATCGGTACTGACTTCATGTCAGCCGCACCGCGCCCACCCCGTCGCTTGACGCAAGCACCCTCAGTGGGTTGCATACGGTCTGTGATCAACCACCGGGCTCGTGCCACACTCAGCTGTGCTGCCCTCATGACCGTCCGGCCTTCAGGAGCCGCGCCGTGGACCCGGTGATCATCGTGGGCGCGGGGCCGGTCGGCCTCGCGCTCTCCCTCGCGCTCGCCGCGCAGGGCGTGCCCAGCGTCGTCCTCGACGAGGGCGCGGGCAAGGAGGATCCGCGCCCCGCGCGGACCGCCGTCCTGCGCGCCGACATGGCCGCCATGGTGGAGCGCCTCGGCTGCACCACCCTCCGTGACGAGGGTGTGCGCTGGGTCGGCTGGCGCAGCATGCGCCGCCGCCAGCTGACCCGCCACACCCCGCTCGACCTGGGACTCAGCGGTACGGAGGAGTGGTCCGAGGACCCCGACTCCCCTTCCGACCCGGCCGCGCCCCTGCACATCCCCCAGCACGCCCTCGCCCGCGGGCTGCGCGACGCCATCGCCCGGCAGAAGCTCGTCCGGCTCGTCACCGAGGCCCGGCTCGACACGATCGAGCAGGACCGGGACGGGGTCACCGCCCACACCCGCGGTCCGGACGGCACCTGGTGGCGCGGCAGCCACCTCGTCGGCTGCGACGGGGCCCGCTCCACCGTGCGCAAGCTGCTCGGCATCCGCTTCCCCGGCCGTACGGCGGTGGAACGTCACGCGGTCGCCGCCCTGCGCACCGAACTCCCCTGGCCCGGCGAGGCCCTGCTGCACCGCCAGCCCCCGTGGCGGGGCAGCGGCGAGGAGATCACCGCCCGTCCGCTGCCCGACGGGGTGTGGCGGATCGACTGGCTGCTTCCGCCCCGCGGCGAGCTCGTCACCCCGGACGCACTGGTCAACCGCATCCGCGAGACCCTGGCCGGCTGGTGCGACGGGACGACACCCCCGTACGAACTCATCGACACCGGCGTCCACACCCTGCACCACCGGCTCGCCCGGCGCTGGCGGGTGGACCGGGTGCTGCTCGCCGGGGACGCGGCCCACCTGCTCGGCGCGGTCGGCACGCAGGGCCTCGACGAGGGGCTCAGGGACGTGGACAACCTCGCCTGGAAGCTCGCCCACACCTGGCACCACGGCGCCTCGGACCGGCTGCTCGACAGCTACCAGAGCGAGCGGCGGACGGCCATCGCCTCCCGGCTGCGCGCGGCCGACCAGTCGCTGCCGGCGCTGCGCGGCGGCGGTGGCCTGCGGACGTACCTCCCGGGGGTCACGCGCGGCCACGACGCCCTCCTGACCGACGGTCACGTGGGGCGCGGCCCGCTCGGTGCGCCCCCCGCGTACCCGCACTCCCCCCTCGCGGCTCCGAGCGCCGACGGGCAGACCCCGGTGGGCACTCCGGTGGGCGCTCCCGTCGAGGACGTCCGGGTGACCGCCCCGGACGGCACGACCGTACGACTCCGGGACCGGCTCGGTCTGGGCCGCCTCCTGGTCCTCCTGGTCGCGCCCGGAACCGGCGTGTGGGACCGCCGCCACTGGCGGAGCGCGGGCATGATGCCGCGGCTCGAAGAGGCGGTCCGGGCTCTCCCGGCGAAGGCCGAGGTCCTGGTGACCGAGGCGTACCCGGGCGCGCCGGCCCACGCCGTCCTCCTCGTACGGCCCGACGGGCACCTCGTCGCCGCCTTCGCCGGGGTCCGTCCGGAGCAGCTGTACGCGGCGGCCGACGCGGCCCGCGGCGGGTCGGCCACCGCCGACACGCCCCCCGACGCGCCGGCCGACACGCCCGTCGAGGCGGCCGCCGGGGTGTCCGCCGACAGCGACCGCACGGCGGACATGCATTGATTCCACCCGGGCGCGCATGGTGTACTCCGGAGCGTGACCGACACCGATGTGCGCCTGTGGCGGAGGGTCCATATGGACCTCGTCCGCTATGCGGGCTGCGTGTGTCGCCCGTCCTGCTGACTTCGCCCCCTTCCCCGCGCGCGCCCCGCCGCTGACGTCCGTCCGTGTGCCCGGTGCCGTCGCGCGCTCTTCGCGAACCTCAGGACGGTCACCCGTGCCCCACCTCACCCCCACGCCCACGCCCGCTGTCTCCCCCTCCCCCTCCCTCGCCTCCCCCGCCTCCGCTCCGACGGCGGCGGAGCTGCTCGACTTCGTCCGCCGTACGGCCGCCGACCGGGAACTGGTCGACTCCCTGCCGCTCGATCCCGAGGGCCGTACCTGGGTACGGCTCGACGGGCCCGGCGGCAGCGAGGCCTGGCTCATCGGCTGGCCGCCCGGCACGGGCACCGGCTGGCACGACCACGCCGAGTCCCAGGGCGCCTTCGCCACCGCGCGCGGCACCCTGACCGAGAACGCGCTCGCGGTACGGCTCCCGTCGGGCGGCTGGAAGACCCTGGAGCTGGCCGACGGCCTCGACCGGTCCCGCAGGCTGCCGGAGGGCGGGAGCCGGGCCTTCGGCCGCGACCACGTGCACGAGGTGCTCAACGAGTCCCCGGACACCCACGCGGTGTCGGTGCACGCGTACTATCCGCCGCTCCCGCTGATCCGGCGCTTCAGCCGATCGGGCGCGGTACTCCGTCTCGAGCAGGTCGAGCGCCCGGAGGACTGGCAGTGAGCGGCGAACGCGTGGGCATCGACGAACTGCTCGAACGGGTCAGATCCGGCATCGACCGGATCGAGCCCCGCGCCGCCCACGAGGCGTACGAGGCGGGTGACGCGCTCCTGGTGGACACGCGCTACGCGGCCCTGCGCGGGCGGGACGGCCTGATCCCGGGCGCGCTGGTCGTGGAACGCAACGAACTGGAATGGCGGCTCGACCCGCTGGGCAGCCACCGTGCCCCGGAGGCGGACAGCCACGACCTCCGGGTCGTGGTCCTCTGCAACGAGGGCTACGCCTCGTCGCTGGCGGTCGAGTCCCTCCGCCGCCTGGGCCTGCACCGGGCGACGGACCTCATCGGCGGCTTCCAGGCCTGGAAGGCAGCCGGCCTCCCGGTCCTACTCCCCGCCACCCGCCCCTGACGACAACGGGCCGGGCCTTGGCCCCCTCGTCCGCCTGAAGGCAATGGGCTGGGCTTTGGCCCCTCGTCCGCCTGAAGGCAATGGGTCGGATCTTGGCCCTCCACGTACCGCCTGACGGCAACGGGCCGACCTTGGCCCCCTCGTACCCGGCGGGCGGGTGCGGGCGGGGCCGGGCATCCCTGGCAGTACGGTCGGGCCTGGGCTCGGGCAAGCGCGCGCAGCGCCCCGCCCGGACGAGTCCCCCTCCTTCCCCCCCCGGGAGGTCAGAAGGACTCGTCCAGCCCGTCCGTGTCCTCGCCCTCGGCTTCCAGCGCCTGGCGGACGACGCGGAGGGCCATGCCCTCGGGGTACCCCTTGCGGGCGAGCATCCCCGCGAGGCGCCGCAGGCGCCGGTCGCGGTCGAGGCCGCGGGTGGCGCGCAGTTTGCGGTCGACGAGTTCGCGCGCGGTGGCCTCCTCCTGCTCGGAGTCGAGCTGGTCCACCGCCTCCTGCACGAGCGCGGGCTCGACGCCCTTGGTCCGCAGCTCCCGGGCGAGGGCCCGCCGGGCGAGGCCCCGGCCGTGGTGGCGGGACTCCACCCAGGCCCCCGCGAAGGCCGCGTCGTCGATGAGCCCGACGTCCTCGAAGCGGGAGAGGACCTCCTCCGCCACGTCGTCGGGGATCTCCCGCTTGCGCAGGGCGTCGGCCAACTGCTTGCGCGTGCGCGGGGTCCCGGTGAGCAGGCGCAGGCAGATCGCGCGCGCCCGCTCAGCCGGATCCTGGGGTGACGGCTCCTTCTCGGCCCTCGACGAGTCGGGGCCGTCACCCGGCCATTCGGTGCGACCGGTCACCGGTTCAGCTCTTGGCCGCGGTGGCCTTGGTCGCCTTCGCGGTCTTGGTCGCGGGCGCCGGGACGGTCTTGGCGGCGTCGTCCGCGCCGGCCGCGTCGGCACTGGTCGCCGCGTCCGCACCGGGCTCGGCCGTCGGAGCCTGGGGCTTGACGCCGACGCCCAGCTTCTCCTTGATCTTCTTCTCGATCTCGTCGGCGAGGTCGGGGTTGTCCTTCAGGAAGTTACGGGCGTTCTCCTTGCCCTGGCCGAGCTGGTCGCCCTCGTACGTGTACCAGGCGCCCGCCTTGCGCACGAAGCCGTGCTCCACGCCCATGTCGATCAGGCCGCCCTCGCGGCTGATGCCCTGGCCGTAGAGGATGTCGAACTCGGCCTGCTTGAAGGGCGGCGCGACCTTGTTCTTGACGACCTTGACGCGGGTGCGGTTGCCGACCGCGTCCGTGCCGTCCTTGAGGGTCTCGATACGGCGGATGTCGAGGCGCACCGAGGCGTAGAACTTCAGGGCGCGGCCACCGGTCGTGGTCTCCGGCGAGCCGAACATCACGCCGATCTTCTCGCGGAGCTGGTTGATGAAGATCGCGGTGGTCTTGGACTGGTTGAGCGCGCCGGTGATCTTCCGGAGCGCCTGGCTCATCAGACGGGCCTGCAGACCGACGTGCGAGTCGCCCATCTCGCCCTCGATCTCCGCACGCGGGACGAGCGCGGCGACGGAGTCGATGACGATCAGGTCGAGGGCGCCGGAGCGGACCAGCATGTCGACGATCTCGAGGGCCTGCTCACCGCTGTCCGGCTGGGACAGGATGAGGTTGTCGATGTCGACGCCGAGCTTCTTGGCGTACTCGGGGTCGAGGGCGTGCTCGGCGTCCACGAAGGCGACCTGGCCGCCGGCCTTCTGGGCGTTGGCCACGGCGTGCAGGGTCAGGGTCGTCTTACCGGAGGACTCCGGTCCGTAGACCTCCACGACACGGCCGCGCGGCAGGCCGCCGACGCCGAGCGCGATGTCGAGCGCGGTCGATCCGGTGGAGATCACCTCGATCGGCTCCTGGACGCGGTCACCCATGCGCATCACGGCGCCCTTGCCGAATTGGCGTTCAATCTGTGCGAGTGCGGCTTCGAGAGCCTTCTCGCGGTCGGTTCCTGCCATGGGTTCCACCCGGTTTGCTTGAGTCGATCGCTTCATGTGAAAGACGCTAACCCCTGCCACTGACAATGGGCCCCGACGTCCCCTCCAGCCTGTGGACAACTCGTCGACAAGCCCACGATTCCCAGGGACCCGGACCTCCATCAGAATGGATGTTCGATTTTAGTGTCAAGCGTGCCACGCGAGCCGGAGCGACCCGTCTCCCCGGGCTCACGGCCACGGGCGACGAAGGCGCTCCCTCAGTTCGTCGGCGACGGCCCCGTGCTCTCCGTCCGGCCCTGACGCGAGGGTGAGGGCGGCGGCCAGCAGCTCGGCCGAGGCCCTGCGGTCCGCGAGAACCGCCCGGAGGAGCGTCGGCGCGTCCAGCGGCGCCAGCCGGTACCGCCAGGCCGGGTGACCGTGGGCGGCGGCGTACCGGGCCGTCAGGAGTTCCACAGGGGTGAGGGGGATCCGCATGCGCTCGGCGAACGGCGCGAGGCCCGTCGCGGCCACCAGGTCGCAGATCCGACCGGCCGGGACACGATTGGCGCGACTGTTGTCGCGGGCCTCGTAGACCACGGCGTAGACGAGTGCCCGCTCCCGGTCGGTGGCGGGCCGCGGGAACGGCACGTCGTACCAGAGCCGCTCCACGGCCTCCGGTGTGATCCGCGGGCGAGCGGCGCCGCCAGGAGCCCACGGAACCCCCGTCGCCAGCCGTACGGCTCCGAGGGCGACGGTCTCCTCCGAGAGCCGGCGCCGACAGGGCAGCCCCTCGCCCTCCGGCCCCGCCTCCCGCAGCACCTGCTCGACGGTCGGGCCGTCGGTCCACGCCAGCGTCCAGGTGTCGTCGTCGGCCTCGCGCTCGGCCCGGCACGGCCCGTGCCGGTATCCGTCGGCGTCGAGACCGAACCGCTCGGTGACCACCCGGGCGAGCTCGTCCAGGCGGGCCGCACGGCCGTCACCCGGCCCGGGATCGGCCCCGCTCACCCCACCACCCCCGGTCGCTCACACGTCACACCCCCGAACCTACCGGCAGCAGCTCCGGGCGCCTGGCCCGGCGGCCGTCGCCCGACGAACGGCCGCGGAGGCGCCGCCCCAGCCAGGGCCCGAGGAAGGCCCCGGCCCACCGCAGTTCGGCGCCGGCCGCACGCAGACCCGTGCGGGCGGGACCCGGTGGCGGAGGCAGCGGGCGGGTCCAGGTGTCGTCACTGCCGGGCAGGTCCAGGGCCTGGGCGACGGCGGCGGCGATCCGCGCGTGGCCGAGCGGACCGGCGTGCAGCCGGTCGGCGCTCCACAGCCGGGGATCGGTGACGACCGGGTGGTGCGAGGTCTCGACGACGGTGACGTCGTGCCGGCGCGCGGCCTCCCGGATGCGCTCGTTGAGGTCCTGGACGCGGGATCCGAGCAGGCGGGCCAACGGGATGAGCCGGCCGACGTCGGGGAAGGTGAGGGTCGCGACCCGGGCCCCCCGACCGGTCAGTTCGGCGAACATCGCCTCCAGGTGCCCGGCCGTCTCGTCCGCGTCGAAGCGGGGCCGCAGCAGGTCGTTGACGCCGGCGACGACCGTGGCGAGGTCGGGCCGCAGGGCGAGCGCCGGGGCCAGCTGTTCGGCGCGCACCTGCCCGGCGAGACGGCCCCGTATCGCCAGGTTGGCGTACCGCAGGTCCGGGGTGTCACGGGCGATCAGCTCGGCGAGTCGGTCCGCCCATCCGCGCAGGCCGACGGCGTCGTCCCCGTCCCCGACCCCTTCGGTCTGACTGTCCCCCAGGGCGACGTACCGCAGAAACCCGCCGTCCGACATGAGACCCCACCTTCCCCCGACTCATTATTAACTTTTTTGACTATACAACTCGACCCATGGCGGGGGCTCGAAGACCATGGCGGGCCCACGCCGACGGCTGCTCAAGAGCCCGGACGCGGAGCCCGGAGACCGCCCGCCGCCTATCCTTCGACGCATGCCCCTCCCCCTCCGCGACCGCCCCGGCGGACGTCTGCCGCCGCGGACCGCCGACGCCCTCGTGGCAGGCGTCGTCCTGGCTGTCGTGGCGCTCTGGACGCTCGTCTCGGCGCGGTACACGAACGAGCCGGCATCCCGTACGGCGCTCGGCTGGGCGCTCGTCCTGGTCGGCTGCGGGACCTTGTACTTCCGGCGGCGGCAACCGGTCGCCGTCGCCGTCGTCACGCTCCTCGCCTGCGTGGTCTACTACCCGCTGTCCGCCCAGGACGGCCCGCTCATGATCGCCTTCGCGCTGGCGCTCTACACCACCGCGGCCGAGGGCCGGTTCACCGCCGCCGTCGCGCTCGCCGCCGTCACCCTGCTCGCGGTCGGCCTCGGCGAGATCCGGCAGCAGCCCGGGCACCGCCAGATCGACGACACCTCGCTCGCCATGCTGGCCGGCTGGCTGATCAGCCTCGTCGCCGTGGGCCGCGCCCAGCGCACCCGGACCGCCTATCTGCACGAGGTCGAACAACGCGCGCTCGCCGCCGAGCGGGAGCAGGAGGCCCGGGCCCGGCAGAGCGCCACCGAGGAGCGGCTGCGGATCGCCCGGGAACTGCACGACATCCTCGGCCACAGCGTCTCGCTGATCAACGTCCAGTCCGGCGCCGCACTGCACCGGCTGAGCAAGAACCCGGCCCCCGAGGCCGGGCTCGCCACCGCCGCCGAGGCCCTGGAGGCGGTGAAGGCCACCAGCAAGGACGCGTTGCGCGAGCTGCGGGCCACGCTCGGCGTGCTGCGCCGCGCGGACGAGGCCACGCCGACCTCCCCGGCCTCCGGCCTGGCCCTCCTCGGCGACCTGGTGGAGCGCGCCCGGAGCGCCGGGCTCGACGTCCGTACGAGCATCACGGGCACGCCCGTACCGCTGCCGCCGCCGGTCGACCTCGCCGCGTACCGGATCGTGCAGGAGTCACTGACGAACGTGACCCGGCACGCGGGCGCGCGCACGGTACGGGTCACCCTCGACTGGGACGCGCCCCCCGACGCCGACACGCGCGCGGGCACGCGCGTGCTCCGGCTCCGCGTCGCGGACGACGGCGGCGGGGCGTCCGAGGGCGGTCCTCAGGGCAGCGGCATCCGGGGCATGGCGGAACGGGCCCGCGCACTCGGCGGCGAGCTCACCGCCCGGAACACCGCCGACGGCTTCCTCGTCGACGCCCGGCTGCCACTCCCCACCGACCCACCGACCACACCGGCCACACCGGCCACCCCCACAGGCTCCATCAACAACACAGAGCCCACAGACCCCGCAGCACCCGAAGGGGACCCCCGATGATCCGTGTCGTGCTCGCCGACGACCAGACCCTGGTCCGGGCCGGCTTCCGGTCGATCCTGTCCGACGAGGACGACATCGAGGTCGTCGGCGAGGCCGGGGACGGCGAGCAGGCGATCGCGCTCGCCCGGGAACTCCGTCCGGACGTCGTCCTGATGGACATCCGCATGCCGGTCCTCGACGGCATCGAAGCCACCCGGCGCCTCACCGCCGACGAGCGGCTCGAAGGGGTCCGGGTGGTCGTCCTGACCACCTTCGACGCCGACGACCACGTGTACGGGGCGCTGCGCGCGGGAGCGTCGGGCTTCCTCGTCAAGGACACCGAGCCGATGGAGCTCCTGCACGCGGTACGGGTCGTGGCGCGCGGCGACGCGCTCATCGCCCCCGCCGTGACCCGCCGCCTGATCGCCGAGTTCGCCGACCGCGCCGGTGGCGCCGGGCGGCAGCCGGACCCGAGCCCCCGGCTGAACGCCCTCACCGAGCGGGAGCGCGAGGTCCTCGGCCTGGTCGGCGCGGGGCTCTCCAACGACGAGATCGCCGGCCGGCTCGTCCTCTCCCCCGCCACCGCCAAGACCCATGTCAGCCGGATCATGACCAAACTGGCGGTACGGGACCGCGCGCAGCTGGTCATCCTGGCGTACGAGTCAGGGATGATCACCCCCGGCTGGCTGGCCTGACCTTCGAGACCCCCTAGGGGTTCGGGCCCGGACCCGCAACTCCCGGGGTACGCGCGCGTGGGCCGGCGCAACCTGCGGGGTACGCGAGGTGTCCTCCTCAGGCCGACGCCGACCCGTTGACCGTACGCCGACACTGACCGGGTGAATCACGACGTCCTCGATCTCGCGCGGCTGCAGTTCGCCCTCACCGCCGGCGGCCACTTCCTCTTCGTCGCCCTCACCCTGGGGCTCGTGACCGTCGTCGCCGCGCTCCAGACCCGGGCCACGTTCAGCGGGAAGCCCCTGGACGCCCGGATGGTGCGGTTCTGGGGTCAGCTGTACGTGATCAACTACGCGGTCGGGATCGTCACCGGCCTGGTGATGGAGTTCCAGTTCGGCATGGCCTGGAGCGGGCTCACCCACGAGGCCGGCAACGTCCTCGGCGCCTCGCTCGCGGTGGAGACCGTCGTGGCCTTCTTCGTCGAGTCGACCTTCCTCGGCCTGTGGATCTTCGGCTGGCACCGGCTCAACCGCTGGGCGCATCTGGCCGCGATCTGGATCGTCGCCCTCACCGCCTACCTGTCGGCGTACTGGATCCTCGTCTCCAACGGCTTCCTCAACCATCCCGTGGGGTACGCCTCCGAGGGCGGCGAGCTCGTCCTGGACGACCCGGTCGCGGTGCTGACGAACCCCTCCGCGCTGCTCGCCTTCGGGCACGTCCTGGCTGGGGCGCTGCTCACCGCCGGCTTCTTCATGGCCGGGGTGAGCGCGTACCACCTGTTCCGGCGGACCCCCGAGTGGGAGTTCTTCGGGCGCAGCCTGCGGATCGGGGTGTTCGTGTCGGCGCCCGCGCTGATGGCCGCCGCGGTCTTCGGCGGGATCCAGTTCGCCACCCTCACCACCTTCCAGCCGATGAAGTCGGCCGTCTTCAGCGGAAAGGCGGCCGAGATCGCGCGGCTCCAGGCGGAGATGTCCGCCCGGTTCGGGCCCGGCGACTACGTGCCCTCGGAGGCGTGGACCCGGGGCGGTGGTCTGGTGATGCTGATCAGCTTCGCCCTGATGATGTACCTGTGCTTCTCCGGGGTGATCCTGGCCTGCTTCAAGAAGGTCGTCTTCCGGTTCAGGCTCTGGCACCTCGTCCTCATGGCCGCCGTGCCGCTGCCGTACCTCGCGATGATCAGCGGCTGGGTCTTCCGGGAGTCGGGCCGGCAGCCCTGGGTCGTCTACGGGCTCCTGAAGACGGAGGACGCGGTCTCCGACCTCTCCCCCGGCACCATGCGGCTCTCCCTCACCGTCTTCACCACGGTCTTCGTGCTGCTCGCCCTCCTCAACGCCTGGCTCCTCGCCCGGCACGCCCGCCGCGGCCCCGTGGAGTCCGGTCTCGGCCACGACGAGCGGCCGGAGAAGGAGAGTCCGGACCGGGACGGCCCGGACGGAAGCGGCCGGGACGGGAGCGCCCCGGACGGGAACGGCCCGGGATCGCCCGACCCCGCCGACGCACTCCCCGCGCCCCGCTACTGAGCCCCGCCGACCCGCACCCCGCCACCTACCGTCACCCGTCACCCGTCACCCGACCCACTCACCCCATCCACCACACCGACCGCACCCGTCACACCCGTCGCCCCTCACCCGTCACCCGTCACCCGTCACCCGTCACCCGTCACCCGCCCCGAGGAGCCCCCGTGGAGACCCTGGCCATCGCCCTGCTCGCCTTCTTCGCCACGGGCTGGTTCGTCCTCGCCGGGGCGGACATAGGCACCGGCATGCTCACCCCCTGGCTCGGCCGCGACGACCGCGAGCGGCGCCTCGTCCTCGCCTCCTTCGCCCCCTTCTTCCTGGGGAACGAGGTCTGGCTGGTCGCGACCGCCGGCGTCCTCGTCGGCTGCTTCCCCGCCCTCGAAGGGGAGCTCCTGAGCGGTCAGTCCCCCGTGCTCGTCGCCCTGCTGACCGGCTGGATCGTCCGGGACGCGGGGCTCTGGTCACGCGGCCGGGGCCCGGGGCCGCGCTGGCGCGCCGGCTGCGACACCGCCGTCACGTGCGGCAGCTGGACCGTCGCGCTCTCCTGGGGCTGGCTGCTCGCGGCCCTGCTCACCGGGCGCCCGTACGCCCCGGCGACCGGCGCGACGGCCGTTCTCACCGCGCTCGCCGTGGCCGCCCTGTTCGCCGCGCACGGGCTGGGTTTCGCCACGCTCCGGCTCACGGGACTCCCGTACGAGCGCGCCCGCAGGCTCGTCGGACGTGCAGGGCGCCCGTGGCAGCCCTTCGCCCTCACCGGCGTTCTCCTCGCCGGGCTGCCGCTCTGGGCGGGCACCGCCCTCCCGCTGTCCGAGCAGGCCGCCTCCCCCGCCACGCTGACGCTGCTCGTCCCCGCCCTCCTCGTCGTCACCCCGCTCCTCGTGACGGTCCAGGCGTGGACCTGGCACGCCTTCCGGCACCGGGTGACCCGCCCCTCGTACCTCTGACCCGGGACGACGAAGCACGGCCCCGGACCGCGGGTCCGGGTCATGACTCCTCCTGCGAAGCCTCCTTCTTGTGATGCAGGGCCTTCTGCAGCCGGGCCACCACCGCCTCGCCGTACCGCCGGTGCCCGTGGACGCGCGGGTCGTCCGTCACGTCGTACCGCTTCACATAGGCACCGAGGAAGGCCTGCAGGGTGGCGACGGCCGGGATCGCGATCAGCGCGCCGACGGCGCCGAGCAGCGCCGTCCCCGCGATCACCGATCCGAAGGCCACCGCCGGGTGGATGTCCACGGTCTTCGAGGTGAGCTTCGGCTGGAGCACGTAGTTCTCGAACTGCTGGTAGATCACGACGAAGCAGAGCACCCACAGCGCGTACCAGGGGTTGACGGTGAAGGCGATCAGCATCGGCAGGGCGCCGGCCAGATAGGTGCCGATCGTCGGGATGAACTGCGAGACCAGACCGACCCAGACGGCGAGCGCCGGTGCGTACGGCACGTCCAGGATCTCGAAGAGCACGAAGTGGGCGACGCCCGAGATGAGGGCCATCAGGCCGCGCGAGTAGAGGTAGCCGCCGGTCTTGTCGACCGCGATCTCCCAGGCCCGCAGCACCTCGGTCTGCCGGGCGGGCGGCAGGACGGAGCAGAGCGCGCGCCGCAGCCGGGGCCCGTCGGCCGCGAAGTAGAACGAGAACAGGAAGATCGTCAGGAGCCGGAACAGGCCGCCGAGGACGGTGGCGGAGACGTCGAGCACGCCGGACGCGCTGTTCTGCACGTACTTCTGCAGCCAGTCCGAGCTCAGCACACTGTCCTGGACCTCGACTCTGGACAGCTCCGTGTGGAAGCTCTCGTTGATCCAGTTGATCAGCGAGTCGAGGTACTTGGGGAAGTTCTCGACCATGTCGACGATCTGTCCGGCCAGCATCGATCCGAGGAGGACGACGAAGCCGACGCCGAAGACGAGGACGCCGAAGAAGACGAGGAAGGTGGCGAGACCGCGGCGCATCCCGCGCGCCGCCATCCGGCCGACCGCCGGCTCGATGGCGAGGGCGAGGAAGAACGCCAGCAGGATGTTGACCAGCAGCCCGACGAGCTGGTGGAAGGCCCAGCTGCCCAGCAGGAAACAGGCGTAGAGCGCGAGGGCCAGGACGAGCGCGCGGGGCAGCCAACGGGGCATCCGCGCGGCCGGAGCCGCCGAAGAGGCCGTCGGCCCCGCCGGAGTCACCGGTGGAGGGGTCGAGCCGGCGGAGGCGGATGTCACCGTCGGATCGGTCGGGGCTGTCTTGTCGGTCTCGTCAGTCGGGGCCACCCCGCCAGTCTCGCGCACCGCACGGACATTCCACCCCGGACCCCGCACATCCCCGCTTGTCACCCCACCGTTTACCGGCTGCTCACCGCTTGTCGGCCGGTACGTCGACGGCGGCGCAGACGGCCCGCCACACGTCCTTCGCCTCCCAGCCGGCGTCGAGCGCGCCCCGCACGGTCCGCCCCCCGAGTTCCGTCATCACGTGGTCACTCGCGAAGGACTCGGCATAGGACGCGCCGAAGTGGTCCGCCATCCGTTCCCAGAAAATCGTCAACCGCATGACCCCAGTATCCCGCTCCCAAGAGTGCAGCCCGCTCCGCAGGCCTTGTCACCGCGACTTTCCGCCCTACGGTCGGAGCATGGCCGAAAAACCCCGCTCCACACCGCACTCGACCCCCCTGGCCCGCGCCGAGCACTTCGTCTGGCTGACGGCCCGCGTCCTCGAACAGCGCCGGTTCGCCTACCACTTCCAGCGCGGTGGCGCGGACGCGGTCGAGACGGCCCTCACCGCGTATCTGAACGAGGACGGTGGCTACGGCCACGCGCTCGAACCGGATCTGCGCGGGCCGGTCAGTCAGCCCCTCCACACCGCGCACGCGCTCCGGGTCCTGGACTCGATCGGCCGGTGCGGCGGGATGCGGGTGGAGCGGATCTGCCGCTACCTCACCGAGATCTCGACGCACGAGGGCGCTCTTCCGGCGATCCACCCGTCCCAGCGGGGCTACCCCTCGGCGCCGTTCGTCCCGGTCGTCGACTCCCCGCCGAGCGCGCTGCTCACGACCGGCCCGGTGGTCGGGCTGCTGCACCGTAACCAGGTGTGGCACGCGTGGCTGTTCCGGGCCACGGAGTTCTGCTGGGCCGCGGTGGAGTCGCTGGAGAAGTCCCATCCGTACGAGATCCAGGCCGCCGTCGCCTTCCTGGACGGGGCCCCGGACCGCTCGCGCGCGGAGGCGGCGGCCCACCGGCTGGGGCGGCTGGTGCGCGAGCAGCGGCTCGCCGTCCTGGACCCGGACCGGGCGGAGGAGTACGCGGTCCCGGACGGGTACGCGCCCGGCGAGCACCACTTCCCGCACGACTACGCGCGCGTGCCGCACTCGCTTGCGGCCCGCTGGTTCACGGACGAGGAGATGGGGCGGTCGCTGGACCGGCTCGAAGCCGACCAGGAGGAGGACGGCGGCTGGCCGATCCGCTGGGCGGCCTGGGCCCCCGGAACGGCCCTGGAATGGCGCCCGATCGTCACGATCGAGGCGCTGCGCACCCTCCGCGCCCACGGCCGCCCGGTCGACTGACACCGAGCTCCGGCCACCGGCCCGCGAGCCGCACCCCTCACCCCTCCGGCACCTCGCGCAGCAGCAGGGCCGCGAGGGCGGTCGACGTGCCCCTCGGCGTCGCCAGGTCGATACCGGTCCGTTCGGCGATCCGGGCGAGCCGGTTGTCGACCGTGTTGGGGTGCAGCCCGAGCGCGGTGGCCGTGGCGCGCCGGTCCTGCCCGTGGGCGAGGTGGACGCGGAGCGTCTCCAGGAGCTCCGGACGGTCGGCGACGGGGTCGAGGAGGGCCGCGATCCGCCGGCCGCTCTCCCCGGGCCGGGACAGGTGGTACTCCAGGAGTACGTCGTCGAGCCGGTGCATGCCCGGCGGGAGCCCGCACCCGGCGGCGACCCGCAGGACCTCGCCGGCGGTACGGGCGGCCTCCGGCACGTCCCCCGGGCCCTCGGCGGGCACGACGGCGACCCTCAGCGTGGTTCCCGCGGCCCGGGAGAGCCGCCGCGCCAGGTCCTCCGGAGGCTCGGCGGCGCCGGGGACGATCGCCCGCCCCGGCTCCGTACCGAGATCGAGGAGGGCGGGCACTTCCACGCCGAAGCAGTGGTCGAGAGCGGTCTGGACCCGGCGCAGCCGCCTGCGCGCGGCCACGTCACCCTCACCGGAAGCGGGACCGGGAGCCGAGGCGGAGGCGGAGGCACCCACAAGGCCCGCACCACCGACACCACCGACACCACCGCCATCGACTCCGACGGCGAGCACCAGACAGGGCCCGTCGATCCCGAACGGCTCCGCTGCCAGCCGGGCCGGGGACAGCGTCCCGTCGAGGAGCCCGCGAAGCAGGGACCGGCGCTGGGCCCGCCGCTCGGTCTCCAGGGCCGAGCGCTCGTCGAGATACGTCTCGGCGACGGCCCCGACGATGCCCTGCTGGGCCTCCAGGAGCAGGTCGGCGAGCTCGACGAGGGCCGCCTCGTCGCCCGGCAGCGCCACCTCGCGCAGCGCCTGCCACAGCACGTACATGCCGAGGGCGTGGCTGCGCAGGAGCAGATGGAGCGGCATTCCCTCCTCGGCGCGCTGCGCGGCCCGCTCGCGGAACAGCCGCATGGAGCCGCGCCCCCCGACCTCCGGCGTGAGGGCGCGGCGGAGGAAGAGCCGTACGCCGTGGCGTACGGTCGCCGCGATCTCGACGTCCTTCATCTCGTCGGGGAGCCGGTCGTAGCCGGGCAGCCGCGCGAAGGAGTCCCTGCTCATCCTGCGGGCCAGTTCGTTGACCCGGGCCTCGCAGCGCAGTGCGAGCGCGCGGGCCGCCTCGGAGATCTCCGGCACGACCGATCCTCCTCGACCGGGATGCGCCGACCGCGGCAGGCCGACTGTGACGCGTCACAGTACACATCCCCGAAAGCTGTGACGCCGCAGGATGTCGCGACGCACATGACAGGCCGAAACTCGGTGCCCAGGCGTTCCGCCGCACAGCACCGAAGGAGCCGCTGGTATGACCGAGCACAACCCCCGTACGTACATCGACTACACCGATCGCGTCTGGCGGGGCGAGGAGAGCCTGCTGCCGCACCTCACGGGTGCGTTCACGTCCGAGGAGCTGATCCCGGTCCGCGACCGGATCGGCTTCTTCCCGGCCTTCGCCAACGTGGCCGCCTTCGACACGGGCGCCGGTCTCGTCCTGGTCGACTCCGGCGACCTCCGCACCGCCGGGCTGCTGCACACGGCGGTCCGCGCCTTCAGCCCGGACCCGGTCCGTGCCGTCGTCTACACGCACGGCCACGTCGACCACGTCTTCGGCGTCGCCCCCTTCGACGCCGAACCGGTACGGCCGGAGGTGATCGCCCACGAGGCGGTGGCCGCCCGCTTCGACCGGTACGTGGAGACCTCGGGGTACAACTCCTGGATCAACCGGCGCCAGTTCGGCGTGCCGGGCCTCGACTGGCCGACCGAGTACCGCTACCCGGACACGACCTACCGGGACCGGCTGACCGTCCGTCACGGCGACCTGACCTTCGAGCTGTTCCACGCGCGCGGGGAGACGGACGACCACACCTATGTGTGGGTGCCGGAGCTCAAAACCCTCTGCACGGGTGATCTCTTCATCTGGAACTCCCCCAACGCCGGCAACCCGCAGAAGGTGCAGCGCTACCCGGAGGAATGGGCGCGGGCGCTGCGCGCCATGGGCGAGCTGGGCGCCGAGGTGCTGCTGCCGGGCCACGGGATCCCGATCGTCGGCGCGGACCGGGTGGCGCAGGCCCTGGACGACACGGCGACCCTGCTCGAATCGCTGTGCGCGCAGACCCGCGACCTGATGAACGCGGGGCTGCGGCTCGACGCGGTCATCCACGGCGTGAAGGTTCCCGAGGAGCTGCTCGCGAAGCCGTACCTCCACCCCGCCTACGACGAGCCGGAGTTCGTCGTACGGAACCTGTGGCGGCTGTGGGGCGGCTGGTACGACCAGAACCCGGCGAGCCTGAAGCCGGCCCCGGAGGCGGCCGTCGCCGCCGAGTTGGCCGACGCGGCGGGCGGGGCGCTCGCCCTCGCCGAGCGGGCGGCCCGGCTCCTGGACGAGGGCGATCTGCGACTGGCCTCGCACCTGGCGGAGACGGCGGCGCTCGCGGCCCCCGAGGACGTCGAGGTGGCCCGGATCCGGGCCCTCGTGTACGGGACGCGGGCCGGGCGCGAGACGTCGACGATGGCGCGCGGGGTGTTCCACTGGGCCGCCGCCGAGTCCGCGGCGGTGGCCGAGGGCACCGACGTGACGACGGAGCTGACCCGGTCGGCCGCGGGCCGCGAGCGGGCCGCCGGCGCGATCAGCGTGGGTGTGGTCGCGGACGAGGACCTGTGCTGCGGATGACCGGGCCCACGAGAACGGGAAGGCCGGCGGAGGGAGTCCTGAGCCGGTCGGTGCGGGTCGGCCCCTGGGGCACGACGTGGCTGCTGCTCGGCTTCATGCTGGTCAACTTCGCGGACAAGGCGGTCCTCGGCCTCGCCGGGCCCGGCATCATGCGCGAGTTCGACATCTCCCGGCAGGAGTTCGGGGCGGCGCAGGCGGCGTTCTTCGCGCTCTTCTCGGTCTCCGCGCTCGCCGTGTCGGCCCTGACGCGGAAGGTGCGGACCTCGGTCCTGCTGCTCGGGATGGCGCTGCTGTGGTCGGCGGCCCAGCTGCCGATGGTGTGGGCGGCCGCCGGGTTCGGGACGCTGATCGTCACGCGCGTGCTGCTCGGCGCCGCCGAGGGGCCGGCGGCCCCGGTGGCGGTCCACCATCTGCACGGCTGGTTCGGGCAGCGGGACCGTACCCTGCCGACGGCCGTCCTGATGGTGGGCGCGGCCGCCGGCGTCGCGGTCGCCGCCCCCGTCCTGTCGGCGGTGATCTCCGGGTGGGGCTGGCGCTGGGCCTTCGGCGCGGTCGGCGTGATCGGCCTGGTCTGGGCCGTCGTCTGGCGCCGGTACGGCTCCGAGGGGCCGCTCGCGCCACCGGTCGGCCCGGCCGCACGGCTCACTGCGGGAGAGACGGCCCGAGAGGCGGCCGGGGAGACGGCCGGGGCGGCGTCCGATGCCGTGGCAGGGGCAGGGTCCGGGCCGGCATCCGGGCCGGCATCCTGGCCGGCGGAGGTGCCGCTGCGCAGGATCCTGCTGAGCGGCACGTTCCTGACCGCGAGTGTGGGCTCGTTCGCCGCGTACTGGCTGATGAGTTCGAAGCTGACCTGGCTGCCGGACTACCTGGAGACCGTCCTCGGCTGGGACGCGCACCGGGCCGGCCTGATGGTGGGTGCGGGAGCCGTCGCCAACGGCGTCGTCCTGCTGGTGCACGGCGTGGTCGCCCAGCGCGCGGCCCGGCGCGGAAGGCCCGGCCGGCTCCCGGCCGGAGCGGGCGCCGGGGTGCTGCTCCTGCTCTCCGCCGCCGCCGTGACGGTCTTCGCGACGGCGGGAGAGGAGTGGTTGCGGGTGCCGATGATGTTCGGCCCGATGGCTCTCGCGCTGCCGATGATGACCGTCGGCCAGACGGCGGTCGCCCGGATCACCCCGCCCGCGCAGCGCGGGATCGTGCTCGGCGCCGTGGTGGGCGTCTTCGCCCTGGGCGGGGTCCTGGCGCCCCTGGTCCTCGGCGGGATCGTCGACGCCGGCGCGACGACGGCCCAGGGGTACGAGAACGGCTGGCTGTTCACTGCCGGTCTGCTCGTGGTGGCCGGCGTCCTGACGGCCCTGTTCCTCCGCCCGGAGCGGGATGCCGACCGGCTGGGGGTCCCGGAAACCCCCTCGGCGCGGGTCCCGGTGGCGCACTGAGGGGATCTCGTACGGGCCCGGGGCCTCACCAGCCCAGGGCCCGTGCCCCCGCCGTGACGACGACGGCCGCGCCCACGACGACCAGGAACGGGGCCCGCAGGACGAGCGCGAGGGCGGCGGCCGCGAGCCCGGCGGCCCGGGCGTCCAGGACGAGGGAGCCGCCCGTGGCGAACGTCTGCTGCGCGGTGAGCGCGGCCAGCAGGGCGACGGGCAGGAGGGCCGCGAGCCGCTGGACGAGCGGCCGCTCAAGCGCGCCCGCGGGGACGAGCAGGCCGACGAGCTTGACCAGGTAGCAGCCGGCGGCGGTCAGCCCGATCGCGATCCACACGTTCATCGAAGATCCTTCTCTCGCCCGGTCTCTGCTTCCTTCTCTCGCCCGGTCTCTCGTTCCTTCTCTCGTCCGGTCTCCCGTGCCGTGTCCCGTCCGGTCTCCCGCCCAGCCGGAGGCGTACGGCGGCGGCCCTGGAACCACAGCACCGCGGGCGCGGCGAGCGCGGCCGCGAGGACCGGGACGCCGGCGGGCAGGACGGGGAGCAGCCCGAGGCCGAGCAGGACGGCGATGCCGGCGGTGGCGCGCTCGGTGGCCGACTTCAGCATCGGGGCGAGCAGGGCCAGGAAGACGGCGGGCCCCGCCGCGTCGAGCCCCCAGGCCGCGGTGTCGCCGATCGCCTCGGCACCGAGCGCCCCGAGGAGCGTCGTCAGGTTCCAGAGGACGTACAGCGTGAGGCCGGTCAGGGTGAATCCGAGGCGGGCGGTCCGCCGGGACGGCTGGGCGAGCGCGACCGCCGTGGTCTCGTCGATCACCCAGTGCGCGGCGAACGGCCTGACCGCCTTCGGGAGGGCGAGGAGCTGGGAGAGCCTCAGCCCGTAGAAGGCGTTGCGCGTGCCCAGGAAGAACGCTCCGGCGGCGGCCGTGAAGGGGTTGCCGCCCGCGGCGAGGGCGCCGACGAGGGCGAACTGCGAGGCGCCGGTGAAGACGAGCAGGCTGAGCACGCAGGTCTGGAGGAGGGTGAGGCCGGCGCCGGCGGAGGTCACGCCGAAGGCGAAGCCGGAGAGTCCGACGGCGACGCCGACGCCGAGGGCGTCGCGGACGACGGCGGCGTCGGGCTTCGCCCGCGCGCCGTCGTCCCGTATGACGGGAGGTGCTGTCTGTTCTGCCACGCCCGGAACACTACGTACTCGACGACTGACCGGTCTTGTACGTTCTTGCGTCACCGTCCGGGCCGCCCGACCGGACGGCGGCGCCCCGCGCCCGCTGGTACGCGCCCGGCGGCACCCCGACGCTGCGCGTGAAGTGCCGGTTGAGGTGGGGCTGGTCGGTGAAGCCGACGGCGACGGCCGCCTCCGCCGGGGGCGTCCCCGCGTCGAGCAGCTGTCTGGCCCGCCGCACGCGCGCGTCGGTGAGCCAGGTGTGCGGCGGCATCCCGTACGCCTGCCGGAAGGCCCGGAGCAGGGCGAAGGGGCTGGTGCCGAGGTCGGTGGCGAGCCGCTCCAGGGTCGGGGGTTCGGCCATCCGCTCCTCCAGGACGGCACGCGCGCGTGCCGCGTTCCGCGCGCCGGCGGTACGGGGCGGGAGCGGGGTGATCAGCCCGCCGTGGCTGCGCAGCATCCGCGCGGTGACCAGGCGGAGCAGGCTGTCGGCGGCGAGCGCGTTGCCTTCCTCGGCGGCCCGGTGGACACCGACGACGAGCCGTGCCGCCTCCGGGTCGTCGACGACGGGCACGGAGAAACCGACCGAGCCGCGCAAAGCGAGGGTGTCGGCGGCGATGGACCGGACGAGCTCAGCGTCCGGATAGATCGTGCGGTAGGTCCATCCCTCGGGCACGCCCGCGTGCCCGGTGTGCGGGGTGTCGGGGTTGACCAGGGCGATCTGTCCGGGCCCCGCGTGGACCAGCTCGTCGCGGTAGTGGAAGGCCTCGACGCCCTCGGTGATCGCGGCGAAGACGAAGGTCTCGTGGGTGTGCCGGGCGAAGGCCTTGCGGATGTAGTGGGCGTGCAGCAGGTCGACCCCGGGCAGCTCGGAGTACTGCCAGTACCGCGCCCGCTCTCCGCTCGCCATGCCTCCATTCTGCGCCAGGGGCCCACCGCGACTCCCTCGCAGGCCCCCTGCCACGAGCGGATTTCCCCAGGTCCGGGCGGTTGTCAGTGGGCGGGTGCACGATGGGGGACATGGTCTGGTCCGCGCTCGACTCGTTCTCCCCCGCGACCCGTGGTTGGTTCACCGGGGCCTTCACCGCGCCCACGGCCGCGCAGGAGGGCGCCTGGAAGGCCATCGGCGCGGGTTCCGACGTGCTCGTCGTCGCTCCGACGGGCTCGGGCAAGACCCTTGCCGCCTTCCTCGCCTCGCTGGACCGGCTGGCGTCCGCTCCCCCGCCGGCCGAGGCGAAGAAGCGCTGCCGCGTGCTGTACGTGTCGCCGCTGAAGGCACTCGCCGTGGACGTCGAGCGGAATCTGCGCTCCCCGCTGACCGGCATCCGCCAGGAGTCGGTCCGGCTGAGGCTGCCCGAGCCCGACGTCCGGGTCGGCATCCGCTCCGGCGACACACCGGCCGCCGAGCGGCGGAGCCTGGCGACCCGGCCGCCGGACATCCTGATCACCACCCCCGAGTCGCTGTTCCTGATGCTGACCTCCGCCGCCCGCGAGGCCCTGTCGGGCGTGGAGACGGTCATCCTGGACGAGGTCCACGCGGTCGCGGGCACCAAGCGGGGCGCGCACCTGGCGCTCTCCCTGGAGCGGCTCGACGAGCTGCTGCCCCGTCCGGCGCGCCGGATCGGTCTCTCGGCGACGGTCCGCCCGGTGGACGAGGTCGCCCGCTACCTGTCCCCGGGCCGCGCGGTGGAGATCGTCCAGCCGCCGTCGGGGAAGGAGTTCGACCTCTCCGTCGTCGTCCCCGTCGAGGACATGGGCGAGCTCGGAGGCTCCCCGGCCTCCGAAGGCAAGGACGGCGGCGACAAGCCGTCGATCTGGCCGCACGTCGAGGAGCGGATCGCCGACCTCGTCCAGTCCCACCGCTCGACGATCGTCTTCGCGAACTCCCGCCGGCTGGCGGAGCGCCTGTGCAACCGGCTCAACGAGATCGCGTACGAGCGGGCGACCGGCGAGCCCCTCCCCGAGGGCACTCCCCCGGCCGAGGTCATGGCCCAGTCGGGCTCGACTCGGGGCGCGCCGCCGCTGCTCGCCCGGGCCCACCACGGCTCGGTGTCGAAGGAGCAGCGGGCCCAGGTGGAGGAGGACCTCAAAGCGGGCAGGCTGCCCGCCGTGGTGGCCACCTCCAGCCTGGAGCTGGGCATCGACATGGGCGCGGTCGACCTGGTGGTGCAGGTCGAGTCGCCGCCGTCGGTCGCCTCCGGGCTGCAGCGCGTGGGGCGCGCCGGCCACCAGGTCGGCGCGGTCTCGACGGGCGTGGTGTTCCCCAAGTACCGGGGCGACCTGGTGCAGGCGGCCGTGGTGACCGAGCGGATGCGTTCGGGCGCCATCGAGTCGATGCGGATCCCCGCGAACCCGCTGGACGTGCTGGCCCAGCAGCTGGTCGCCATCGTGGCCCTCGACACCTGGCAGGTGGACGACCTCCTCGCGCTGGTGCGCCGGGCGGCGCCCTTCTCCTCCCTGCCGGAGTCGGCGTTCACGGGCGTGCTCGACATGCTCGCCGGCCGCTACCCGTCGGACGCCTTCGCCGAGCTGCGCCCGCGCGTGGTCTGGGACCGGGTCGCCGGGACGGTCACGGGGCGGCCGGGCGCGCAGCGGCTCGCCGTCACCTCGGGCGGCACGATCCCCGACCGGGGCCTGTTCGGCGTGTTCCTCGTGGGCGCGGACCCCAAGAAGGGCGGGGGCCGGGTCGGCGAGCTCGACGAGGAGATGGTGTACGAGTCGCGGGTCGGCGACGTCTTCACGCTGGGCACCACGTCCTGGCGGATCGAGGACATCACCCGGGACCGGGTGCTCGTCTCCCCCGCGCCCGGGGTGCCGGGCCGGCTGCCGTTCTGGAAGGGCGACCAGCTGGGCCGCCCGCTCGAACTGGGGCGCGCGGTGGGCGCGTTCCTGCGGGAGCTCGGCGCCCTCGGGCCGGAGGACGCGCGGCTGCGGCTGATCGCCGCGGGCCTCGACGCCTGGGCCGCGGACAACGTCCTCGCGTACGTCTCCGAGCAGCGCGAGGCCTGCGGCCACGTGCCGGACGACCGGACGATCCTGGTCGAGCGGTTCCGGGACGAGCTCGGGGACTGGCGGGTCGTCATCCACTCCCCGTTCGGCGCGCAGGTGCACGCGCCCTGGGCGCTGGCGCTGGGCGCGCGGCTCGCCGAGCGGTACGGCATGGACGCGCAGGTGATGCACGCGGACGACGGCATCGTGCTGCGCCTCCCGGACGCCGACCTGATGGGCCTGGACCTCCTCGACCACGAACCGATCGACCCGGGCCGGCATCTCGACACGGCGTACGACGCCGACCAGGCGCCCGTCGGCGCGGCCGACGCCCTCTTCGACAAGAGCGAGATCGGGCAGATCGTCACCGACCAGGTGGGCGGCTCCGCGCTGTTCGCCTCCCGGTTCCGCGAGTGCGCCGCCCGCGCCCTGCTGCTGCCCAAGCGGAACCCGGGCAAGCGCACCCCGCTCTGGCAGCAGCGGCAGCGCGCCGCCCAGCTCCTCCAGGTGGCGAGCGAGTTCGGCTCCTTCCCGATCGTCCTGGAGGCCGTCCGCGAGTGCCTCCAGGACGTCTTCGACGTCCCGGGTCTCACCGAGCTGATGGGCGACATCGAGGCCCGCCGGGTCCGGCTCGTCGAGGTCACCACCCCCGAGCCGTCGCCCTTCGCCCGCTCGCTCCTCTTCGGCTACGTGGCGCAGTTCCTGTACGAGGGCGACTCCCCGCTCGCCGAGCGGCGGGCGGCCGCGCTCTCCCTGGACTCCCGGCTCCTGGCCGAGCTGCTCGGCCAGGCGGAGCTGCGCGAGCTCCTCGACCCCGAGGTCCTCGGCGAGCTGGAGCGCGAGCTGCAGTGGCTGACGGAGGACCGGCGGATCAAGGACGTGGAGGGCGTCGCGGACCTGCTGCGGGTCCTGGGCCCCCTGACCGACGCCGAGCTGGCCGAGCGAGGTGCCGACGCCGCGTGGGCGCCCGACCTCGCCCGGGCCCGGCGCGCGATCCGGGTGCGGATCGGGGGCCGGGACCACTGGGCGGCGATCGAGGACGCGGGACGGCTCCGGGACGCCCTGGGCACGGCCCTGCCGGTCGGTGTCCCCGAGGCCTTCACCGAGCCGGTCAAGGATCCGCTGGGTGATCTCCTCGCCCGTTTCGCACGCACGCACGGCCCCTTCACCTCCTCGCAGGCCGCCGCCCGCTTCGGGCTCGGCCCCGCCGTCACGGACGGCGCGCTCCAGCGGCTCACCGCCGCGGGGCGGGTCGTCCAGGGCGAGTTCCATCCCTCCGGGATCGGCCAGGAGTGGTGCGACGCGGCCGTGCTGCGCCGACTGCGCCGCCGTTCCCTCGCCGCGCTGCGCCACGAGCTGGAGCCGGTGCCGCCGGCGGCGCTCGCGACCTTCCTCCCCCAGTGGCAGCACCTGGGCGGCAGCGGTCTGCGCGGTATCGACGGCCTCGCCCGCGCGATCGAGCAGCTCCAGGGCGCGCCGGTGCCCGCCTCGGCGCTGGAGAAGCTGATCCTGCCGTCCCGCGTCCGGGACTACTCCCCGGCGCTGCTCGACGAGTTGACCACCACCGGTGAGGTGATCTGGGCCGGCGCCGGATCACTGCCCGGCAAGGACGGCTGGGTCTCGCTGTACCTCGCGGACGCTGCGCCGCTGCTCCTCCCCCCGCCGCACCCGCTGGAGCTGTCCGCGCTGCACGAGTCGGTGCTCACGACCCTCTCCGGCGGGTACGGCCTGTTCTTCCGGCAGATCGCCGACCAGGTCAGGGCCACGACCCACTCGGACGCGACCGACCCGCAGCTCGCCGACGCGCTCTGGGACCTGGCCTGGTCGGGCCGGCTCACCAATGACACCCTCGCTCCCCTGCGCTCGCTGCTCGGTTCGGGCCGCACGGCGGGGTCGACCGCCCACCGTGCGCGCCGCACGGTCCCCCGCGGCCGGTACGGCACCCTTGCCGCCGCCGCCCGCCCGGTGTCCCGCACGGGCCCGCCGACGGTCTCCGGCCGCTGGTCGCTGCTGCCGCCCGCCGAGCCGGAGCCGACGCACCGGGCGCACGCCCTGGCCCGCACCCTCCTGGACCGGCACGGCGTGGTCACCCGGGGCGCGGTGGCCGCCGAGGACGTGGAGGGCGGTTTCTCCGCCACGTACCGCGTTCTGTCCGCCTTCGAGGACAGCGGTCAGGCCCGGCGCGGCTATGTCGTGGAGGGCCTCGGCGCGGCCCAGTTCGCCATGGACGGGGCCGTGGACCGGCTGCGGGCCGCGGCGACGGCCCGCGACCGTGGCGTGGAGGCGGCGGCCGGCCCGCGCGCGCTGGTCCTCGCGGCGGCCGACCCGGCGAACGCGTACGGGGCGGCGCTCTCCTGGCCCGAGCCGCCGACCGGCGCCGGGCACAAGCCCGGCCGCAAGGCGGGCGCGATGGTGGTCCTCGTCGACGGCGAGCTCGCGCTCTACATGGAGCGGGGCGGAAAGACCCTCCTCTCCTGGCCGACCGAGCCGGACGATCCCGCCCTGACGGCGGCGGCCGAGGCACTGGCCGCGTCGGCACGGGAGGGCGCCCTGGGCACGGTCACGGTGGAGCGGATCAACGGCGCCACGGCGCTGACCTCCCCGCTCGCCCGCCCCCTGGAGGCAGCGGGCTTCGTCGCCACGCCCAGAGGCCTCCGCCTGCGCGCCTGAACCACGCCCGCTCCCCACACCACCCGGCATCATGGACACGTGCCCGAAGGAGACACCGTCTGGCAGGCCGCCCACCGCCTGCACACCGCGCTGGCCGGGCGGGTCCTGACCCGCTCGGACCTCCGCGTGCCCCGGTTCGCGACCGCCGACCTCACCGGCCGCACGCTCCTCGACGTCACGCCGCGCGGCAAGCACCTCCTCGCGCGGATCGAGGGCGGGCTCACGCTCCACTCCCATCTGCGGATGGACGGTGCCTGGCGGGTGTACGCCACCGGGGAGCGCCCGCGCGGCGGCCCCGACCACCAGATCCGCGCGGTCCTCGGGAACGCCGAGTCCACCGCGTACGGCTACCGACTTCCGGTCCTGGAGCTGATCCGTACCGCCGAGGAGCCCCGTGCGGTGGGCCACCTCGGCCCGGACCTGCTCGGCCCCGACTGGGACCCGGAGGAGGCCGTGCGCCGCCTGCGCGCCGACCCGGACCGCCCGCTCGGCGAGGCCCTGCTCGACCAGCGCAACCTGGCCGGCATCGGCAACGTGTACAAGTCGGAGCTGGCCTTCCTCGCCGTCGTCACCCCCTGGCTCCCGGTCGGTGAGCTCGGCCCGGACGTCCCCGCCCGCCTCGTCGCGACCGCCCACCGCCTCCTGGAGGCGAACAAGGACCGACCCGACCGACGCACCACCACGACGCGCCGCACCGGCACCCCGCTCCACGTCTACGGTCGCGAGGGACAGCCCTGTCTGCGCTGCGGGGCCCGGATCAGGAAGGCGGAGCTCGGCGACCGGGTCACGTACTGGTGCCCGTCCTGCCAACCCGGGCCCACTGATTGACGACCCGTCAGATCCGGTCGTACGGTCCGGGGATGACCCTCTCGGCGTACGACCTCACCGGCCGCACCGCGTTCGTCACGGGAGCGGCGAGCGGCATCGGCCGCGCCACCGCACTCCTCCTCGCCCAGGCGGGAGCCGCGGTGCACTGCGCGGACCGCGACGAGCACGGCCTCAAGGAGACCGCCACCCTCGTCGCGACCGAGGGCGGCACCGCGCACCCGCACCCCCTGGACGTCACCGACCGGACCGCGCTGGCGGCCGCCGTCGGCTCCGCGGGCCCCCTCCACGTCATGGCCGCCGTCGCCGGGATCATGCACACGAGCAGCGTCCTGGAGACCCGCGACGAGGACCTCGACCGCGTCCTCGCCGTCAATTTCAAGGGAGTCCTGTACGCCTGCCAGGAGGCGGCCCGCTCGATGATCGCCTCCGGCACCGCGGGCTCGATCGTCACGATGGCCTCGGGCGCGATGGACACCGCGAGCCCGGGCCTGCTCTGCTACAGCGTCACCAAGGCGGCCGTCGTCCAGCTCACGAAGACGCTGGCGGTGGAGGTGGGCCGGTACGGCATCCGGGTCAACGCGGTCGCTCCAGGATGGATCCGTACACCCATGACGGACCGTCACGAGCCGGCCGCCCAGCAGCAGGCGGAGGCCGCGATGATCCGTCACTCACCCCTGGGCCGGGTCGGCGAGGCACAGGACATCGCCCACGCGGTCCTCCACCTCGCCTCCGACGCCTCCTCGTTCACGACGGGCCAGATCCTCCGCCCCAACGGCGGCGTCGCGATGCCTTGGTAACCCCGGACCCGCCACCCGGCCCACCAACCCCAGCCCCGCCACCCGGCCCACCAAGCCCAGAACCGTCACCCGGCCCACCGAAGCCAGCCCCACCGGCACCCGAAACCCTCGCGCGACCACCGCCACCCGACCGTCGCGCCGAAGCAGCCACGTGCACCGGCAACAGGCTCAGCCCCCAGCCACCCGCGACCACCGCCCCCTCGACGGGCCCGGCCTCCCCCGGCACGAGGAGCAGGCGCAGCACCGCCCACCACCAGAGCCCCCCGGCCACCAGCCCGACCGCGACCAGCGCGAGCGTCGCCGGCGGAACACGTCGCCGTACCATGGCCGCCTCCTGCGGTCGACGCTAGACCGGCAGGATCACCCAGCGGGAGGGCGCACCGGAGGCAAACCCGGCGCGCGCCGCACGTATGGCCACGCCCTACACACTCTCCGCCTGGAACATCCACGCATGCTTCTCCAGGTCGCCCGTCAGGCCGATCAGGATGTCCTGGCTGATCGGGTCGGGGTCACCGGTCGCGTCGATCCGTTCCCGCATCCGGGTGATGACCGCCCCCAGGGCGGCGACGAGCAGCTGCACCGCCTCCCCGTCCTTGATCCACCCTTCCGGCACCGTTCCGATCGCGCTGGAGGAGGCCACGGTCGTCGAGCGTCCGTCCGGGTTGACGCCGAGGGCGGAGGCCCTCTCCGCCACGGTGTCGGAATGCAGCCGCGCGGTGTCGACGACCTCGTCGAGCTGCAGATGGACGGAGCGGAAGCGCGGTCCGACGACGTTCCAGTGCACCTGCTTGGCGACCAGGGCGAGGTCGACCAAGTCGACCAGCGCCCCCTGGAGGGCGTTGCCGACCGTCTTGCGGTCGGCCTCGGACAGCGGGCTCTTCACGACAGACATGCGGGATCTCCAACCAGTCGTACGTGCCTCCACCATGGCACGCCCCACCAGAACCCGGCATCTCAGACAAAACACCCCACACGGCGTCCCGAAACGGAGAAAAGCCCCGGTCGATGCCCACAACAGGCATCGACCGGGGCTTCACCCCACTTCGGTTCAGGCAGCGACGACGTCCACCGCTTCCGCGGGCGCCTTGATGGTCACCCGCCCGGTGGACACACCGGCCACCGACGTCACCGACACCGAATTGAGCATCGGGCGTACCGGCGTCGGCACCGGTTCGCTCGCCGCTGCCGACTCGGCCAGTTCGGCCAGTGACAACTCGTCGCTCACTTCACGCATGAGCTCGGACATCCGTACGTCCAGCGCGTCGCAGATCGCGGAGAGCAGCTCGGAGGAAGCCTCCTTCTGCCCCCGCTCCACCTCGGAGAGATAGCCGAGCGAGACTCGGGCGGACGAGGAGACTTCGCGCAGAGTACGGCCTTGGCGCTGGCGCTGCCGACGCAGCACGTCACCCAACAGGCGACGGAGCAGGATCATCGGTGGCTCCCTCCTCGGACCGCGTAGCCGCATCCTTCACGCCCCACCGTACCGCCTCGCGCTGCGGCCGTGCGGGGAGCGATGTCGTGTTCACTCAGGGCTGCAAACATCAATTCCCCCCGTTGTGTTCCGTATCCTGTGCCCGCGCATTCCCCGAGAGTTCCTCATGGAGCAGTGTCAACACGCTCCGTACGCTCTCTCTACGGATGTCCGCGCGGTCGCCGTTCAATCTCAACGAGACCACTTTCCCGGCTCCGGCGCTCGTCCCGGCCGGTCCCGCGACCGCCACGTAGACGGTTCCGACGGCCTGCCCGTCCTGCGGTTCGGGGCCCGCGACCCCGGTCGTGGAGACCCCCCAGTCGACCCCTAGCCGGACCCGTACACCCGCCGCCATCTGCAGCGCGACCTCCGGATCGACCGCGCCGCGCTCCGCGAGGAGGGCCTTGTCGACACCCAGGAGCTCGTGCTTGAGGACGGTGGCATAGGCCGTGACCGAACCCCGGAAGGACTTCGAGGCTCCTGGTACGCCGGTGAGCTCCGCGGCCACCAGACCACCCGTGAGCGACTCCGCGACGGCCAGCGTGTCACCACGCTCCGCGAGCAGTGCCAGCACCCGGGCGGCCTCGGTCATCGCGTCGCCGCCTCCGACCGCGCGGCCGCCCGCTCCTCCGCGAGGCCCTGGCGGCGCAGGACGATCGCCTGGCGCACGTAGTCCAAACCGGTGACGACCGTCAGCACGACGGCCACCGCCATCACCCAGAAGCGCAGGGTGGCCAGTGGTCCGGTGAGCACGAGCACGTACATGCCGACCGCCGTGCCCTGCGCGAGCGTCTTCATCTTGCCGCCGCGGCTCGCCGGGATGATCCCGTGCCGGATCACCCAGAACCGCATCAGGGTGATCCCCAGCTCGCGGGCCAGGATGACCCCGGTCACCCACCAGGGCAGGTCACCCAGCAAGGAGAGGCTGATCAGACCGGCGGCCATGATGGCCTTGTCGGCGATCGGGTCGGCGATCTTCCCGAAGTCGGTGACGAGGTTGTACGTACGGGCCAGGTGCCCGTCGAAGACATCCGTGATCATGGCCACGGCGAACGCCGCCCAGGCCCAGGCGCGCCAGGCGGGGTCGTGACCGCCGTCCTGGAACAGGAGCACCACGAAGGCCGGCACGAGCACGAGCCGGATCATGGTGAGGATGTTGGCGATGTTCCACAGGCTGGCCTGGTTGACGGCCGCAGTGCCCAGCTTTCCGCGGGGCGCCGGCCTACCGGTCCCGCCCGTCGCGGATGCCGGGACTCCGGTCATCTGGCTGCCTCCTCGAAAAGACACTCGGCCACCAGGTCGACGCCTTCCGTGCCGACGACCTTCGCCCTGACCATACGGCCCGGAGCCAGGTCGGGGCTCGTACCGTCGGCCGTGGTGAGCACCACCTGGCCGTCGGTCTCGGGCGCCTGGTGGGCGGCTCGGCCGATCCAGCCGTCCTCCTCGTCGACGGACTCGACGAGTACTTCCAGGGTCTCTCCGATTCGCTCCTCCGCGCGCTGTGCGGTGAGCTCCTCGGCGAGTCGCGAGAGGTGGGCGAGCCGCTCGTCGACGACGTCCTGGTCGAGCTTGTGCTCGTACGTGGCGGCCTCGGTGCCGTCCTCGTCGGAGTAGCCGAAGACACCGACGGCGTCGAGCCGCGCGTGGGTGACGAAGCGTTCCAGCTCGGCGAAGTCCGCCTCGGTCTCGCCGGGGAAGCCGACGATGAAGTTGGAGCGGGCACCCGCCGTCGGGGCCTTGGACCGAATGGTCTCCAGGAGCTCCAGGAAGCGGTCGGTGTCGCCGAAGCGGCGCATGGCCCGCAGCACGTCCGGGGCGCTGTGCTGGAAGGACAGGTCGAAGTAGGGCGCGACCTTCTCGGTCGAGGTGAGGACGTCGATCAGGCCGGGGCGCATCTCGGCGGGCTGGAGGTAGCTGACCCGGACGCGCTCGATGCCGTCGACCGCGGCCAGCTCGGGCAGCAGGCTCTCCAGGAGCCGGATGTCGCCGAGGTCCTTGCCGTACGAGGTGTTGTTCTCGGAGACCAGCATGACCTCCTTGACGCCCTGCTCGGCGAGCCAGCGCGTCTCGTTCAGCACGTCCGAGGGACGGCGCGAGACGAAGGAGCCACGGAAGGACGGGATGGCGCAGAAGGAGCAGCGGCGGTCACAGCCGGAGGCCAGCTTCACCGAGGCGACGGGGCTGGTGTCCAGCCGGCGGCGGAGCGGCGCACGCGGCCCGGACGCGGGCGCGAGGCCCTCCGGAAGGTCGGCCGGCGCGTCGACGGGGACCTCGGCGGTGTCGCCGTGTCCGGGCAGCGCCACGGCCGCGGCGGCCTCCTGGCGCTCCACGGGAGACAGCGGCAGCAGCTTGCGCCGGTCACGCGGGGTGTGGGCCTCGACACTGCCACCGTTGAGGATGGTCTGGAGGCGGTTGGAGATGTCGGCGTAGTCGTCGAAGCCGAGGACGCCATCGGCCTCCGGGAGGGCTTCGGCGAGCTCCTTGCCGTACCGCTCGGCCATGCAGCCGACGGCCACGACGGCCTGGGTCTTGCCGTGATCCTTCAGATCATTGGCTTCGAGGAGGGCGTCGACGGAGTCCTTCTTGGCGGCTTCGACGAATCCACAGGTGTTGACGACGGCGACATCCGCGTCCTCGGCGTTCTCGACGAGCTCCCAGCCGTCCGCTGCCAAGCGGCCTGCGAGCTCCTCCGAGTCCACCTCGTTACGGGCGCAGCCAAGAGTGACAAGGGCGACGGTACGGCGTTCGGGCATGAGCTCAAGACTACTTCGTCCCGGCCGTTCCCCCGTCGCGCAGGGTTCACCTGCGCGACAGAGGTCACATCACCGGGCCGGAAGGGGCCCGACGGCGCCCGGCGGATCATCCGGCCTCGGGGTCGCCCTTGGTGTAGGTGAGCCGCTCGACCTGGCCGGATTCGAACTTCTCCTCGACCTTCTTGCCGTTGACGTGGAGCTCGATGGCGCCGGCGTTGCCGAGGACCAGGTCGACGCGGTCGTCGTCCTGGAAGGTCTTGGACTCGCCCTCCAGGAGGAGGCCGTCGAAGAGCAGCTTCCCGTCCTTGGCCTTGGCCGAGATCCAGCTCTTGCCGTCGACGGCGGTGAGCTTGACCGTGACCTTGTCCTGCGGGACCGCGGCGATCGCGCTCTCGCTGGGCTTCGGGGCCGCGGGCTTGACCGGCTTCGGCTTGGCGGCGGAGGTCGCCTTCTCCGGCGCGGGGGCCGGACCCCCGTCGGCCGCGGTGGCGCCCTTGGGGGCCTCGTTTCCGTCGAACATCGTGAAACCGACGAAACCGACGACGGCGACGATCGCCGCGACCATCGCGGCGGTCCAGTTGGGCCGCCGCGGCTCGGGGCGGATACGTTCCGCCTCGAAGAGCGGGGCGGCGGGGGTGGGCGCGGGACGGCCGCCGTGGTCGGCGTCGTACTGCTCGATCAGCTCAGCCGGATCGAGGCCGACGGCGCGCGCGAGGGTACGGATGTGCCCGCGGGCGTAGACGTCACCGCCGCAGCGCGAGAAGTCGTCCTCCTCGATCGCGTGAACGATCGGAATCCGGACACGGGTGGAGGCACTGACCTCTTCGACGGTGAGACCGGCGGCGATACGGGCCTGCTGGAGAGCGCGACCGATCGAGTCCCGGTCGTCTGCCGGGAACGTCCGGTCGTCTTCGGGGGAGTTGCCGATGGACACGAGAGCGCCTTTCGAGCGTGTAGCCACCTGCTGGACGTTCAGTCTATGGGTGGTACGAAAGGGTGGGGCAACCGGGCGGGTGCTGTTTGTACGCCATGAGGCTGGGACATCCATCTGTCCCACCGTCCAACTTGACGTACGGCCAGGGGAAACGGTTGCCCCCCGTTCCCTTACGAGTGAGTCTCGGCCCGGTCTCGATCGGGTACACCGACGCCCTGGTGGCACCCAGCCCCCCACTCCACACCCCCGTCGCTACGCCCCCGACTCCCCCCGGATCACGGCCAGCACCCCGTCCAGCTCGTCGGGCTTCACCAGCACGTCACGCGCCTTGGAACCCTCGCTCGGTCCGACGATGTTCCGCGACTCCATCAGGTCCATCAGCCGGCCGGCCTTCGCGAAGCCGACGCGCAGCTTGCGCTGGAGCATCGACGTGGAGCCGAACTGCGTCGAGACGACCAGCTCGGCGGCCTGGCACAGCAGGTCGAGGTCGTCGCCGATGTCCTCGTCGATCTCCTTCTTCTGCTTGGTGCCGACCGTGACGTCCTCTCGGAAGACGGGCGTCATCTGGTCCTTGCAGTGCTGCACGACGGCCGCGACCTCGTGCTCGGTGACGAAGGCGCCCTGCATACGGACCGGCTTGTTCGCGCCCATCGGCAGGAAGAGGCCGTCGCCCTTGCCGATCAGCTTCTCGGCACCGGGCTGGTCGAGGATGACCCGGCTGTCGGCGAGCGAGGAGGTGGCGAACGCGAGCCGCGAGGGCACGTTCGCCTTGATGAGACCGGTGACGACGTCCACGGACGGCCGCTGGGTGGCGAGGACGAGATGGATGCCGGCGGCGCGCGCCAACTGGGTGATGCGGACGATCGAGTCCTCGACGTCCCTCGGCGCGACCATCATCAGGTCGGCGAGCTCGTCGACGATCACCAGGAGGTACGGGTAGGGGTTCAGCTCCCGCTGGCTGCCCTCGGGCAGCTTGATCTTCCCGTCCCGGATGGCCTGGTTGAAGTCGTCGATGTGCCGGAAGCCGAAGGCGGCCAGGTCGTCGTAGCGGAGGTCCATCTCCTTCACCACCCACTGCAGGGCCTCGGCGGCCCGCTTGGGGTTGGTGATGATCGGGGTGATCAGGTGCGGGATGCCCTCGTAGGCGGTGAGCTCGACCCGCTTGGGGTCGACGAGCACCATCCGGACGTCGTCGGGGGTCGCTCTGATCATCACCGAGGTGATGAGGCAGTTGATGCAGGAGGACTTTCCGGAGCCGGTGGCACCGGCGACCAGGACGTGCGGCATCTTCGCCAGGTTGGCCATCACGTAGCCGCCCTCGACGTCCTTGCCGAGCGCGACCAGCATCGGATGGTCGTCGCCCGCCGCGTCCGCGAGCCGCAGCACGTCGCCGAGGTTGACCATCTCGCGGTCGGAGTTGGGGATCTCGATGCCGACCGCGGACTTGCCGGGGATCGGCGAGATGATCCGCACGTCCGGGGAGGCCACGGCGTACGCGATGTTCTTCGTCAGGGCCGTGATCTTCTCGACCTTCACGGCGGGGCCGAGCTCGACCTCGTACCGCGTGACCGTCGGACCGCGGGTGAAGCCGGTGACGGCCGCGTCGACCTTGAACTCGGTGAAGACGTTGGAGAGCGACTCCACGACGAGGTCGTTCGCCGCGCTGCGCGTCTTGCCGGGCCCGCCGCGCTCCAGTAGATCCATCGACGGCAGCGAGTACGTGATGTCGCCGGAGAGCTGGAGCTGCTCGGCCCTGGCCGGCAGGTCGGTCGGCTCGGGCGCGGGCTTGGTCAGATCGGGTACGCCCCCGCCGGTCCGCTGCTGCCCCCCGCGCGCCGGTGGTACGGGCGCGGCCGGGGCCACGGCCCCGGAGGCCTCCGCGGCGGCGGCCACGGCGGCGGCGCGCTCGGCGGTGACGTCACGGGTCAGGTCGGCGACGATCGGGGAGGGAGGCATCCCGTTGAGCACCGCGCCGTCGAGGGCGGCGGCCGCCGCCGCGGCGACGTCCACCGGGTCCAGGCCGGAGTCGAAGTCGGCCGCTGCGGAGCGGCGCGAGGAGCGGCCGCTCCGCCGCTCCAGGAGCTCCGCCTCGGCCCTGTCCACGTCGTACGGCTCCACCGGGCCGGACGCCCGGCGTCGGGCGGGGCGAGCGGTCCGCGGGGCGGCCTCGCGCCACTCCTCGTCGTACTCCTCGTACTCCTCGTACCGCTGGTACCCCTCGGCCTCCGCAGGGTCGTCGGCCGGTTCGACGATGCCGAGGCGGGCGCCGAGGGCGCGCAGGCGCTGTGGGATGGCGTTGACCGGGGTGGCGGTGACGACGAGCAGGCCGAAGACCGTGAGCAGCACCAGCATCGGTACGGCGAGGGCCTCGCCCATCATGAAGACGAGGGGCTGGGACGCGCCCCAGCCGATCAGGCCGCCCGCGTCCTGCAGGGCCTCGATGCCGTCGTCACGGCCCGGTGAGCCGCACGCGATGTGGACCTGGCCGAGGACGCCGATGACGAGGGCGGAGAGCCCGATGACGATCCGCCCGTTGGCCTCGGGCTTCTCCGGGTAGAGGATCACCCGGACGCCGATCGCCCCGAGGAGCAGCGGCACGAGCAGGTCGAGCCGGCCGAAGGCCCCGGTGACGAGCATCTCGACGAGGTCGCCGACGGGGCCGCGCAGATTGGACCAGGTGCCCGCGGCGACGATCAGCGCGATGCCGAGCAGCAGCAGGGCGAGACCGTCCTTGCGGTGGGCGGGGTCGAGCCCCTTGGCCCCACGCCCTATCCCCCGGAACATCGCCCCCACACCGTGGGCGATGCCGAGCCAGACGCCGCGGACGAGCCGGTAGACGCCCCCGGTGGGGGACGGTGCCGGGCGGGGAGCCGCCTTCTTCGCGGCGGTCTTCCGCGCGGGCGCGCGTTTGGCGGGCGTGGCCTTCTTGGCCGGCGCCTTCTTCGCGACCGGTTTCGCGGGCGGCTTGGCGGGCGACTTCGCGGGCGCCGCTTTCTTCGCGGCGCCCGTCGTCCGGCCGGCGCGCGGCTTTGCGGTGCCCGCCGTGCCCTGGGAACCCTTGCCGGACGTACGTGAAGCCATGATGCTGAGGTTACCGGTGAGGGGACGGGCTGTCCGCTCTCACCCGCCGGTAGGGCCGCGGGTGTCCGCATTACCCGATCGAGTGACCCTTGTCGCGGCACGCTGCTGACGCCGCATCACGGCCCACCCGATCGGTTGACGGTACGTCAGGCCTGGGCGGGCAGCGTCGGCGCGGCACCCGTCCCCGGCTCCAGGGCGTCAAGCGCCCGCCGCAGCCCGGTCAGCTTCCGCTCCAGGTGCGCGGCGGTCGCGACGGCGGCCGCGTCGGCGGAGTCGTCGTCCAGCTGCTTCGACAGGGCTTCCGCCTGCTCCTCGACAGCGGCGAGGCGGGCGGAGAGCTCGGCGAGCAGACCGGCGGACTCCTTGCCGTGACCGCCCTCCGTGCCGCCCTCCAACTGCAGCCGCAGCAGCGCGGCCTGCTCGCGCAGCTTGCAGTTCTTCATGTAGAGCTCGACGAAGACGGAGACCTTGGCGCGCAGGACCCACGGGTCGAACGGCTTCGAGATGTAGTCGACCGCGCCGGCCGCGTACCCCCGGAAGGTGTGGTGGGGGCCGTGGTTGATGGCGGTGAGGAAGATGATCGGGATGTCCCGGGTCCGCTCGCGCCGCTTGATGTGCGCGGCGGTCTCGAACCCGTCCATGCCCGGCATCTGGACGTCCAGCAGGATGACCGCGAAGTCGTCCGTCAGCAGCGCCTTGAGCGCTTCCTCCCCGGACGATGCCCGCACCAGCGTCTGATCGAGCGCGGAGAGAATGGCCTCCAGCGCCAGCAGATTCTCCGGCCGGTCATCGACCAGGAGGATCTTGGCCTTCTGCACCATGCCCCGTCCTCCTCGCCCCGGCAACGGCTCGCCCCGGGTCCCCGAACCGGGGGAAGCACCGGGTGCCGCCCCAGAAGACGACTCCCTAGCGCCGTCCGTCCTTGTGCCGGTCATCGTAGCCGCACCCCGCCCGTCGCCACACCCTGTCACCGCGATGTCACTGTGCACGTAGCAGAAACGCGGTGGGAGACCAGAAGGTTCCCCGTATCCCGACCCCTCACACCCCCGTGGCGACAGTCCGTCAGCGAAGCCCCGAGGGCCCGCGCGGCGCTCCGCGCGGGCCCCCGGCCGGAGTCACTCCCCCCGCATCCACTGCTCCATGACGGACAGCAGGTGATCGGGGTCGACCGGCTTCGTCACGTAGTCGGAGGCACCCGACTCGATCGCCTTCTCCCGGTCGCCCTTCATCGCCTTCGCCGTCAGCGCGATGATCGGCAGCCCGGCGAACTGCGGCATCCGCCGGATCGCGGTGGTCGTCGCGTACCCGTCCATCTCCGGCATCATGATGTCCATCAGCACGACCGTCACATCGTCGTGCTGCTCCAGGACCTCGATGCCCTCGCGCCCGTTCTCCGCGTACAGCACCGCGAGCCCGTGCTGCTCCAGGACGCTCGTCAGCGCGAAGACGTTACGGATGTCGTCGTCCACGATGAGCACCTTCTCGCCGGAGAAGTTGAAGGTACGGCGCGGCTCGACGTCCACCTCCGGCCCCCCCAGATCCGCGGCGGCCTGCTCACCGGACTGGCCCGGTACGCCGGCCCGCGCCCCGGTCGCCTCCGCCGCGGCCTTCCGCCGGTGCCGGAACAGCGCCCCGGCCCCCGACCTCGCCTCCGTCCGTACGGGCGGCGGCGGGAAGTGCGGGAACGCGTGGACCATCCCGGCCGTCCCCTCCTCGGCCCCCTGCTGCAGGTCCTCGGAGTCCGACGCCCCCTGCCCGTACCCGTGCGACGGCAGCTCCGTCGGGCTCAGCGGCAGATAGAGCGTGAAGGTCGAACCACGGCCCGGCTCGCTCGCCGCGAAGATCTCACCGCCCAGCAGACGCGCGATCTCCCGGCTGATCGAAAGACCCAGACCCGTACCGCCGTACTTCCGGCTGGTCGTGCCGTCGGCCTGCTTGAACGCCTCGAAGATGACCCGCATCTTGCTCGCCGCGATCCCGATCCCGGTGTCGGTCACCGAGAACGCGATCAGGTCGGCCTCCGGATCACGCAGCGAACCGGCCTCAAGGAGCTGCTCCCTGATCGACTGCGGCACGTCCGCGCTCGCCGGCCGGATCACCAGCTCCACCGCGCCGGAGTCGGTGAACTTCACCGCGTTGGAGAGGAGGTTGCGCAGCACCTGGAGCAGCCGCTGCTCGTCGGTGTGGAGCGTGGCCGGCAGCTCGGGCGAGACCCGCACCGAGAAGTCGAGCCCCTTCTCCGCCGTGAGCGGCCGGAAGGTGGCCTCCACGTAGTCGACGAGCTGGACGAGCGCGATCCGGGTCGGCGAGACGTCCATCTTGCCCGCCTCGACCTTGGACAGGTCGAGGATGTCGTTGATCAGCTGGAGCAGATCCGAGCCGGCGCCGTGGATGGTCTCCGCGAACTCGACCTGCTTCGGCGTCAGGTTGGTCTCGGCGTTGTCCGCGAGCAACTTGGCCAGGATCAGCAGCGAGTTGAGCGGGGTGCGCAGCTCGTGCGACATGTTGGCCAGGAACTCGGACTTGTACCGCATGGAGACGGCGAGCTGTTCGGCCCGCTCCTCCAGGACCTGCCGGGCCTCCTCGATCTCGGTGTTCTTCACCTCGATGTCACGGTTCTGCCGGGCGAGCAGCTCGGCCTTCTCCTCCAGCTCCAGGTTGGAGCCCTGAAGCTCCTTCTGCCGGTGCTCCAGCTCGGCCGAACGCTCCTTCAGCTGCTCGGTGAGCTCCTGCGACTGCTGGAGCAGCACCTCGGTCTTGGTGTTGACGCTGATGGTGTTGACGGTGGTCGCGATCAGCTCGGCGATCTGGTTGAGGAAGTCCCGCTGGATCTGCGCGAACGGCTGGAACGAGGCCAGCTCGATCACCCCGAGGACCTTGCCCTCGAAGAGCACCGGAAGCACGATCACATGCGCGGGCGAGGCCTCCCCGAGCCCCGAGGAGATCTTCAGATAGCCCGGCGGCACGTTGACCTGGATGGTCCGCTTCTCCTCGGCGGCCGTCCCGATGAGCGTCTCGCCGGGGCGGAACGAGGTCGGCATGGACCCGGTGGAGTACGCGTAACTCCCGCGCATCCGCAGCTCGTACGAGCCGTCGCCCTCACCGACGAGTTCGGCGTCGCTGTGGGCGGAGCCCGTCGGCATGGCCACGAAGAAGGCGCCGTGCTGGGCGGAGACCACCGGCGTGAGCTCGCTCATGATGAGCGAGGCGACGTCGTCGAGGTCCCGGCGGCCCTGCATGAGACCGGAGATACGGGCCAGGTTGCTCTTGAGCCAGTCCTGCTCGTCGTTGGCGAGGGTGGTGTCGCGCAGGTTGGCGATCATCGTGTTGATGTTGTCCTGGAGCGCCTGGATCTCGCCGGCCGCGTCCACACCGTCGATCTTGACGTTGAGGTCACCACGGGTCACCGCGGTGGCGACGGCCGCGATGGCCCGCACCTGCCGGGTGAGGTTCCCTGCCATCTCGTTCACGGACTCGGTGAGGTCGCTCCAGGTGCCCTCCACGTCCCGGACCCGGGCCTGCCCGCCGAGCTGCCCGTCGGTGCCCACCTCGCGGGCCACGCGGGTGACCTCCTCGGCGAAGTTCGACAGCTGGTCGACCATCGTGTTGATGGTGTTCTTCAGCTCCTGGATCTCACCGCGCGCGTCGATGTCGATCTTCTTGGTGAGGTCGCCCTTGGCGATGGCGGTGGTGACGGCGGCGATCTGCCGCACCTGGCCGGTGAGGTTGTCGGCCATCGAGTTCACCGACTCGGTCAGGTCCTTCCAGGTGCCGGAGACACCCGGGACCCGGGCCTGGCCGCCCAGTTCGCCCTCCGTACCCACCTCACGGGCCACCCGTGTGACCTCGTCGGCGAAGGACGACAGGGTCGTCACCATCGTGTTGACGGTCTCGGCGAGCTCGGCGACCTCGCCGCGCGCCTCGACCGTCACCTTCTTCGTCAGGTCACCGTTGGCGACGGCCGCCGAGACCCGGGAGATGTTCCGCACCTGACTGGTCAGGTTGTTGGCCATCAGGTTGACGTTGTCGCTGAGGTCCTTCCAGGTACCGGTGACCCCGCGCACCCGCGCCTGGCCGCCGAGGATGCCCTCCGTACCCACCTCACGGGCCACGCGGGTGACCTCGTCGGCGAAGTTCGACAGCTGGTCGACCATCGTGTTGACGGTCGTGACCAGCTCCAGGATCTCGCCCCGGGCGTCGACCGTGATCTTCTTGGAGAGGTCGCCCATGGCGACCGCCGTCGTGACCTCGGCGATGTTGCGCACCTGGATGGTCAGGTTGTTCGCCATGAAGTTCACCGACTGGGTGAGGTCCTTCCAGGTGCCGGAGACCCCCTGCACCTCGGCCTGACCACCCAGGATTCCCTCGGTGCCCACCTCACGGGCCACCCGGGTCACCTGCTCCGCGAAGTTCGAGAGCTGATCCACCATCGTGTTGAGGGTGTTCTTCAGCTCCAGGATCTCGCCGCGCGCGTCCACGTCGATCTTCTGCGACAGGTCACCACGGGCGACCGCCGTCGCGACCTGCGCGATGTTACGGACCTGGGTCGTGAGGTTCCCGGCCATGCCGTTCACCGAGTCCGTGAGGTCACGCCACACCCCGGCCACACCGGGCACCTGCGCCTGACCACCGAGCCGGCCGTCCGTACCCACCTCGCGGGCGACCCGGGTCACCTGGTCCGCGAAGGCGGAGAGCTGGTCGACCATCGTGTTGATGGTGTTCTTCAGCTCCAGGATCTCGCCGCGCGCGTCCACGTCGATCTTCTGCGACAGGTCACCACGGGCCACGGCCGTCGTCACCTGGGCGATCTGCCGCACCTGCGACGTCAGGTTGCCGGCCATGAAGTTCACGGAGTCCGTGAGCTCCCGCCAACGGCCGGAGACCCCGTCCACCCGCGCCTGACCGCCCAGCCGGCCCTCGGTGCCCACGTCCCGCGCCATCCGCGTCACCTGGTCCGCGAACGACGACAGCTGCGACACCATGGTGTTGACGGTGTTCTTCAGCTCCAGCATCTCGCCGGCCACGTCGACCGTGACCTTCTGCGACAGGTCACCGTTGGCCACCGCCGTCGTCACCTGCGCGATGTCCCGCACCTGTCCGGTCAGGTTCCGGAAGGCCGTGTTCACCGAGTCGGTGAGGTCCTTCCACGTCCCCGCCGCACCCGGCACCTCGGCCTGCCCGCCGAGCAGACCCTCGACACCGACCTCCCGGGCCACCCGGGTCACCTCGGAACCGAAGGCCGACAGCTGGTCGACCATGGTGTTGACGGTGTTCTTCAGCTCCAGCATCTCGCCGGCCACGTCGACCGTGACCTTCTGCGACAGGTCACCGTTGGCCACCGCCGTCGTCACCTGCGCGATGTCCCGCACCTGCGTGGTGATGTTCCGGAAGACGGTGTTGACCGAGTCGGTGAGGTCCTTCCACGTACCCGCCGCACCCGGCACCTGCGCCTGCCCGCCGAGCAGACCCTGCGCGCCGACCTCGCCCGACACCCGGGTCACCTCGTCGGCGAACGTCCGCAGCGTCTCGGTCATCTGGTTGATCGTGTCCGCGAGTTGGGCGATCTCACCCCGCGCGGAGACCCGCACCTTCTGCGACAGGTCACCGTTGGCGACCGCGGTCGTCACCTCCGCGATCCCCCTCACCTGATTGGTGAGATTTCCCGCCATCGTGTTGACGGAATCGGTGAGGTCCTTCCAGACGCCCGCGACCCCGGCCACCTCGGCCTGCCCGCCGAGCTCGCCCTCCGTACCCACCTCACGCGCGACCCGGGTCACCTCGGAGGAGAAGGACGACAGCTGGTCCACCATCCGGTTGACGGTGTTCTTCAGCTCCAGCATCTCGCCGGCCACGTTCGCCGTGACCTTCTGCGACAGATCGCCGTCCGCCACCGCCGTCGTCACCAGCGCGATGTCCCGCACCTGCGCCGTCAGCCGGTTCGCCATGGTGTTGACCGAGTCCGTGAGGTCCTTCCACGAACCGGACACCCCACGCACCTGCGCCTGCCCGCCCAGCTTGCCGTCCGTACCCACCTCGACGGCGACCCTCGTCACCTCGGAGGCGAACACGGACAACTGGTCGACCAGGTTGTTGGCGGTCCGCGCGACCTTCAGGAACTCCCCGCGCAAGGGCCTCACGGCCCCGTCGGCACCCTCCGAACGCAGGTCCATCCGCTGGTCGAGGTCACCCTCGGCCACCGCCGAGAGCACCCGCCCCACCTCGGAAACGGGCCGGGCCAGATCGTCGACCAGCGCGTTCGCGGCCTCGATCGCCGCCGCCCACGCCCCCTCGGTGGCCCCGGCCTCCAGCCGCTCGGACAGCTTGCCCTCGCGCCCCACCACCCGGCGGACCCGCGACAACTCCCCCGTCACATGGATCTGCCGGTCCGCGACCTCGTTGAACACGGCGGAGATCTCCGCCATGACCCCGTCACCGGACACCGTGAGCCGTTTACGGAAGTTCCCGTCCCGCATCGACACCAGCGCCGCCAACAACCGCTCCAGCGCCGCCTCGTCCACCTGCACCGTCCCCCCACGGGAACGTCCGCCCCTCGCGCGCGTGCCACTGCCACCGCCACGCCGCGCCGCCGTGCCAGACTCCACCGTGTCCCTCCCGAAAGGGGTCGACCGTACGCTTCCGGCTCTCGCCGATAGCCTGCCCAGTGTTTCACCGCGACCGAACCAGGCGATAACAGTTCGGCAGCTTCGCACAGCGTCCCCACCCCCGGGAGACGGAAACTGCGGCGACCGGCATCCGCGCGGACAGCGAAGGTAAGTAACCTGGCCTCCGGCTGTCCCACCACCCCGGTCCGCCCGGCGGGGACGGTGTGGTGCGCACACGACCACCGGGCAGTGGGAGGGGCAGACGGAGCATGGCGGAGCCGGGCGTCGAGACGCGTACGAGGAGTGCTGTGATCACCGCGCGGGCGACAGCCGACTTCGAACCTGTCGGGCGGTCCGTCGCGGCCGCCCGCGCGTTCGTCAGAGACACCCTCCAGGGCTGGGGACACCCTGAGCTCATCGACGACGCCACCGTCCTGACCAGCGAACTCGTCACCAACGCCGTCATCCATGCGGGCACCTCCGCCGAAGTCCTCGTGCTCCGCGCCGAGGACAGCATCCGCATCGAGGTCGCCGACCGCTACCCCGAGCGCGAGATTCCCGTCCAGAGCGGCCGCTCCCTCGGCAGCCCCGACCGCGAGAACGGCCGGGGCCTGCTGCTCTGCGCCGCCCTGGCCCACCGCTGGGGTGTCGACTACTCCCCCACCCGCAAGCACGTCTGGTTCCACCTCGACCTCCCGGGGCGCCCGGTGGGCACCCGCTCCGCCGGCCCCGTTCTCCCCGACGCCCTCCTCCCGGTCGCCGACAGCCGCGTCCGTGTCGCCGTCGCCCAGATCGACCGCACCGGAGCCCTCACGTCCTGGAACGAGGACGCCGAAGACCTCTTCGGGTACGCCTCCGACCAGGTCACCGGCAAGCCCCTCGGCGACCTCGCCGCCTGGCCCCACACCCCCGGCATCGGCACCGGCCTCGCCGAGGCCCTGCGCCTCTCCCGCTGGGAGGGCAGCTACGGCATCCGCTGCGCCGACGGCCGCGTCGTCCCCGTCTACGCCTCCCATCTCCGGGTCCGCGACGCCCAGGGCGAACCCTCCACCGTCTGCCTCCTGGTACGCGAGCACGAGCGCGCCGTCCTCCAGACCCCGCTCCGCCCCGCCGCCGAACCGGGCTCCGAGAGCCGCGCCGCCGACCCCTTCGAGGTCTTCATCGGCTCCCCGGCCCCCGACGACCTCGACGGCCTGCTCCAGCGCACGGTCGAACGCGCCCGCGACATGCTCGACGGCGACGCCGCCTTCCTCCTGCTCGCCACCGACGACGAGACGGAGCTCGAAGTACGGGCGACCACCGGCCTCCCCGCCGCCCGCCAGCGCTTCGCCCGCGTCCCCGTCGAGACCGGCGCCAGCCGCTACGGCTCCGCCCGGATGCCCGCCGTCCACGAGGACCTGGCCGCCGTCCCCGGCGCCGTCCCCCTCCTCGAAGGCACCGGCATGCGCTCGGTCGTCACCGTCCCGCTCAAGGTCGAGGGCCGGCTCACCGGCTCCCTGGGCGTGGCCGCCGAATCCGCGAACCGCTACTCCAACGAGGAGGCCCTCCGCCTCCAGTTCGCCGCCGACCGCATCGCCCTGGCGGTCGAGTCGGCCCGCCTCGGCGAACTCGAACGCCTCCGCCGAGGCTCCCTCAGCTTCCTCGTCGAGGCCTCCGACCTCCTCGCCGGCACCCTCGACCGCGACCAGACCCTGGCCCTGATGGCCCAGATGACGGTCCCGACCCTCGCCACCTGGTGCGCGGTCTACACGATCGCCGACCAGTCCTCCGACCCGTACCTCTCGTACGTGCTCCACGAGGACGAGGACCGCATCGACGGCCTCAAGGACCTGCTCTCCTCGATCGCCCCGCCCGACCCCGTGCCGACCCCCGGCGCCCGGGTCTGGGCGGCCCCGGGCGACGCCGCCCACCGAGCGGCGCTCAGCGCCTCGGTCCGCGCCCTCGACCACCCCACGAGCCCGCTCTCCTCCGGCATCGACACCACCCTGGCGACCGCGAGCACGGTCGCCGGCGAGACCGTCGTCCTGCCTCTGGTCGCCCGTAACCGGGTCATCGGCATGCTGACCCTCGGCCGCCCCTCGGAGGACCACTTCCGCCAGGAGATCCTGGAGCTCGCCGAGGACCTCTCCCGCCGTGCCGCCCTGGCCCTGGACAACGCCCGCCTCTACTCGGAGCGCGTGGCGATCAGCCAGTCCCTCCAGCGCAGCCTCCTCCCGCCCGGCCTCCCCGTGATCCCCGGCGTCGAGGTCGACGTCATCTACCGCGCGGCCGGCGAGGGCAACGAGGTGGGAGGCGACTTCTACGACCTCTTCCCGATCCGCGACGGCGCCTACGGATTCGCCATCGGCGACGTCTGCGGTACGGGCCCGGAAGCCGCGGCCGTCACCGGCCTGGCCCGCCACGCCCTGCGCCTCCTGGCCCGCGAGGGCTTCGGCGGCCCGGCCGTCCTGGAGCGCCTGAACGCTGCGATCCTCGACGAGGGCGCCCGCAGCCGCTTCCTCACCCTGCTGTACGGCGAGATGCGCCCGCAGGAGGACGGCTCCGCGATCCTGAAGGTCGTCTGCGCCGGCCACCCCCTGCCCCTACGCCTCCGCCAGGACGGCACGGTCCAGCCGGCCGCGGAGCCCCAGCCGCTCCTCGGCGTCATGGAGGACCTGGAGCTGTACGAGCAGACGATCACGCTGGACCCGGGCGACGTCCTCCTCTGTGTCACGGACGGCGTGACGGAACGCCGCGAAGGCACCCGCATGCTGGGCGACGACGGCCTCACCGAAGTCCTCAAGACGTGTACGGGCCTCACGGCCGGCGCGGTGGCCGCCCGCGTCCTCCGCGCGGTCGAGCGCTTCGCCCAGGCCCCCGCCTCCGACGACATGGCCATCCTGGCCATGCGCCTCCGCGAGCCGGACCCCCGCTGACCCCGGGGGAAGGCAGCCCCTCACGGGGCCGCCTTCCTCTACCTTTGCCACGACAACGCAAAAAAGGCCCCGCCAATGGCGGGGCCTTTCTCTTTGTGGAGCCCTTTAACGGAATCGAACCGTTGACCTTCTCCTTACCATGGAGACGCTCTACCGACTGAGCTAAAAGGGCGGGTTGTTCGGCGGCGTCCTACTCTCCCACAGGGTCCCCCCTGCAGTACCATCGGCGCTGAAAGGCTTAGCTTCCGGGTTCGGAATGTAACCGGGCGTTTCCCTAACGCTATGACCACCGAAACACTATGAAGATATGAACCGCCGCACCACCCAAACGAGGGGGGCGTGTTCGTTACTTCAGAACTAACACAGTGGACGCGAGCAACTGAGGACAAGCCCTCGGCCTATTAGTACCGGTCAGCTCCACCCATTACTGGGCTTCCACATCCGGCCTATCAACCCAGTCGTCTACTGGGAGCCTTACCCTCTCAAGGAGGTGGGAATACTCATCTCGAAGCAGGCTTCCCGCTTAGATGCTTTCAGCGGTTATCCCTCCCGAACGTAGCCAACCAGCCATGCCCTTGGCAGGACAACTGGCACACCAGAGGTTCGTCCGTCCCGGTCCTCTCGTACTAGGGACAGCCCTTCTCAATATTCCTGCGCGCGCAGCGGATAGGGACCGAACTGTCTCACGACGTTCTAAACCCAGCTCGCGTACCGCTTTAATGGGCGAACAGCCCAACCCTTGGGACCGACTCCAGCCCCAGGATGCGACGAGCCGACATCGAGGTGCCAAACCATCCCGTCGATATGGACTCTTGGGGAAGATCAGCCTGTTATCCCCGGGGTACCTTTTATCCGTTGAGCGACGGCGCTTCCACAAGCCACCGCCGGATCACTAGTCCCGACTTTCGTCCCTGCTCGACCCGTCGGTCTCACAGTCAAGCTCCCTTGTGCACTTACACTCAACACCTGATTGCCAACCAGGCTGAGGGAACCTTTGGGCGCCTCCGTTACCCTTTGGGAGGCAACCGCCCCAGTTAAACTACCCATCAGACACTGTCCCTGATCCGGATCACGGACCGAGGTTAGACATCCAGCACGACCAGAGTGGTATTTCAACGGCGACTCCACCATGACTGGCGTCACGGCTTCAAAGTCTCCCACCTATCCTACACAAGCCGAACCGAACACCAATATCAAACTGTAGTAAAGGTCCCGGGGTCTTTCCGTCCTGCTGCGCGAAACGAGCATCTTTACTCGTAGTGCAATTTCACCGGGCCTATGGTTGAGACAGTCGAGAAGTCGTTACGCCATTCGTGCAGGTCGGAACTTACCCGACAAGGAATTTCGCTACCTTAGGATGGTTATAGTTACCACCGCCGTTTACTGGCGCTTAAGTTCTCAGCTTCGCCACACCGAAATGTGACTAACCGGTCCCCTTAACGTTCCAGCACCGGGCAGGCGTCAGTCCGTATACATCGCCTTACGGCTTCGCACGGACCTGTGTTTTTAGTAAACAGTCGCTTCTCGCTGGTCTCTGCGGCCACCCCCAGCTCACGGAGTAAATCCGATCACCAGTGATGGCCCCCCTTCTCCCGAAGTTACGGGGGCATTTTGCCGAGTTCCTTAACCATAGTTCACCCGAACGCCTCGGTATTCTCTACCTGACCACCTGAGTCGGTTTAGGGTACGGGCCGCCATGAAACTCGCTAGAGGCTTTTCTCGACAGCATAGGATCATCCACTTCACCACAATCGGCTCGGCATCAGGTCTCAGGCTTAATGTGTGACGGATTTGCCTATCACACGCCCTACACCCTTACCCCGGGACTACCACCGCCCGGGCTGGACTACCTTCCTGCGTCACCCCATCGCTTACCTACTACAAGTCTGGTTCGCCGGCTCCACCACTTTCCTTTCCCCGAAGGGTCCGGAACGGCTTCACGGGCTTAGCATCGCCTGATTCGATATTGGGCGTTTCAAAGCGGGTACCGGAATATCAACCGGTTGTCCATCGACTACGCCTGTCGGCCTCGCCTTAGGTCCCGACTTACCCTGGGCAGATCAGCTTGACCCAGGAACCCTTAGTCAATCGGCGCACACGTTTCTCACGTGTGTATCGCTACTCATGCCTGCATTCTCACTCGTGAACCGTCCACAACTCGCTTCCGCGGCTGCTTCACCCGGCACACGACGCTCCCCTACCCATCACAGCGGGCGTTGGCCCTATTGCTGCAATGACACGACTTCGGCGGTACGCTTGAGCCCCGCTACATTGTCGGCGCGGAATCACTTGACCAGTGAGCTATTACGCACTCTTTCAAGGGTGGCTGCTTCTAAGCCAACCTCCTGGTTGTCTCTGCGACTCCACATCCTTTCCCACTTAGCGTACGCTTAGGGGCCTTAGTCGATGCTCTGGGCTGTTTCCCTCTCGACCATGGAGCTTATCCCCCACAGTCTCACTGCCGTGCTCTCACTTACCGGCATTCGGAGTTTGGCTAAGGTCAGTAACCCGGTAGGGCCCATCGCCTATCCAGTGCTCTACCTCCGGCAAGAAACACACGACGCTGCACCTAAATGCATTTCGGGGAGAACCAGCTATCACGGAGTTTGATTGGCCTTTCACCCCTAACCACAGGTCATCCCCCAGGTTTTCAACCCTGGTGGGTTCGGTCCTCCACGAAGTCTTACCTCCGCTTCAACCTGCCCATGGCTAGATCACTCCGCTTCGGGTCTTGAGCGTGCTACTGAATCGCCCTATTCGGACTCGCTTTCGCTACGGCTTCCCCACACGGGTTAACCTCGCAACACACCGCAAACTCGCAGGCTCATTCTTCAAAAGGCACGCAGTCACGACCCATTGGGTAAACCCAATGAGCGACGCTCCCACGGCTTGTAGGCACACGGTTTCAGGTACTATTTCACTCCGCTCCCGCGGTACTTTTCACCATTCCCTCACGGTACTATCCGCTATCGGTCACCAGGGAATATTTAGGCTTAGCGGGTGGTCCCGCCAGATTCACACGGGATTTCTCGGGCCCCGTGCTACTTGGGTGTCTCTCAAACGAGCCGTTAATGTTTCAGCTACGGGGGTCTTACCCTCTACGCCGGACCTTTCGCATGTCCTTCGCCTACATCAACGGTTTCTGACTCGTCTCACAGCCGGCAGACTGTGAAAGAGAGATCCCACAACCCCGCATGCGCAACCCCTGCCGGGTATCACACGCATACGGTTTGGCCTCATCCGGTTTCGCTCGCCACTACTCCCGGAATCACGGTTGTTTTCTCTTCCTGAGGGTACTGAGATGTTTCACTTCCCCTCGTTCCCTCCACATGCCCTATGTGTTCAGGCATGGGTGACAGCCCATGACGACTGCCGGGTTTCCCCATTCGGAAACCCCCGGATCAAAGCCTGGTTGACGGCTCCCCGGGGACTATCGTGGCCTCCCACGTCCTTCATCGGTTCCTGGTGCCAAGGCATCCACCGTGCGCCCTTAAAAACTTGGCCACAGATGCTCGCGTCCACTGTGTAGTTCTCAAACAACGACCAGCCACCCATCACCCCACCAGACAAGCCGATGAGTTCACTGGGGCCGGCATCACGAAGGCAACGACCATACGGCCGCACCCTCAGATACCCAACAACGTGCCAAGCACAGCCGATTCATCGATCCCGTTTTCCACGCCGAAGCAGTACTCACGATCTCTCAGACAGCGACTGTGCCAACTAATCAACGTTCCACCCATGAGCTGACCGTGCAGAACGTTTGCCTGCAATCGGTACTGTGCTCCTTAGAAAGGAGGTGATCCAGCCGCACCTTCCGGTACGGCTACCTTGTTACGACTTCGTCCCAATCGCCAGTCCCACCTTCGACAGCTCCCTCCCACAAGGGGTTGGGCCACCGGCTTCGGGTGTTACCGACTTTCGTGACGTGACGGGCGGTGTGTACAAGGCCCGGGAACGTATTCACCGCAGCAATGCTGATCTGCGATTACTAGCAACTCCGACTTCATGGGGTCGAGTTGCAGACCCCAATCCGAACTGAGACCGGCTTTTTGAGATTCGCTCCGCCTCGCGGCATCGCAGCTCTTTGTACCGGCCATTGTAGCACGTGTGCAGCCCAAGACATAAGGGGCATGATGACTTGACGTCGTCCCCACCTTCCTCCGAGTTGACCCCGGCGGTCTCCTGTGAGTCCCCATCACCCCGAAGGGCACGCTGGCAACACAGGACAAGGGTTGCGCTCGTTGCGGGACTTAACCCAACATCTCACGACACGAGCTGACGACAGCCATGCACCACCTGTATACCGACCACAAGGGGGCACTATCTCTAATGCTTTCCGGTATATGTCAAGCCTTGGTAAGGTTCTTCGCGTTGCGTCGAATTAAGCCACATGCTCCGCTGCTTGTGCGGGCCCCCGTCAATTCCTTTGAGTTTTAGCCTTGCGGCCGTACTCCCCAGGCGGGGAACTTAATGCGTTAGCTGCGGCACCGACGACGTGGAATGTCGCCAACACCTAGTTCCCAACGTTTACGGCGTGGACTACCAGGGTATCTAATCCTGTTCGCTCCCCACGCTTTCGCTCCTCAGCGTCAGTAATGGCCCAGAGATCCGCCTTCGCCACCGGTGTTCCTCCTGATATCTGCGCATTTCACCGCTACACCAGGAATTCCGATCTCCCCTACCACACTCTAGCCTGCCCGTATCGGATGCAGACCCGGGGTTAAGCCCCGGGCTTTCACACCCGACGTGACAAGCCGCCTACGAGCTCTTTACGCCCAATAATTCCGGACAACGCTTGCGCCCTACGTATTACCGCGGCTGCTGGCACGTAGTTAGCCGGCGCTTCTTCTGCAGGTACCGTCACTTTCGCTTCTTCCCTGCTGAAAGAGGTTTACAACCCGAAGGCCGTCATCCCTCACGCGGCGTCGCTGCATCAGGCTTTCGCCCATTGTGCAATATTCCCCACTGCTGCCTCCCGTAGGAGTCTGGGCCGTGTCTCAGTCCCAGTGTGGCCGGTCGCCCTCTCAGGCCGGCTACCCGTCGTCGCCTTGGTAGGCCATTACCCCACCAACAAGCTGATAGGCCGCGGGCTCATCCTTCACCGCCGGAGCTTTTAACCAGCTTCCATGCGGAAGCCGGTGTTATCCGGTATTAGACCCCGTTTCCAGGGCTTGTCCCAGAGTGAAGGGCAGATTGCCCACGTGTTACTCACCCGTTCGCCACTAATCCACCCCGAAGGGCTTCATCGTTCGACTTGCATGTGTTAAGCACGCCGCCAGCGTTCGTCCTGAGCCAGGATCAAACTCTCCGTGAATGTTTACCCGTAATCGGGTCGACACCACGAGAGCGGAACGATCGAGTCGGAATAAGACCGATCGTTCACAGCGTCCTCGCTGTGCGCCACCCGGCTAAGGGTGGACTTTTTTCAAAGGAACCTCGACCATCCGAAGATGGACGGGGTATCAACTAATCTGGCGTTGATTTTTGGCACGCTGTTGAGTTCTCAAGGAACGGACGCTTCCTTTGTACTCACCCTCTCGGGCTTTCCTCCGGGCTTCCCTTCGTTCTTGCGTTTCCGACTCTATCAGATCTTTCCGATCCGATTTCCTCGGTGCTTTCCGGTCCCTTTCGCTTTCGCTCTTGGGCCTTTCAGCGGTTCCGACTTTATCAGAAGTTCTGAGTCGGTATTTCCGCCTCCCGTTCAGCTGTTCCGGCGCACGTCGGCGCCGGGGCTTCCCGGTCTGGCGGAGCCGTAAACGTACTGGAGCGGGGCGCCCCGATGCAAATCGAGGGGCCCCGCTCCGGTGTTGCGCTGGTCAGACCTCTACGACGACCGGGAGGATCATCGGGCGCCGGCGGTAGGTGTCGGAGACCCACTTGCCGACGGTGCGGCGGATCAGCTGCTGGAGCTGGTGGGGTTCGACGACGCCGTCCTGGGCCGACTTGTTCAGGACCTGGTCGACCTTGGGGATCACGGCGTCGAACGCCGAGTCCTCGATGCCGGACCCGCGGGCGTGGATGTTCGGGCCGCTCACGATCTTGCCGGTCGAGGAGTCCACGACCACGAAGACCGAGATGATGCCCTCGTCGCCCAGGATGCGGCGGTCCTTGAGGTGGGCCTCCGTCACGTCGCCGACCGAGAGGCCGTCGACGTACACGTAGCCCGCCTGGACCTTGCCGGTGATCCGGGCGCGGCCGTCGATCAGGTCGACGACGACGCCGTCCTCGGCGATGACGATGTGGTCCTTGGGGATACCCGTCATCGCGCCGAGCTCGGCGTTGGCGCGCAGGTGGCGCCATTCGCCGTGGACCGGCATGAGGTTCTTCGGTCGGCAGATGTTGTAGAAGTACAGCAGCTCGCCGGCCGAGGCGTGGCCCGAGACGTGGACCTTGGCGTTGCCCTTGTGGACCACGTTCGCGCCCCAGCGGGTCAGGCCGTTGATCACGCGGTAGACCGCGTTCTCGTTGCCCGGGATGAGGGACGAGGCCAGGATGACCGTGTCGCCGGGGACGATCCGGATCTGGTGGTCGCGGTTGGCCATGCGGGACAGGGCCGCCATGGGCTCGCCCTGCGAGCCCGTGCAGACGAGCACGACCTCGTCGTCCGGCAGGTCGTCGAGGGTCTTCACGTCCACGACGAGACCCGCAGGGACCTTGAGGTAGCCCAGGTCACGGGCGATGCCCATGTTGCGGACCATCGAGCGGCCGACGAAGGCGACCCGGCGGCCGTACTCGTGGGCGGCGTCGAGGATCTGCTGAATGCGGTGCACGTGGCTGGCGAAGCTGGCCACGATGATGCGCTTCTGGGCGTTCGCGAAGACCGTGCGCAGGACGTTGGAGATGTCCTTCTCCGGCGGGACGAAGCCCGGGACCTCGGCGTTGGTGGAGTCCGAGAGGAGGAGGTCGATGCCCTCCTCACTCAGACGCGCGAACGCGTGCAGGTCCGTGAGGCGGCCGTCCAGCGGGAGCTGGTCCATCTTGAAGTCGCCGGTGGCGACGGCCATGCCCGCAGGAGTGCGGATGGCCACCGCGAGGGCGTCCGGGATGGAGTGGTTGACCGCGATGAACTCGCAGTCGAACGAACCCAGGATCTCCCGGTCGCCTTCCTTCACCTCAAGGGTGTAAGGGCGGATGCGGTGCTCCTGGAGCTTGGCCTCGATCAGCGCGAGGGTCAGCTTGGAGCCGATCAGCGGGATGTCCGGCTTGAGCCGGAGCAGGTAGGGGACGGCACCGATGTGGTCCTCGTGGCCGTGCGTGAGCACGATGCCTTCGATGTCGTCGAGACGGTCCCGAATGATGGTGAAGTCGGGAAGGATCAGGTCGACGCCCGGCTGCTCCTCTTCGGGGAAGAGGACGCCGCAGTCGACGATGAGCAGACGGCCGTCGAACTCGAAGACCGTCATGTTCCGGCCGATTTCGCCGAGCCCGCCGAGCGGGGTGACGCGCAGGGCGCCCTTCGGCAGCTTCGGCGGAGCGCCGAGTTCAGGATGCGGATGACTCAAAAGACTCTCCTCACCACGCGCGCCACGTACCGCTCGGCCCGTGGCGCGCATGACATTCGTGCACTTGCTGTTGTCAGTGTTCAGTTGTGAAGTCCGTTGTCAGAGTTCTACCCCGCCGGCGGCCAGGTCGACCTTGAGCTGGTCGGTCTCCTCGGGAGAGAGCTCCACGAGCGGGAGACGCAGCGGGCCGGCCGGGAGGCCCTGGAGGGCGAGGGCGGCCTTGGTCGTCATGACGCCCTGGGTGCGGAACATGCCGGTGTAGACCGGCAGCAGCTTCTGGTGGATCTCGGTGGCCTTCTGGACCTCGCCGGCCAGGTGGGCTTCGAGGAGGGCGCGGAGGTCCGGCGTCACGACGTGGCCGACGACGGAGACGAAGCCGCAGGCGCCCACGGAAAGCAGCGGCAGGTTGAGCATGTCGTCGCCGGAGTACCAGGCGAGGCCGGAGCGGGCGATGGCCCAGCTGGCGCGGCCGAGGTCGCCCTTGGCGTCCTTGTTGGCGACGATCCGCGGGTGTTCGGCGAGGCGGACGATCGTCTCGGTGTCGATCGGGACGCCGCTGCGGCCGGGGATGTCGTAGAGCATGACCGGCAGCTCGGTGGCGTCGGCGATGGCCGAGAAGTGTCGGCGGAGGCCCTCCTGCGAGGGCTTGTTGTAGTACGGCGTCACGGCGAGCAGGCCGTGGGCGCCGTCGCGCTCGGCGGTGCGGGCGAGCTCGACGGAGTGGTGGGTGTCGTTGGTGCCGATGCCGGCGACGATGTGGGCGCGGTCTCCGACCGCCTCCAGCACAGCTCGTACCAGCTCCGATTTCTCCGCGTCGCTGGTGGTGGGGGACTCGCCGGTGGTGCCGTTGACGACGAGACCGTCGTTGCCTGCGTCCACGAGGTGGGTGGCCAGTCGCTGGGCACCGTCGAGGTCGAGTGCGCCGTCCGCCGTGAAGGGCGTGACCATGGCGGTGAGGACCCGCCCGAAGGGGGTCTGCGGAGTGGAGATCGGAGCCATGGGTAACACGCTACTCGCTGCTCAGCGCCGGGTGTCCCCGAGGGGGGACAGGAGAAGAGGAGCCCGGCACTGCCTGCTCGGGGGTTCAGGCAGTGCCGGGTCCGTTTGATCAGCCTAGATGAACTTCCTGAAACGCCGCAATACGGACACTTCGCATGAGCGTTTCGGACATGTGTGCCCTACGGGGCCACACGGCCGTTCTTGTTGAAGGCGGCGTGGGTCAGCGGCATCAGCCGGGCCCAGTGCTCTTCCATCTTCTCGCCGACCATCTCGATCTCCCGCTGCGGGAAGGACGGGACCGCGGCCAGCTCGTGCTGGGTGCGCAGGCCCAGGAAGTGCATGAGCGAGCGCGCGTTGCACGTGGCGTACATCGAGGAGAAGAGGCCGACGGGGAGGACCGAGCGGGCGACCTCGCGGGCGACGCCGGCGGCCAGCATCTCCTGGTAGGTGGCGTACGCCGTCCGGTACGACTCCTCCATCGTGCGGCTGACGACGTCGTGCTGCTCCTGGGTGCCCTCGACGAAGACGTACTTGCCGGGGCGACCCTCCTGGACCAGCTTGCGGGAGGTGTCCGGGACGTAGAAGACCGGCTGGAGCTCCCTGTAGCGACCCGATTCCTCGTTGTACGACCAGCCCACGCGGTGCCGCATGAACTCGCGGAACACGAAGATCGGGGCGCTGATGAAGAAGGTCATCGAGTTGTGCTCGAACGGGCTGCCGTGGCGGTCCCGCATCAGGTAGTTGATCAGGCCCTTCGAACGCTCCGGGTCCTTCTGGAGCTCTTCGAGGGACTGCTCACCCGCCGTGGACACACGCGCCGCCCAGAGGACGTCGGAATCGCTCGCCGCGCTCTTGACCAGATCAACGGTGACGTCGCTCCGGAAGTCGATCTTCACGTTCTCGGTGGGGCTGTCGGTCACCAGCGGTCCTTCCAGTCGGCTGTTGCAGTCGCCCACTCTAACGACGTCCTCCCCGAGGACGAGATTCGGCCTCTTTAGTGAAATAGGGCACCAAAAGGTCCTTTCCGTCGTCTCTACTCATGAAGCACGTCGATCGACAGAGGAGAGTGGCCCTGATGTTCCGCCGGAGAGAGGCCGTACCGTTCGCGTTCGTCGCGGAGGCCGACCATTTCCGCAGTAACGTCACTCCGCCACCCCGGGAGCGCCTCAACGCCTCGCAGATCGTGGGTCGTACCCTGATCGGGCTGACCGTCGTGGCGGGCCTCGTCGGATCGCTGATCTTCGGTATGCCGTCCCTCCAGTCGGGGGACTCCGCCACTCGTCAGCAGCAGTCCGAGGCCTCCGACAACCGCTGAGGTAGCCTCACCGGGCACCGCCCCTTCGAGCGTGCTTGTGAGTGAGGACCTGTCGTGCCCCTGCCCTTCCTGACGGCCGACCGTGCTTTTGACACGACCGACCATGTCGCCCTGCCGTTCGACGACCACGATCAGTGGCGTCGTCCGTACCGGCCGGGGTCGTGGCGTGTCGGAGTGGCAGCGCTCGCGCTGCTGCTCGCGTCGTTCGTGCTGCTGGCCGCCGTGATCATCGTCGCCGCCGGGGGCTTCGCCGCGGCGGGCGTGACGCTCGGGCTCGCGGTGCTCGTCATCCTCGCGGCCCTGCGGATGCTCCGTATGGGCACATGGGTGAGCCGCGCCGGCGTGCGGCGCGTGGGCTTCCTCAAGACCGTCACCGTGCCGTGGGCGAAGGTGACCTTCGTACGAACCGCGCAGCAGCCGGTGCGCTGGCTGGGGCTCCCCCGGACCGTCCAGGGCCAGGCCCTGGTGCTCGGCCGGCAGGGTGGTGAGCAGCTGCTGCTGCTCACCGACCACAATGCCGACTTCCTCTCCCGGGTCGAGGCCTTCGACCGCGCGGCCGACACGGTCGAGGCCTGGAACGCCGAGTACGGCGTCGTCCCGGCCGCTACGCGCTGACCGTACGTCCCTCGTGGAGGGCGATGGCCCGCTGCATCGCCTTGCGGGCCCTCGGAGTGTCGCGGGCGTCGTGATAGGCGACCGCGAGCCGGAACCAGCAGCGCCAGTCCCCCGGTGAGTCCTCCGTCTCGGCCTTGCGCCGCGCGAAGACCTCGTCGGCCGAGTCGCGGTCGATGCGGCCGCCCTCCGTGCGCTTCAGCTCGTCGACGGGCAGGCCGCCCTCGGCCTCCAGCTCGGTGGCGAGGCGGCCCGCCTGCCGGGCGAAGCGGGTGTTCTTCCAGAGGAACCAGCCGCCGACGGCGGGCAGCAGGAACGCCACCGCGCCCATGCCCATGGCAGCCGGCTCGCCCGTGAGGAGCAGCAGCACGCCCTCCATCGCCACCACGCCGAAGACGAGGACGAGGACGGTGGCCAGGAAGACGTACGTGATCTTTCCGCCCATGGCCGTCAGCCCAGGTCCAGGAAGTGCTCCAGGCCGAAGGTGAGGCCCGGAGCGGTGGTCACGCGGCGGGCGCCCAGGAGGATGCCCGGCATGAAGCTGGAGTGGTGCAGCGAGTCGTGGCGGACGGTGAGGGTCTCGCCCTCGCCGCCGAGCAGGACCTCCTGGTGGGCCAGGAGGCCCGCCAGCCGTACGGAGTGGACGCGAACGCCGTCGACGTCGGCGCCGCGCGCGCCCTCCAGGCCCGTCGCCGTGGAGTCCGGCTGGGCGCCGAGGCCGGCCTCGGCTCGGGCCGCGGCGATCAGCTGCGCCGTACGGGTGGCGGTGCCCGAGGGGGCGTCCACCTTGTGCGGGTGGTGCAGCTCGACGACCTCGACCGACTCGAAGTACGGGGCCGCGATCTGCGCGAACTTCATGGTGAGGACCGCGCCGATGGAGAAGTTCGGGGCGATGAGGACACCGGTCTCCGGGGAGGCCGCGAGCCAGGTCCGCAGCTGCGCGAGGCGCTCCTCGGTCCAGCCGGTGGTGCCGACGACCGCGTGGATGCCGTGGCGCACGCAGAAGTCGAGGTTCTCCATGACCGAGGCCGGGGTGGTCAGCTCGACGACGACCTGGGCTCCCGCCTCGACGAGCGTCTCCAGCTTGTCGCCCCGGCCGAGGGCGGCGACCAGTTCCATGTCCTCGGCGGCCTCGACGGCCCTGACCGCCTCGGAGCCGATACGGCCCTGGGCTCCGAGGACCGCCACGCGCAGCTTGCTCATTGATCTTCCTTAAGGGGCTCGAAATCAGGAGACCGCTTGGTGGAGGCGGTCCGCCTGCTTGTCCTTCAGCGGGCCTATCACCGACAGGGAGGGCCGCTGGTCCAGTACATCGCGGGCGACGGCCCGGACGTCGTCCGGGGTGACCGCGGCGATCCGGGTGAGCATGTCGTCGACCGACATCTGGGTTCCCCAGCACAGCTCGCTCTTGCCGATGCGGTTCATGAGCGCGCCGGTGTCCTCGAGACCCAGGACGGTCGAGCCGGAGAGCTGGCCGACGGCGCGGACGATCTCCTCGTCCGTGAGGCCGTCGGAGGCGACCTTGTCGAGCTCGTCACGGCAGATCTTCAGCACGTCGTGGACCTGGCTGGGGCGGCAGCCCGCGTACACGCCGAAGAGGCCGCAGTCGGCGAAGCCCGAGGTGTACGAGTACACGCTGTAGGCCAGGCCGCGCTTCTCGCGGACCTCCTGGAAGAGGCGGGAGGACATGCCGCCGCCGAGGGCGGTGTTCAGCACGCCGAGGGCCCAGCGACGCTCGTCGGTGCGGGCCAGGCCCGGCATGCCGAGGACCACGTGGGCCTGCTCGGTCCTGCGGTTCAGGTGCTCGACGCGGCCCGCCGTGCGGATGGTGCGCCGGCCGTCGCGGGGGGCGACGGGGACGGCGTCGGTACGGGTCAGGGCGCCGGCCTTCTCGAAGGCGCGGCGGACCTGGCGTACCACCGTGGCGTGGTCGACGTTGCCGGCGGCGGCGACGACCAGGTGGGTCGGGTCGTAGTGCTTCTTGTAGAAGCGGGCGATCTGGCCGCGGGTGAGCGCGTTGACCGTGTCGACGGTGCCGAGGACCGGGCGGCCCAGCGGGGTGTCGCCGAACATCGTCTGCGCGAAGAGGTCGTGCACGACGTCACCGGGGTCGTCCTCGGTCATCGCGATCTCTTCGAGGATGACTCCCCGCTCGGCGTCCACGTCCTCTTCGAGGACGAGGGCCCCGGTGAGCATGTCGCAGACGACGTCGATCGCCAGCGGCAGGTCGGTGTCGAGGACCCGGGCGTAGTAGCAGGTGTACTCCTTCGCCGTGAAGGCGTTCATCTCGCCGCCGACCGCGTCGATCGCGGCGGAGATGTCGAGGGCGGACCGCTTGCGGGTGCCCTTGAAGAGGAGGTGCTCCAGGTAGTGGGTCGCGCCGTTGAGGCTCGGCGTCTCGTCGCGGGAGCCGACGTGCGCCCAGATGCCGAAGGTGGCGGAGCGCACGGAGGGCAGGGTCTCGGTGACGATCCGCAGGCCGCCGGGGAGGGTCGTGCGGCGGACCGTGCCGATGCCGTCCTTGCCCGGGAGAAGCGTTTGGGTACGGGCGACGGCCCGCCCCTCCGAAGAGGGGCGGGCCGTCGTCACGGAACTACGGGACGTCACTGGTCGGTGTCGTCCTTCGCGTCAGCAGCGTCCTCGTCCGCGATCACGGGGATCAGGGAGAGCTTGCCGCGCTGGTCGATCTCGGCGATCTCGACCTGGACCTTGGAGCCGATCGCCAGCACGTCCTCGACGTTCTCCACGCGCTTGCCACCGGCGAGCTTGCGGATCTGCGAGATGTGCAGCAGACCGTCCTTGCCGGGCATCAGGGAGACGAAGGCACCGAAGGTGGTGGTCTTGACGACCGTACCCAGGTAGCGCTCGCCGACCTCCGGCATGGTCGGGTTGGCGATCGCGTTGATCGTGGCGCGGGCGGCCTCGGCCTGCGAGCCCTGCTGGGCACCGATGTAGATGGTGCCGTCGTCCTCGATCGTGATGTCGGCGCCGGTGTCCTCCTGGATCTGGTTGATCATCTTGCCCTTGGGGCCGATGACCTCACCGATCTTGTCCACCGGGATCTTGACGGTGATGATGCGCGGCGCGTTCGGGGACATCTCGTCCGGAACGTCGATCGCCTCGTTCATCACGTCGAGGATGTGCAGACGCGCGTCACGGGCCTGCTTCAGCGCGGCGGCCAGGACCGAGGCGGGGATGCCGTCGAGCTTGGTGTCGAGCTGGAGCGCGGTCACGAACTGCTTCGTACCGGCGACCTTGAAGTCCATGTCGCCGAAGGCGTCCTCGGCACCGAGGATGTCGGTGAGGGCGACGTAGTGCGTCTTGCCGTCGATCTCCTCGGAGATCAGACCCATGGCGATACCGGCGACGGCGGCCTTGAGGGGCACACCGGCGTTCAGCAGGGACATGGTGGAGGCGCAGACCGAGCCCATGGACGTCGAGCCGTTGGAGCCGAGGGCCTCGGACACCTGACGGATCGCGTAGGGGAACTCCTCGCGGGTCGGGAGGACCGGCACGATGGCGCGCTCGGCGAGCGCGCCGTGGCCGATCTCGCGGCGCTTGGGCGAGCCCACGCGGCCGGTCTCGCCGACGGAGTACGGCGGGAAGTTGTAGTTGTGCATGTAGCGCTTGCGGGTCACCGGGGAGAGGGTGTCCAGCTGCTGCTCCATGCGGAGCATGTTGAGGGTGGTGACGCCCAGGATCTGGGTCTCGCCACGCTCGAACAGCGCCGAGCCGTGCACACGCGGGATGGCCTCGACCTCGGCCGCGAGCGTACGGATGTCCGTGAGGCCACGGCCGTCGATGCGGACCTTGTCCTTGATGACGCGCTCGCGGACCAGCTTCTTGGTCAGCGCGCGGTAGGCACCGGCGATCTCCTTCTCGCGGCCCTCGAAGGCCGGGAGGAGCTTCTCGGCGGCGAGCTCCTTGATGCGGTCGAGCTCGGCCTCGCGGTCCTGCTTGCCGGCGATGGTGAGCGCCTTGGTGAGCTCACCCTTGACGGCGGCGGTGAGCGCCTCCAGGACGTCGTCCTGGTAGTCCAGGAAGACCGGGAACTCGCCGGTGGGCTTGGCGGCCTTGGCGGCGAGGTCCGACTGGGCCTTGCAGAGCGCCTTGATGAAGGGCTTCGCGGCTTCGAGGCCGGCGGCGACGATCTCCTCGGTGGGAGCCTCCGCGCCGTCCGCGACGAGCTGGATGGTCTTCTCGGTGGCCTCGGCCTCGACCATCATGATCGCGACGTCGCCGTCCTCCAGGACGCGACCGGCGACCACCATGTCGAAGACCGCGTCCTCGAGCTCGGTGTGCGTCGGGAAGGCGACCCACTGGCCCTTGATCAGGGCGACGCGGGTGGCGCCGATGGGGCCGGAGAAGGGCAGGCCCGCCAGGATCGTGGAAGCGGAGGCGGCGTTGATCGCGACCACGTCGTACAGGTGGTCGGGGTTGAGCGCCATGATCGTCTCGACGATCTGGATCTCGTTGCGCAGGCCCTTCTTGAAGGAGGGGCGCAGCGGCCGGTCGATCAGGCGGCAGGTGAGGATCGCGTCCTCGGAGGGGCGGCCCTCCCGGCGGAAGAAGGAGCCGGGGATCTTGCCGGCCGCGTACTGCCGCTCCTCGACGTCCACCGTGAGGGGGAAGAAGTCGAGCTGGTCCTTGGGGCGCTTCGAGGCGGTGGTCGCCGAGAGGACCATCGTGTCGTCGTCCAGGTAGGCGACGGCGGAGCCGGCGGCCTGCTTGGCGAGACGGCCCGTCTCGAAGCGGATGGTGCGGGTACCGAAGGTGCCGTTGTCGATGACGGCCTCGGCGTAGTGGGTCTCGTTCTCCACTAGTGGTTTCTCCTACGTGTTCGTCTTTGCGTCCGGGGCCCGTGTGGCCGGGGACGGTGTCGACGGGGCGGAGAGACGCGCCTTGGGTGCGGGCCGGTCTTCGATCGAAGCACCCGGCATGTTCCGGGGGCCACTACCGAGGACCGGCGGCGAGCCGGCGGCTCCTCGCTCGTCCGTCGTATGGGGTTGTGCGACCAGACTAAGTGCCTGTGTGCACTTTGTGCACGTACAGCAAAGGGAGCGGCCCCCTGAAAGTGGGAACCGCTCCCTTCACGGCGTCTTTACTTGGCGCCGCCGGCCGCACCGCGGCGGATGCCGAGGCGGTCGACCAGGGCACGGAAGCGCTGGATGTCCTTCTTGGCCAGGTACTGCAGCAGGCGGCGGCGCTGGCCGACCAGGATCAGCAGACCACGACGGGAGTGGTGGTCGTGCTTGTGCTGCTTGAGGTGCTCGGTCAGGTCCGAGATGCGACGGGAAAGCATGGCGACCTGGACCTCGGGGGAGCCGGTGTCGCCCTCCTTCTGGCCGAACTCGGTCATGATCTGCTTCTTGACAGCGGCGTCGAGAGCCACGCTGATCTCCTCTTAGTGGTTCGTGCGTCCGCGAGTGCCCCTGGTCTAGATCTCAGGGGAAGCTTCCGTGACTACGCGGGCGAAGGTCCGATGGGCGCAGCTTCCAGAAGCTTCGAGGGCTTCCGAGAGCGCGTACACAAACGGCCGTCACACAGCGTACCAGTTCGGCGGAGCGGGCCCGTCGCCTTTACCACCCCGCCCCTACTTGCTGGTCAGCGACCGGACCGCCATGAAGACGTCGAGGACGGCGAGGCAGAGGGGGACGAGGGAGAGGAGGACGAAGCCCTCGGCGAGGTCGAGGAGCCGGCCCCAGAAGGGCGAGAGGCCCTTCCTCGGGATGATCAGGCCGATCGCGGTGATCAGCGCGGCGCCGGCGGCCACGGAGGCGGTGAGCCAGATCGTACGGATGTCGAGGCCGCCGCGGTCCCCGTACATGAGGAGGTCCTTGACCAGGTCCACCGGCGGGTTGAGGGAGAGGCCGAGGACCAGCAGGGCGATGGCGGCGATGCCGGCGACCAGGACGCAGGCGACCTGCGAGGTGTAGCGGAAGAGTCGGGCGCGGAGCAGCATCGCCAGGCCGGCGGCGAGGGCGAGGAGCTGCCCCCAGAAGTTCCCGGCGAAGCCGAGGACGGCGGCGGAGCCGACGACGACGGCCGCGCAGCCGCCGACCAGGCCGAGGAGCATCTCGTGGCCGCGGCGGGCCTGGAGCGCGATGCGCTCGCCGTCGACGGGGTGGGCGTCGTCGCCGTTCTGGTGCTGGACGTCGCCGAGGAACTCGTCGTCGGCGGCGCTGCGCGGCGTGGCGTAGCCGATGGGGAGCCGGGCGAAGCGGGCGGAGAGGCCCGGCAGGAAGGCGACCAGGCCGATGGCGACGGGGGCGCAGACGGCGGCGGTCTCGGTGGCGGAGCTCTCGGTGAGGATCGCCACGAAGGTGGCGAGGGTGCCGACGGTGGCGAGGAAGGTGGCGGCGACGAAGGGGGCGTCTCCGCTGGGGGTGAGCGCGACGAGGGCCACCGAGGCGACGAGGACCGTGACGCAGCCCAGCAGGAACTGGAGGCGGCCGGGGCCCTGGCCGGCGTCGGGGCCGACGATGCCGGAGCCGGCGATGAGCAGCAGGGGCAGGGCGCCCAGGCCGAGGGCGACGGCGGTCGCCCGGTCCCCGTAGACGCGGGCGCGGACACCGGCGAAGGCGGTGAGGAGCAGGCCCGCGCCGCCCGCGATGATCCCTGGCAGGCTGTGCATGTCGTGGCGGACCGGGTCCGCGAACCACAGGACGAAGCCCATGAGGACGAGCAGCAGCACTCCGCCGACGAGTCCGGCGCCGCGGAGCAGCTCGTCGCCCCACAGGTGCCGGTCCCGGGTGACCGCGGAGGCGACGGCGTCGGAGACGTCGTCGTAGACGGCGGGCGGCAGGGACTGGGCGAAGGGGCGCAGGGAGAGCACCTCGCCGTCGAGGACCTGCTGGGCGGCGAGGGTGCGGGCGCCGTCGAGGACGGAGCCGTCGCGGCGGACCAGGTGGTAACCGGTGGGGGTGCCCGCCGTTTGCGTCTGCCCGGTGAGCCGCAGGATCTCCGGGTAGACGTCGGCGACGGCGATGTCCTCGGGGAGCGCGACGTCGATGCGGCTGTCCGGCGCCACGACGGTGACGCGGCAGAAACCGGTCGCTGCGGTCGTACTCACGTGTCTGGACCCCCTGATTCGCGGTTGCGCACGATGCGCGCGCCACCCTACCGGGGACGGCCGGTGGGGGCTGCAAGTAGGATCGCCGTCCCATGGGGGAAGTCCGCGCGCTCGGCTGCCGACAGGGGTGCCGGCGCGGATGCTCCCGCCACGAGCCCGCCTCCTACGAGGGATTGATGCGCCGGTGAGCCAGATCGTCGTCAAACGCCCGCCGAGGGCGCTTCCGCCGGAAGTGCCCGGTGAGGAACTGGTCCTGGAGTCTCCGCCGGAACTTCCGCGGGGGCAGCAGGAGTCGGCGTTGATGCAGCTCCTGCCGATGCTCGGCATGGGTTCGTCGGTGGTCTTCTTCTTCATGACGCCGTCGCCGATCATGCGGATCATGGGCGTGCTGATGCTGGCGTCGACGGTCGCGATGGCCGTCGCCCAGTTCGTCAGATTCCGTCGCGGTACGCAGGGGCAAATGTCCGATGTCCGCCGCGACTACCTCAAATACCTCGCGCAGACTCGGCGTACGGTCCGGCGCACGGCCCGGAAGCAGCGGGACGCGCAGTTGTATCTGCACCCTTCCCCCGAGCAGCTCTGGTCGGTCGTCGCCGAGGGTTCGCGGGTATGGGAACGCCGGGTGGGCGACCACGACTTCGGGCAGGCGCGGATCGGGCTCGGGGCGCAGCAGCTGTCGACGCCGCTGGTGGCGCCGGACACGGCTCCGGTGGACGAGCTGGAGCCGCTGTGCGCGGGGGCGATGCAGCAGTTCCTCGCGGTACACGGCACCTTGGACGGACTGCCGATGGCGGTCTCGATGCGGGCGTTCTACCACGTGACGGTCTCGGGCGAGGCGGAGTCGGCGCAGGCCGTGGCGCGGGCCCTGGTCGCGCAGTTGGTGACGCTGCACTCCCCCGATGACCTGATGGTCGCGGTGGTCGCGGCGCGGGCTTCGCAGGAGCGGTGGGACTGGACGAAGTGGCTGCCGCACACCCAGGTGCCGGGGCAGGTCGACGGAGCCGGGACGAAGCGGCTGTTCGGTGACGACCTCGGCGAGCTGGAGAACCTGATCCGCTCGAAGCTCGACGGGCGGCCGCGGTTCTCCCGGGACAACCAGCCCGTCCTCGACCAGCCGCACGTGGTCGTGGTCCTGGACGGCGGCATGGTGCCCCCCGACTCCCTGTTCGCGGCGGCCGAGGGGCTGCAGGGCGTGACGATCGTGGAGGTCGTCTCGGGCGAGCTCGACGAGCCGCGCGGTGGGCTCTCGGTGGTGGTACGACCGGGCCGGCTGAGTCTGGAGTTCGGCGGCGGCTTCGCGTACGAGGGGCTGCCGGACGGCATCTCGCTGCCCGCCGCCGAGGCGCTGGCCCGTCAGCTGGCACCGCTGCGGATGGGCGGCGGGGACGACGACGAGCCGCTGCTCGCCAATCTGGACTTCACGGACCTGCTGAACCTCGGGGACGCCGAGTCGGTGGACGTGGCGCGGACGTGGCGGCCCCGGACGGTCGCCGAGCGGCTCCGGGTGCCGATCGGTGTCGGCGAGGACGGCCAGCCGGTCATGCTGGACCTGAAGGAGGCCGCGCAGGAGGGCATGGGCCCGCACGGTCTGTGCGTGGGCGCGACGGGCTCCGGCAAGTCGGAGCTGCTGCGGACGCTCGTACTCGGTCTCGCGGTGACGCACTCCTCGGAGACGCTGAACTTCGTCCTCGCGGACTTCAAGGGTGGCGCGACCTTCGCCGGCATGTCGCAGATGCCGCACGTGGCGGCGGTCATCACCAACCTGTCGGACGACCTGACGCTGGTCGACCGCATGGGTGACGCGATCCGCGGCGAGCTGCAGCGGCGCCAGGAGCTGCTGCGCTCGGCGGGCAACTACGCCAACATCCACGACTACGAGAAGGCGCGGGCGGCGGGTGCCCCGCTGGAGCCGCTGGCCTCGCTGGTCCTGGTGATCGACGAGTTCTCCGAGCTCCTCACCGCCAAGCCGGACTTCATCGACATGTTCATCCAGATCGGCCGCATCGGCCGTTCGCTGGGTGTGCACCTGCTCCTCGCCTCGCAGCGCCTGGAGGAGGGCAAGCTGCGCGGACTCGACACGTACCTCTCGTACCGGATCGGTCTGCGGACCTTCTCGGCGGCGGAGTCGCGGACGGCGATCGGTGTGCCGGACGCGTACCACCTGCCCTCGGTGCCCGGTTCGGGCTATCTGAAGTTCGGTACGGACGAGATGACCCGCTTCAAGGCGGCGTACGTCTCGGGGACGCACCGGTCGGGCGGGCCGCGTCTGGAGATCGGGCAGATGCCGGTGGAGCGGCGGCCCGCGGTGTTCACGGCGTCGCCGGTGCCGGTGGTGTACGCGGCTCCGGACCCGGCGTACCTGGCGGAGCGGCGGGCGGAGGAGGACGACGCGCTCGCGGACACCGTCCTCGACGTGATCGTGCGCCGGCTGGAGGGCCAGGGCGTGCCGGCGCACCAGGTGTGGCTGCCGCCGCTCGACCAGGCGCCCTCGCTGGACCAGCTGCTTCCCGGGCTCGCGCAGACGGCGGATCGGGGGCTCACGGCGACGGAGTACACGCGGCAGGGCGGCCTCACGGTCCCGCTCGGCCTCATCGACAAGCCGTTCGAGCAGCGGCGCGAGGTGCTGTACCGGGACTTCTCCGGCGCGGCCGGTCACATGATGGTGGTCGGCGGTCCGCAGTCCGGGAAGTCGACGCTGATGCGGACGCTCGTCTCGGCGTTCGCGCTCACCCACACCCCGGCCGAAGTGCAGTTCTACTGCCTCGACTTCGGTGGTGGCGGCATGAACTCGCTCGCCGACCTGCCGCACGTCGGCGGGGTGGCGTCGCGGCTCGACCCGGAGCGGGTGCGGCGGACGGTCGCGGAGGTGATGGGGGTCCTCAACCGGCGGGAGGAGTTCTTCCGTTCGCACTCCATCGACTCGATCGCCACCTACCGGCGCAAGCGCGCGGCGGGTGAACTGCCGGGCGAGGCCTGGGGTGACGTCTTCCTGGTCGTGGACGGCTGGGGCGGCTTCCGCAACGACTACGACATGCTGGAGCCGATCGTCGCCGACATCGCGGCGCGCGGTCTGGGCTACGGCATCCACGTGGTGATCACCGCCTCCCGGTACATGGAGGTGCGGGCGGCCCTCAAGGACCAGATGCTGGGCCGGCTCGAACTGCGGCTCGGTGACGTCATGGACTCCGAGTTCGACCGCAAGGTCGCGGCGAACGTGCCGCCCGGGGTGCCGGGGCGCGGTCAGGTGGCGGAGAAACTGCACTTCATGGGCGCGCTGCCGCGGATCGACGGGTCGAGCTCGTCGGCCGATCTCTCGGACGGCACGTCGGCGTTCGTCCGGGCCGTGAAGGCGAGCTGGACCGCGGCTCCGGCCCCGGCGGTGCGGCTGCTGCCGCGCAGGCTGCCGGCGGAGCAGCTGCCGAAGGGCTTCGAGTACCCGCAGCACGGCATCGCGATCGGCATCGACGAGACGAACCTGGAGCCGGTGTTCGTCGACTTCGAGTCGGATCCGTTCTTCCTGGTCTTCGGTGAGAGCGAGTCCGGAAAGACGGCGCTGCTGCGGCTGATCGCCAAGCAGCTGTGCGAGCGGTACACGCCGGAGCAGGCGCGGATCGTGGTCGGCGACTACCGGCGGACGATGCTGGAGGCGGTGGCGCCCTCGCACCTCCTGGAGTACGCGCCGATGGCCTCGGCCATGCAGATGCACATGGACGCCATCAGCACGGTGATGACGAAGCGTGCGCCGAAGCCGGACATCACTCCGCAGCAGCTGCGGGACCGGAGCTGGTGGTCGGGTCCTCAACTGTTCGTGCTGATCGACGACTTCGAGCTGGTGGCCACCAACTCGGGGAACCCGCTGGCCGTTCTCGTCGAGAACCTGCCGTTCGCGCGGGACGTCGGCATCCGGTTCATCGTGGCGCGGAGCGCCGCGGGAGCCTCGCGGGCGATGTACGAGCCGTTCATGCAGCGCATGAGGGAGCTGGGCGCGCAGGGCGTGCTGCTCTCCGGCGATCCGCAGGAGGGCGACATCCTCGGCAACGTCCGGGCGAGGCCGATGCCTCCGGGCCGGGGCACGTTCGTCTCGCGCAAGCGGGGGACGCCGTTGGTGCAGCTGGGATGGCTGCCCGAGCAGCACTGAGCGGAACGGTATTTCCCGCCGTTCGGGTACGGCGGTCCCACTACTGTGGAGGGGACCGCCGTACCACCGCGAAGGGAAAGCGCCGATGACCGACGCACACGCCAGCACCGCCGACAGCGACCTGGCCGCCGAGAAGCAGCGGCAGAAGGACGAGCTGTACGCGCTCGACATCTCCGCCGTCGAGTGGCAGGGCGCTCCGGGCACCAGCCCGGACGAGGAGCGCGTGGAGATCGCGCACCTGCCCGAGGGGGCGGTGGCGATGCGTTCCTCGCTCGACAAGGGCACGGTGCTGCGCTACACGAAGGCCGAGTGGGACGCGTTCGTCCTCGGCGCCCGGGACGGCGAGTTCGACCTGCGGTAAGCGGCGGTACGCGTGAGGGGGTGGCCCGTCGGAACGGGCCACCCCCTCACGTGCGTCCGCGGGATGTCACATACGGAAGCGGGCGGCGTTGCCCTTGTCGGTGTCCTGGTAGCCGGCGACCGACTCGTCGAGGAGCTGGGCGATGCGCGCCAGGTCCTGGTTCATGCCGGCCATGTCGCGGGTCAGGCGGTCCTGGCTCTCGCGGTACGCGATCTTGGCCTCACCCTCCCAGTTGGAGGCGACGCGGTTGACCTCGGCCATGAGGTCGTCCAGCTTCTGGGTGAGGGTGGTGGAGGTCAGGCGGGTGTCGGCCGCCGCCTGCGTCACGGTGTCGTAATTGACCGCAGTGGTCATGCTGATGACTCCTGAAGTGAGAGTGGGCGCGGAGGACTGGTCGAGCCGGTGGCTCAGACGCCGAGGATGGCGCTCTGGTTGCCGCCGCCGCCACCGGCGCCGCCGCTGGCGTCCATCGTGCGGAAGGACCGCAGACGGTCCTCCTCCTCACGCGAGAACCCGTCGGCGCTCATGCGCATGATCTCCTCGAGCTTGGTGAGCTCGGCACGCATGCTGCGCAGACGCTGGTTCAGGTCGTTCTGGACCCGGTCGTACTCCTTGCTCGCAGCGCCCTGCCAGCCCGCCTGGACGCGGTCCACCACGCCGTTGAGGGACGTGATGCGGGCCTGGAGCTCGTCGGAGAAGTCCTGGATCCGGCCGGCGAGCCGAACTTGTTCGGCACTGGTTACGTTCAGGTCTTTCGACATCTTGCCCCTTCTTCCTTCGGTGGCTTCGACGGCCGGGCCGTCGGGCCTTCCGGTCGTGATGCGGACGGGAATCTTCTGATGCCGCCCCCGTGCTGGGTTCGCACTGCCGTGCCCCCAGCGGTCACTTTAGCCATTGGCGGCGGCAGTTCCAACTGCAAAGGAGGCACCGGATACTTGACCGTTACGCAGGTCGGCGAACCCCTCTCCCGCGGCGGCCGTCGCGGATCACGACGGCGGTTCCGGCGACCACGGCCACCAGCACACCACCGATCCCCAACGCATAGGTGGCGAGCCGTTCGGAGCGCTCCTGGGGCGTCTCCGACAGCGCCAGACGGGCCGGCTCGGGCGCCGGCGGCTTCGGCGGGTCGGGGTCGGGCGTGGGTGAGGAGGGCGGTGCCCCGGGGACGTCGGCGAGCGCCCGCACCGGGTCGACCACCCCCCAACCGACGTAGCGGTCACGGCCGTTGATGGAACGGACGGCGGTCTGCTCGATCCGGGTGACGATCTGGGCCGCGCTCCACTTGGGGTACTTGGCGCGGAGCAGGGCGGCGACGCCGGCGACGTACGGGGCGGAGAAGCTCGTACCGTTGTCGACGCACTGGCCGCCACCGGGGACGGTGGAGACGATGTCGACACCGGGGGCGGCGACGCCCACGAAGGTGCCGGACTGGGAGAAGCTCGCGCGCTCGTTGTTCCGGTCGGAGGAGGCGACGGCGAGGACCCCGGGGAAGGCGGCGGGGTAGGTGTTCTTGAATTTGCCGTCCATGCCGTCGTTGCCGGCGGAGGCGACGACGACGACGTCCTTGGCGATCGCCCGGGCCACCGCCTTGGCCATGGGCGAATCGGGGCCCAGCGGCTGGGTGGTGTCCTGCGAGATGTTGATGACGTGGGCGCCCTTGAGGACGGCCCAGTCGATCGCCTGGGCCATGGTGTCGGACTTGCCGCTGTTCTTCTCGTCGTTCTGGCGGATCGGGATGATCATCGCCTCGGGGGCGAGGCCGACGAAGCCGGTGCCGTCGCCGGGGCGGGCCGCGATGAGGCCGGCGACCTTGGTGCCGTGGCCGACGTCGTCGACGGTGCCGTCGGTCTTGCCGCGCTTCTCGTCGCCGAAACCGGGGTTCTTCTTGTCGGGCTTGAGGTAGTCCTTGCCCGCCTTGGCGTCGACGGCCTTGCGCAGCTGCGGGTTGACGTCGTCGACCCCGGTGTCGATGACGGCGACCCGGACGCCCTCGCCCTTGGTGTCCTGCCAGAGCTCGTCGAGGAGCACCCGCTGGAGCGGCCAGGGGGTGCCCGCGATCTGCTTCTTCATGGGGAAGGTGCACTCGCCTCCGCCGTCGAGCGACCAGCGCTCCGGCGCGGGACCGGCCGGTTCCGCCGCCGTCGCGGGTGTCGTCGGCGCCGCGGGTGCCAAGGGCTCCGCCGCGGCCGCCGTGGGCGTCGCCAGCAGGCCCGTCAGGGTGGCGGCGGTGAGCAGGGCCGCCGCGCGGTTCGTCGTCGTCACCGGTGCCACCCCCTAGGAACCCTGCGGCTGACGCGCGCTGTTGGTGTCGAGCCGTGGGCCCTTCGACAGGAACTCCGACCATTCGATCGGGACGAGGACCGGCATGACCTTCTGGTACCCGAGACGCTTCTGGGCGTCGGAGGGTTGCGGGCGTCTGTCGGTCTGCTCCCCCTGCTCCCCGACGCCGATGTCGGAGCGGGTGGAGTCGCTGTCGCTGTTGGCCTGGACCGCGTAGCGCAGCCCGGTGTCGGTGACGAGGAAGAGCGAGCCGTCCTTCTGCTTGCCCTGGACCTGGGTGTAGAGGAGGCCGCTGCCCGGGGTGACGTACGTGCTGGTGCCGCCGGCCGTGATCTCGGCGGGGTACTCGGGGCCCGCCCAGGTGGTGAGGGTGGTGTTGCCCTTGTCGTCCACGTCGGTGAGGACGCTGCAGACGGTGTCGCGGGCGCCTTCGCCGGTGACGGCGTTGACCTGCTCGGACTTCAGCTGCGGCCAGCGCGCCTGCTTGTTGAAGACGGTCGGGTCCGGGACGAAGGAGGAGGCGTCGACGGTGGTGTCCTGGCCGTCCATGTCGAGGGGCCGGGTCTGCGGGGAGCTGATGAGGAGCCAGGCGGTGAACGCCGAGACCGGCTGGACCCGGCCGGGCAGCACGACGTAGTGCTGGGGCCCGGAGCCGGTCTGGGCGAGGAGCACCATGCCGACGCGGTTCTCGGTCCCGGTGAGGGTGCTGCCGGGGATGTCGGTGGAGGCGCCGACCTCGCCCTCGAGGTGCGGGAAGTCGATGGCGTCGCCGGTCTTCAAGGTGGCGAGCCAGTCGTCGGTGACGGGCTGCGGCTCCTTGTTGAGGCCCACCAGGGCGGTGACCAGGCCGGGGACCTCGGACTTCACCGGGTACTTGGTTCCCGTGTGGTCGACGAGGAACTGGGCGCTCCCCTTCTGGCCCTTGACGTACAGGATCTCTCCGTCGTCGAGCTTGTTCGCGCCCTCGGTGCGCCCGAGGTCGCGCTGCGCGAAGAGGAAGGTCGCCTTCTGGACGCTGGCGCCCTTGCCGCCGCCGGGCTGCTCGCAGACGGCCCAGCGCTTCTCCTTGCCCGCGTCGTCGGCGGAGGGAAGGCGGTCGGGGGCGTACGGAATGCCGAGGATGGGCCCGCGCTGCTTGTCCTCGTCGAGCGTCTTGTCGCTGACCTGGACGACCTGGAACTGGTCGGGGTTGAGCAGGAGACGGGCGGAGGCGAGGTTGAGGACGGGGTGGAGCAGCGTCTTCGCGTCCTTGTCCTTGCCGGTGGTGAGGACGACGTACCGGGTCGTCGACTGCTTGCCGACGATCACCCGGGTGCCCGGGGTGTCCCAGCCCTTGGGGGCCTGCGGGCTGAACATGCCCCAGGCGCCGAATCCCGCGATGACCAGCGCGGCGACGATGAGCCCGGGGACGATCGCGCGCAGCGGCTTGGGCGCCCCCTCCTCCGTACCGGAGGGCGAGGGTTGGAGGAATGCCGCCACCGTGCGCTTCTTCGCAAAGGTGTACGCGTTGAGTTCGTCCCGGCGCGATGCCATGAGTCCCCATTCTCGTCAGGCGCAGTCTTCGCGCGAGGCCCGGGGGGAAGTGGCACCCGGGTCCCGGCTGTCGGACCGGCCCCCTACTATGCCTGCTGTCCCGTGGGGTTCGTGGGGCGGGTAGGGTGATCCGGCCGCCAATGCCCTGGCGGGCCAGGGTGATCGGGCCGAATTGAGGGGGATTCTCCATCATGGTTTCCGCGACGCGGACGCGGCCCGCCGCGGCCACGGCCTCCGAACCCCCTTCCACGGGACCCATTTCCTCGGTCTCACCACGACTGCAGGCACGTCCCGGACACTTCGGTTCGTTCCGATTGCAACAGCTCGTACTGATAGAGGTGGCGGCGGCCCTGCTCGCGGTCGCCTGGGTCGTCGACCGACTGCTGCTCGTGCCCGCGGGCGTGGTCGCCGTCGTACTCGTCCTGCTGGCGCTCGTACGCCGCCACCGGCGGTCCCTGCCCGAGTGGCTCGGCACCTTCCTCGCGCTGCGCGCCCGCTCGCGCCGGGCGGCCTCCTTCACCGTGCCGGAGGGCACGGAGCCGGGGCTCGCGCCGGTCGTGGAGTGCGATCCGGCGCTGCGGACGTACGCGTACAGCGACCGCGACCGGCGGCCGGTCGGCATGATCGGTGACGGCACGTTCCTGACGGCCGTCCTGCGGGTCGAGTCGGACGGTACGGCGCTGCGGCCCGACCGCGCGGCCCGGCCGCTGCCCGTCGGTCTCGTCCGGGACGTCCTGAGCGTGGACGGCATCCGGCTGGAGTCGGCGCAGATCGTGCAGCACACGCAGCCCGCGCCCGCGCCGCACCTGCCGGCGCAGTCGATGGCCGCGCGGAACTACGGACCGCTCCAGGCGCAGACGGGTTCGCCCGCGGTACGGATCACCTGGATCGCGCTGAAGCTCGACCCCGAGCTGTGCCCGGAGGCGGTCGCCGCGCGCGGCGGCGGCATGACGGGCGCGCAGAAGTGCGTGGTGCGGGCGGCGGACCAGCTGGCGAGCCGGCTGGCGGGCGCCGGGTTCTCGGCCGGCGTGCTGACCGAGCAGGAGCTGACCTCGGCGATCGCCACCTCGACGTGCGCGAGCCCCATGGCGATCGCGCAGGCGGGCCGGGGGCAGGCGCAGACCCGTCGGACCCAGGAGACCGCGCGGACCTGGCGGGTCGACGACCGGCGGCACACGACGTACTGGGTGGGGCGCTGGCCCCAGTTGGGCGGTCCCGGCGGCAGCGCGGGCGCCTCGATGCCGCAGCTGGTGGCCCTGCTGACCTCGCTGCCCGCGCTCGCGACGACGTTCAGCCTGACGCTGAGCGGCGGGGACCGGCAGGAGGTGACGGTGACCGGACACGTACGGATCACCGGGCGCAGCGACGAGGAACTCGTGGCGGCGCGGCACGAACTGGAGCGCGCGGCGCGCGGGGTGCGGACGGGTCTGGTGCGGCTCGACCGGGAACAGGTGCCGGGCATTCTCGCGACGCTGCCGCTGGGGGGTGCGCGCTGATGGCCCACGCTCCTTTCGGTACGCCGTCGAATTCCGGGACGCCGTCCTCCCGCGGCTCCTCCTCCCGTGGCTCCGGGTCCCGTGGCTCCGGGTCCCGTGGCGCCGGGTCCGGGCGCGCTGCCGCGCGGACGGCGCGGGACGCGCGGCCCCGCTTCGGCTTCGGGCTCGTGGGTCCGCGCCGCGACCGGCACTCCGTACCCGTGGACCAGCTCGACGCGCTGGCCCTCCCCGTCGGCGACGACGGCATGGTGATCGGCGTGGACGCCGAGAACCGGCCGGCCGTGCTCGGCATCAACCGGCCCGTCCCGTACGACATCACGCTCATCGGCGGCCTGTGGACCGCGCAGGTGCTCGCGCTGCGGGCCGCCGCGACGGGCGCCCGGGTGGCCGTCGAGACCGGCCGCGCGCAGGCGTGGACGGCGCTCGCGCAGGCCGCGGGCGGCGGGCAGCCCTGTATCTCGCTGCACGACGTGGGCCGGGTGCCGCCGCAGGGCGCCTCGGCGGGCAGCCCGGTGGTCGTCGTGCGCGACTGCGGCATGCGCCCGCCGCGCGGCCGCGTCGTCTCGGCGCCGTGGCAGTCGGTCGTGACGCTGCTCCCGTATCTGAGCCCGGTCGCGCCCCGACTCCTGCAGAAGTCCTCGCTGGTCGGGATCCAGCGGGTCTCCCCGGACGAGGCCGCGCAGATCGGCCGCATCATGAGCCTGCCGCGCCACGAGTACGAGGCGCTGTCCACGCTCGCGGACGGGGTGACCCTCTGGTGCACCCCGGGCGACCGGCAGTTCGTGATGACGCAGGCGACGGATGCCGAGACCGGATTGTTGGGCGGCGCGCGCCGGATGGACTGAGCGGCACGAAGTCGTTCACGTACGTCCGTATTTGCATCGTTTTGAACGGTCGGGGTTCTCACTCTGCGGCGCGACCGGGTCACTTGGGGGGCCTGACCCGGTCGGAACGGCGGTCGCGGAGCGACCGCCGGGCCTGCCCGACGGATGCCGCGCCGATTAGGCTGGAAGAGCCCCGCCCACAACGGCACAAGGGTGCTCGACCACACCAGGAGGCAAAGTGAACGGCGATCGCGACGAGATCCACGGGGGTTGGAATCCGCCCGCCGACGATCAGTCCGACGCGGATCCCGCCGAGATGACGGGTGAGTTCACCATCGACTACACCCCGCCCGCCTGGTACACGCAGAACGCGTCGGGCGGTGCGGCGTCGGGCGGTGCCACTCCCCCGCCGCCGAGCGGGGCGCCGGTCGCGCTGCCGGGGCTCCCGGCGGGCAGCGGTTTCGAGCCGGGCTGGGGCGCGCAGCCGCCGGCATCGCCCGCGGCCCCTGTCGCTCCGGTGGGCCCCGTGGCTCCGGTGGGCCCCGTGGCTCCTGTGCATCCTGTTGCCCCCGCGACTCCTGTGGCGCCCGCGCCCGTGGCGCCTGTTGTCGGCGCGCCGGAGACGCCGGTCGCCGCGGTGCCGCCCGCGCCGATGCCGGTGCCGATGTCCGTGCCGGTGCCCGCACCCCTGCCGATTCCCGCGCCGGCGCCCGCGCCCGAGACGCCCGCGCCGGTGACCGCCGGGGCCGGTGAGTCGTTCGGCGGCGGTGAGCCGTTCGGCGGCGGCACCGTGGAGAGCGGCGCGACCATGCGCTTCTCTCCCGGTTCGCTCAAGCGCGAGATGGCCGAGCGCTCGGCCGCGGCGAAGGCCGCGCGGGGCGAGGCCGCCGGAGGGGAAGCTTCCGGTACGGACGGCGCCGAGGCGCCGGGAGCCGTCGAGAGCGCTGCCTCGGCCGGTACGACGGCCGCCGAGGCGGACGCCGACGCGGACGCGGACGCGACGAGCTCGGACGACGTGGTGACGGCCGCGCCCGATGCCGACGGAGAGGCGGCGAACATCCCGTCGGCCCCGTCGGCCCCGTCGGCCCCGTCGGCGGACAACGAGGCCGACACCGACGTCGACACCGATGACGCCGCTGGTGTCGACGCTGATGTCGACGCTGTTGCTGTTGCTGTTGCTGTTGCTGTTGCTGTTGCTGCCGACTCGGACAGCGGTACGGAGCACGGCGTCGTCGCCGCGCCGTCCGAGGCATCCGAGGCCGGCGCCGCCACCACTCCGGGAGCCTTCCCGGGTGCCGCGCTCCAGGCCGACGCCGCTCCGGCGCCCTTCCCCGCGCCCCAGGCCGACTCGGCCCCCGGGGCCTACCCGCCCGTCGCGCCGCAGGGCGGGGCCGGACTGCCGCCGCTGCCGCCGTCGTTCCAGCCGGCCGCGCCCGCGCCCGCTCAGCAGTGGCCGGCGCAGCCGGTTCCGGGGGCCCAGCCGGTGCCCCAGGCCGCGCCGTTGCCGCCCGCCGCCGCCTGGCCGGCCCAGGGGGCGCCCGCCGCCCCCGCTCCCGTACCGCCGCAGGCTCCCGGCGCGTACGGATACCCGCAGCCCGGTGCCGTCCCGCCGCCGGCTCCGCAGGGCGGCTACGGCTTCCCGCATCCGGGTACGCCCCCGCAGCCGCCGCAGGCCGGCGGTTACGGATACCCGCAGCAGCAGCCCGGTGGTGTGCCGCCGCAGGCGCAGGCCGCCGACGGGTACGGATACCCGCACCCCGGAGCCGTACCGCCGCACGAGGCGCAGCCGCCGGTCGACCCGCGGACCGGGGCCGCCTGGCCCTCGCCCGTGACGCACGACCAGCGGGAGCGGTCCATTCCGGGCGCCCCGCTCGGGTACAACGCGGCCGTCGAGCTCTCCTCCGACCGGCTGCTGCGGAACAACAAGCAGAAGCCGAAGTCGAGCCGTACCCCCGGCAACGCGGCCCGCTTCAAGCTCGGCGGCAAGAAGGAGGAGGCGGAGCGGCAGCGGAAGCTGGAGCTGATCCGGACGCCCGTCCTCTCCTGCTACCGGATCGCGGTCATCTCGCTCAAGGGCGGCGTCGGCAAGACCACGACGACGACCGCGCTGGGCGCGACCCTGGCGACCGAGCGGCAGGACAAGATCCTGGCGATCGACGCCAACCCGGACGCCGGCACCCTCGGCCGCCGGGTGCGGCGCGAGACCGGGGCGACCATCCGCGACCTGGTGCAGGCGATCCCGTACCTCAACTCGTACATGGACATCCGCCGGTTCACCTCGCAGGCGCCCTCCGGTCTGGAGATCCTCGCCAACGACGTGGACCCCGCCGTCTCGACGACCTTCAACGACGAGGACTACCGGCGCGCGATCGACGTCCTCGGCAAGCAGTACCCGATCATCCTCACGGACTCGGGTACGGGTCTGCTGTACAGCGCCATGCGCGGGGTCCTCGACCTCGCCGATCAGCTGATCATCATCTCCACGCCCTCCGTGGACGGCGCGTCCAGCGCGTCGACGACGCTGGACTGGCTCTCCGCGCACGGCTACGCGGACCTGGTGCAGCGCTCGATCACCGTCATCTCCGGGGTCCGCGAGACCGGCAAGATGATCAAGGTCGAGGACATCGTGCAGCACTTCCAGACCCGTTGCCGCGGTGTCGTGGTCGTGCCCTTCGACGAGCACCTGTCGGCCGGTGCCGAGGTAGACCTCGACATGATGCGGCCGAAGACGCGGGAGGCGTACTTCCACCTCTCGGCGATGGTGGCCGAGGACTTCGCCCGCGCGCAGCAGGCGCAGGGGCTGTGGACCGGCGACGGCCAGGGCGGGCTGCCTCCGCACATGGCCCCGCCGATGCCGGGCCAGGGGATGCCCGATCAGTACGGGGCCGGGCAGTACGGAGCGGGGCAGTACGGGGCCGGGCAGCCGATGCCCGATCAGTACGGGGCAGGCCAGCCGATGCCCGATCAGTACGGGGGCGGCCAGCCGATGCCCGGGCAGTACGCGCCCGGACAGCCGGGTCCGGGGCAGCCCGTGCCGGGGCAGTACACACCCGGGCAGCCGATGCCGGGCCAGCCCATGCCCGGCCAGCCCGGTCCCGGGCAGTACGCGCCCGGACAGTACGCGCCCGGACAGCCGACGCCGGGTCAGCCGTACGCGCCCCAGGCGCCGCAGCCCGGGCAGCCGTACCCGGCGCAGCCGCAGGCACAGCAGCCGTACCCCCCGCAGGGGTACGGCCAGCCGGGTCCGCCCATGCCGGGCCAGCCGGCACCCGGGCAGCCGATGCCCGATCAGTACGGGGGCGGCGGGCCGATGCCCGGGCAGTACGCACCCGGACAGCCCGCACCCGGTCAGCCGTATCCGGCCCAGGCTCCCCAGCCCTATCCGCAGCAGCCCGGGCAGCCGGGCGTGCCGCAGGCCTGGCAGCAGCCTCAGCCGCAGGATCCGTCGCAGCCCGCGCCCGGGCAGCCGCTGCCTCCGCAGGCCGACCCCCAGGCGCCTCCGCAGGCGCCGCCAGCCCCTCAGCAGTAAGGCGTTACAGGAGTAGACCAATGAGGCTCCGTATCGGTTCACCGATACGGAGCCTCTTGGCATTCCCGCAGCCCACAAGGGGTTTGACGCATCGTTGACGCGGTGGTCCGCCGCTGATAGACCTTCGCTTCACCAGTTGGCGCCCCCAAGATCCACGACACGAGGTCACGTCCTATGGTCATGGTCACGAAGGTCCCTTCCCGTCCGGCCGCCCCCCGAAGACTCCTCCGGCTCTTTCTCGCCACGGGTGTCGCCGCCACCGCGCTCGCGGCCGTTCCCCAGGCCGCGCAGGCCGACCAGGCCGCCCCGCCCGCCCAGGCCACGGCCGATGACGCGAAGGGCGGCGGCACCACCCTCACGGTGGCCGTCTCGCAGAGCATCGACTCGCTGAGCCCGTTCCTCGCCCAGAAGCTCACCTCGACCAGCATCCACCGGCTGGCGTACGAGTACCTCACCAACTACGACGCCAAGGACGCCCGGACGGTCCCCGGCCTGGCGACCGCGTGGACCTCCTCGCCGGACAAGCTGACGTGGACGTACACGATCCGCAAGGACTCGACCTGGTCCGACGGGAAGCAGGCCACCGCCGAGGACGCGGCCTGGACCTTCAACAAGATGATGACGGACCCGAACGCCGCCACCGCGAACGGCAGCTTCACGTCCAACTTCGCGACGGTCACCGCCACCGATGCGCAGACGCTCGTCATCCGGCTCAAGAAGCCGCAGGCGACGATGACGGCGCTCGACGTGCCGATCGTGCCGAAGCACGTGTGGGAGAAGGTCGGGGACTTCTCGAAGTTCAACAACGACCAGCAGTTCCCGATCGTGGGCAACGGCCCCTTCGTCATCACGGACTTCAAGGTCGACCAGTACATCAAGCTCAAGCCGAACAAGACGTTCTGGCGGGGCGCACCCAAGTTCGACGAGCTGGTGTTCAAGTACTACAAGGACGGTGACGCCGCCGTCGCCGCGCTCCAGAAGGGCGAGGTGTCCTTCGTACCGAACCTGACGCCCGCCCAGGCGGCGGCGCTGACGTCGCAGAAGAACGTCAAGGTGAACGACGCCCCCGGCCGGCGCTTCTTCGCGATCGCCACCAACCCCGGCGCCCGCTCCCAGGACGGCAAGACCTTCGGCAACGGCCACAAGGCACTGCTCGACCCGGCGGTACGGAAGGCCCTCTTCCTCGCCGTCGACCGGACGACCATCGTCGACAAGGTCTTCCAGGGCCACGCGGTCGAGGGCGAGGGGTACATCCCGCCGCGCTTCGGCTCGTACTTCTGGAAGCCGGAGGCCGCGCAGAAGCGGGCGTACGACCCGGCCGGGGCTTCGATGGTCCTCGACGCGGCCGGGTACCGGAAGAACGCCGACGGCAAGCGGGTCGGCAAGGACGGCAAGGCGCTCGACTTCCGCATCCTGTGCCACGCCACCGACCCGAACGACAAGGCGATCGGCAAGTACCTCCAGGAGTGGTGGGGCAAGCTCGGCATCGGGCTGACGGTCGAGTGCCTGGACAGCGTCTCCGACCCGTGGGTCAAGGGCGACTACGACCTGGCCTTCGACGGCTGGTCGGTCAACCCGGACCCGGACTACGTGCTGTCGATCCACACCTGCGGCACGCTCCCGGCGACGCCGAAGGACAGCGGAGCCACCGACAACTTCATCTGCGACAAGGAGTTCGACGCGCTCTACGCGCAGCAGGCGGTGGAGTACGACGCCGCCAAGCGGGCGGATCTGGTGAAGAGGATGCAGTCCCGGCTGTACGACACGGGGTACATGAACGTCATGGCCTACCCGAACGCCCTGGAGGCGTACCGCACGGACCAGATCAAGTCCATCACGACCATGCCCGAGGCCGCCGGCAACCTGTGGGGGCAGGACGGCTACTGGAGCTGGTGGTCGGCCGTGCCCATGGCGCAGGCCGAGGACTCCGAGGACGGCTCGTCCACCGGGGTGATCGTCGGGATCGCCGCCGCCGTGATCGTCCTCGTCGGCGTGGGCGTCTGGGGCGCCCGGCGCCGCCGCACCACCGCCGACGACCGCGAGTAGTCCGTGACGACGGCAAGCACCCCCGCCGACGTGGCGCGGGCCGAGAAGGCCCGCGCCACGGACGGCGCACCCCGCACCGGTTCCTCCCTCGGCTACCTCCGCCATGCGGCGGGGAAGCTGGGCGGCGCGCTCGTCTCGCTCCTCGCCGTGCTGGTCACCAGCTTCTTCCTCTTCCGCATCATCCCGGGTGACCCGGTGAAGGCGATGACCCACGGCGTGCCCACCACGGCCGAGCAACTCGCGACGCTCCGCCGTCAGTTCGGTCTCGACCTGCCGCTCTGGCAGCAGTTCACCGACTACTGCGCCAAGGCGCTGAGCGGTGATCTCGGCACCTCGTTCCAGTTCCGCGCCCCCGTCGGGGAGCTGATCACGGAGAAGCTGCCCGCGACGCTGCTGCTCACCGGGGTCGCCGTGGTGATCTACTCGGCGCTCGGGCTCTGGCTCGGCACCCGCTCGGCCTGGCGCCACGGCGGCCTCGGCGACAAGCTGAACACCGGGATCGCGCTGACCCTGTGGTCGGTGCCGTCGTTCTGGCTGGGCCTGCTGCTCATCATCGTGTTCTCGGTCGGCATGGGGCCGATCCCGGGGCTCTTCCCGACCGGCGGCATGGAGTCGGGGACCGGCGAGACCGGTTTCGGGTACGTCCTCGACGTCGCCCATCACCTGGTCCTGCCCGTGGTCACGCTGGTGGCCGTCGGCTACGCGCAGACCCTGCTCGTGATGCGCTCCTCGCTCCTCGACGAGATGGGCGGCGACTATCTGACGACGGCGCGGGCGAAGGGGCTGCGGGACGACGTCGTACGGCGCCGGCACGCCGTACCGAACGCGCTCCTGCCGACCGTCACCATGATCTTCATCAACCTGGGCCATGTGGCGGCCGGTTCGATCCTGGTGGAGACGGTGTTCTCCTGGCCCGGGCTCGGCGGCCTCTTCTACCAGGCGCTCAGCGTGCCCGATCTGCCCCTCGTACAGGGCCTGTTCGTGGTCTTCGCCGGAGCGATGATCCTGATGAATCTGATCGCCGACCTGCTCTATCCGCTGCTCGATCCCCGGGTGGGCCGATGACGACCGCGAAGACGCCCTCCCCCACGACGTCGCTGGTGTGGGAGCGCCGCAGGGCCTCGGTGGCCCGCTTCTGGAAGCAGTACCGCACCCACCGCGCCGGGCTCTACGGCCTCGCCGGACTCGCCCTCATCGCCCTGCTCGCCCTCACCGCCCCGCTGACCGTCGGCGCGGACGTCCAGTCGGTGACGCAGGCGCCGGGCACGGCCCTGGAGCCGCCGAGCGCCGAGTTCCCGCTCGGCACCGACCAGTTCGGGCGCTCGCTGCTCGGTCTGCTGATCTGGGGAGCACGGATCTCGCTGCTCGTGGGACTCCTCGCGGCGGTCCTCTCGGTCGCCATCGGCACCCTGGTCGGGATCATCGCCGGGCACTACGGCGGCTGGTTCTCGACCGTCGTCATGCGGATCACCGACTGGTTCCTGGTGATGCCGACGCTGGTCCTCGCGATCGTGCTCGCCACGGTGATGTCCCGGTCGATGTGGACGGTGGTCCTGGCGATCGGCGTGACCTCCTGGCCGACGACGGCCCGCCTCGTGCGGGCGCAGACGATCGCGGTCGAGTCCCGCCCGTACATCGAGCGGGCGACCGCGCTCGGCGGCGGCCACCGGCATGTGATGGGCAGGCACGTCCTGCCGAACGTGATGCCGCTGGTCCTCGCGCAGACCACGCTCGGCATCTCGACGGCCATCCTCACCGAGGCGACCCTCGCCTTCCTCGGGCTCGGCGACCCGACGGTGGTCTCCTGGGGCGGGATGCTCCAGGACGCCCGGGAGGCGGGCGCGGTCTCCTCCGGCCACTGGTGGTACCTGGCTCCGCCCGGTATCGCGATCGCGCTGGTCGCGCTGGCGTTCACGCTCTGCGGCCGCGCCGTCGAGTCCGTACTCAACCCGAAGCTGGGGGTGGGGCGTTGAGCCTGCTGGAGATCAAGGACCTGCGGGTCACGTACGGGTCGGGGGCGGCCGCCGTGCCCGCCGTACGCGGGGTCGACCTGACCCTGGAGGCGGGGAGCAAGCTGGGCGTGGCGGGCGAGTCCGGCTGCGGGAAGTCGACGCTCGCGCTCGCGCTGCTACGGCTCCTGCCGGCCTCGGCGCGGATCGAGGGCGAGGTCCTGCTCGACGGGGAGGACGTCCTCGCCATGTCGTGGGGACGGCTCCGGGCCGTGCGCTGGGCAGGCGCGTCGATCGTCTTCCAGGGCGCGATGCACTCGCTCAACGCGGTGCACCGGATCGGGGACCAGATCGCCGAACCGCTGCTCGTGCACGGCAGGTCGACCCCTGCGGCGGCCCGCAGGCGCGTCGGCGAGCTGCTGGAGCACGTCGGACTGCCGGCCGCCCGCGCGGCCGCCTATCCGCACGAACTGTCCGGCGGACAGCGGCAGCGCGTGATGATCGCGATGGCGCTCGCCTGCGAGCCGCGGCTGATCGTCGCGGACGAGCCGACGACCGCGCTCGACGTGATGATCCAGGCACAGATCCTGCGGCTGATCGAGGGACTCGTCGCCGAGCAGTCCATCAGCCTCCTGATGATCAGCCACGACCTGGCCGTCCTCGCCGACACCTGCGACCGGCTCGCCGTGATGTACGCGGGACGGGTCGTCGAGGAGGGTCCGGCGCGGGCGGTGTACGAGGCCGCCGCGCACCCGTACGGGCGGGCGCTGTCCTCGGCGTTCCCCCGGATCGGGGACCTCGCGTCCCGGCGGGCGCCGCGCGGCCTGCCGGGTGACCCGCCGGACCCGGCGGACCTGCCGGGCGGCTGCGCCTTCCACCCGCGCTGCCCGGTGGCGCTGGACGCCTGCGCGGCGGAGGACCAGGAACTGCGGGAGGCGGGCGCGGGGCGCCGGGCCGCCTGCGTACACGTGGGGAGTGCGTCATGAGTACCGCCGTGAGTGCCGTCCTGGGCACGGAGGCCCCTGCGGGTCCCCTGCTGACGGCGAGCGGGCTGCACGTCGTCTTCCCCGGGCGGCGGGGCGCGCCGCCCGCCCGCGCGGTGGACGGGGTGGACCTGGACATCGGTGCCGGTGAGATCGTGGCGCTCGTGGGCGAGTCGGGGTGCGGCAAGACGACGCTGGCCCGCTCGCTGCTCGGCCTGGTGCGCCCCACGTCGGGCACGGTCTCCTTCGACGGGAAGCCGCTCGCGTACTCCTCCGGGGCCCTCAAGGCCTACCGGAAGCGGGCTCAGCTCGTCCTCCAGGACCCGAGCGGTTCGCTGAACCCCCGGCACACGGTGTACGACGCCGTGGCCGAGGGGCTGCGGATCCACGCGGTCCACCGATCCTCGCAGGACGAGCGGGAGGCGGTCGCCGGGGCCCTCGCGCGGGCCGGGCTCCGACCGCCGGAGCGCTTCTTCCTGCGCTATCCGCACGAGCTGTCCGGTGGCCAGCGACAGCGCGTGGTCATCGCGGGCGCGCTCGTCCTGGAACCCGAACTGATCGTCGCCGACGAGCCGGTGGCCTCGCTGGACGCGTCCGTACGGGGCGAGATCCTGGCGCTGCTGCTGCGCCTGCGGGACGAACTCGGCCTCTCGGCCCTGGTGGTGACGCACGACCTGGGTCTCGCGTGGAACATCGCGGACCGGGTGGCGGTGATGTACCTGGGCCGCGTCGTGGAGACCGGCCCCGTGGAGACCGTCCTGACGGCTCCGCAACACCCGTACACCCGGGCACTGTTGTCGGTCCTGCCCGAGTCCGGCGGCGCTCCGGTGGTGCTGACCGGCGAACCTCCGGACCCGTCCCGCATCCCGTCCGGCTGCCGCTTCCACGCCCGCTGCCAGCTGCTCGCCTCGGGCGAGGCGGCGCCGGTCGCCGACCGCTGCCGGGGCGAGGGCCTGCCGGTCCTCGGGGGCGGCGGTACGCGGGCGGTGGCGTGCCACTGGGTGACGCGAGAGGCGACGGACTGAGCCCGCCGGCCCGGGGGCGACGGGCCCTGGTGGCCCGTCAGGCCGCGGGGTTCTCCCGGTCGTACGTCGCCGTCAGCTCGCGGCTCTGCTTCACGTCCGCCGCCATCGCCCGGAGCAGGTCGTCCAGGGTGTCGAACTTGAGCATGCCGCGCACGTACGCCAGGAAGTCCACGGCCACGTGCAGCCCGTACAGGTCGAGGCCCTCGCGGTCGATCGCGTACGCCTCGACCGTCCGCTCCGTGCCGTCGAACTGCGGGTTCGTGCCGACGGAGATCGCCGCCGGCATCCGCTCGCCCGCGGCCGTCAGCCAGCCGGCGTAGACGCCGTCCGCCGGGATCGCCGTGTGCGGCAGGGTCTCGACGTTGGCCGTCGGGAAGCCGAGCTCGCGGCCGCGCTGCGCGCCGCGGACCACGGTGCCCTCGACGCGGTGCGGGCGGCCGAGGATCTCGGCCGCGCCGGCCATGTCGCCCTCGGCGACGAGCCGTCGGGTGAGGGTGGAGGAGAAGGGCTGTCCGCCGCCGGCCGACCCACTGACGTACAGGTCGATGACCTCGACGTCGTAGTCGTACGTCTCGCCGAGCTCGGCGAGGAACGCGACGTTCCCGGCGGCCCGGTGTCCGAAGCGGAAGTTCGGGCCTTCGATGACGGCCTTGGCGTGCAGCTTGTCGACGAGCACCTTGACGATGAAGTCCGCCGCGGACAGCTGGGAGAACTCGGCCGTGAACGGCAGCACGAGCACCGCGTCCACGCCCAGCTCCGCGATCAGCTCGGCGCGCCGGTGGTGCGGGGCGAGCAGCGGCGGATGGCTGCCGGGCCGCACGACCTCGGAGGGGTGCGGGTCGAAGGTGACCACGACGGAGGGGACGCCGAGTTCACGGGCCCGCTCGACGGCACGCCCGATGATCAACTGGTGCCCGCGGTGCACCCCGTCGTAGGAGCCGATGGTGACGACGCTGCGCCCCCAGTCCTGGGGGATGTCCTCCAAGCCACGCCAGCGTTGCACTGTGACCGCTCCTCGTCCGCCTGTTCGCCGATTACGCAGGTCTAAGACTGCCATGCCCACGGCCGTCGGTCCGCATCGGCATGGAAGTGCGGGGGCTCCGCAGTGTCCGGACGGTCTCCGGGCCGAGCAGCGGGGCCCACTCCCCCGGTGCTCCGACGATCCATCCGGCGAGGAGCGCGGCGAAGCCGGGATGCCCGCGGACGAGCCCGGCCAGGGCCCGGTCGAGCCGTCCGACGCCCGCGGGGGTACGGGTGTACAGCGTGCCGGCCCGGTGCACGAGCTCCCTGGTACGGGGCTCGCTGCGCCGTCCGCCGCCCTCGGCCGCGGCGGCGAGCAGGGCGTCCAGGACGGAGTACTCGCCGGTCTCCGCCTCGTACCGCTCGTGCTCCAGGAGGACGTCGAGCAGCTCGGCGCGCAGATGGCGGGAGGCGCCCGTGCCGGGGGCGGCGAGCACCGGGGCGAGCGCGCGGCGGACCACGGCGGGGCGGCCCCGGATCAGCCCCGAGACCAGGGGGAAGAGGACGGCCCTGGCCGCCGGGCCGTCCTCGAACCGCCGGTCGACGAAGCGGGCCACGTGCCCGGCGCCTTCGGGCAGCCGGGAGACGTAGTCGCGGACGAGGGCGGCGACGCGGCGGGTGAGGGCGGGCGTGTCGATCTCGGCGAGGGCGCGCAGGGCGGCGGCGGCCTCCTCGCCCGTGCCGTGCAGTCGGGACCGGAAGGCGGTGAGGACGGGACCGGGGTGGGTCGCGAGGGCCTCGGCGAGGGCGGGTGCGGGGGTACGGGGCTCCGCGATGGCGCGGGGCAGATGGCGGGCGCGGGTCTGCGGGTCGCGGATGAGCAGCCCGAGGGCGGGGCCGTGGAGCGCCTGGTCGCCGGGGCGGGCGAGCAGGGCGAGGGCGGCGTAGCGGAGGAGTTCGCGGTCGGCGGGGCTGGTGAGCCGGCCGGCGACCAGATGTCCGTACGCGGCGGCGGCGACCCGGCGCTCGGGGCGGCCGTCGTCGTGGGCCCAGCGGTCGACGGCCCGGCAGAGGGCGGAGGGCTCGTCCTCGGCGAGGGCGGCGAGCAGCCCGTCGGCGAGCGGGTGGGCGGTGGCGACGAGTGCCTCGCACAGGTCGTCGACGGCGAGCGCCCTGTGGGTGTGCAGGAGGGCCTGGGCGGCGGTGGCGACGGTGGCGTGCGGGGCGGCGGGCAGCGGACGATCGTCGCCGAACCAGCGGCACAGCAGCGGCTGGACGCCCCGGGGGTCGGCGGCGAGCAGCTCCGCGACGGTGTCGAGGCACCGGGCCCCGCCCGGCGCCCCGGTCAGTGCCTCGGTTGGTGGCGGGTCGGCGGGCACGAGCCGGCGCAGCAGATCGATCCGCTCGTCCTCGCCGAGGGGGAGCGTCTGCCAGAACTCCACGCCGAAGGCGGCGAAGACCGGGTGGCGCGCGGGGCGGCGGCCGATGCGGTCGGCGAGGAACCGGAGGACGGGCAGATACGGCCGCGGGTCACCCACCCGCCGCACGCTCTCCCCGACCAGCCGGGCCGCCCACCAGACGGCGTCGGCGGGGTCGTGCGGCCCGGCGCCCCCGGACGGCGAGCCGGCCCCGCCGTCCGCGTCCGCGAACCGGTCGAGGGACTCGACGAGCGCGGCGAGACGCGGGGCGAGGGCGGCCGGCCCCTGCTCACGGTGGAGGCGCAGCAGCGCCTGGAGGACCGGCCCGATGCGGTGCCGGGGCACGGGAAGGTGATCGGACGCGGGCTCCGCCTCCGGGGCGGTCCGCTGCCGGGGGACGTCGGCGCGTGCCGGAGCGGCGGAGAACGCCGGAGCCGTACCCGCCGACGTACCGGCCACGTGAGCCGCGCCGCCCCCCGGACCCGGACCGGCCGCCTGAGACGCCCCGGCCCCCCGACCCGGACCCCCCGCCTGAGCCACCCCGGCCCCCGGACCCGGACCCGAACCGCCCACCGGACCCGAACCGCCCACCGGGGCCGCTCCCCTCCCCGGCGGGGACGGTTCCTCGCGGCGGCTGTGGACCAGGGCGTCCAGCGCGGTGTCCAGGTCCAGGTGGGCGGCCTGCAGCCAGTCGGCGAGTTCCTCGTGGGCGAAGCGGTAGCCGGAGCCCGCGGGGACGAGCAGGCCCTCCGTGAGGACGGCCGAGGCCCACCCCTCCCGCCACGGGAACAGCTCCTCGAAGGAGGCGCGGTCGAGGACACCGTGTCCGGGGCCGAGGCAGCGACGGGCGGCCTCGTGGACCTGGCCGGCGACCCGCGCGGCGAGCAGGCGCACGACGGTCCCCCGCACGAGGGGCCGGGAGCCCGCGGCGACCCTGACCGCGACGCGCAGGCACATCAGGTCCAGATGGGCGGTGAAGATCTCCTCCCGCCCCGGCCGCCCGGGCACCTCTCCCGGCAGCGCCGCCCGCACCTCGGCGAGGAGCCGCAGGGCGAGCGGGTGACGGGCGTCCGCCTCGGCGAGGTCGGCCGCCCCGATCCCGTACCCCTGGCGGACGGCCCGCGCCTCCTCCTCGGAGTACGGCCCGAGGGTGAGCGCCCCGGGCAGGCCCTCCCCGCTCCCCCGGGCCGGCCGGTGCAGGGCGTGCGGCGTGTAGAGGGCGCCGGCCAGGTCCCAGTGCTCGGGGCGGCAGGCCGTGACGAGCTGTACGCCGTGGACCCGCAGCCACTGCTCGGTGGCCGCCGTCCAGTCGGCGAGGCGGTGGGCGAGGAGTGGGGGCATCTCCTCGGGGCCGTCGAGGACGACGAGGAGCGGCCGGCCGGCCTCCCGGGCGAGGGCGGCGGCCCGCTCCGGTGTCGCGGTCGCGGTGTCGCCGAGCGCCCCGGAGGCCGCCACGATCCGGCCCCCCTGGCGCAGGGCGCGCCCGACGGCGTCGGCGAGCGAGTGGTCCTCGGCACGCAGGTCGGCGCCGCGCAGCCGGACCGTGGGGGCCGGTGCGACGCCCCGGGCTCGGCGGGCGCAGAGCGAGGCGAGGGCGGTGGTACGGCCGGTACCGGGGGCGCCGACCAGGGCGAGGACGGGCGCCTCACCGGTCGCGAAACGGGCGAACTCCCTGACGCACTCGGGGCGTTCGACCGGCTCCGGCCAGGGGTCGGGGTCTCTCGCGGGCCCGGTGGAGGTGGCGGTGAGCTCCAGGATCCCGGCGAGGTTGAGGTCCGGTCCGTAGGCGGGGACGGTGGCCGCGTTGCGCCGCAGGAGGGCGGCGAGCGGGCCGTCGGGCCGGAGCGGCACGGCGTATCCGGCGGCCGCGCGCTCTCCGTGCAGGGCGGTGCCGAGGACGCCGAGGACGGTGCCGGTGGCGGTGTCGAGGACGGGGCCGCCGGCCGCCTGTCCGCCGAGGCGGATCGCCTCGGCGCCCTCGGTGCCGATGGCGAGTTCGAGGGCGTCCGCGAGGACGTGGAAGCGGTCGGCGGTGGTGTAGGTGACGGCGGCGGGGCCGAGCACCCGCGCCTCGCGCCAGCCCTGGGCGGCGATCCGCACGTACGTACCGGGTTCGATCTCGGGGCGGGTCGCGAGTGCCATGGGACGGACGCCGAGCCCCTCGGTCCGTACGAGTGCGAGGCCGCTCTCCGGCAGGGCGGTGACGGCCTCGGCCTCGGCGAGGCAGGTCAGGTCGCCGGGGGCGTGCAGAACGACACGGGCGAGCCCGTCGACGGCTTCGTGACTGGTGACGACCGTGCCGTGGTGATCGGCGAGGAATCCGGTGCCGCGCGGCCGGCCCGCCGGATCACAGATTTCCACCAGCGTCGCCAGGTCCCCGCGTCCCATGGTGTCGACGGTAGGTCGACGGTGATCACTCGGAGAACCGACTCGGGAAACACGCCCCCCGGCGCTCCCCCTTTCACTCCGAGCGCCTCCCCGATGGGGTGAATCTCACGGAGTCGGCGGACAGCGGTCTTCCCCGGACTCCGGGAAAGCACCGTGGGGCGGGCACGCGTGCGTGCCCGCCCCACGGAAGTGCGCAGGTGACCTCAGCCGAAGACGGCCAGGCTCTTGGCCTTGCCCCGCTGGTCCTCGACCAGCGCCAGCAGCGTCCCCTCGGGTCCGAAGACCGCGACCGGACCCGCCGGGTACTCCGGCATCTCCAGCCGGACGCCGTTCAGGAGCAGCTTGGCCCGCTTCTCGTCGACGTCCCAGCGCGGGAACGCCGCGTCGGCCGCCTCGGCGACCGGCATGACCGTGAGCTCCTCCTGGAGCTGCTCCAGGGTCTTGGCCGCGTCCAGCTTGTACGGGCCGACCCGGGTGCGGCGCAGCGCGGTCAGATGGCCGCCCACGCCGATCCCGGCACCGAGGTCCCGGGCGAGCGCCCGGATGTACGTACCGGAGGAGCAGACGACCGAGACGACCAGGTCGACGACGGGCGTGCCGTCCTCGGCCTCGGCCTCGCGGACGTCGTACACCTGGAAGGAGGAGACGGTGACCGGGCGGGCCGGGATCTCGAACTCCTCGCCGCTGCGCACCCGCGCGTACGACCGCTTGCCGTCGATCTTGATCGCGGAGACCTTCGACGGCACCTGCATGATGGCGCCGGTCAGCTCGGCCACGCCCGCGTCGATCTGCTCCCGGGTGACCTTCGAAGCGTCGACAGACGCCGTGATCTCGCCCTCGGCGTCATCGGTGATCGTGGTCTGACCCAGGCGGATGGTGCCCAGGTACTCCTTCTCGGTCAGCGCGAGGTGACCGAGAAGCTTGGTCGCCCGCTCCACGCCCAGGACGAGAACGCCCGTGGCCATGGGGTCGAGCGTGCCCGCGTGGCCGACACGGCGGGTCTTGGCGATCCCGCGCATCTTGGCCACGACGTCATGCGAAGTGAAGCCCGACGGCTTGTCGACGACGACAAGCCCGTCGGGCGTCTTTGCTGCGTTGCTCATTCGGCGGCTTCGTCCTCGCCCGGCTTCTTGTAGGGGTCGGCTTCGCCCGCGAAGGCGGCGCCCGAGGACGCCTCCCGCACCTGCGCGTCCGAGGCCCGCGCCTTGTCGAGGAGGTCCTCGATCGTCTTGGCGTTCTCCGGGAGGGCGTCGGCGATGAACGTCAGGGTCGGGGTGAACTTGGTCCCCGCCGCGCGGCCCACGGCCGAACGGAGGACGCCCTTGGCGCTCTCCAGGCCGGCTGCGGCGCTCGCCCGCTCCTCGTCGTCGCCGTAGACCGTGTAGAAGACCGTGGCCTCCCGCAGGTCACCGGTGACGCGGGTGTCCGTGATGGTCACGTGCGTACCCAGGCGGGGGTCCTTGACGCCGCGCTGCAGCTTCTCGGCGACCACCTCCCGGATGAGGTCTGCCAGCTTCTTCGCCCGCGCGTTGTCGGCCACTGGTCCTTCTCCTTCTTTGCCTTGCTCATTCAGTCTTCATCAGTGTGGAGCCTGCGGCGCACCGAAAGCAGCTCCACCTCGGGACGTGCGGCGACGAGCCGCTCACAGCGGTCGAGCACGTCCGATACGAACCCCGGGTCCCCGGACACCAGTGCGACGCCCAGCCGGGCTCTGCGATGGAGGTCCTGGTCGCCCACCTCGGCCGCGCTCACGGAGAACTTGCGCTGGAGCTCGGCGACGATGGGGCGGACAACGGAGCGTTTCTCCTTCAGCGAGTGAACGTCGCCGAGGAGCAGATCGAAGGACAGAGTCCCCACGTACATGCGGTGCCGGATGTCCCGCCGGTTCGGGTTCGGTGGCCTGCCGGGCCGTCGCTCGGCAGGGACACCAGAACCGTACACGCAACGGCCGGAGCCGATCGACGGAATAAGTTCCACCGACCGGCCCCGGCTCACTACTGCGATCGGACGCGATCAGGCGCGCGGCTTCTCGCGCATCTCGTACGTCGCGATGACGTCGTCGATCTTGATGTCGTTGAAGTTTCCGAGGTTGATACCGCCCTCGAAGCCTTCGCGGATCTCGGTGACGTCGTCCTTGAAGCGGCGCAGACCGTGGATCGTGAGGTCCTCGGCGATGACCTTGCCGTCGCGGACGAGGCGCGCCTTGGTGTTGCGCTTGACCTCGCCGGAGCGGATGAGAACACCGGCGATGTTGCCCAGCTTGGACGAGCGGAAGACCTCGCGGATCTCCGCCGTACCGAGCTCGACCTCTTCGTACTCCGGCTTGAGGAGACCCTTCAGGGCCGCCTCGATCTCCTCGATGGCCTGGTAGATCACCGAGTAGTACCGGACGTCGACGCCTTCGCGCTCCGCCATCTGCGCGGCACGACCGGCCGCACGGACGTTGTAGCCGATGACGATGGCGTCGGAGCCCATCGCCAGGTCGATGTCGGACTCGGTGACCGCACCCACACCGCGGTGCAGGACCCGGATGTCGACCTCTTCACCGACGTCGAGCTGGAGCAGCGAGGCTTCGAGAGCCTCGACCGCACCGGACGCGTCGCCCTTGATGATGAGGTTGAGTTCCTGGACCAGACCGGCCTTGAGCACCTTGTCGAGGTCCTCGAGGGACACCCGGCGGACGCGCTTGGCGAAGGCGGCGTTGCGCTCACGCGCAGCACGCTTCTCGGCGATCTGGCGGGCCGTACGGTCCTCGTCGACCACCAGAAGGTTGTCGCCGGCACCCGGCACGTTGGTGAGACCGAGCACCAGGACGGGAGTCGACGGGGTCGCCTCCTCGACGTTGTTGCCCTTGTCGTCGAGCATCGCCCGGACACGGCCGTACGCGTCGCCGACCACCACGGTGTCGCCGATGCGCAGCGTTCCGCGCTGGACCAGGACGGTCGAGACGGCACCACGACCACGGTCGAGGTGGGACTCGATCGCAATACCCTGCGCGTCCTGGTTCGGGTTGGCCCGCAGGTCGAGCGAGGCGTCGGCGGTGAGGACGACGGCCTCGAGCAGGGAGTCGATGTGCAGACCCTGCTTGGCGGAGATGTCGACGAACATCGTGTCGCCGCCGTACTCCTCGGCCACCAGACCGAACTCGGTCAGCTGACCGCGGACCTTGGTCGGGTCGGCACCCTCGACGTCGATCTTGTTGACCGCGACGACGATCGGGACGCCGGCGGCCTTGGCGTGGTTGAGCGCCTCGATCGTCTGCGGCATGACGCCGTCGTTGGCCGCGACCACGAGGATCGCGATGTCGGTCGACTTCGCACCACGGGCACGCATGGCGGTGAACGCCTCGTGACCCGGGGTGTCGATGAAGGTGATGCGACGCTCTTCGCCGTTGACCTCGGTACCCACCTGGTAGGCACCGATGTGCTGGGTGATGCCACCGGCCTCGCCCGCGACGACGTTCGTCTTGCGGATCGCGTCGAGAAGTCGGGTCTTACCGTGGTCGACGTGACCCATGACGGTGACGACCGGCGGACGGGAGACCAGAGCCTCTTCGCCGCCCTCGTCCTCGCCGAACTCGATGTCGAAGGACTCGAGGAGCTCGCGGTCCTCTTCCTCCGGCGAGACGATCTGAACGGTGTAGTTCATCTCCTCGCCGAGCATCGTCAGCGTGTCGTCGGAGACGGACTGCGTCGCCGTGACCATCTCACCGAGGTTCATCATCACCGCGACGAGCGACGCCGGGTTGGCGCCGATCTTCTCGGCGAAGTCGGTGAGGGACGCACCGCGCGACAGGCGAATGACCTCGCCGCCACCGCGGGGCAGCATCACGCCGCCCACGGACGGGGCCTGCATGGCCTCGTACTCCTGGCGCCTCTGACGCTTCGACTTGCGACCACGACGCGCGGGACCGCCGGGACGACCGAAGGCGCCCTGCGTGCCACCACGTCCACCGGGACCGCCGGGACGGCCACCGAAGCCACCGGGACGACCGCCGAAGCCGCCGCCACCGCCGCCGGGACCACCCGGACGACCGCCGCCGCCACCACCGGGACCACCGGGACGACCGGCGAAGCCGCCGCCGCCACCGCCGGGACCGGCCGGACGACCGGCGAAGCCGGGACGAGCACCGCCGCCACCGCCGGGACCACCCGGACGACCGCCGGGGCCACCGGGACCACGGCCGCCACCGCCAGGACCGGGACGCGGGCCGGCAGCGGGACGCTGCGGCATCATGCCCGGGTTCGGACGGTTACCGCCGGGCGCGCCGCCCGGACGGGGAGCCTGCGGACGCGGCATGCCACCGGGGGTGGGACGCGCGCCGCCCTGGCCCTGCGGACGCGGGGCGCCACCGGGGCCACCCTGCGGACGCGGAGCGCCCGGAACGGCGTTGGGGCCGCCCTGCGGACGCGGGGCGCCGCCACCGGGACGCGGCGACTGCGGCCGCGCCATGCCGGTGGAGCCACCCGAGGTGAACGGGTTGTTGCCGGGACGCGGACCGGCCGGACGGGCACCGCCCGGACGCGGGGCACCCTGGCCCTGCGGGCGCGGGGCGCCCTGACCCTGACCACCCTGACCCTGCGGGCGCGGGGCCTGCTGGGCCGGACGGGCGGCCGGGCGCGGGCCCGGGGTCGCACCGGCGGGACGCTGCTGACCGGCGGCCGGAGCCGACGGAGGCGCGGTGAACTCCGGAGTCGTCGGAGCCGGGGAGGCCGGCGCAGGCTTCTGCGCGGCCGGGGGCTTCGGACCCGGGGTGGGACGCGTACCCGAGGTGGGCGCCGCGGCGGGCTTCTCCGCGACCACGGGCTTGGGCGCCGCCGGGGCGGGCGCTCCAGGCTTCGGGGCGGAGGGACGTACAGCCTGCGCCGGGGACGGCGCGGCGGATGCCGCAGCCGGCTTCGGCGCGGCGGGGGAGGGCGCTGCCTTGCGGGGCGCGCCAGGCTTGGCAGCGGTCTTGCCGGCGTTGCCGCCGGGACCCTGCAAAGCGTCAGTCAACTTGCGCACGACCGGCGCCTCGATCGTCGAGGACGCCGAACGGACGAATTCACCGAGTTCTTGGAGCTTGGCCATGACGACCTTGCTCTCCACGCCGAACTCCTTGGCGAGTTCGTATACCCGGACCTTAGCCACTTCGCTCCTTTTAGGTCCGGTTACCGCCGGACCGTCGCTACTTCATGGGCGTACTCATCGCGTACTCATCGAGTGCTCATCGCAATCTCGACCTACTTCCAACTCGCGAGGTACCTGACCGCACGGTGATCCGTGCCGTACTTCTTCACTGCGGTGCCGATCGCTCGACGTGGTGACGGAGCTCCGCGGTGTCGAACGGGCCCTGGGCCTTGAAGGCCCTCGGGAACGCTCGACGGCGGACCGCCAGGTCGAGACAGACGATGGCGGGGTGCAGGTACGCACCCCGGCCGGGCAGCGTACCGCGATGATCCGGAACACACTCGTCCTTGATCACCACGATCCGCAGTAGATCGCTCTTGGCCGCTCGCTCCCGACATCCCACACAGGTTCGTTCAGGGCATACGCGGGCTTGCGTCCGGCCAGACACGATTAAGTCTACCTCCCCGTACCGACCCCACCCGTTTGGGGCAAGAATCGAACAGCTGTTGGCCAAAAACGGGTCTCAGTCCTGCGGACCGGCCTGCTCCGTGTCCGGACGGATGTCGATCCGCCAGCCGGTCAGACGTGCGGCCAGGCGGGCGTTCTGGCCCTCCTTGCCGATCGCCAGCGACAGCTGGTAGTCGGGCACCGTCACCCGGGCGGACCGGGCGGCCATGTCCACGATCTCGACCCTGGAGACCCGCGCCGGGGAGAGCGCGTTGGCCACCATCTCGGCCGGGTCGTCCGACCAGTCGACGATGTCGATCTTCTCGCCGAGCAGCTCCGCCATCACGTTGCGGACGCGGCTGCCCATCGGGCCGATGCAGGCACCCTTGGCGTTCAGGCCCGAACGGGTGGAACGCACCGCGATCTTGGTGCGGTGACCGGCCTCACGGGCGATGGCCGAGATCTCGACCGAGCCGTCGGCGATCTCCGGCACCTCCAGGGCGAAGAGCTTCTTCACCAGATTGGGGTGCGTGCGCGAGAGGGTGACGGACGGACCGCGGACACCACGAGCCACCCGGACGACGTACGTACGCAGTCGCAGACCGTGCGAGTAGTCCTCGCCCGGCACCTGCTCCTGCACCGGAAGGATAGCTTCCAGCTTGTCGTCCAGACGGACGAGGACGTTCTTCGGGTCCTTGCCCTGCTGCACCACACCGGCGACGACGTCGCCCTCGCGGCGCGCGTACTCACCGAACGTCACGTCGTTCTCGGCGTCCCGCAGTCGCTGCTGGATCACCTGGCGGGCGGTGCTCGCCGCGATCCGGCCGAAGTCCGACGGCGTGTCGTCGAAGTCCTTGGGCTCCTGGCCCTCCTCCAGATCGGAGGGGTCTTCCTTCGCCCACACCGTCACGTGGCCGGTGGCCCGGTTCAGCTCCACGCGCGCGTGGCGGCGGGCGTCGGGGGTGCGGTGGTACGCGATGAGGAGGGCCGACTCGATCGCCTCGACCAGCAGGTCGAAGGAGATCTCCTTCTCATTCGCCAAGCCCTTGAGCAGCTTCACGTCGATGTCCACGGCTACGCCTCCTCTTCCTTCTTGTCCTTGCGGTTGAACTCGATCTCGACACGCGCCTTGACGATGTCGGCGAACTCGACCCGACGGGCGGTGGGCTTGCGCCCCTTCACACCCGGCACTTCGAGGTCGAGGCCGTCCTCGTCCACGGCGAGGATCCGGGCGACGAGCTCGCCGTCCTCGGCGAGCTGGAGCTTGGCCAGCCGACCGGTCGCCCGCACGTAGTGGCGGTGCTCGGTCAGGGGGCGGTCGGCGCCGGGGGAGCTGACTTCGAGGACGTACTCGCCCTCGCCCATCACGTCGGTCTCGTCGAGCTTCTCGGAGATCTCACGGCTCAGCTCGGCACAGACGTCGAGCTCCACGCCCTCTTCCGAGTCCACGACGACGCGCAGCAGGCCACGGCGGCCGGCCCGGGACACCTCGATCTCTTCCAGATCCAGGTCCTTCGCGTGGACGAGCGGCTCAAGGAGTCCGCGCAGCCTGTCGCTCTGGGTGGTGCTCATCCGGGTGACTCCTCGGCCGCGTGTGCTGTTGTGGGTTTCGTCGCGTGTCAGACCAAAGGGTATCCGGTCCCGGAGGGTGTTGCCGTCCACCGCCTCGGGGGCCGCGGGTACGCTCGCCTGCGGTGATCTCGACGATCTTCGACGACGGACGACGGACGAGGGAGAGAGCGTGACGACGACGGGCAGGCGCGCACTCCTCAGGGCGGGCGCGGCGGCGGGCGCCACGGCCCTGGTGGGCTGCACCTCCTCCTCCGGCGAAGGCGACGGAACTCGGCGGCCGAGCGCCGCCGAGCTGGAGGCCGAACGGGTGGCGCGCGCCGAGGCGGCGCTGCGGCTCCGCTCGGTCTCGACGGCCCGGACCCTGCTGGAACGTTACGACGCGGCGCTCGCCGCGCATCCCGCCCTGACCACCCGGCTGACCCCGCTGCGACGCTCGGTGGCGGCGCACGCGAAGGCCCTCGGCGAGGGCGGCACGACGGTGGGACCCGCGACGATCTCGCCCTCCTCCCCCTCCCCTTCGGCCTCGGCCTCGGCTTCGGTGTCGCCGCGGCCGGTACCCGTACCGGTCGCGGCGGACCCCCGGGCGGCCCTCAAGGAGCTCGCGGCTGCCGAGCGCACCGCCTCCGACCGGCACACGGACGCCCTGCTCACCGCCCCTCCGGAGTACGCCCGGCTGCTCGCCTCCGTGGCGGCGGCGGGCGCCGCGCACGCCTACCTGCTGACCGAAGGAGCACCGGCATGAGCAGCGCCCTCGACGCCGCCCAGGCGGCCCTCGCCGCCGAACACGCGGCGGTGTACGGGTACGGGGTCGTCGGCGGCCGGATCGGTACGGAGCGCCGCGCGGAGGCCACCGCCGCGTACGAGGCGCACCGGGCCCGCCGGGACGGCCTGCGCCGGACCGTGCGCGACCTCGGCGGCGCCCCCGCGGTCGCCGCGGCCGCCTACCGGCTGCCGTTCCGGGTCACGGACCAGGCCGCCGCCGTGCGGCTCGCGGCCGTTCTGGAGGACCGGGTGGCCGGGGTGTACTCCGACCTCGTCCGGGCCGCCGAGGGCCCGCTGCGGCGCGAGGCGGCCGCCGCGCTGCGGGAGGCGGCGGTACGCGCGGTCCGCTGGCGCGGCAGCGACGTAACCTTTCCTGGGCTCGCCGAGCGGGTGTGAGTCCGGCCCCGAGCGGGCCGACCCCACGCCAGACCGAACGTCAGAAGGACAACGCACGCATGGCTTTCGAACCGCCGCAGCGACTGGTACGGGCGCTCGGCGAGACGTACGGCGACACCGCGGCCACCGAGTGGCTCGGGCCGCTGCCGGAGCACGCGCGGACCGTGCTCGACCACGCCTCGCTGAAGGCCGAACGGGTCATGGCCCCCGGCGGGCGGAGCAGTCTGGTCCTCCTCGTCCGGCGCCCCGACGACTCCCCCGCGGCCCTCAAGATCGCGCCGCCGTTCGCCCGGCCCGACCTGGAGCGGGACGCGCTGGCGCACTGGAACGGCTGGGGCGCGGTCAAGCTCGTCGACGAGACGGCCGAGGGCGGGCTCGTCCTCGAACGGCTGCACCCCGAGGTGTCGCTGCGCTCACTGCCGGAGGCAAAGGCCCTCCTGGAGGCCGCCGGGACCGTACGGAAGCTCTGGGTCGAGCCGCCGGCCGGGCACGGCTTCGAGTCGGTGGCCGAGCGGACGGAACGGCAGGCCACGGCGATGGAGCAGCACCGCACGGACCCGGCCACCGCCGAGCTGACGGCGGCGGCGCTCGCCGCCCGCGAGGAGCTGGTGGCCGCCCCGGAGGAGTCGCTGCTGCTGCACGGCTGCTTCCGGCAGGGCAAGGTGCTGGCCGGTGACCGGGCCCCGTGGCTGTCGGTCGGGCCCGAGCCGCTCGTCGGCGAGCGGGCCTACGACCTGGCACGGCTCGTCCGCGACCGGGTCGAGGACCTGGTGGGTGCCTCCGCGGGCGCGTCGACGGCCCGGCGGCGGGTGAACAAGCTGGCGGACTCCCTGGACATGGACCGGGAGCGGCTGCGCGGCTGGACCCTGTTCCGCGCGGTCGAGTCGGGGACGCGGGCGCTCACGGCGGGGCGGCGGCAGGATGCCGAGCTGCTCCTGGAGTTCGCGGGCTGGCTGTAGGGGAATACCCTTTTTGTACCGTTCGGCTCGATTCCAGGGGGCCGTGATGATCGAAGAGCTGTTGATGGCGGTGGCCGGCGCGGCCGCGGCGGCCGTGGTGTACGCGGGCGCGGCAGCGCGGGTGGTGAAGCAGTACGAGCGCGGGGTCGTCTTCCGCTTCGGCCGGCTGCGCAGCGAGGTGCGCTCCCCCGGATTCACGATGATCGTGCCGATCGCCGAGCGCCTCCACAAGGTCAACATGCAGATCGTCACGATGCCGGTGCCCGCGCAGGAGGGCATCACCCGGGACAACGTCACCGTGAGGGTGGACGCGGTCGTGTACTTCAAGGTGGTCGACGCGGCGGACGCGCTGGTGGCGGTGGAGGACTACAGGTTCGCGGTCTCGCAGATGTCGCAGACGTCGCTGAGGTCGATCATCGGCAAGAGCGACCTGGACGATCTGCTGTCCAACCGGGAGAAGCTCAACCAGGGCCTTGAGCTGATGCTCGACAGCCCCGCGATGGGCTGGGGCGTCGCGATCGACCGGGTCGAGATCAAGGACGTCTCGCTGCCGGAGACGATGAAGCGCTCGATGGCCCGGCAGGCGGAGGCGGACCGGGAGCGGCGGGCGCGGGTGATCAACGCGGACGCGGAGCTCCAGGCGTCGAAGAAGCTGGCGCAGGCGGCGGCGGTGATGTCCGCGCAGCCGGCGGCGCTGCAGCTGAGGCTGCTGCAGACCGTGATGGCGGTGTCGGCGGAGAAGAACTCGACGCTGGTCCTGCCGATCCCGGTGGAACTGCTGCGGTTCCTGGAGCGCGCGACGCCGGCGCCCGCGGCGGCAGGCGGGGTGGCAGCGGGTACGGAGCCGGTGACCGGTACGGAGCCGGTGACCGCGCCGCTGAGCGCGGCGTACCTGAAGGGGCGGGCGGACGCGGCGGAGGTGGTGGCGGACCTGACGGGCGCGTCGGTGGAACCCGTACCGACGCCCGACGACACCGACAGGTGAGCCCCGCGCGGGCGGGCCTGCGGCCTTGATCCCCACAAGGCCCCCCCGGGCCCGGGTACGGCGGCTCCACGTGGGGTGGGGCGTGGTGGAGGGGCCGGGCGGTGTGCGGCCCGGCCCCTCCGGTGCGTCGTCAGGCCGTGAGGCGGGCGATCGCCTCGTCGACCGTGAGCTCCTCGCGCTCGCCCGTGAGGCGGTCCTTCAGCTCCACGACGCCCTCGCCGGAGCGGCGGCCCGCGACCAGGATCTTCGGGACGCCGATGAGCTCCGCGTCGGTGAACTTGACGCCCGGGGAGACGCCCGCGCGGTCGTCGACCAGGACGCGGAGGCCCGCGGCGGCCAGCTTGTCGGAGACCTCCAGGGCCAGCTCGGTCTGGAGGGCCTTGCCGGCGGCGACGACGTGGACGTCGGCCGGGGCGACCTCGGCGGACCAGCACAGGCCCTTCTCGTCGGCGGTCTGCTCGGCGAGCGCGGCCACGGCGCGCGAGACGCCGATGCCGTACGAGCCCATGGTCACGCGGACCGGCTTGCCGTTCTGGCCGAGGACGTCGAGCTTGAGGGCGTCGGCGTACTTGCGACCCAGCTGGAAGATGTGGCCGATCTCGATGGCGCGGTCCAGCTTCAGGCCGGTGCCGCACTTGGGGCACGGGTCGCCCTCGACCACGACGACGACGTCCACGTACTCGTCGACCTCGAAGTCACGGCCCGCGACGACGTTCTTCGCGTGCATCCCGTCCTTGTTGGCGCCCGTGATCCACGACGTGCCCGGCGCCACGCGCGGGTCCGCGACGTACTTCACCTTCTCCAGGCCCTGCGGACCGACGTAGCCGCGCACCAGGTCCGCGCGCTCGGCGAAGTCGGCCTCGGTGACCATCTCGACGGTCGCCGGGGCGAAGTGCTCCTCGACCTTGCCCAGGTCGACCTCGCGGTCGCCCGGCACGCCCACGGCGACGATCTCGCCGTCGACCTTGACCAGGAGGTTCTTGAGCGTGGCGGAGGCCGGCACGCCGAGCGAGGCGGCGAGGGTCTCGATGGTCGGGGTGTCGGGGGTGGGGATCTCCTCGGCGGCCGGGACGGCCGAGCCGTCGACCGGCTGCAGCTCGTAGGAGACCGCCTCGGTGTTGGCCGCGAAGTCGCAGTTCGGGCAGTCGGCGAAGGTGTCCTCGCCAGCCTCTGCCGGGGCGAGGAACTCCTCGGACTTCGAGCCGCCCATCGCGCCGGCGGTGGCCGCGACGATGCGGTAGTCGAGACCGAGGCGCTCGAAGACGCGCTGGTACGCCTGGCGGTGCAGGGCGTAGGACTGGGCGAGGCCCTCGTCCTCCGTGTCGAAGGAGTACGAGTCCTTCATGAGGAACTCGCGGCCGCGCAGGATGCCGGCGCGGGGACGGGCCTCGTCGCGGAACTTGGTCTGGATCTGGTACAGGATGACCGGCAGGTCCTTGTAGGACGAGCACTGGTCCTTCACCAGGAGGGTGAAGATCTCCTCGTGGGTCGGGCCCAGGAGGTAGTCGCCGCCCTTGCGGTCCTGGAGGCGGAAGAGCTCGGCGCCGTACTCGTCCCAGCGGCCGGTGGCCTCGTAGGGCTCGCGGGGCAGCAGCGCCGGCAGGGAGACCTCCTGGGCGCCGATGGCGTCCATCTCCTCGCGGACGATGCGCTCGACGTTGGTGAGGACCTTCTTGCCGAGGGGCAGCCAGCTCCAGATGCCGGCGGCGGTGCGGCGCACGTAGCCGGCTCGGACGAGGAGCTTGTGGCTGAGGACCTCGGCGTCCGCCGGGTCGTCGCGCAGCGTCTTCGCCATCAACTGGGACATGCGCTGGACCGGTGCGTTGGCCATGGTTCTCGTACTCCTGCCGGGACTGACGGTGATGGCCCGAGGTTAGCCGGGTGGGCCCGCGTCGGAGAAATCAGTTCCGGCGCTTGAGCGGCAGGGGCGCGCCCATCACGGCGTACGGGCGGGCCGCGCTCGGGAAGTGCACCTGGCGGGCGAGGTCGTCGTAGCCGAGGGCGCGGTAGAGGCCGCGGGCCGGGGAGTCGGTGTCGATCGCGGAGAGGATCGAGCGCTCCTCGGCGGCCCCCTCGGTGATCGTGGTGATCAGCTCGCGGCCGACGCCCCGCCCCTGGAAGTCGGGGTGGACGTGGAGCTCGGTGATCACGAAGGAGTCGTCGAGCCAGTCCGCGGTGCCGGTGGCGCGCAGGTACGGCTCCACGACGGTGGACCACCAGTGGGTCCGGTCGTTGGGCATCCCGTACACGAAGCCGACGAGCCGTCCGTCGGGCGTGGTCGCCCCGAAGGCGCGGGCGCCGGGGCTCATGAGGTGGCGCAACACGATGTGCCGGCGTACGGCGACCTCGCCCTGGTCCAGGCCGAAGGCGACCGCCTGTACGGCGAGGGCCTCGTCCACCCGGGCGGCGAGATTGACCGGCCCGATCACGACCTCTGCGTCATCCATGCGGCGCACCCTACAAGTGGCCGGGGCCTCAGGGGGTGTCTTGTCGGTCAGGCCGGACCAGGGAGCGGCGTCTGGTGCAGTGCATCGCAAGGCGCCGGAGCGCCTTGATAGCGGAGCTATTCAGGCGTTTCGGCAACGCGGCGAGGTGCCGTGCCAGACGCCGCGAGCCCGGCCTGACCGACAAGACACCCCCTAGAACAGCACGCTCATGAAGGCGCCGGTCTCCTGGAAGCCGACACGGCGGTACGAGGCCCTGGCGGGCGTGTTGTAGTCGTTGACGTACAGGCTGACCACAGGTGCGACGTCGGCGAGCGCGTACTGGAGGACGGCGGCCATGCCCGTCTCCGAGAGGCCCTTGCCGCGGTGCTCGGGGGCGACCCAGACGCCCTGGATCTGGCAGGCCTGGCGGGTCGCGGCGCCGATCTCGGCCTTGAAGACGACCTTGCCGTCCTCGATCCGGGCGAAGGAGCGGCCCGCGCCGACGAGCTCGGCGACCCGGGCCTGGTAGAGCAGTCCCCCGTCGTTGGCGAGCGGGGAGACGCCGACCTCCTCGGTGAACATGGCCACGCAGGCGGGCATGATCGCGTCCATCTCGTTCTTGCGGACGCGGCGGACCAGCGGGTCGGGCACGACCGTCGTGGAGGGCTCCTCGGCGACCATCAGCGGCTGGCGGGCGCGGACGTCCCGCGCCGGGCCCCAGCTGGGCTCCAGGAGCTGCCACAGCAGGCTGGTGGGCTCGACGGGGCCGACGATCGAGGAGCAGCGGCGGCCGATCCTGCGGGCCCGGTCGGCGAAGGCGCGGACGGCTTCGGGGGTGGCGCAGAGGGGGACGAGGTTCGCGCCGGAGTAGCAGAGCGAGCGCAGTCGGCCGTCGGCGTACCAGCCCCACATCTCGCCGCCGAGACGCCAGGGGTCGAGTCCGGCGACCTGGACGCGGGCGGTCACGAAGGCGTTCTCGACGGGGGCGCTCTCCAGGACGGCGAGTGCGGCGCCGAGGTCGGCGGGTTCGAGGACCCGGGTGGTCGTCTGTGTCAACACGAGGGGGCCTCACGGGACGGATCTGCTGGTCTCCGCACTTTACCTGGACGGTCGCGGGCCACGCCTGTGGCAGCGCGAAGCCCCGCCACCCTGGGCGGGTGACGGGGCTTGCGCGCACCGAGCCTTGACAAGGCTCGCGCGGACCGGCGAGTGAGCCGAAGGGGCGCGGCCGGGGGAACGGCCCGAGCGCGCGGAGCCTCCTGAGGAACGAAGGAGGCGAGCACGGTCGGGGCCGTGAGCCCGGCTGGAGCGCCCCGGAGGCGAACCGAGCCGTGAAGAGGGGGTCAGCCGGCGATGGCGACGGTCGGCTCGCCGCTGGCGACGCCGTCCTTCTCCATCTGCTCGGCGATCTTGAGCGCCTCTTCGATGAGGGTCTCGACGATCTTCGACTCGGGGACGGTCTTGATGACCTCGCCCTTCACGAAGATCTGGCCCTTGCCGTTGCCGGAGGCGACGCCGAGGTCGGCCTCGCGGGCCTCGCCGGGGCCGTTGACGACGCAGCCCATGACGGCCACGCGCAGCGGGACGGTCATGCCGTCGAGGCCGGCGGTGACCTCCTCCGCGAGCTTGTAGACGTCGACCTGGGCGCGGCCGCAGGACGGGCAGGAGACGATCTCCAGACGGCGCTGGCGCAGGTTCAGCGACTCCAGGATCTGGATGCCGACCTTGATCTCCTCGACCGGCGGCGCGGAGAGCGAGACGCGGATGGTGTCGCCGATGCCCTGGGAGAGCAGGGCGCCGAAGGCGACGGCCGACTTGATGGTGCCCTGGAAGGCCGGGCCCGCCTCGGTGACGCCGAGGTGCAGCGGGTAGTCGGACTGGGCGGCGAGCTGGCGGTAGGCCTCGACCATCACGACCGGGTCGTTGTGCTTGACCGAGATCTTGATGTCGCGGAAGCCGTGCTCCTCGAAGAGGGAGGCCTCCCAGAGGGCGGACTCGACGAGTGCCTCGGGAGTGGCCTTGCCGTACTTCTTCAGGAGCCGCGCGTCCAGCGAGCCGGCGTTGACGCCGATGCGGATCGGGGTGCCGGCGTCGCCGGCCGCCTTGGCGATCTCCTTGACCTTGTCGTCGAACTGCTTGATGTTGCCGGGGTTGACGCGGACGGCCGCGCAGCCCGCGTCGATCGCGGCGAAGACGTACTTCGGCTGGAAGTGGATGTCGGCGATGACCGGGATCGACGACTTCCGGGCGATCGTGGCGAGCGCGTCGGCGTCGTCCTGCGTGGGGCAGGCCACGCGCACGATCTGGCAGCCGGAGGCGGTCAGCTCGGCGATCTGCTGGAGCGTGGCGCCGATGTCGGAGGTGCGGGTCGTCGTCATCGACTGCACGGAGACGGGGGCGTCACCGCCGACGGCCACGCTGCCGACCTGGATCTGCCGGCTCTTGCGCCGCTCGGCGAGCCGGGTGGGGACGGTCGGGATACCGAGAGCAATCGCGGTCATCTTCTGTGCAACCTCAAGGTTGTGCGTCGGCGGTCTCAGGTCTCCGAGGTTACCGCCCCGGGAGCGGGAGGCCGGACACCGTGGCGTCCGGCCCCCCTGGGAGTTACGTGATCCTCACCGGGTTGACGATGTCGGCGGCAAGGACGAGCAGGGTGAAGCAGACGAAGACGCCGGCCACGACGTAGGCGGCGGGCATCAGCTTGGCCACGTCGAACGGGCCCGGGTCGGGGCGCCGGAAGATCCGGGCCGTGTGGCGGCGTACGGACTCCCAGAGGGCGCCCGCGATGTGGCCGCCGTCGAGCGGCAGCAGCGGAAGCATGTTGAACAGGAACAACGAGACGTTGAACATGACCAGAAGGTCCATGAACATCACGAGGATCGTCGTCGGCGGCGCCTCGATGTTCATGAGTTCGCCGGTGATCCGGGCGGCTCCGACCACGCCCACCGGCGAGTCGTCGGCGCGCTCGCCGTCGCCGAAGGTGGCGTCCCAGAGGCCGGGGATCTTGCCCGGGAGGGCGATGACCGAGTGGACGCTGCCCTCCAGGCGGTCGGTCATGCGTTCGGTGGTCTCGCCGAAGGTGAGGGGCGCGACCTCGGACTTGGAGGCGAAGCCGAGGTAGCCGGCGTCGATGTACGTCAGGGGCTGGACGACCTCGCCGTCCTCGTCCTTCTTCGGGACCTTGTTGGAGACGAGCGTGGGGTGCAGCTCGACGCGCTGTCCGGCCCGCTCGACCGTGATCGTCGCGGGGCCGACGGTCTCCCGGATGCGGTCGGAGAGCGCGTCCCAGTCGTTCACCGGCGTGCCGTTGAAGGCGACGATCTTGTCGCCGTCCTTCAGGCCGGCCTTGAAGGCCGGGGAGACGGGGTCGCCCGTCGCACACTTCTCGCGCTTCTCGCTCTGCTTGATGACGCACTTCTGGACCCCGGCGACCTCGGTCGTCTGGCCCGCGATGCCCAGCGTCATCATCGAGCCGAAGAACAGCGCGAGGGCCAGGACCAGGTTCATGAACGGTCCCGCGAACATCACGATCACGCGCTTCCACGGCTTGCGCGTGTAGAAGAGCCGGGTCTCGTCTCCGGGCTGGAGTTCCTCGTACGAGGCCTCGCGGGCGTCCTCGATCATGGAGCGCCAGGGCGAGGTCGAGCGGGCCTCGATCTTGCCGTCCGCGCCCGGCGGGAACATGCCGATCATGCGGATGTAGCCGCCGGCCGGGATGGCCTTGATGCCGTACTCGGTCTCGCCGCGCTTCTTCGACCAGATCGTGGGGCCGAAGCCGACCATGTACTGCGGCACGCGGATGCCGAAGAGCTTGGCCGTGGAGAGGTGGCCCAGCTCGTGCCATGCGATGGAGACGAGCAGTCCCAGCGCGAACAGCACGATGCCCAGGGCGTACAGGAGCATTTCGGTCATGCGCGGGCCTCCGCTGTTGCCTTCGCTGCGAGCTCTCGGGCCCGGGCCCTCGCCCAGGTCTCCGCTTCGAGGACGTCCGGGACGGTGAGAGAGGTTCCCGTACCGGGAACGCCGTGCTCCGCGACGACCGCTGTGACCGTATCCATGATTCCGTTGAACGGCAGCCTTCCGGCGAGGAACGCCTCGACGCACTCCTCGTTCGCCGCGTTGAAGACGGCGGGTGCCGTACCGCCCAGGTCGCCCACGTGCCGGGCCAGCCCGACCGACGGGAAGGCCTCGGTGTCGAGCGGGAAGAACTCCCAGGTGGAGGCCTTGCTCCAGTCGAAGGCGGGGGCCGCGTCCGGGACGCGCTCGGGCCAGCCGAGGCCGATGGCGATCGGGCCGCCCATGTCCGGCGGGGTCGCCTGGGCGAGCGTGGAGCCGTCCGTGAACTCGACCATCGAGTGGACGTACGACTGGGGGTGCACGACGACCTCGATGCGGTCGAAGGGGATGTCGTAGAGCAGATGCGCCTCGATGACCTCCAGGCCCTTGTTCACCAGGGTCGCGCTGTTCACCGTGATCACCGGGCCCATGGCCCAGGTCGGGTGGGCGAGCGCGTCCTCGCGGGTCACATGGGCCAGTTCCGCGCGCGTACGGCCGCGGAACGGGCCGCCGGAGGCGGTGACGATCAGCTTGCGGACGTCGGCGCGGGTGCCGGCGGCGAGCGCCTGGAAGAGGGCCGCGTGCTCGGAGTCGACCGGGATGATCTGGCCCGGCTTCGCCAGCGCCTTGACCAGCGGGCCGCCGACGATCAGCGACTCCTTGTTGGCGAGGGCCAGGGTGCGGCCGGCTTCGAGGGCGGCGAGCGTGGGCGCGAGGCCGATGGAGCCCGTGATGCCGTTGAGGACGGTGTGGCAGGGGGAGGCCGCGAGCTGCGTGGCCGCGTCCGGGCCCGCCAGGAGCTCGGGCAGGGGCTCGGAGCCGTACAGCGCCGTCAGCGCCTCGCGCAGCTCGGGCAGCACCTCCTCGCGGGCGACCGCGACCGCGGCGACCTTGAGCAGGTGCGCCTGCTCGGCGAGCAGTCCGACCCGCCCGCCGGAGGCGGCCAGGGCGGTGACCCGGAAGCGGTCGGGGTTGCGCAGCACCAGGTCGATGGCCTGCGTGCCGATGGACCCGGTCGAGCCGAGGACGACGATGTCCCGGCGTCCTTCGGAGACGTCGAAGGCGATGTGGGGATCGGCGAGAGGAGAGGGGCGGTCGCTCATGCCCCCCATTCTCGCCGCAAACGCTGTGCGGACTTCACGGGGTGTGGACAAACGTGTCGAAGACCCGGTGGAAGTCGGGGAACGTCTTCTTCACACAGCCGGGGTCGTCGAAGGTGATCCCGGGGGTGCGCAGGGCGGTGACGGCGAAGGACATGACGATCCGGTGGTCGCCGTGGGTGGCGATCTCGGCGGGGCCGGTGGGCGTGCCGGGGTGGATCTCGATCCAGTCGGGGCCGGTGCGGACGGTGATGCCGAGGCGGCGCAGGTTCTCGGCGCAGGCGTCGAGGCGGTCGCACTCCTTGACCCGGGTGTTGGCGACGTCCTCGATGCGGACGGGGCCGTCGGCGAAGGGCGCGATCGCGGCGAGGGTCGGCATGGTGTCGGAGATGTCCCGCATGTTGACGGTGAGTCCGCGCAGGCTTCCGGTGGAGCGGACGGTCGTCCCGGTGTCGGTGATCTCGACGTCGGCGCCCATGCGGCGCAGTACGTCGACGAAGGCCAGGTCGCCCTGGAGCGCGCCGGTGCCGAGGCCGGGGACGGTGACGGAGCGGCCCGGTTCGAGGGCGGCCGCGGCGAAGAAGTAGCTGGCGGTGGAGGCGTCGGGCTCGATGCCGTACGTCCTCGCCCGGTAGCCGGTGGGGGCCACCCGGTACGTACGGCCCTCCTGGCGTACGTCGGCGCCGAAGGCCCGCATCATCGCGAGGGTGATCTCGACGTACGGCTCCGAGACCAGGTCCGTGACGGTGATGTCGAGGCCGTCGGAGGTGAGCGGGCCCAGCATGAGCAGGGCCGTCAGGTACTGGGAGGACTGCCCGGCGTCGAGGGTGAGCGCCCCGCCCTTGACGCCGGCGGCGGCGACGGTGAGGGGGTGGTGGCCCTCGTGCTCCTCGTGGCGCAGGTCGACGCCGAGGGTGCGCAGGGCGGTGCTGAGCGGGCCGAGGGGGCGCCGTCGCATCTGGGCGGAGGCGTCGAAGCGGTACGTGCCGTGGCCGGCGGCGACCAGGGTGGGCAGGAAGCGGGCGGTGGTGGCGCCGTCGCGGCAGTAGACCTCGGCGGTCTCGGCGCCGGGACCGGCGGGGCGGCCCTCGATGTGCCAGGCGTCGGGCTCGCGGCGGACCGCGTAGCCGAGGGCGGTGAGGCCTTCGGCGAAACCCTCGGTGTCGTCGGAGACGAGCGGCCGCAGAAGGGTGGTGGTGCCCTCGGCCGCGGCGGCGAGGAAGAGCGCGCGGGCGGTGACGGACTTGGAGCCGGGGATGTCGATGACGGTCACGGGCGTCATCCTGCCGTGTGGGCGGGGCGGGCGGCCCCGCGTTCCGCATGGCGGAACGGGGGCGAACGGTCGACGGGAGGGCGGCGGACGGTCAGCGGGAGCACGGCGGGCGGTCAGCGAGCGGGCGGCTGGCGGCTGGCGGCTGGCGGCTGGCGGCTGGCGGCTGGCGGCTGCCTCAGGGGATCCTGCGGTGGACGTTCTCCTCGGTCGACGGCCCCGGCGTGGCGTCCGCGATCCACGGGCCGTCGTCGCCGGGGTCGACGATGCCCGCCTCCAGCCACGCGTACCGGCCGTCGAGGACGCCGTCGACGATCCGCCGGTCGAGGTCGTCCGTGTTGGACCAGAGGCGGCCGAAGAGCTCCTCGATCCGCAGCCGGGCCTGGCGGCAGAAGGCGTCCGCGAGCTCGTACGCCTCCCGGCCGTGGTCGCCCGTGGTGCGGAGGAGTTCGGCCCGTACGCAGACGGCGCTCATCGCGAAGAGCTCCGCGCCGATGTCGACGATCCGCCCGAGGAAGGCCTGCTTGAGCTCCATGCGGCCCTGCCAGCGGGACATCGCGTAGAACGTCGAGCGGGCGAGCTTGCGGGAGGTCCGCTCGACGTACCGGAGGTGACCCGCGAGGGCGCCGAACTCCCCGTACGCCCCGGGCAGCTGCCCCGGACCGGCGACGAGTCCGGGGAGCCAGCGGGCGTAGAAGCCGCCGGCCCGGACGCCGGCCTTCGCCTTGTCGGCGAGGGAGGTGTCCGGGTCGATGAGGTCGCCGGCGACGGAGAGGTGGGCGTCGACGGCCTCGCGGGCGATCAGCAGGTGCATGATCTCGGTCGAGCCCTCGAAGATCCGGTTGATCCGCAGGTCGCGCAGGATCTGCTCGGCGGGGACCGCCCGCTCCCCTCGGGCGGCCAGGGAGTCGGCGGTCTCGTAGCCGCGGCCGCCCCGGATCTGGACCAGTTCGTCGGCGATCAGCCAGGCCATCTCGGAGGCGTACAGCTTGGCGAGGGCGGCCTCGATGCGGATGTCGTTGCGGTCCTCGTCGGCCAGCTGGGAGGCGAGGTCGACGACGGCCTCCAGGGCGAAGGTGGTGGCCGCGATGAAGGAGATCTTGGTGCCGACGGCCTCGTGGCGGGCGACGGGCCTGCCCCACTGCTCGCGGACGCCCGACCACTCGCGGGCGATCCTCAGGCACCACTTGCCGGCGCCCGCGCACACCGCCGGGAGCGAGAGCCGGCCGGTGTTGAGGGTGGTGAGGGCGATCTTGAGGCCGCTGCCCTCGGGGCCGATGCGGTTTCCGGCCGGGACGCGGACACGGTGGAAGCGGGTGACGCCGTTCTCCAGGCCGCGCAGCCCCATGAAGGCGTTGCGGTGTTCGACGGTGATGCCGGGCGAGTCGGCCTCGACGACGAAGGCGGTGATGCCGCCGGGGTGGCCCTCGGACACGGGGACGCGGGCCATGACGACCAGCAGGTCGGCGACGACCCCGTTGGTGGTCCACAGCTTCACGCCGTCGAGGACGTACGTGTCGTCCTCGGGTACGGCGCTGGTGGCGAGGCGGGCCGGGTCGGAGCCGACGTCGGGCTCGGTGAGGAGGAAGGCGGAGAGGTCCGTTCGGGCGAGGCGGGGCAGGAAGGCGTCCTTCTGCTCCTGGGTGCCGAAGAGCTTCAGTGGCTGCGGTACGCCGATCGACTGGTGCGCGGAGAGCAGGGCGCCCACGGCGGGGCTCGCGGAGCCGACGAGGGCCAGGGCGCGGTTGTAGTACAGCTGGGTGAGACCGAGACCGCCGTACGCCGGGTCGATCTTCATGCCGAGCGCGCCGATCTCCTTGAGCCCGGTGATCGTCTCGTCCGGGATGCGGGCCTCGCGCTCGATGCGGGCGCCGTCGATCCGGGTCTCGCAGAAGGCGCGGAGGGTCGCGAGGAACGCCTCCCCGCGCCGGACGTCCTCGTCGGCGGGGAGCGGGTGGGGGTGGACGAGGTCCAGGCGGAACCGGCCGAGGAAGAGTTCCTTGGCGAAGCTCGGCTTGTGCCAGTCCTGCTCGCGCGCGGCCTCGGCGGTCTGCCGGGCCTCGCGCTCGGTGACCTTGGGCCGCTGGGTGGGTGCGGACATGCTCACCTCGCCGCTCGTCGGGGCTGGGGGTTCTGTGTCCGTCGTACCCGATATCCGCGGGTTCGGAAAGGCGGCGGGGGCGTGTGCGGGAGGTTCTCCCTCGTTCTCCCTCGTTCCCCCCTTGTTCCCCCTTGCTCTCCCCCGCTGGCCCTCGTTCTCCCTCGTTCCCCCTTGCTCTCCCCCGCTGGCCCTCGCGCTCCCTCGTCCTCCTGGTGAGACGGGCCCGCCGGTGGGGAGGGTGCCGCGTAAGGTCCCCGGCATGTCGCAGCCGATCAAGCTCATCGTCCTCATCACCGCACTGCCCGGCAGGGGCTCGGAACAGGTCGCCGCCTTCGAGGCGCTCGCACCGCTCGTACGGGCGGAGGACGGCTGCCTGCAGTACGACCTCCACCGGGTGGCGGACGACCCCGACCGCTTCGCCCTGATCGAGCGCTGGGCCTCGGCCGAGGCGCTCGCCGCGCACGACGTCGCCCCGCACATGGCCGCCGCCGACGCCACGAACAAGGCCTTCCGAGCGAAGCCCGCCGAGGTCGTCCGCCTCGTCGACGCTCCCGTCGCCTGACGGAGGGGCGCCCGGCGGAAGGGGTTGCCCCACGGTGGGGCCTCACGGAGAGGCGCCCCGCGGAGAACGGAAGACGGCCCGAGCCCCCGCACAGTGGGCTCGGGCCGTCTGGCCTCGTCGCGTACGAACTACAGCGCCAGGCCCGTCAGGACCAGGACGCGCTCGTACGTGTAGTCGTCCATCGCGAACTTGACGCCCTCGCGGCCGACGCCGGAGCGCTTGGCGCCGCCGTACGGCATCTGGTCGGCGCGGTAGGACGGGACGTCGCCGACGATCACGCCGCCGACCTCGAGCGCGCGGTGGGCGCGGAAGGCGGTCTGCAGGTCGTGGGTGAAGACACCCGCCTGGAGGCCGAAGTCGGAGTCGTTGACCGCGGCGAACGCCTCGGCCTCGCCGTCGACCTTGGCGATCGTCAGGACCGGGCCGAAGACCTCGGCGCGGGCCAGGGTGACGCCCTCCGGAAGGTCGGTGAGGACGGTCGGGGCGTAGGTGGCACCCTCGCGCTTGCCGCCGGTGAGGAGCTTCGCGCCGGCCGCGACGGCCTCGTCGACCCAGGCCTCGACGCGCTGGGCGGCGGCCTCGTCGACCAGCGGGCCGACGTCGGTGGCGGCGTCGGACGGGTCACCGGTGACCTGGGCCTCGACGGCGGCGACGATCTTCGGCAGCAGGCGGTCGTGGACGGAGGAGTCCACGATCACGCGCTGGACGGAGATGCAGGACTGGCCGCCCTGGTAGTTGGAGAAGGTGGCGATACGGCTCGCCGCCCAGTCCAGGTCGGCCTCGGAGGACCAGTCGGGGAGGACGACGGCCGCGGCGTTGCCGCCGAGCTCCAGGGTGCAGTGCTTGTGCGGCACCGACTCCTGGATGGCGTAGCCGACCTTGTCCGAGCCGGTGAAGGAGATGACCGGGAGGCGCTCGTCCTTGACGAGGGCGGGCATGCGGTCGTTCGGCACGGTCAGGATCGACCAGGAGCCGGCCGGCAGCTCGGTCTCGGCCAGGATCTCGCCCAGGATCAGGGAGGAGATCGGGGTCGACGGGGCCGGCTTGAGGATGATCGGGGCGCCGACGGCGATGGCCGGGGCGACCTTGTGGGCGCTGAGGTTCAGCGGGAAGTTGAACGGCGCGATGCCGAGGACGACGCCCTTGGGGATACGGCGGGTGAGGGCGAGGCGGCCCGCGCCGCCGGCCTCGGTGTCCAGGCGCTGGGCCTCGCCGGCGTTCCAGCGGCGGGCCTCCTCGGCGGCGAAACGGAAGACGGAGACGGCACGGCCGACCTCGCCGCGGGCCCACTTGATGGGCTTGCCGTTCTCGGCGGAGATCAGCAGGGCGATCTCCTCCGTGCGCTCGGCGAGCCGCTTCGACACGTGGTCCAGGGCGGCGGCGCGGACGTGCGCCGGGGTCGCGGCGAACTCGTCGACGACGGCGTGCGCGGCGGCGACGGCCTCCTCGACCTGGGCCTCGGTGGGCACGCTGACCTTGCCGACCAGACGTCCGTCGTACGAGTTCGTGACGTCGAAGGTGGTGTCGCCGGTGGCCTCGCGGCCGGCGAGCCAGAAGGCGTGGGTGGTCGTCATTGCGTCCCGGCCCTTTCCGTTTCGGGGAGCGAGCGATTGCTCTCGTGACACGTTAGGGCCGGGACGGCGGGCGTGGGCTTGTCCGGTATGGAGTAGTGGGGGTGGCGGGCCTGTCCGCTTCGGCCGAAGAGCTCCGCGGGTGCCCCGGGGCGCTCGGTGCGGGTGGGCCGTCGGTCACCCGCGCCGCTCGGTCGAGACGATGAGGCAGACACCGCCGACGACGATCGCGCCACCCAGGGCGATGGGCCAGGTCAGGGCCTCGTCGAGGACGAGGGCACCGAGGAGGACGGCGACGACCGGGTTGACGTACGCGTACGTGGCGACGAGCGAGAGCGGGGCGGCCTGGAGGAGCCAGGCGTAGGCCGTGAAGGCGAGCAGCGAGCCGAAGAGGATCAGGTAGGCGAGGGCCACCCATGAACGGCCGGAGATCGCGCCGAGGTCGAGGCCGTGGTGCTCGCCCCGGAACAGGCCGAGCGCGAGCCCACCGAGGCCGCCCGCGACCATCTCGTACGCGCTCGCCGTGAACGGGTTGGACGGCATCGGGAGCCGGGCGGAGGAGAAGGAGCCGACGGACCACAAGAGGGTCGCGACGACGACGAGCAGGACGCCGCCGATCTTCACCTCGCCGCTCAGGCCGGGGAGGGTGAGGACGCCGAGACCGGCGAGGCCCAGCAGGACGCCGCCGACGGCACCGAGGCCGGGGCGCTCCCCGGCGGCGGCGCGCAGGAGGACGACCCAGGCGGGGACGACGGCGATGAGGAGGGCGGCGAGGCCGGAGGGGATGGAGGTCTCGGCGAGGACGACGAGGCCGTTGCCGCCGAGGATGAGGAGCAGGCCGACGAGGACGGCCGAGGCGAGCTGCCGGCGGGTCACCTTGAGGGCGGCGGGGCCCTGCCGCCAGGCGATGATCGCGGCGAGGAGCAGGCCGGCGGTGACGAAGCGGGCGCCGCTGGAGAGGAAGGGCGGCACCGTCTCGACGACGATCCGGATACCGAGGTAGGTCGACCCCCACACGACGTACACGATGCCGAGGGCCGCCCAGACGGCGCCGGTGATCCGGCGGGCGGGGGCGGCCGGAGCGGCGGTACGGGGTTCGGGGGCGGCCTGGTGGGACTCGGGGGCCGGACCGGCGGCGGATCGTGTCATGTACAGGAGAGTAGGGAGTCCGGGGCGCGACGATCAAGGAATCTGCCCGTTTTCGGGCAGGAATACCAGGATCCGGACGGCGGGAGCAGGGCAAAGGGCTCTCGGTCGGGCTGGTGACAGGATGACCCCGACCGCGACAGCGAATGGGGGAAGACATGATCCTGATGATCCTGATCGGCGTACTGGTGCTCGCCGTCGGAGGGTGCGTCTGCGTCGTGTGGGCGGCGCGGGGCGGCCCGCGCTGGGTCCGCGCGGTGGCCACCGTGACCCTGCTGGGCGGCGAGGCGGTGCGCGACGGCCGGCGGCGGAGCGTGGGGCAGGGAGGGAACGAGGGTTCGGGCGAGTAGGGGGTGGGCCGGGGGCTGGTGGGCGCGGGGGCTTGGGTCTGTTAGGCCCGTACGGCCGGTGGGCCCGGGGGCTTGGGCGCGGTGGGCCTGTTAGGCCCGTACAGCCGGTGGGCCCGGTAGGCCCCGCGCTCCTCCCCTTACTCCCCTACTCCCCGTCCTGCCCCGTCGCCTTCAAAGCCAGCCACAGCTCCATCCGGACGTCCGCGTCGTCGAGCGAGCGGCCCAGGATCTCCTCCACGCGCCGCATCCGGTAGCGCAGGGTGTGCCGGTGGACGCCCAGGTCCGCCGCCGCCGCGTCCCACTGACCGTGCCGGGAGAGCCAGGCGCGCAGGGAGGCGACCAGGTCGCCGCGGCCCGTCGCGTCGTGCTCCCTCAGGGCGCGGAGCATCCCGTCGGCGAAGGCGCGGACGGCGTCGTCGGCGAGGAGCGGCAGGACCGAGCCGGCGGCCAGCTCCTCGTGCTCGACGAGCGCGCGGCCGCGCCGCCGGGCCACGGCGAGGGCCTGTTCCGCCTGCTTGTACGCACCCGCCGCGGTAACAGGGCCGGCCGGGGCGGAGAGCCCGAGGACGAACCCGGTCTCCTCCGCCTCCCGGTTCGCGTACGCGTGGCAGGCGGCGGCGACGGCGCCCCCGTCCCCGGCGAGGACGACGAGCCGCCCCTCGCTCTCCGGGACCGTGAGCACCGCCTCGCCCGCCCGGGCCGCGGCCGTCTCCAGGGTCTCGGCGAGGACCGGCAGCGGGGCCTCCCCGGCCGGCCCGCTCCCGGCGGGCTCCGCGACGATCAGCCGGAAGGGGGAGTCGAGCAGGCCTCCGTAGACGTCGCCGGCGACCGCGCGGGCGTGGTCGGCATGGCCCGCGAGCATCATGCGCAGGACGGCCACGCCGAGGCGGTGCTCGGCGGCCTGGAGCGAGCGGGAACGTTCCGTGGTGAGGGTGAGCAGGGCGATCGCCGAGTGGACGGCGTACCGCTCGGCGGTGCCCAGCGGGGCGCCGGTGCCGACCGCGAGCGCGCCGCGCACCCGCCGCCCGGACCCGAGCGACTGGAGTTCGACGCGGTCGTCCGTACCACCCACCACGGCGCTCGCGGGGGCGGGCCGGTCGCGCAGCCGCTCCACGTCGGAGGTGAGCCGGGCGGCCCGGCGGGCCGCCCACTCGGGCGAGACGGCGACGACCGTGCCGGAGGTGTCGTACAGCGCGGCCCAGCCGTCGACGTGTGCGGCGAGCCGGGCGACGACCGCCTCCGGGCCCTCGGCGAGCGCGGCCCGGGTCAGCTCGCGCTGGGCCTCGAAGCCGGCCGTGACGGCCCGGTACTGGTCGGCGGAGATGGCCGCCGAGACCGCCTTGCTGATCGCCAGGAAGGGGGTCCTGCGCGGCACTTCGAGGAGCGGCAGATGCTCCTCGCGCGCCGCGTCGAGCAGGGCCCGCGGGATCTCCTCGTAGTTGACGCCCACGGCGAAGCCGAGCCCGACGACACCCGCACCGAGCAGCCGCCGCACGTAGCGGCGCATCGCCTCCAGGTCCTCGGCGTCCAGCGTGAGCGCGGTGGTGAGCAGGAGCTCGCCACCCTCCATGTACGGGACCGGGTCGGCCAGCTCGCTGACGTGGGCCCAGCGGACGGGGGTGTCGAGGCGGTCCTCACCCGCGCGGACGATCAGCTTGAGGGCGGAGTGCTGCACGAGCGAGGCGAGGGTGGGCGGCATTGGGGACCGTCGGACCTTTGAGCGAGGGGGCGCCGCTCAGCCGAGCGGCGCCCCCGATTGTGCCAGGGCCGAAAGGTGCCTGCTCAGCTGCCGAGCTCGACGAGGAGCGGTGGCGTGTGCTCGCCGCGCACATGGGTGAGGGAGAGGACCGCGTGGCCGGGTGGGACGGCGTGGGCGAGGTCGGAGGCCGACCACCGCTGCCGCTCCACTTCCCGGACGGTGACGGCCTCCGCGGTGGTCGCCTTGCCGGTCACGATCCGCCGCATCGCGTGAAGGGCCTTGGTAAGGGGCTCATCGGAGATGATCTGCCGGTTGGTGACGTCCCTCGTCTGGACCCATTCGGTGCCCCAAGTATCGGCGAACCGTCCACCGTCCCAGGGCGCGAGTCCGGCGAAGGCCATCCGGCAGCCGACCGCGCCGAGCAACGGTCCGCGCAGTGCCTCGGGCACGTCCTCCAGACTGCGCAAGGCGAGGACGACGCCGGCGTGCGCGGAGCGGAGCCGCTGGACGGCGCGGAGCGCCTCGCCGGTGACGGTGTGCGTGGCGTCGTCGAGGACCAGGCAGGCGAAGAGGGAGCGGTCTCGGCGGCCGAGGGCGGCCTCCGTGAACTGGGAGAGGAGCAGCCGGGAGACGATCCGTGAGGCTTCCGCGTGGCCACGCTCAGGGAGATCGACGCGGACCCGGAGGGGGTGTTCGAGGGCCCGGAGGGAGAACTGCGGCCGCGCGTCCGGGTCCGTGGCGAAGAAGGCGGCGAAGGCGGGCCGGTCGAGGAAGGCGATCCTCTCGGCGAGCAGTACGCCGATGTCATCGCCGCGCTCGGCCTGGCGCTGCCGGGCGTCGAGTTCGCGGATCTGGGCCGGGTCGGCGGCGACGGCCGCGCGGAGGGCATCGAGGGCGGCGGGGGTGCCCGAGAGGAGTTCGCGCAGCTCGGGGACGGCGGGGAAGCGGCCGTACACGGCCCGGAACGGGCCGATGAGCTGGGCGAGCGCGGTGGCGGCCCTGCGGCTGTCGGCCACGAGGTCGCCGACAAGCGCCTCCGCGAGGATCCGGGCGGCCTCGTCGGGGTCGTCGGTGCCGCCGTACAGGTCGAGGTCGTGGGTGGATTCGGCTCGGCCGACGGAGACGACGACGTCGAAGGCCTCGTCAGCTCCGAGCGAGGCACCGTGGGCGGTGACGGCGACGACGGCGGCACGGTTGGCGAGGGCCTGGAGGCAGAGGGACTCGACGACAGGCCGGATCAGCCGCGTGGTCTTCCCCGACCCGGCGGGCCCGACGGCCAGCAGCGAGGTCCCGAGCACGCCCTGTTCCAGGGCGACACCGGTGGTGCGCCGCGCGTAAGGATTGCGGGGGTGGTCGGCAGCCGTGCCGATGAGGACCTGCCCGGTGGCGAGGTCGTGGGTGGCGGTACGGATCGGCAGATCGCGCTTGCCGGAGGGATGACCGCAGGCGGCGGCGCCTCGGGTCCGCACGGCCTCGGTGAAGGCGGGCAGTCGATCGGGGCGCGTCCGCACGCCGTGCCAGGCGCGCCGGAGCCGGGCATAGTCCACGTCCCCGAGGAGCCCCTGCCGAATGGCCTCGGCGAGGGTCTGCGCGGTGTCGGCGAGCCCGGCCTCCCGGATCTCGGGCCAGTCTGCGGGGTCGGCGCCGGGCGGGGGCGGCGGGACGGGCGCGTCCTTCTTACGGGTGTAGCGGCGCCAGATGTCCGGTACGTGGCCGATGCGGGCGAAGAAGACGAGGAAGCCTCCACCGACGATCGCGTAATAGGTGTAGATGGCCATTCCCCAGGTGTCGGCATCGGTGCGCCAGGAGTCCGGGGTGAGGACGAGCAGAGGCCAGAGCCAGTAGCGGCCGAGGTATCCGTTCCAGAGCAGCGACCACAGAAGCCAGCCGCTGAGCAGGGCGATCACGGCGCCGGTGAAGAGCCGGCGGGCGGGCACCTCCTCGGGTTCCTCCGCGGGGCGGGGCCGGTGTCCGAGGCGCCACACCCCGGGCTCGGCAACCGGCCGGGGGATGCGCAGCCAGTCGGCGACGGCGATCCGACCGGGCGCGTGGCCGGGCGGCGGAGGAATGGCCCCCGGGTGTGGCGGTGCAGCCGCGGGGACACGACCCGGCGGCGGAACGAAGGCCGCCGCATGAGAAGCCGACGCCGGGGGAACCACCGGCGCGGAGCCGGGTGGCGGCACCGCCGGCCGTGGTACCGCGCCTCCCCTGGTGTCGCGTGACTCGTACGTGCCGTCGGTCTCCATCTACCCCTGCCCCCTGACCAGCCAGGTCGCCGCGTCTGTGCCCTCGTCAATCTAGTGGGCCGGGAGCGCCCCGGAGGGGTTTCGCCCACCCGTACGGGCGATCGCCGCCGACCGGCGTAACCGCTCACCCTTGGGTGGGGAATCGGAGCCGCCATGTCCATCCCGGACAACGACACACCCGCGATCACTCCCGATCGGCGCATGCCACACCCCCTCCCCCGCACCTAGCCTGCGGAGGAAACCCGCAAGTGCGTCCAGAACACCCCCAGGAGCCCCGCATGAACGCTGTCCCGCAGGAGCGGCGCGTCGTCACCACCATCCCCGGTCCGAAGTCGCTGGAGCTTCAGGCCCGCCGTCTCGACACGGTCGCCGGTGGCGTGGGCTCCACGCTGCCCGTCTTCACCAAGCGGGCCGGCGGCGGCATCATCGAGGACGTCGACGGCAACCGTCTGATCGACTTCGGCTCCGGCATCGCCGTGACCTCCGTCGGCGCCTCCGCCGAGGCCGTCGTGCGCCGCGCCTCCGCGCAGCTCCAGGACTTCACGCACACCTGCTTCATGGTGACGCCGTACGAGGGCTACGTGGAGGTCTGCGAGGCGCTCGCCGAGCTGACCCCGGGCGACCACGCCAAGAAGTCCGCGCTGTTCAACTCGGGCGCCGAGGCCGTCGAGAACGCGGTGAAGATCGCCCGCTCGTACACCAAGCGCCAGGCCGTCGTGGTCTTCGACCACGGCTACCACGGCCGTACGAACCTCACGATGGCGCTGACGTCGAAGAACATGCCGTACAAGCAGGGCTTCGGTCCGTTCGCCCCCGAGGTCTACCGCGTGCCGGTGGCCTACGGCTACCGCTGGCTGACCGGCGCCGAGAACTGCGGTCCCGAGGCCGCCGCCCAGGCGATCGACCAGATCAGCAAGCAGATCGGCGCCGACAACGTCGCCGCGATCATCATCGAGCCGGTCCTCGGCGAGGGTGGCTTCATCGAGCCGGCCAAGGGCTTCCTGCCGGCGATCGTGAAGTTCGCCAACGACAACGGCATCGTCTTCGTCGCCGACGAGATCCAGTCCGGCTTCTGCCGCACGGGCCAGTGGTTCGCGTGTGAGGACGAGGGCATCGTCCCGGACCTCATCACCACCGCCAAGGGCATCGCGGGCGGTCTGCCGCTCGCCGCCGTCACCGGCCGCGCCGAGATCATGGACTCCGTCCACGGCGGCGGTCTGGGCGGCACCTACGGTGGCAACCCGGTGGCCTGCGCCGGTGCGCTCGGCTCCATCGAGACGATGAAGGAGCTGGACCTCAACGGCAAGGCGAAGCGCATCGAGGAGGTCATGAAGGCCCGCCTCACCGCCATGCAGGAGAAGTTCCCGATCATCGGCGACATCCGTGGCCGCGGCGCCATGATCGCCATCGAGCTGGTGAAGGACCCGGCGACCAAGGAGCCGTTCGCGGAGGCCGCGGCCGGCCTGGCGAAGGCCTGCCACGCCGAGGGTGTGCTGGTCCTGACCTGTGGCACCTACGGCAACGTGCTGCGTTTCCTGCCGCCGCTGGTCATCGGCGAGGACCTCCTGAACGAGGGCCTCGACGTCATCGAGGGCGCGTTCGCCCAGATCTGAGCCGTCCGGGCCCGGGTGGGCCCGACACGCCCGGACCCGTCGAGCGGTGCTCGACGGGTCCGGTTCTCACACACGGTGTGAAGACTCTGTGGGGGGCCGATGGCGGGATGCCCTTCCCGCTGTCGGCCCCCTCTTCTCTGGCGTACGGTTTCTGCAGATGAGAGAAACACCCCGGGCGGAGCCTCCCCAGCCCCGTCCACACCGCGCCTCGGCGCACCCCGCTGGAGCCTCGTGCTCCGGGACTCCTCACCGATCGGATGGCCGCCCGCCCCACACCCCCCGGGGCGCGCGGCAGCCCGATCCCCTCGGCCGCCCTGGAACCACCCCCCCTGTTCCAGGGCGGCCGGCTCTCTTCTCGGCGCTCGTCGCCCTCGCCGTCGTGACCTGGCAGGTGCTCGTCCACGGCCCCTTGGCCAGGCTCGACGAGCGGGTCTCCCGCTCCCTGGTGGACACGGTCCCCCGCTCCCTGAGCGAGCTCGCCTCCGACCTCGGCAACATGACGGTCGCCCTTCCGGTCCTCGGCTGCGCGATGGCGTACGCGGTGTGGCGCGGCCGCCGAATCGCCGCGCTGTACGCGGGGCTCGCCATGGCCCTCGTACCGCTCCTCGTGATTCCGCTGAAGGAGTGGACGGCCCGCCCGGGCCCCCTGGAACCCTGGGCTCACGGCTACTACCCCTCGGGCCACACGGCCACCGCGATGGTCGCCTACTTCGGCGCGGCCTTCCTCGTCTCGAACCGGCTGATCCCCGTCGCCGCCGTGCTGACGGCGGTGACGGGGACCGGTCTTGTCCTACGGGGCTTTCACTGGCCGCTGGACGTGCTGGCCAGCCTCTGCCTGGGCGTGCTGATCCTGGCGGTCAGCTCCACGTGTACGCGTCGAAGTTCTGCGAGAACTGCCACTGGTTGTAGCGGTCCCAGTTGATCGACCAGGTCATCAGGCCGCGCAGCGTCGGCCAGGTGCCGTGGGTCTGGTAGGTGCCGCAGCCGGTCTTCTTCGTGAGGCAGTCGAGGGCCTTGTTCACCTCGGCGGGGGCCGTGTGGCCGTTGCCCGCCTGGGTGGAGGCCGGGAGGCCGATGGCGACCTGCTCGGGGCGGAGCGCCGGGAAGAAGCGTTCCGTGTTGCCGGCGACCGGGAAGCCGGTGAGCAGCATGTCGGTCATGGCGATGTGGAAGTCGGCGCCGCCCATCGAGTGGTACTGGTTGTCCAGGCCCATGATGGAGCCCGAGTTGTAGTCCTGGACGTGCAGCAGGGTGAGGTCGTCGCGCAGGGCGTGGATGACCGGGAGGTAGGCGCCCGCGCGCGGGTCCTGGCCGCCCCAGGGGCCGGAGCCGTAGTACTGGTAGCCGAGCTGGACGAAGAAGGTCTCGGGGGCCATCGTCAGGACGAAGCCCGAGCCGTACTTGGCCTTGAGGGTCTTGACCGCCTGGATCAGGTGGACGATGACCGGGCTCGTCGGACTGCGGAAGTCGGTGTCACCGGTCTGCAGCGAGAGGGAGTGGCCCTCGAAGTCGATGTCGAGGCCGTCGAGGCCGTACTCGTCGATGATCTTCGAGACGGACGTGACGAAGGTGTCGCGGGCGGCGGTGGTGGCGAGCTGGACCTGGCCGTTCTGGCCGCCGATGGAGATGAGGACCTTCTTGCCCGCGGCCTGCTTGGCCTTGATCGCCGCCTTGAAGTCCGCGACGGATTCGACGTTGGGGCATTCGGTGGCGGGGCAGAGGCTGAAGCGGATGTCGCCGGAGGTCACCGAGGTCGGTTCGCCGAAGGCGAGGTTGATGACGTCCCAGGAGTCGGGGACATCGGCCATGCGGGTGTAGCCGGAGCCGTTGGCGAAGCTGGCGTGCAGGTAGCCGACGAGGGCGTGCGCGGGCAGGCCGGGGTTGCCGCCCCCGCCGCCGCTGGTCGTCGTGGCGGTCACGGTCGCGGACTTCGGGGACTCGCCCGCGCTGTTCACCGCGGTGACCTGGAAGGTGTACGGGGTGGAGGCCGTCAGCCCGGTCGCGGTGGCCGAGGTGCCGGTGACCGTCTGGATCTTCGTGGTGCCCCGGTAGACGTGGTACGAGGTGGCACCGGAGACCGCGGTCCAGGTCAGCGGCACGGTGGTGGAGGTCGGCGAGCCCGCGGAGAGCCCGGCGGGGGCGGCCGGGATCTGGACGGGGTCGCCGCCGGGGCCGAAGAGGGAGAGGTCGTCGGCCTGGTAGGCGGGGGTGCCGTACCAGCCGTGGGTGTAGATCGTGACCGAGGTGGTCGAGGCGCCCGTCGTGAACCGGGTCGAGAGGCGCTGCCAGTCGGAGGCCGACGACGTCCAGGTCGAGACGTCGGTGGTGCCGGTACCGGCGGCACCGAGGTAGACGTAGCTGCCGCGCACCCAACCGCTCAGTTCGTACGAGGAGTTGGGTTTGACGGTGACGGTCTGGGAGCACTTGGCGTTGTCGCTGCCGGCCGGGGTTGCCTGGAGCGCCTTCGTCCCGCCGTGCACGGGTGACGAGATGACGGCGCCACTGCCCGCCGTGCAGCTCCAGCCGTCGAGGCCGGCCTCGAAGCCGCCGTTGCGGGCGAGTTCGGCGTCGGCGGCCTGGGCCGCCGCAGGGGTGAGCGCCATGAGCCCGCCGGCGGCGAGGGCGCTCGCCAACAGCAGGGTGAGGGGTCTGGTGCGGTCCACAACTGCCTCCGGGGGTGGGGGAATCGAGGTGGAGCGCGCCACAGCATGGTCCAGACCAATCAAGTGGTCAAGACCTCTGTCGCGCACGGGACCCCTGCCGTCCCCCTGCCGTCCCCCTGCCGCCCGCCCGTCAATCCCCGGCCGATCCCCCTTCTCCCCTGGCCAGTTGGCCCGCCGCCTCATGCATGGCGAGCTCCAGGAGCGAGGTGTCGTTGAGCGTGCCCACCCCGTCCGGCGCCACCAGCCAGCGGACCCCGCCGGTCGCCCGCCCCGGGTACGGGACGACGATCCAGGTGCCGGAGCCCGCACCGCGCACGCCGGTGCCGAGCCAGCGGGCCGCGGTGCCCGGCGGGACGAAGAAGCCGACCCGGGCGTCGCCGAAGTCGGCGAGGACGGGACCCGGCCGGTCCACCAGACGGGTCAGCACGTCGAGGGTGGGATAGCCGAGCTCCCCCGGCAGGATCAGCACGTCCCAGCGCCTGCCGGCGGGCAGCAGCGCGACCCCGTGAGGGTTGCGCTCCCACTCCCACCTGCAGGCGTCGGGATCCGGCGCCACCGATGCCAGCCACTCCACCGCGGTCTTGGCCGCCCCCGAACCAGTCATGGCCTCCGGCCTCCCTTCTCTGCGCGGACGCGTTGTCCACACAGGGGAGAGCGGGCTCGGCGGCGATCATTACGCGGGTTCGGACCACCGATCACGAGTGACCTGCGTCACACGGCGAGCGGGTGGTCGCGCCAGGGGGATACAGCCGGCGCACCGGCGTCCCTCGGGCGCGCCCGATCGGGTGGATGCCGGGGGGCCTGATCGGCGGCCTCCCCGGCTCGCCCGCCCCCGCGTGTTCGTATGAGCCTCCGCCCATACCCGGACACACCGCCCTCGCCACGGGAGTACGCATGCCGTTGCCCCAGCCATCCGGTGGTACCGCACCAGGCGGTGCCGGTCAGGGCGGTCGACGCTCCGGCAAGGGCCTGCTCCGGCGGATGGGCGAGTGGTCGGCCCGCCACTTCGTCGTCGTGCTGGTCGCCTGGGTCGTGGCCCTGGGCGCCCTGGTGGGGCTGAACCACGCGTACGGCGGCGAGTACTCCGACAACTACTCGCTGCCGGGCACCCAGTCCCAGGAGGGGCTCGACGTGCTGCGTGCGCACGAGCCCGCCGCCGGCGGCTACAGCGCCCAGGTGGTGCTGCACGACGGCGCCAAACCGCTCACGGACGTCGGCGACCAGGTCTCGACCGCCGTGGACTCGCTGAAGAAGCTCCCGCACGTCCTGAACGCCACGAGCCCGCTGCCCGCGCCCGGCACCCCGCCGCCCGCCCCTCCCGCGGGAACCCCCAACGTCGGCCCGCTGTCCACCGACGGGAAGACCGGCTACATCACCGTCCGCTTCGACGTCCAGCCCGGCACCCTCGGCGACGACTACCTGACCGGGGTCGACAGCGCCGTGGAACCCCTGCGCGCCGCCGGGGTCCAGGTCGAGTACGGCGGTTCGCTGGGTGAACTGGCCCGGCCCGAGGCCGATGACCGGACCAGCGAGGCGATCGGGTTCGGTGTCGCGATCATCGTCCTGATCATCGGCTTCGGCAGCCTGATCGCCGCCGTGCTTCCCCTGGTCACCGCCCTGGTGGCGGCCGTCTGCGGCCTCGCGGTGCTCGGGCTCCTCGCCTCGGTGTGGACCTTCGCGACCGTCTCCCCCACCCTGGCCACGATGATCGGCATCGGCGTCGGCATCGACTACGCGCTCTTCCTGATCACCCGGCACCGACAGCTGCTGATGAACGGCCGGGATCCGGTCACGGCGGCGGGCCTCGCCACCGCGACCAGCGGGCGGGCCGTCCTCGTCTCGGGCTGCACCGTCGTCATCGCCCTCGGCGGACTGTGGGTCTCCGGACTGAGCTTCATCGGACTGCTCGGCCTGGCCGCGACCTCCACCGTGGTCACCGCCGTCGCCGGAGCCCTCACGCTCGTTCCGGCGATGCTCGGGCTCATCGGCCGCCACATCGACCGGCTGCACCTGCGCACCCCGGTCGCCGAGACCGAGCCGTCGACCGGCGGGAGCGAGGAGTCGACCGGCGAGGCGCACGGCACCTGGCACCGCTACGCCTTGCGTGTGGAGCGCCGCCCCTGGTCGTTCCTGACCGCGGGCGTCGTCGTCCTCGCGGTGCTCGCCATCCCCCTGTTCTCCATCCAGCTCGGCCACATCGGCGACGGCGCGGACCCGGAGTCCTTCACCGACCGGCGCGCGTTCGACCTGATGTCCACGGCCTTCGGACCCGGCTCCAACGGGCCGCTGACGCTGGTGATCGACCAGACCTCGGTCGCCGCGGCCGACCGCTCCGCCCTGGCGAGCCAGGCCCAGAAGGCACTCACCGGGGTCCCCGACGCCCTCCTGATCACCCCGCTCACCCCGACCTCGGACGGCGACGTCCTGATCGCCACGGCCTACTCGGTCGCCGCCCCGCAGGACGAGGCCACGACCTCCCTGACCAACCACCTGGCCGACGACGTCCTGCCGCAGGCCGTCGACGGCACCACCGCCGCCACGTACGTCACCGGCACCACCGCCGCGCAGGTGGACTTCCTCGACATCGTCTCCAGCCGGCTGCTGCTCATCATCGCCGTCGTCGTCGCGCTGGCGTTCCTCGTCATCCTGGTCGTCTTCCGCGGCCCGCTCGTGGCCCTCAAGGCGGCGGTGCTCAACCTGCTGTCCATCGCCGCCTCGTACGGCGTCGTCGTCGCCGTCTTCCAGTGGGGATGGGGCGGCCCGGCGCTCGGAGTCTCCGGCGACGTCCCCATCGAGAGCTACGTACCGATGATGATGTTCGCCATCGTCTTCGGCCTGAGCATGGACTACGAGATCTTCCTGCTGTCCCGGGTCCACGAGGCGTGGCTGCGCACCGGCGACGCGAAGGCGAGCGTGGCGCACGCCCTGGAGATCACCGCGCGCGTCATCACCTGCGCGGCGCTCATCATGGTGAGCGTCTTCGCGGCCTTCATCCTCAACGACAGCATCGTGGTGAAGATGATGGGGCTCGGTCTGGCCGCGAGCGTGCTCATCGACGCGACGGTCGCGCGGCTGCTGCTCGTGCCCGCGGTGATGACCCTGCTCGGGAAGTGGGCCTGGTGGACCCCGCGCTGGCTGGACAGGATCCTGCCGCACGTCGACACGGAGGGCGAGGGCGAGCTGGCCGCGGCGGGCGGGAACGGCGCGGCGGGGCCACGGAAGACACCGTGACCCCGCCGCGTGAATCCACCGCCTAGCTGTCGAAGCCCAGACCCAGCTTGTCCATCGTCTTCAGCCACAGGTTCCGCCGGCCGCCGTGCTCGTCGGCGCGGGCCATCGACCACTTGGTGATGCCGATGCCGGCCCAGGCGATCGGCTCCGGCGGGAACGGCAGCGGCTTGGAGCGGACCATGTCAAGGTCGGTGCGCTCGGTGCGCTCCCCCGAGAGCAGGTCGAGCATGACGTCGCCGCCGAAGCGGGTGGCGCCGACACCGAGGCCGGTGAACCCGGCCGCGTACGCGACCTTGCCCTTGTGTGCCGTACCGAAGAAGGCCGAGAAGCGCGAGCAGGTGTCGATCGCGCCGCCCCAGGCGTGGCTGAAGCGCAGGCCCTCCAGCTGCGGGAAGCAGCGGAAGAAGTGCTCGGCGAGCTTGAGGTAGGTCTCCGGGCGGTGGTCCATCTCGGCGTCGAGCTTGCCGCCGAAGGGGTAGATCGCGTCGTAGCCGCCCCACAGGATGCGGTTGTCGGCGGTGATCCGGAAGTAGTGGAACTGGTTGGCGGAGTCGCCGAGACCCTGCCGGTTCTTCCAGCCGACGGAGGCGAGCTGCTCGGGGCTGAGCGGCTCGGTCATGAGGGCGTAGTCGTACACCGGGACGGTGTACGGGCGGACCCGCTTGACCAGCGAAGGGAAGACGTTGGTGCCGAGCGCGACCCGGCCGGCGAGGACCCGGCCGTACGGGGTGCGCACGCCCATGCCGGCGCCGACGGAGACCAGTTCGAGGCCGGGGGTGTTCTCGAAGATCCGGACGCCCAGGTCGAGACAGGCCCGCTTGAGGCCCCAGGCCAGCTTGGCCGGGTTGAGCATGGCCACGCCGCGGCGGTCCCAGAGGCCGCCGAGGAAGGTCGGCGAGTCGACCTCGGCCCGGACGGCGTCCCGGTCGAGGAGTTCGAGGCCGTCCGCGAGACCGAGCCGGTCGATCTCCTCGTAGATCTCGGTCAGTTCCTCGACCTGGTACGGCTCGGTGGCCACGTCGATCTCGCCGGTGCGCTCGAAGTCGCAGTCCAGGGAGTAGCGGGCGACCGCCTCCTCGATGGAGTCGAGGTTGCGCTCGCCGAGCTCCTCCAGCTTCGGCAGCTCGCCCGGCCAGCGGGCGAGCCCGTTGCCGAAGCCGTGGGTGAGGGAGGCGGCGCAGAAGCCTCCGTTGCGGCCCGAGGCGGCCCAGCCCACCTCGCGGCCTTCGATCAGTACGACATCCCGGGAGGGGTCGCGCTCCTTGGCGAGGAGCGCGGTCCACAGTCCGCTGTAGCCACCGCCGACGACGAGGAGATCGCACTTCTCGGTGCCGGTGAGGGCGGGCAGGGCTCCGGGCTTGCCGGGATCTTCCAGCCAGAAGGGGACGGGCTGGGCGTCGGAGAGAGATTGTGCAGCGAGACGCATGGCAACTGGGGCCATGGTTTCCAACTCCTTCAGTGCCTGAGCTGCCTATTGCTCAGGCTGTTGCTGTTTTCTTGCGCCGGTTCGTGATGATTTGACCGGCCACCACCATCAGTACCGCGAGGACGAACATCGCGGTGCCGATGACGTTGATCTGAACGGGGGTTCCACGCTGCGCCGAGCCCCAGACGAACATGGGGAAGGTGACGGTGGAGCCCGCGTTGAAGTTGGTGATGATGAAGTCGTCGAACGAGAGCGCGAAGGCGAGCAGCGCGCCGGCTGCGATACCGGGCGCGGCGATCGGCAGGGTCACGCGCAGGAAGGTCTGCGTGGGGCCCGCGTAGAGGTCGCGCGCGGCCTCCTCCAGACGCGGGTCCATGGACATGACCCGCGCCTTGACCGCCGTCACGACGAACGACAGACAGAACATGATGTGGGCGATCAGGACCGTCCAGAAGCCCAGCTCGATCCCCATGTTGAGGAAGAGCGTGAGCAGCGAGGCGGCCATCACGACCTCGGGCATCGCCATCGGCAGGAAGATGAGCGAGTTGATCGCGCCGCGCGCCCGGAAGCGGTAGCGGACCAGCGCGAAGGCGATCATCGTGCCGAGGACGACGGCGCCCACGGTCGCCCAGGCGGCGAGCTGGAGCGAGAGCGAGAGCGACTCGCACATGTCGGCGACGCCGCAGGGGTCCTTCCAGGCGTCCAGGGAGAACCGCTGCCAGGAGTAGTTGAAGCGCCCGTTCGGCTTGTTGAACGAGAACACCATCACGACGATGTTCGGCAGGAGCATGTACGCGAGCGTGAGCAGGCCCGCGATGACGACGAGGTTCCGACGGATCCAACGCATCAGACCAGGTCCTCCGTTCCGGCCTTGCGGATGTAGACGGTGACCATGACGAGCACGATCGCCATGAGGATGAAGGAGAGAGCGGCGGCCGTCGGGTAGTCGAGGACCCGCAGGAACTGCGACTGGATGACGTTGCCGATCATCTTGGTGTCGGTCGAGCCGAGCAGTTCGGCGTTGACGTAGTCGCCGGCGGCCGGGATGAAGGTGAGCAGGGTGCCGGAGACGACGCCGGGCATCGACAGCGGGAAGGTCACCTTGCGGAAGGTGGTCGACGGGGAGGCGTACAGGTCCTGCGCGGCCTCGTGCAGTCGGCCGTCGATCCGCTCCAGGGAGGTGTAGAGGGGAAGGATCATGAACGGCAGGAAGTTGTACGTCAGACCGCAGACCACGGCCATCGGGGTGGCGAGGACGCGCTCGCCCTCGGTCCAGCCGAGCCAGCTGGTCACGTCGAGGACGTGCAGCGCGTTCAGCACGTCGACGACGACGCTGTCGTCGGCCAGGATCGTCTTCCACGCGAGCGTCCGGATGAGGAAGCTGGTGAAGAACGGGGCGATGACGAGGACCAGGATCAGGTTGCGCCAGCGGCCGGCCTTGAAGGCGATCAGGTACGCCAGCGGGTAGCCGAGCAGCAGGCACAGGAGCGTCGCGGTCCCGGCGTACAGCAGGGAGCGGACGAGCTGCGGCCAGTACTCGGTGAAGGCGTCCCAGTACGTCTGGAAGTGCCAGGTGACCTGGAAGCCCTGCTCCAGGGAGCCGGTCTGGACCGAGGTCGACGCCTGGTAGACCAGCGGCAGCGCGAAGAAGACGAGCAGCCAGATGATGCCGGGCAGCAGCAGCCAGTAGGGGACGAGCCGCTTGCGGGCGGAGGGCTTGCGCAGAACCGGTTCCTCGACCGGCGCCGCAGCCTCCTTCGGGAGAGTGGGAGTGCTCATCCGGCGTCCTCCACCGTCTCCACACCGGCGTCGATGTCCTGCGCCGCGTCGAGCCCGAAGGTGTGCGCCGGGTTCCAGTGCAGGACGACCTCGGCACCGGGGCGGAGTCGCGCGTCCCTTTCGATGTTCTGCTCGTACACCTGGAGCTCCGCGCCCGCCGGGCTGTTCACCACGTACTGGGTGGAGACACCGATGAAGGAGGAGGCGACGATCCGGCCGGTGACCCGGTTGCGGCCGTCGGCGATCGAGCCCGCGTCGTCGGCGTGCGCGAGCGAGATCTTCTCGGGGCGGACGCCGACGAGCACCTTGCCGCCCTGGCGGACGGCGGAGGTACAGCGGTCGCCGGGGACCCGGAGCTTGCCGCCACCGGCCGTGACCAGCACGTCTGCGTTGGTGGAGCCCGTCTCCAGGACCTCGGCCTCGATGAGGTTGGAGGTGCCGAGGAAGTTGGCGACGAAGGTGGTCTGCGGGTTCTCGTACAGGTCGGCGGGGGCGCCGAGCTGCTCGACACGGCCGCCGTTCATCACCGCGACCTGGTCGGCCATGGTCATGGCCTCCTCCTGGTCGTGGGTGACGTGCACGAAGGTGATGCCGACCTCGGTCTGGATCCGCTTGAGCTCCAGCTGCATCTGGCGGCGCAGCTTGAGGTCGAGCGCGCCGAGCGGCTCGTCGAGGAGGAGGACCTGCGGGTGGTTGATGAGCGCGCGGGCCACGGCGACGCGCTGCTGCTGGCCGCCGGAGAGCTGGTGCGGCTTGTGGTGGGCCTTGTCGCCGAGCTGGACGAGCTCCAGCATGTCGTCGACCTGCTTCTTCACGGACTTGATGCCGCGGCGGCGCAGACCGAAGGCGATGTTCTCGGTGATGTCCATGTGCGGGAAGAGCGCGTAGGACTGGAAGACGGTGTTGACCGGCCGCTTGTACGGCGGGAGGTCCGTGACGTCCTTGTCGCCGAGGAAGACGGTGCCGGTGCTCGGGTCCTCCAGGCCGGCGATCATGCGCAGCGTGGTGGTCTTGCCGCAGCCGGAGGCGCCGAGGAGGGCGAAGAAGGAGCCCTGCGGGACGGTCAGGTCGAGCGGGTGGACGGCGGTGAAGGAGCCGTACGTCTTGCTGATCCCGGTGAGACGGACGTCGCCGCCGGTGTTCTTGTCAGTCATGGGTTGCTGTCCCAGGGGAGTGAGAGAGGTGGACGACGTCGGGCTCAGGCGCCGATGAGCTTGGCGAACTTCTCCTCGTACGCCGTCTCCTCCGCGCTGGTGAGCGAGCGGAAGGCGCGCGACTTCTTGGCCATGGCCTTGTCCGGGAGGATCAGCGTGTTGTTCGCGAGCTCGGGGTCGATCTTGGCGAGCTCGTCCTTCACCCCGTCGACGGGGCAGACGTAGTTGATGTACGCGGCGAGCTGCGCGGCGACGGGAAGCTCGTAGTAGTAGTCGATGAGCTTCTCGGCGTTGGTCTTGTGCCGGGCCTGGGCGGGGACGAGCAGGTTGTCGCTGGAGGTGATGTATCCGGCGGACGGGATGGCGAACTTGATGTCCGGGTTGTCCGCCTGGAGCTGGATGACGTCACCGGCCCAGGCGAGGCAGGCCGCCAGGTCGCCCTTGTCCAGGTCGGAGGTGTAGTCGTTGCCGGTGAAGCGACGGATCTGCTTCTTGTCGACGGCCTTCTGGAGCCGGCCGATCGCCTGGTCGTACTCGGCGTCGGTGAAGTCGCCCGGGTCCTTGCCCATGTCGAGCAGCGTCATGCCGACGGTGTCGCGCATCTCGGTGAGGAAGCCGACCCGGCCCTTGAGGGAGGGATCGTCCAGGAGCTGGGAGACCGATTCGACCTTCTTGCCGCCGGTGGCCTTGGAGTTGTACGCGATGACCGTGGAGATGCCCGTCCACGGGTACGAGTAGGACCGGCCCGGGTCCCAGTCGGGGCGCCGGAACTGGGCGGAGAGGTTCGCGTAGGCGTTGGGCAGGTTCGCCGGGTCGAGCTTCTGCACCCAGCCGAGCCGGATCATCCGGGCGGCGAGCCAGTCGGTGACGCAGATCAGGTCGCGGCCGGTGTCCTGACCGGCCGCGAGCTGCGGCTTGATCTTGCCGAAGAACTCGACGTTGTCGTTGATGTCCTCGGTGTACTTGACCTTGATCCCGGTGCGCTTCGTGAACGCCGTCAGCGTCGGACGGGACTTCTCGTCCTCGCTGATGTCCATGTACTCGGTCCAGTTGGAGAAGGCGAGGCTCTTCTCCTTGGCCGAGACGTCGGTGGAGGCGGGACCCTGTCCCTCCCGCTTGGCCGGCGGGATGCCGCAGGCGCTCAGGCCGGCGAGACCGCCGATCGTGAGCGCGCCGACGCCACCCGCGCGCAGCATCGAACGGCGGCTGAGGGCGCCCCGGCCGCTCGTCAGACTGCGCTGTACCGCCGCGAGCTGTGCGGCGGAGAGGCTTTCGGGCTCGTACTGCTCCATGCGCTGTGCCCTTTCGGGAGGGTTTCGCCGCTGGTCAGGCGGGAGTGGCCACGCGGCGGTAGCCGCAGATGGTGACTATCGGTCCCCGAAGATCGTGCGGTGCCAGTCCTTCGCGGCGACCGCGGTGTTGTCGAACATCACGTGCTTGACCTGCGTGTACTCCTCGAAGGAGTACACCGACATGTCCTTTCCGTATCCCGAGGCCTTGGTGCCGCCGTGCGGCATCTCGCTGATGATCGGGATGTGGTCGTTGACCCAGACGCAGCCCGCCCGGAGCTCCCGCGTGGCGCGGTTCGCCCGGAAGACGTCGCGGCTCCAGGCCGAGGCGGCGAGGCCGTACGGGGTGTCGTTGGCGAGCCGGATGCCCTCGTCGTCGCTGTCGAAGGGCAGGGCCACCAGGACCGGTCCGAAGATCTCCGACTGCACGACCTCGCTGTCCTGCGCGGCGCCGGTGATCAGAGTCGGACGATAGTACGCACCGTCCTTCAGGTCACCCCCCGGGATCTCGCCGCCGGCGACGACGGTGGCGTAGCCGCGGGCGCGCTCGACGAAGCCGGCGACGCTGTCGCGCTGGGCGTGGCTGACCAGCGGTCCGAGGTCGGTGGTGGCCGCGAAGGGGTCACCGACGCGGACCGACTCCATCAGCTCGGCGACCCGGGCGACGAAGGCGTCGAAGAGCGGGCGCTGGACGTACGCGCGCGTGGCGGCGGTGCAGTCCTGGCCGGTGTTGATGAGGGAGGCGGCGACGGCGCCGTTGGCGGCGGCCTCCAGGTCGGCGTCGTCGAAGACGACGAAGGGGGCCTTGCCGCCGAGCTCCAGGTGGAGCCGCTTCACGGTGGAGGTGGCGACCTCGGCGACGCGCTTGCCGACCGGGGTGGAGCCGGTGAAGGAGGTCATGACGACGTCGGGGTGACCGACGAGGTGCTCGCCGACGACCCGGCCGGAGCCGCTGACGATGTTGATGACGCCGTCGGGGATGCCGGCCTCGGTGGCCGCCTGCGCGAACATCAGCGAGGTCAGCGGGGTGATCTCGGCGGGCTTCAGGACGATCGTGTTGCCGGCGGCGATCGCCGGGAGGATCTTCCAGGCCGCCATCTGGAGCGGGTAGTTCCAGGGGGCGATGGAGCCGATGACGCCGAGCGCCTCGCGCCGGATGTACGAGGTGTGGTCGCCGCTGTACTCGGCGGCGGCCTGGCCCTGGAGGTGGCGGGCGGCGCCCGCGAAGAAGGCGGTGTTGTCGATCGTGCCCGGTACGTCGAACTCGGTGGTGAGCCGGAGCGGCTTGCCCGCCTGGAGCGACTCGACCGTCGCGATGTCCTCGGCCCAGTCGGCGAGGACGCCGGCGAAGCGGTGGAGGGCGTCGGAACGCTCTCCCGGGGTGGCGCCCGACCAGCCGGGGAAGGCGGCCTTGGCGGCGGCGACGGCCTCGTCCACGTCGGCGACGGAGGCGAGCCGGTAGGTGTAGATGCCCTCACCGGTCGCCGGGTTGATGATCGTGTGTTCTCGATCGGAGGTTCCGGCCCGGAGCCGTCCGCCGATGTACTGTGCGCCGTCCGCGAAGCGGTCCGTCACCTGGAAGCGGTTGCCCATGACGCTCTCCGTTGTCCCAGCTCGAATTGAGTGCCGATCCTGACATGGGGATGCCTCCCCAACAAGGGATTCCGTTGTTGCCTTTTGGTTACGCAACGGAATCGGTCGACCATATGTCGAGGGCGCCGGAAAATCTCCGTACGGAGTGTCCGTGGCGGATGCCAGACTCGCGTGTATGAACAAGATCGACGAGCTGACACAGCAGGTCAACGGGGGTGACCGTGTGAAGTGGCTGCTGTTCTGGGGCCATCGCCCGCACCCCGACGGGCGCCTCTCGGCGAGCTGCCTGAGCCAGTGGTGGCCCGCACCCTTCGTGGTCGACGGGGTGCGATACGCGACGGCCGAGCACTGGATGATGACAGCCAAGGCCCGCCTCTTCGGGGACGTGGAGGCCGAGCGGGCCGCGCTGACCGCCCGTACCCCGGCGGAGGCCAAGAAGGCGGGCCGGCTGGTGCGCGACTTCGACGAGGCGGTGTGGGAGCGGGAGCGCTTCGGGATCGTCGTCGAGGGCGGCGTCCACAAGTTCTCCTCGAACGAGGCCCTGCGCGCGTACCTCCTCGGCACGGGCACCCGCGTCCTGGTGGAGGCCAGCCCGGTGGACCGCATCTGGGGCATCGGCCTCGCCGCCGACGACCCGCACGCCCACGACCCGGCCCGCTGGCGCGGCCTGAACCTGCTGGGCTTCGCCCTGATGGAGGCGCGGGACCGGCTGCGGAGCGGGTGAACGCGGCGGGCCCCGCACCCCTGTGAGGGGTGCGGGGCCCGTGACGTGCCGCTCAGCGAGCGGCGACGCCGAAGGTCTGGCTCGGCGACCAGGGGTCGTCCGTGCTGTCGCTCCACTCGTCCGCGTTCGTGGCGATGAAGATGATGAGGGCGATGCCCGCGAGCCCGAGGGCGATGCCGATGGAACCGAGCGTGATGCCGGCCACGGCCTGTCCCCGGTTGTTCGCCTCGCCCCGCAGGTGCCTCTTGCGGCCCGCGATGCCGAGGGGCAGCGCGACCCCGCCCAGGATCAGGCCGAGGATGCCGTAGGAGCAGAACGAGAGCGCGACGGCGAGGATGCCCAGCACCATCGACGCCGTACCCATGCCGTTGTTGTTCTGCGGCGGCTGCCAGCCGGGCTGGCCGTGTCCGGGATAGCCGTACCCCGCGGTGACCGGCGGGGTCGGGGCCGTCGGGTAGCCGTACGCGCCGGGCGCGGCCGTCGGGTATCCGTAGGTGCCGGCGGGCGGCGTGGCCGTCGGGTATCCGTAGCCGGGCGTGGCCGCCGGGCCGCCGGGGGCGACCGGGGGCGGCGGAACCTCGCCGCCGGGGCCGGTCGCGGCCGGCATGGACGTGACGGTCTGCTGGTCGTGCACCGGCGGCGTCACGGGCTTGCTCAGCTCCACGCCGTCGCGGTTCGGCGGAGCCCACGGGTCCGCCGGGTCGTACCCGCCCTGCGGCTGGTCTCGGTTGTCAGACATGGGCCTCCCCCATCGTGGTCACGCCATGCTACGACCTCACCCCTGAGGGGGAACCGTCCGGCCTACGATGATCCGATGACCGACCTCCATCCCTTCATCGCCGGCCTCCCCAAGGCCGAGCTGCACGTCCACCACGTCGGCTCCGCCTCGCCGCGGATCGTCGCCGAGCTCGCCGCCCGGCACCCGGACTCCAAGGTCCCCACGGACCCGGAGGCCCTCAGCGACTACTTCACGTTCACGGACTTCGCGCACTTCATCGACGTCTACCTGTCGGTCGTCGACCTGGTCCGCACCCCGGAGGACGTCCGGCTGCTGACCTTCGAGATCGCCAGGGACATGGCCCGGCAGAACATCCGGTACGCCGAGCTGACCATCACGCCGTACTCCTCCACCCGCCGGGGCATCGACGAGCGCGCCTTCATGGCGGCGATCGAGGACGCCCGCAAGGCGGCGGAGTCCGAGTTCGGCACGATCCTGCGCTGGTGCTTCGACATCCCCGGCGAGGCCGGCCTCGTCTCCGCCGAGGAGACCGCGCGGCTCGCCACGACCGACGGGATCCGCCCCGAGGGCCTGGTCTCCTTCGGTCTCGGCGGCCCCGAGGTGGGGGTCCCGCGTCCGCAGTTCAAGCCGTACTTCGACCTGGCGCGCGCCGCCGGTCTGCACTCCGTCCCGCACGCGGGCGAGACGACCGGCCCGGAGACCGTCTGGGACGCGATCAACGAGCTGGGCGCCGAGCGCATCGGCCACGGCACCAGCTCGGTCCGGGACCCGGCGCTCCTCGCCCACCTGGCCGAGCACCGCATCGCCCTGGAGGTCTGCCCGACCTCCAACATCGCCACGCGGGCCGTCGCCACCCTGGACGAGCACCCGATCCGGCAGATGGTGGACGCCGGGGTCCTCGTCACCGTCAACAGCGACGACCCGCCGATGTTCGGCACGGATCTCAACACCGAGTACGCGGTGGCCGCCCGGCTCCTCGGCCTCGACGAGCGCGGTGTCGCCGCCCTCGCCAAGAACGCGGTGGAGGCGTCCTTCCTCGACGCGGCCGGCAAGGCCCGGATCGCCGCCGAGATCGACACGTACACGGACGGCTGGCTGGCGCGCTGACGACGGTGAGAATGGGGCCATGCGCCCTGTCACTGTCGTAGGTCATCGCGGCGACCCGTACCGCGTCCGTGAGAACACGCTCCCCTCGATCGCCTCGGCGATCGAGCGGGGGGCGGACGCGGTCGAGATCGACGTCCGGCTCACGAGGGACGGGGTGCCCGTCCTCCTCCACGACGACACCCTCAAGCGGCTGTGGGGCCATGACCGGCCCCTGTCCCGGCTCTCGTACGAGCAGCTGCGCGAGCTGACGTACGACGGCGTCCCGACCCTCCGCGAGGCGCTGCTCACCGCCGGCGCGCACCGGCTGATGCTGGACCTGCCCGGCGGGAACGAGGACTCGGTCCGCACGATCGTCGGCACGGTCCGCGAGTGCGGGGCCGGGGAGCGGGTGTACTACTGCGCCGGGTCCGTGGCGATGCTCCAGGTACGGGCCGCCGACCCGTCCGCCGAGATCGCCCTGACCTGGACCACGCTCGCCCCGCCCCGGCGGGTGCTCCTCGACGCGGTCAGGCCGAAGTGGCTCAACTACCGCTTCGGCCTGGTGAGTCCCGAGCTGACCGAGCGCGTCCACCGGGACGGACTGCTCGTCTCGGCCTGGACGGCCGACACCGCCCGCACCATGCGTAGGCTGATCGCCAACGGAGTCGACTCGATCACCACGAACCGGGTCGACACACTCGCCGCCGCCCTGCGAAAGGCTCGCGCATGACCGACCGGATCCGCACCGACATCGCCCACAACGCCCGGGTGTGGAACTACTGGCTGCGCGGCAAGGACAACTACCCGGTGGACCGCGCGGTCGGCGACCAGGTCACCGCCTTCTACCCGAGCATCGGCGAGGTCGCGCGCGCCGACCGGGCGTTCCTCGGCCGGGCGGTGACCCATCTGGCCGCCGACGCGGGCGTGCGCCAGTTCCTGGACATCGGTACGGGCCTGCCGACCGCCGACAACACCCACGAGGTGGCCCAGCGGGCCGCCGCCGACGCCCGGATCGTCTACGTCGACAACGACCCGATCGTCCTCACCCACGCCCGCGCACTCCTGACGAGCGCGCCGGACGGCGTCACCGAGTACGTGGACGCGGACGCGCGGGACCCCGAGAAGATCCTCGCCGCCGCCGGCACGACGCTCGACTTCTCGCGCCCGGTCGCGGTGCTGATGCTCGGCATCCTCAACTTCGTCCTGGACACGGACGAGGCCCGGAAGATCGTCCGGACCCTGATGGACGCCGTCCCCTCCGGCAGCTACCTCGTCCTGACCCACCCGACGCTGGAGCCGGAGCTCGGCGGCGAGGGCAACAAGGCCGCCATGGCGTTCTGGAACGAGAACGCGACCCCGCCGATCACCGCCCGCGACCGGGCCGAGTTCACCTCCTTCCTGGAGGGGCTCGACCTGCTGGAGCCCGGCATCGTCTCCTGCGCGCGGTGGCGTGCCGAAGGGGCGGCCGAGGTGGCGCAGTTCGGCGCGGTGGGCCGCAAGCCGTAATGGACATACGGGGGGACGTGCCCGGAGTCGTGAGGAACGGGCGCGAGCGGGCGCTGAGCTGGGCCGCGGCGAACCCGTCGGCGGTGGACATCGGGATCGCGCTCCTCGTGCAGGCGGCGATGACGATGCCCTTCGTGGTGCCGCGCCCGGCCGAGCTGGAGCCGGCGACCTGGCCGGCGTACGGGCTGACGACGCTCACCGTGCTGCCGCTGGTCTGGCGGCGGCGCGCGCCGCTCGCCGTCCTGCTCGCGATCCTGGCGGCGAGCACGCTGTACAAGCTGGCCCTGGAGGGACCGGGGCAGCCGCTGCCGTACACCGGGCTCGTCAGCGTCTACACGATCGCCGTGCTCTCCCCGCCGTGGAAGCGACTCGTGACGGCGGCGCTGCTGGTGGTCGCGGTGCCGGCCTCGGTCTGGCTCAACACGCAGTCGGCGCGTGAACTGACCTTCTCCCTCTTCGTCTTCGGTGCCGCGTACGTCTTCGGTCGACTCCAGGAGGCCCGGCAGCGGGAGCACCGGATCGAGGCCGAGCGGGCCGCCACCCGCGAACGGGCCCGGATCGCACGGGAGATGCACGACATCCTGTCGCACGCCGTAAGCCTGATGGTCGTGCAGGCGGAGGCGGGACCGGTGGCGGTACGGGCGGCCCCGGAGCGCGCCGAGGCCGCCTTCGAGGCGATCTCGGCGACGGGCCGCGACGCGATGGCCCAACTGCGGCAGATGCTCGGGGTGCTGCGCGAGGGGCCGGCGAGCGGCGAACCGGCCCCCCGGGAGCCGCAGCCCGATCTCGCGGGCGTTCCCGAGCTGGTGGAGCGGGTCCGGGCCGGCGGTCTCGCGGTCACCTACGCGACGGAGGGCGGGGTGCGTTCCCTGCCCGCCGCGACCGGCGCGAGCGCCTACCGGATCGTCCAGGAGGCCCTGACGAACGTGGTGAAGCACGCCCAGGCCCATACGGTCGACATCCGACTGGCCCATGAGGAAGGCGCGTTGCGCGTGACCGTGACGGACGACGGGCGGGGCCCGCGGGCGGGCTCCGGTGGCCACGGACTGGTCGGCATCCGGGAACGGGCGGCGGCGCACGGCGGTACGGCGGCGATGGGCCCCGGCCCCGGTGGCCGGGGCTTCGAGGTGCGGGTACTGCTCCCCGTACCCTCCGCGGCGGAGGTGGGGGCATGACGATCCGCGTGGTGGTCGCCGACGACCAGGAGCTGGTCCGCAGCGGCTTCGCGATGATCCTGGACGCGCAGCCGGACATCGAGGTGGTCGCGGAGGCCGGTGACGGCGTGGAGGCGGTCGAGGCGGTCCGGCTCCACGCGCCCGACGTGGCGCTGCTCGACATCCGGATGCCCCGGACGGACGGCATCGAGGCCTGCCGGACGATCAGCGCGGAGTCCCGCTGCCGGACGGTGATCCTGACGACCTTCGACACCGACGCGTACGTGTACGAGGCGCTGCACGCGGGGGCGAGCGGTTTCCTCCTCAAGGACGTGCGCAGGGACGACCTGGTGCACGCGGTACGGGTCGTGGCGGCGGGCGACTCGCTGCTCGCGCCCTCCGTGGCCCGGCGGCTCGTGGAGCAGTACACCTCGGGCGGTCCGCGCCGGACGGCCCCCGGCCCGGACCCGCGGCTCGACGTGCTGACCGGCCGGGAGCGGGAGACGCTCCTGCTGCTCGCGCGCGGCCTGTCCAACGCGGAGATCGCGGCGGAGCTGGTGGTCAGCGACCACACGGTGAAGACCCATGTGGGCAACGTGCTGGCCAAGTTGGGGCTGCGCGACCGGATCCAGGCGGTGATCTGCGCGTACGAGACCGGGCTGGTGGCGGCGGGCTCGTCGCCGTCCTGACCCGTCGCCTCCCCCGCGCGGGGGAGGCGAGGGCGCTTCCCTCCCCCGCGTCGGCGAGGAATCGCCCCCGTCAAGACCACCGGCGCGGGCGATCCGTGGATCACCCCTGGTCAGCAGGATGGAGCCATCGAGAACAACGGCTCACACCACCGGAGTTGACCATGAGGAAGTCCACCCGCACGCTGCTCGCCGCCGCCCTGGTCCTGGGGGTCGCCGCAGGGCCTGCGGTCGTCCCGGCCGGCGCCGCGACCCCCACGGCCGCCGCGCAGGAGGCCTCGGCCTCCTCCCTGGACGCGGCGATGTCGGCGGCGATCGCCGGACTCCCCCGCGCCGACGCGACGGCGGCGCTGGTCCGGGTCGGCGGCACCGAGGGCTCCTGGCAGGGGAGTTCCGGCGTGCACGACCTGGAGAGCGGCGCCCCGGCCGACCCGGCCGGCCGCTTCCGGGCCGGGTCGGTGACGAAGGTGTTCACGGCGGCGACCGTCCTCCAGCTCGCCGCGGAGGGCCGGATCGACCTGGACCGGTCGGCCCGCTCGTACCTCCCGGAGCTGATCCCCGGCCGGTACGCCACGGTGACCGTCCGCCAGCTGCTGAACCACACCCACGGCATCCCCGCCCCCGACTTCCCGGGCGCGACCGTCGAGGAGTGGTACGCGAACCGCTTCCAGGTCCACGACCCCGAGGACATGGTCCGCTCGGCGACGGCGAAGCCGCGCGAGTTCCGGCCGGGCACCGGGCAGCACTACCTCAACATCGGCTACACGATCGCCGGCCTGATCGTGGAGCGGGTCACGGGCGACACGTACGAGCGGCAGGTGGAGCGCCGGATCCTGCGCCCGCTCGGCCTCCGGGACAGCTACTTCCCGGGCACGGACCCGGGGATCGACGGCCCGTACAACCACGGCTACCAGCGGATGTCGCTCGATGACGGCACGACCGGGCTGCGCGACGTCTCCGTGTGGGGGACGACGGACGGCTGGGCGGCGGGCGACCTCGTCTCGACCACCGCCGACCTGGAGCGGTTCACCCGGGCGCTGTTCGCGGGCCGGGTGGTGCGCGGGCCGCTCCTGGAGGAGATGTTCACGCTGCCGAAGGTCCCGGACGTGAAGACGGGCGACCCGGCCGCGTACGCCGCGGGCCTGTCGATGAAGCGGCTCGGCGGACGCGAGGTGTGGGGCAAGACGGGCGGCCGCTGGGGCTACAACACGGCCATCGCCTCGACCCGCGACGGCGCCCGCACCCTCGTCTACAGCGTCAACTCCACCGACGCCAAGGGCCAGGACATGAACCGGACGGCGCTGACCGTGATGGTGTCGGCGTACGGCCTCCCCGACTGATCAACCGCCCGCGGCGGCTCACCACGCGTCCCAGTGGAGCACCTGCTCACGCGGGATGCGCCGGGCGGGCCGGAAGTCGGTGCCGATCGTGTACGCGACGGGGATGAAGGCCGCCTGCATGACGTGCTCGTAGGGGATGCCGAGGAATCGCGCGAACTCCCGCTCCATCGGCAGGTTCCCCGTCGTCCACACCGTGCCGAGCCCGCGCTCGCGGGCGGCGAGCATGAAGCTCCAGGCGGCGGGCAGGATCGACCCCCAGGTGCCGGCCTGGTGAGTGACGGCGGCGCCCTCGGTACGGCCCTCGACGCAGGGGATGACGTACGCGGGCACCTCGTGCAGGTGCCGGTGCAGGTGCCCGACGCCCGCGTACACGCGGTCCATGACGCCGGGCGCGACCTCGGCCCTGCGCACGTCCCGGTCCGGCAGTGGCTGGTGGGCGCCCGGCGCGGTCAGGGAGGCCCGCCACAGGTCGGCGAGGACGGCGCGGCGGGCCGGATCGGTGACGATCACGAAGTGCCAGCGCTGCCGGTTGCGTCCGGTGGGCGCCTGGACGGCGAGGTCCACGCACTCCTCCAGGAGCTCGCGCGGCACGGGCCGGGTGAGGTCGAGGCGGTGGCGGACGGCGCGGGTGGTGGAGAGCAGGGTGTCGGAAGCGAGACCGAGGTTCATGCGTTGAGCCTCGTACGGGCCCGGCGGGGCGGGAAGTCCGGGCTTCCACTGAGTGAAAGGCGCGGTCGGCGACATGGGCGAGAGCGTGGCGGGACGGCTCTTCTCGGTACTGGACGCCTTCGACGTGACGCGGGGCGGTCCGGCGGCGCTGCGGCTCACCGACATCGCGGCGCGGACGGGGCTCCCGGCGCCGACGGCCCTGCGCATGGTGCGGGAGCTGGTGGCCTGGGGCGGTCTGGAGCGGGGCGCGGACGGTACGTACCGACTGGGTCTGCGGCTGCGGGCGCTCGGCGCCGCGGCGCCCTGCCCGCGCGGTCTCCTCGACGCGGCGCTGCCGGCGCTGCGGGCCCTGGGCGCCAGGACGGGCGGTCACGCGGACGTGGCGGTGCTCTCCGGCCCCGGAACCGACGGTGTGCTGTGCCTGGTGAGCGGGGAGCGGCTGCCGGGTCACGCGACGGCGTACGGCAAGGTCCTGCTCACCGCTCCCCCGACGGGCCTCCCCCGACCCGCTCGTCACACCCGCCACACGGTGGTCTCCCCCGCGCTCCTGGCCGCCCAGCTGGCCCGGATCCGCGCGGAGGGCCTCGCGGTCTGCGCCGAGGAGCACCGCCTGGGCGAGATCACGGTGGCCGCTCCGGTGCGGGGCCCGTCCGGGACGGTCGCCGCCCTGGGGGTGACCGTCCCCACCGGCGTACCCCTGGACCGGGTGACGGCGGCGGTCCGGGAGGCCGCTACGCGGGTACGGCCTCCGGCGCCGGAGCCGTCGTCGCGGCCTCCAGGCGCTTGATCATCCGGCGTACGACGAGCAGCGGCAGGATCCCGACGACGCCGAAGGACATGTCGATGACCGACCACCAGAAGGGGATGTCCCGGATCGGCCCGCAGATCAGGGCGAGCGGGACGATGCCCGCGCAGGCGATCATCCCGAACTCGACGACCCAGATGTTGCGGACGGGGTCGCGGTACACGCCGTAGAAGGCGACCGCGATGACGAGGTGGGCGAAGGCGAGCCAGTCCGTTCCGTAGAGGAGGTACGGCGCCTGCTCGTCGGCGGCCTGGACCCCGTCCCGCACCCGGGCGATCCACTCGGCGAGTCCGGGGAACAGCTCGGCGACGGGCGCCGCCCACGAGGCCAAGGCCTCGTCGAGCAGCCGGAGTTCGGTGACGAGCGGGAAGGCGGTGGCGCCGCTCAGGACCAGGCAGACGACGAAGACGACCAGCCAGCCGCGGATGCGCGTGAGAAGGGCTCTCGGCCCGTTCGAGTCGCTCATGGCGGCAGCGTACGCCCCTCATGAACGCGTTCAAAAACGGGGGCCCGCCTCACGCGCGGACCCCCACTCACGAACCTGGACTCACAGCCCCGGGCTCACGACCCGACCTCACGACCCGACCTCACAGCCCCACGATCGCGTTCCACCGCTTCGCGAACTCCTGGCGCTCGTCGGCGCGGACGTCCCGGGCGATGGCGAGGCGGCTCCGCATGTCGGCGTCCGGGAAGATCAGCGGGTCCTCGGCGAGGGCGACCAGCTCCTCGTCGCCGGAGTCGGCGAGGACGGCCTGCGCGGCCGGCACCGGGCAGACGTAGTTGACCCAGGCGGCCAGCTCGGCGGCGACCTCGGGCTCGTAGTAGTAGTCGATCAGCTTCTCGGCGTTGGTCTTGTGCTGGGCACGGTTGGGGATGAGCAGGGACTCGGCCCACAGCTCACCGCCCTCCTCGGGCACGACGAACTCGATGTCCGGGTTGTCGGCCTGGAGCTGGATGACGTCGCCGGAGTACGCCTGGCAGGCGAGCACGTCGCCGGTGGAGAGGTCCTTGATGTAGTCGTTGCCGGTGAAGCGGCGGATGTGCTTCTTCCGGACGAGTCCCTCGACCTGCTCGCACAGGGCGTGGAAGTCGTCGCCCGTCCACCGGGTCACGTCGACGCCGTTGCCCTGCAGGAGCAGGGACATGGACTCGTCGAGGCCGGAGAGCAGGGTGACCTTGCCGCGCAGGTCGTCGTCCCACAGCTCCTTCGTGGAGCGGAGTTCCCGGCCGAGCTTCTTCCGGTTGTACGCGATACCGGTGATCCCGGACTGCCAGGGCACGCTGCGCAGCCGGCCGGCGTCGAAGGCGGGCGACCTCAGCTGCGGGTTCAGGTGCTCCGCGACGTGCGGCTGGGCGGCGCGGTCCATCTCCTGGACCCAGCCGAGGCGGACGAAGCGGGCGGCCATCCAGTCGCTGACGACGATCAGGTCCCGGCCGGTCTCCTGGTGGTTCATCAGGGACGGGCCGATCTTCCCGAAGAACTCGTCGTTGTCGTTGATCTCCTCCGTGTAGCGGACGGAGATCCCGGTGCGCTCGCGGAAGGCGTTCAGCGTCGGGCGCTTCGACGTGTCGTCGTCATCGGTGTCGATGTAGAGCGGCCAGTTGGCGAAGTCGAGGGTCCGGTCGCGTGCGGAGAGGTCCCGGCCCGCCCGGTCCCGCTCGTCGACATAGGCCGCGGGGACACCGCACCCGGCGAGCACCGTGGCCGCCCCGACACCGCCGATCCCTCGAAGCAGGGACCGGCGGGACATGCTGTTCCTGGCTATCGCTCTCACCGACCCAGCATCCACACCCGTCGCCACCTGCGGCAATGGACGGTACGTCGAGCGACGGCGCGCGGCCCCGACATCCTGTCGACCAGGATGCCGGGGCCGCGGTTCACGCGCCGGGTGGTGATCAGGCCAGGGAGGTCATCACGTGCTTGATGCGCGTGTAGTCCTCGAAGCCGTACGCGGAGAGGTCCTTGCCGTAGCCGGACTTCTTGTAGCCGCCGTGGGGCATCTCGGCGACGAGCGGGATGTGGGTGTTGATCCACACGCAGCCGAAGTCGAGGGCCTTGGACATGCGCATCGCGCGCGCGTGGTCCTTGGTCCAGACGGAGGAGGCGAGGGCGTACTCGATGCCGTTCGCGTACTCCAGGGCCTGGGCCTCGTCCGTGAAGGACTGGACGGTGATGACCGGGCCGAAGACCTCGTTCTGGATGATCTCGTCGTCCTGCTTGAGGCCGGAGACGACGGTCGGGGCGTAGAAGTAGCCCTTGTCGCCGACGCGGTGACCGCCGGACTCGACCTTGGCGTGCGCCGGGAGGCGCTCGATGAAGCCGGAGACCTGCCGAAGCTGGTTGGCGTTGTTCAGCGGGCCGTAGAGCACGTCCTCGTCGTCCGGCTGGCCGGTCTTCGTCGCGGCGGCGGCCTTGGCGAGGGCGGCGACGAACTCGTCGTGGATGGACTCGTGGACGAGGACGCGGGTGGCGGCCGTGCAGTCCTGGCCGGCGTTGAAGTAGCCCGCGACCGAGATGTCCTCGACGGCCTTGTCGATGTCGGTGTCCTCGAAGACGACGACCGGGGCCTTGCCGCCCAGCTCCAGGTGGACGCGCTTGACGTCCTTGGCCGCCGACTCGGCGACCTGCATGCCGGCACGGACCGAGCCGGTGATGGAGGCCATCGCCGGGGTCGGGTGCTCGACCATCGCCTTGCCGGTCTCGCGGTCACCGCAGATGACGTTGAAGACGCCCTTGGGGACGATCTGCCCGATGATCTCGGCCATCAGGACGGTCGACGCGGGGGTCGTGTCCGAGGGCTTGAGGACGACGGTGTTGCCCGCGGCGAGCGCCGGGGCGAACTTCCACACGGCCATCATCATCGGGTAGTTCCACGGCGCGACCTGGGCACAGACACCCACGGGCTCGCGGCGGACGATGGAGGTCATGCCCTCCATGTACTCGCCGGCCGAGCGGCCCTCGAGCATGCGGGCGGCACCGGCGAAGAAGCGGATCTGGTCCACCATCGGCGGTACCTCCTCGCTCGCGACGAGGGCGGTCGGCTTGCCGGTGTTCAGCACCTCGGCGGCGATGAGGTCCTCGGCGCGCTCCTCGAAGGCGTCGGCGATCTTGAGGAGCACCTTCTGGCGCTCGGCCGGGGTGCTGTCACGCCAGGCGGGGAAGGCGGCCGCGGCGGCCTCCATGGCGGCGTCGACGTCGGCCTGGCCGGAGAGCGGCGAGGTCGCGTACACCTCTTCGGTGGCCGGGTTGACGACCTCGATGGTGCGGCCGTCGGCCGCGTCGCGGAACTCCCCGTTGATGTAGTTACGCAGCCGGCGCAGCTCGGTGGTCACTTGGCCACCCCTCCTGTCACGTTCTGTCGTCGCACATCCTTGTGCGGTGTCCCGATAGGCGAGACACCTCAGCCTAGTCGCTCGGCAGACGCTTTCAACAGGCCCGGCCCCCCGTATCTTCGGATTCAGTGAGATCTAGACCCTCTCGCAACGAATTACATCGCTCCGGGCTTGCAAGACCGACGAGTCTCGGTGCACAGTGAGGTGTGGCCAGTCGAAGCACAGACTCCAGAACCGGAACCGGTTCGTCCCCGACGATCGATGCCGTCTCCCTGGCAATCATCGAACAGCTCCAGCAGGACGGGCGCCGTCCCTACGCGGCGATAGGAAAGGCCGTCGGTCTTTCCGAAGCCGCCGTACGCCAACGCGTCCAGAAGCTGCTCGACCAGGGCGTCATGCAGATCGTCGCCGTCACCGACCCTCTCACCGTGGGATTCCGGCGGCAGGCGATGGTCGGCATCCACGTCGAGGGTGACCTCGATCCGGTTGCGGAGGCACTGACGGCCATGGCCGAGTGCGAGTACGTGGTGATGACCGCGGGCTCGTTCGACCTCATGGTGGAAGTCGTCTGTGAGGACGACGACCATCTGCTGGATGTGATCAACAAGCGCATCCGCACTCTCCCCGGCGTGCGCTCCACCGAGAGCTTCGTCTACCTCAAGCTCAAGAAGCAGACCTATATGTGGGGAACCCGATAGCCGTGAGCCAGGACCTCAGCAAGACCGCCTACGACCACCTGTGGATGCACTTCACCCGCATGTCGTCGTACGAGAACTCGCCCGTTCCCACCATCGTGCGTGGTGAGGGCACCTACATCTTCGACGACAAGGGCAAGCGCTACCTCGACGGTCTCGCGGGTCTCTTCGTGGTCAACGCCGGACACGGCCGCGAGGAGCTGGCCGAGGTCGCGTACAAGCAGGCCAAGGAACTCGCGTTCTTCCCCGTGTGGTCGTACGCCCACCCCAAGGCCGTCGAGCTCGCGGAGCGTCTGGCCGACTACGCCCCCGGCGACCTGAACAAGGTGTTCTTCACCACCGGTGGCGGCGAGGCCGTCGAGACCGCGTGGAAGCTCGCCAAGCAGTACTTCAAGCTGCAGGGCAAGCACACCAAGTACAAGGTCATCTCGCGTGCGGTCGCCTACCACGGCACCCCCCAGGGCGCCCTGTCCATCACGGGTCTGCCGGCCCTCAAGGCCCCCTTCGAGCCGCTGGTCCCCGGCGCGCACAAGGTGCCGAACACCAACATCTACCGCGCCCCGATCCACGGCGACGACCCCGAGGCCTTCGGCCGCTGGGCCGCCGACCAGATCGAGCAGGAGATCCTCTTCGAGGGCGCCGACACCGTCGCGGCCGTCTTCCTGGAGCCGGTGCAGAACGCCGGCGGCTGCTTCCCGCCGCCGCCCGGGTACTTCCAGCGCGTCCGCGAGATCTGCGACCAGTACGACGTGCTGCTCGTCTCCGACGAGACGATCTGCGCCTTCGGCCGCCTCGGCACGATGTTCGCCTGTGACAAGTTCGGCTACGTGCCGGACATGATCACCTGCGCCAAGGGCATGACCTCGGGCTACTCCCCGATCGGCGCCTGCATCGTCTCGGACCGCATCGCGGAGCCGTTCTACAAGGGCGACAACACCTTCCTGCACGGCTACACCTTCGGTGGCCACCCGGTGTCGTCGGCGGTCGCGATCGCCAACCTCGACATCTTCGACAAGGAAGGCCTGAACCAGCACGTGCTGGACCAGGAGGGCAACTTCTTCAACACCCTGAAGAAGCTGCACGACCTGCCGATCGTCGGCGACGTCCGCGGCAACGGCTTCTTCTACGGCATCGAGCTCGTGAAGGACAAGGCCACCAAGGAGTCCTTCACGGACGAGGAGACGGAGCGCGTGCTCTACGGCTTCCTCTCCAAGGCGCTCTTCGAGAACGGCCTGTACTGCCGCGCCGACGACCGTGGCGACCCGGTCATCCAGCTGGCCCCGCCGCTCATCGCCGACCAGGGCACCTTCGACGAGATCGAAGGCATCCTGCGCTCGGTGCTCACCGAGGCGTGGACCAAGCTCTGACCCTTCCCGCCCTCCGGGGCTGACGGGTGTCCGGCCCTGATCCGCCGGACACCCCCCGAAGGACCTCACGCCGCCCTCACGGCGTGACAACGGCCCGGGCATGCCGCCATCCGAGTGGATGGTGGCATGCCCGGGCCGCGTGCTGTCCCTACAAACCGATCTGAATCCTTACGGTGCATCCCTGGTCGCCTTCCGGGGGCGCTCCCCTGGCCGCTCCCTGATTCCGCACGGCGCCAGTGACCGAAAGGCCCGTCTCTTCGTTCCCCCGGACGGGGGAACACAGATCGGATCCGACATCGAGGTGTACGCGATGGCCCCACCGGACAACGACGTGCTCTGGGCGCGTTCCCTGCACTGCGCCCTGGGCGGTTCGGACGCCCTCAGCGGCGTCTCCCTCGGCGTCCGCGAAGGCGAGATCCTCGCCCTCGTCGGCCCGCGCGGCAGCGGCAAGACCGTTCTCATGCAATGCCTCTCCGGGCAGCTCGTCGCCCAGCAGGGCGAGGTCTGGTTCAACAGCAGCCCCGTGCACACCCTGAGCCAGGCCCAGCGCGAACGGCTCCGCCGCGACCGCTTCGGCTGGATCGGCCCCGAGCCGGGCCTCGTCCCCGAACTCACCGGCTGGGAGAACGCCGCCCTCCCCCTGCTCCTCCGCGGCGCCTCCCACCGGGCCGCGAAGACCACCGCGACCGAGTGGCTTGAGCGCCTCGACATCGGCGCCTGCGCCCGCCAGCGGCCCCACGCCCTCACCCACTCGCAGCGCCAGCGGATCGCGATCGCCCGCGCCCTCGTCACCACCCCCTCGGTGCTCTTCGCCGACGAACCCACCGCCGCGCTGCACCGCGCCGACGGGGCGCAGGTCCTGCGCACCCTGACGGCCGCGGCCCGCTCGCACGGCATCACCGTGGTCCTCGCCACCCACGACGGCGAGGTGGCGGCGCTCGCCGACCGCACGGTCGCCCTGCTCGACGGACGCCGGGTCGGCACCGTACCCCCGGCGTCAGGGGCGGAGGGCGTCGCCGCGTGCTCGCTCTCCGTCTAGCCCGCGGGGGCCACCCCCTCGTCCTGACCCGGCGGCTCCTCGTCGCCGCCGCGGCCGCGGGGGTGGGCTTCCTGCTCCTGTGCACCCTCGGATACGCCGTCGGGCACCCGGCCCAGTCCTCGACCTCCGTCCTGCGCCTGCTGTGGTGCGCCCTGCCGCTCGCCGCCACCGTCCAGTTCGCCGTCGCCGTGGCCCGCACCGACCCCAGCACCCGGCCGCGCCCCGGGCTCTCGGCGATCGGGCTCGGACCCGTCCGGCTCACCGCCGTCGCGGCCGCCTCGACGGCCGTCGCCTGCACGCTCGGCTCCATGGTCGCGCTCCTCGTCTACCTGCACCTGCGCGGCGACATCACCGGCCTGCCCTTCGACGGGGCGGCCGCCGAACTCCTCGCCGCCGACCGGCCGATGCCCGTCGCGGCCGCCCTCACCCTGCTCGCGGTCCTGCCGGTCGTCGCCGCCGCGGCGGCGGGTCTGGCGCTGCGCCCGCGCACCGCGCCCACCGAGCCGGAGGGCGTCGAGAAGCCGGTGCCGTCCGGGCTGCCGTGGGGCGTCGCCCTCGTCGCGGTCGGCCTGGCCATCGAGACGTACGCGGGCCGCAGCGGCGGCGGCGACGGCCTCGCGCTGCCGGGCCGCTTCGACGGCAGCCCGGCGGGCGTCCTGGCCGGCTGGGTGCTCACCGCCTTCGGGCTCGCGCTGGCGGGCCCGGGCCTGACGTACGGCTGCGGCCGTCTGCTGCAGGCGGTCCGGCCCGGTGCCACCCGGCTGCTCGCCGGGCGTGTCCTCATGGACGAGTCCCGCCGTATCGGCCGTCCGCTCGGGGTGGTCAGCGCGGTGCTCTCGGGGACGCTCGCGGCGGCCGCGCTGTACGACTCGGGCACGGGTACGGGCGCCTTCGGGCCGCTGACCGGCCTGGGCGCGGCCCTCGTCATGGCCTGCACCACGGCCACGCTCCTCACGGCGGCGCTGGAGTCCAAGCAGTGCCGCGCCCACACCACCGAGGCCCTCCTCCGCCTGGGCGCCCCGCCCACGGTCCTGCGCACGGCGGCCCTCCTGCGGGCGGGCGCGCTGGTCGCCGTCTTCCTACCGCTGACCTGGTTCGTCGCGGAGCTGGCGGCCCTCCCCCTGACGGGCTGACGGGCCGCCCGACGGACGGGCCGGACAGGCCATGGGCCCCTATCGTGGGCCCATGGCGACGCCTCCTCCTGCACACCGGCCGCCCGGCCCGCGCGGGCACGGCCGCGAGATCCACACGCTCGACGAGTTCGACGCGGCACTCGCCCGGCCCGGCGGGCTCGCCGGGCTCCGGGTGCAGTCCGTCGACCTGACCGACCGGACCTTCGCCCTGCTCTCCGCGTCCGCCGACGGCGCCGTCTTCCTCGGCTGCGCGATGGAGCCGGAGGCCGCGGCGAAGGTCCGCGCCGACGGGGCGCTCGTCTTCCCGGCGGTGCCCGACCTTCCGTTCGGCCCGTACCGGTCGGGGCTCTACACCGCGGAGGAGCTCTACGACGGCATCATCGGCGCCGGCTACGCGTCGACGCCCGACGCCCTCGCGTACGCATGGTTCGGGCGGACCAGGGCCGACGGCGACATCTTCTCCTCGATGCTCCGCTCACTCCACGACGACGCCGTCTCCGACGCCCTCGACGAGCTCCTCGACGGGGCCCGGGTGGTCGGCGTGATGGGCGGGCACGCGATGGGCCGGGGCACGGAGGCGTACGCGGGAGCCGCCCGGCTCGGCAGATCGCTGGCCCGCTCCGGCCTCACCGTCGCGACCGGCGGCGGACCGGGCGCGATGGAGGCGGCGAACCTCGGCGCCTACCTGGCCCCGTTCCCCGACGAGACCCTGCCGGCGGCCCTCGCCGTCCTCTCCGCGGCCCCGTCCTTCACCCCCTCCGTGACGGAGTGGGCCCGGGCGGCCTTCGCCGTACGGGCCCGGTGGCCGCACGGCGGGGACTCGGTCGGCATCCCCACCTGGTTCTACGGCCACGAGCCGCCGAACGCCTTCGCCGGTCACATCGCCAAGTACTTCGCCAACGCCCTCCGCGAGGACGGCCTGCTGGCCCGCTCCACGGCCGGTGTCGTCTTCCTGCCGGGCGCGGCGGGCACGGTCCAGGAGATCTTCACCAACGCCACCCCGAACTACTACGGCTCCCTGGGCGCCCCCACCCCGATGGTCCTGGTCGACCGGGCGCACTGGACGGAACGCCTCCCGGCCTGGCCCCTCCTGGAAACCCTCGCCGCCGGCCGCCCGATGGCGACGCGCATCGCGCTGGTCGACTCGATCGACGAGGCCCCGGCGGCACTGGAACGACTCGCGAAGGCATAGTCCCGCCTCCCACGACGGACCGCAGACCGCAGACCGCAGACCGCAGACCGCAGACCAGCGAACGGCCGTCCGCGCCGTCAGACCCCGCCCAACACCACGACGTCCTCCGCCACGAACACCACGTCCACCCCGGCCCCCACCTCCGGCGCCTCCCGCAGCGCGAGCTCCGCCTCCAGCGGCGGGCCGTCCGCCGGGCGGAGCCGTACCACGACCCGGTCGCCGCGGAAGGTCCGCGACTCGACCGTCCAGGCCCGCTCCGGCTCCCCCGTGGGGACGACGCGCACGCCGCCCGGCCGGACGAGGAGCCGGCGCTCCCCCTGCGGCGAGCCCTCCGGCACCGGGACCTTCCCCCACGCGGTCTCCGCGACCGTTCCGGCGACCCGCGCCGCCACCACGTTGTCGAAGCCGAGGAACCGGGCCACGAACTCCGAGGACGGCCGCGACCACACCTCGGCGGGCGCACCCGACTGGGCGATCCGCCCGTCCCGCATCACCACGACCCGGTCGGCCAGCGCGAAGGCCTCGCCCTGGTCGTGGGTGACGGCGAGGACCGTCGTCCCGAGCCGCCCGAAGAGCTCCCGCAGCTCGACCACGAGCCGCTCCCGCAGCCCCCGGTCGAGCTGCCCGAGGGGCTCGTCCAGCATCAGCAGCCGGGGCCGCGGCGCCAGCGCCCTCGCCAGCGCCACCCGCTGCTGCTCGCCGCCGGAGAGCTCGGCGACGGACCGCCGCTCGGCCCCCGGCAGCCCGACGAGTTCGAGCAGCTCCCGTACGCGCTCCGCCTGCTCGGCCTTCCCGGCCCCCCGCATCCGCGGCCCGAAGGCGATGTTGCCGCCGACGTCCCGCTGCGGGAACAGCTGGTGGTCCTGGAACATCAGCCCGACGCCCCGCCGGTGCACCGGTACCCCGGCCTGGTCGGCGCCGCCGAGCAGCACCCGGCCGCCGTCGAGCGCCTGCAGCCCCGCGACGACCCGCAGCAGCGTGGACTTGCCGCTGCCGCTGGGACCGAGCACGCTCACGATCTCGTGCTCGGCGACCTCCAGGTCGACGGCGTCGAGCGCGGCCCGCTCCCCGAACCGTACGGTCGCCCCGTCCAGCCTCAGCATCAGAACTCCCCGGAGGTCCGTTCGGTGCGCAGCCGTTCCAGCAGGAGCAGGGAGACCGCGCACACCACCATCAGAATCGTCGAGAGGGCCATCGCCTGCCCGTAGTTGAGCTCGCCCGGCCGCCCGAGCAGCCGCGCCACCGCCACCGGCAGCGTCGGACTGTCGGGCCGGGCGATGAAGACGGTCGCGCCGAACTCCCCGAGCGACACGGCGAAGGCGAACCCGGCGGCGATGAGGAGCGCCCGCCGCACCAGCGGCAGGTCCACCTCGCGCCAGGCCCGCCACGGCGACGCGCCGAGCACGGCCGCGGCCTCCCGCAGCCGCTGGTCCACCGCCCGCAGCACCGGCAGCATCGTCCGTACGACGAAGGGGACGCCGACCAGGGCCTGTGCGAGCGGTACGAGGATCCAGCTGGCCCGCAGGTCGAACGGCGGCTCGTCGAGCGTGATGAGGAACCCGAAGCCGACGGTGACCGCCGACACCCCGAGCGGCAGCATGAGCAGCGCGTCGAAGCCCCGCACGAGCCGCCCGGCCCGCCTCGTGAGCGCCGCCGCCGCGAGCCCGCCGATCAGCACCGCGATGGCGGTGGCGGCCACCGCGTACCGCAGCGAGTTCCCGATCGCCTCCAGCGGCGGCACGAGGAAGGTCCCGGACTCGTCGAGCGATCCGAGGGCCCGGTAGTAGCCGAGGCCGTAGCCGCCCGACCCGGCGAACGACCGCTCCACGAGCACCCCGAGCGGCAGCAGGATCAGCAGCGCCACGGAGAGGAGCACCCCGGCGAGCAGCGTCCACTGCCCGATTCCCCTCGGCCGACGCGCGGTCGTCTCCGGCGGTACGAGCCGCAGCGCGGTCTCCCGCCGCCGTACCGTCCGGGCGTGCACGGCCAGGATCGCCCCGACCGCGGCGAACTGGACGAGGGTGAGGACGGCGGCCGTCGGCAGGTCGAGCAGCCGGGCCGTCTGCCGGTAGATCTCGGCCTCCAGGGTGGAGTACCGGTCCCCACCGAGGATCTGGACGACACCGAAGGAGGTGAAGGTGAAGAGGAAGACCATGAGGGCGGCCGCCGACACCGCCGGCACCAGCGCCGGCAGGGTCACCGTCCGCCAGGCCGTCCAGCGCGAGGCGCCGAGGACCCGGGCGGCCTCCTCCTGGCGCGGGTCGAGCTGCGACCAGAGGCCGCCGACGGTCCGGACCACGACCGCGTAGTTGAAGAAGACGTGCGCGAGGAGGATCGCCCACACGCTCGTGTCGAGCCGCAGCCCCCACAGCTCGTCCGTCAGACCGCCCCGGCCGACGAGCGCCAGGAAGGCCGTGCCGACGAGGACGGTCGGCAGCACGAACGGCACCGTGACCACGGCCCGCAGCACGTTCTTCCCGGGGAAGTCGAAGCGCGCGAAGACGTACGCGCCGGGCAGCGCCACGAGCAGGGTGAGACCGGTGGAGGCGGCCGCCTGCCACGCGGTGAAGCCGAGCACGTCGAGGATGTCCGGCCGGCTCAGCGTCTCGCCGATCCGGCCGAACCGCCAGACGCCGTCGGGCCGCAGCCCCCGGTCGACGATCGACACGACGGGCCAGGCGAAGAACACCCCGAAGAACGCGACGGGCAGGGCCATCAGCCCCAGCCGCGTCGCGCTCCCCTGGAGATCGCCCCGGCCCCGCACTACTTCAGGACGAGCGACGACCACTGCTGGATCCACGGGTCACGCTTCTCGGCGATCTTCGCGGGCGCCATGGTCTCCGGCGCGTCGATCACGACCCCGTGCTTCGTGAAGATCTCCGGCAGCGCCGCGTCCTTCGCGACCGGGTTGACGAACATCTGCAGCGGCATGTCGTCCTGGAACGTCTTGGAGATCAGGAAGTCGATCAGCGCCTTGCCGCCCTCGGGGTTCTTCGCCCCGTTCAGCAGGCCCGCGAACTCGATCTGCCGGAAGCAGGTGCCGGTGGACACCCCGGTCGGCGCCACCTTCGGCTGCGGCTCGCCGTACAGCACCTCGACGGGCGGGCTGGAGGCGTACGAGACGACCAGCGGGCGGTCGCCCTTGGCCTGCTTGCCACCGGCCGATCCGGAGAACTCCTGGTTGTAGGCGAGCTCCCAGCTGTCGACGGTCTTCACACCGTTGGCCTTGAGCTTCTTCCAGTAGTCCTGCCAGCCCTCGTCGCCGTACTTCGCGGCCGTACCGAGGAGGAAGCCGAGGCCCGGGGAGGACCGCTCCGGGTTCTCCACGACGAGCAGGTCCTTGTACGCCGGCTTCGCCAGGTCGTCGAAGGTCTGCGGCGGCGCCAGCTTCTTGTCGGCGAAGTACTTCTTGTCGTAGTTGACGCAGATGTCGCCGGAGTCGACGGGCGTGACCCGGTTCTCCGCGTCGAGCCGGTACGTGGCCGGGACCCGGTCCAGGCCCTTCGCCTCGTACGGAACGAAGATCCCGTTGTCGAGGGCGCGGGAGAGCAGGGTGTTGTCGACACCGAAGAAGACGTCGCCCTGAGGGGAGCCCTTGGTCAGGATCTCCTTGTTGACGGCCTCGCCGGCGTCGCCGGCCTTGAGGACCTTGACCGTGAAACCGGTCTCCTTCGTGAAGGCCGCCAGCACCTCCTTGGAGGCGTTGAACGAGTCGTGACTCACGAGGGTCACGGTCTTCGGCGCGGGCGCACCGGTCTTCCCCGCGGCGTCGCGGACGTCCTCCGTGCCGCAGGCGGCGAGGGTGGTGACGCCCAGCGCCGCGACGAGCGCGGCGGCGGCCATTCTCTTCGTGCTCGCCGAAATGGTGGTGCTCACTGACATTCCTCCTGGGTGTGTCCAGGAAGAGACGCGGCCCTGCCCACGTCCGGCGGAACCGGACGCGGGCAGGGCGCAACAGCTTGAGTTAACGACCGAACTTCCTACCCAGAATGACCTGGGCAAGGTTCAGAGGGTCTGCGGTCTACGGTCACCGCACTCTCAGCGCTGTGGCGCTCCCCTGTCGGAATATGAAGATGTGTTCGAGCTCAGACTACAAGGTCAGCGTTCGGAGGCCGCCAGCTGTCCACAGGCACCGTCGATCTCCTGGCCTCGGGTGTCCCGCACGGTCACCGGAACCCCGTGGCGGGCGATGGCCTCGACGAAGGCCTTCTCGTCCTCCGGACGGGACGCCGTCCACTTCGACCCGGGGGTCGGGTTCAGCGGGATCAGGTTGACGTGCACCCGCTTGCCCTTGAGCAGCCGGCCGAGAAGGTCACCGCGCCAGGCCTGGTCGTTGATGTCACGGATGAGCGCGTACTCGATCGAGACCCGGCGCCCGGACTTCTCCGCGTACTCCCAGGCGGCGTCGAGGACCTCGCGCACCTTCCAGCGGGTGTTCACCGGCACCAGGGTGTCGCGCAGCTCGTCGTCGGGGGCGTGCAGCGAGACCGCGAGACGGCACTTGAAGCCCTCGTCGGCGAAGCGCAGCATCGCCGGCACGAGACCGACCGTGGACACCGTGATGCCGCGCTGCGAGAGCCCCAGACCGTCCGGCTCGGGGTCGGTGAGGCGCCGGATCGCGCCGACGACCCGCTTGTAGTTGGCGAGCGGCTCGCCCATGCCCATGAACACGATGTTGGAGAGCCGCGCCGGTCCCCCGGGCACCTCCCCGTCGCGCAGGGCCCGCATCCCGTCCACGATCTGGTGCACGATCTCGGCGGTCGACAGGTTCCGGTCGAGCCCGGCCTGCCCGGTCGCGCAGAACGGGCAGTTCATCCCGCAGCCGGCCTGCGAGGAGATGCACATGGTCACCCGGTCCGGGTAGCGCATGAGCACCGACTCCACGAGCGTGCCGTCGTGCAGCCGCCACAGGGTCTTACGGGTGGTGTCGTCGTCGCACGAGATGTGCCGCACCACCGACATCAGGTCGGGCAGCAGCTCCCCGGCGAGCTTCTCCCGCGAGGCGGCCGGGATGTCGGTCCACTCGGCGGGGTCGTGCGCGTACCGCGCGAAGTAGTGCGTCGACAGCTGCTTGGCGCGGAACGGCTTCTCACCGATCGCGGCGACGGCCTCCTTGCGCTCGGCGGGCGAGAGGTCGGCGAGGTGCCGCGGCGGCTTCTTGGCTCCGCGGGGGGCGACGAAAGTGAGTTCTCCGGGCACTGGACGGGCCACGATCGGGTGTCTCCTCAGACGGCACGAGGTCCGGACAGCCCCGCGTCGGCGGGCAGCGCGGCATGACGATGCCGAAGCCAGGAGACCTCACTGGAGCGCCCTCGCGGCGGCGAGGACGACGGAAGGGCCCGCGGCGCACGCGCCACGAGCCCTTCCAGAGTACCCGCTGTCCGTCAACCCTCTCCGACGGACTAAACCGACCGCCCGGTCAACCCGTCCCGACGAACAGCGCCAGCAGCAACCACACCACCGGCGCCGTCGGCAGCAACGAGTCCAGCCGGTCCATGATGCCGCCGTGGCCGGGAAGCAGGGTGCCCATGTCCTTGATGCCGAGATCGCGCTTGATCATCGACTCGCCGAGGTCGCCGAGCGTCGCGCTCGCCGCCACCGCGAGACCGAGGAGCAGACCCTGCCACCAGGTCCCGTCGTCGATCATGAACTCCATGCACAGCGCGCCCGCCGCCATGGCGAAGGCCACCGCGCCGAGCAGACCCTCGCGGGTCTTGCCGGGGCTGATCCTCGGCGCCAGCTTGTGCTTGCCGAAGCGCCAGCCGACCGCGTACGCCCCGGTGTCGCTGACCACCGTGAGGATCAGGAAGGTCAGCACCCGCTGCGGACCGTCGTCCGCGGTGAGCAGCATCGCCACGAAGGTCGCCAGGAACGGCACGTAGAACGCGGCGAACACGCCCGCCGTGACGTCCTTCAGATAGCCCTCGGGCGGCTCCGTCATCCGCCAGACCAGCACCGCGAGCGCCGTCAGGGCCATCGCGACCCAGGCGCCCTCGGGACCCCGCACGTAGCCGGCGACGACCATCGCCGCACCGCCGACCGCGAGCGGGACCAGCGGAGCCTTGATCGCCTTGCGCTCCTGGAGGCGCGAGGTGAGCTCCCACAGACCGACGACCACGGCGACCGCTATCACACCGATGAACGCCGGCTTCCAGATGAACAGCGAGGCGGCGATGACGGCGCCGAGACCGACCCCGACTCCTATGGCCGCGCCCAGGTCACGCCCCGCGCTCTTCTTCTGCCGTGGCGCCGTCGGCGCGGGCGGCGGAGGCGGAGTGGGGCTGGACATGGGCTCCTGCGGGTGCTCGTGCGGCGTCTCGTCACGGAACAGGGGACCGCTCTGGTGAGCGGCCCCCCGGCCGTGACCGTCCTGGAATCCGCCGGCGGGAACGTCGGGCACGATGGGCATGGGCCGAGTCTGCGCCGCCTGATGCCGATCGTCTGCGGGACCCGCCGGGGCAGGCCCCTGGTCGGGTCCCCCACGGCCGATACCGGCCGGGGCCCCCCAGGAAGAGTCGTTCATCAGACCTCGAGCAGCTCGGCTTCCTTGTGCTTCAGCAGCTCGTCCACCTGCGCGACGTACTTCGCGGTGGTGTCGTCGAGCTCCTTCTCGGCGCGACGGCCGTCGTCCTCGCCGACCTCGCCGTCCTTGACGAGCTTGTCGATGGACTCCTTGGCCTTGCGGCGCACCGAGCGGATCGAGATCTTCGAGTCCTCGGCCTTGCTCTTGGCCACCTTGATGTACTCCCGGCGGCGCTCCTCGGTCAGCTCGGGGAACACCACCCGGATGATGTTGCCGTCGTTGCTCGGGTTGACACCGAGGTCCGAGTCCCGGATCGCCTGCTCGATGTTGCGCAGGGCGCTCTTGTCGAACGGGGTCACCACAGCCATGCGCGGCTCCGGAACGGAGAACGACGCGAGCTGGTTGATGGGGGTGATGGCGCCGTAGTAGTCGGCCACGATCTTGTTGAACATCGCCGGGTGCGCACGGCCGGTGCGGATCGCGGCGAAGTCCTCCTTGGCGACCACGACGGCCTTCTCCATCTTCTCCTCGGCCTCGAGGAGGGTCTCTTCGATCACCACATGCTCCTGCGTGTCGTCGCGTTGTGTCCTGCACGGTGGGTACGACCGGCAGGGCTCTGTCCCATCCCCTTGCGGGGCGGTTCCCGGTTCGGGTGTCAGGCCCGGGTGCCCTGGTCGCTCACGAGCGTGCCGATCTTCTCACCCTTCACCGCGCGAGCGATATTGCCCTCGGTGAGCAGTTCGAAGACGAGGATCGGGAGCTTGTTGTCCCGGCACAGGGTGATGGCGGTGGCGTCGGCGACCTTGAGGTCGCGGGAGAGCACCTCGCCGTATTCCAGCGCGTCGAACTTGACCGCGTTGGGGTTGGCCTTCGGGTCGGAGTCGTAGACCCCGTCCACGCCGTTCTTGCCCATGAGCAGGGCCTCGGCGTCGATCTCCAGGGCCCGCTGGGCAGCGGTGGTGTCGGTGGAGAAGTACGGCATGCCCATGCCCGCACCGAAGATGACCACACGGCCCTTCTCCAGGTGGCGGACGGCGCGCAGCGGAATGTACGGCTCGGCGACCTGGCCCATGGTGATGGCGGTCTGGACGCGGGAGTCGATGCCCTCCTTCTCCAGGAAGTCCTGGAGAGCGAGGCAGTTCATCACGGTGCCGAGCATGCCCATGTAGTCCGAGCGGGCCCGGTCCATGCCGCGCTGCTGGAGCTCGGCGCCACGGAAGAAGTTGCCGCCGCCGATCACCACCGCGATCTCCGCGCCGTCGCGTACGACCGCCGCGATCTCACGCGCGATGGCGTGCACGACGTTGGGGTCGACGCCCAGGCCCGTACCGCCGGAGAAGGCTTCTCCGGACAGCTTCAGCATGTAGCGGCCGGCCTTTTTGCCGTTGTTGTCGTCGCCCTGTACGGCGCCCTGGTTCATGGAGATCTCCTCGTGCACATACGAAGGAGGCCATTGCCTTGGGTCCTCGCGGTATCCCGTACGGCAATGGCCTCCTCGTCAGATCTGCGGTCGTCCTGCGCGGGGGCGGACGACTGCCTCAGACCCTACCGGGGTCCGGTGTCCGTCGCGTTCGCGGACGGACTCAGATGCCGACCTTGATGCGGGTGAAGCGCTTCAGGGTGACACCGGCCTCGTCCAGGATCTGCTGGACGGACTTCTTGTTGTCAAGGGCGTACGGCTGACCGAGCAGCGTCGCGTCCTTGAAGAAGCCGTTCACGCGACCCTCGACGATCTTCGGGAGCGCGGCCTCGGGCTTGCCCTCGGCGCGGGTGGTCTCCTCGGCGACGCGACGCTCGGTCTCGACGACCTCGGCCGGAACGTCCTCACGGGTGAGGTACTTCGGCGCGAAGGCGGCGATGTGCTGGGCGATGCCCTTGGCGACGGCGGCGTCGGCCTTGTCGAACTCGACGAGGACACCGATCTGCGGCGGGAGGTCCGGCATCGTGCGGTGCATGTACGAGAAGACGAAGCCGTCGGCGTACTGCGCGAAGCGGTCCAGGACGATCTTCTCGCCGAGGTTGGCGTTGGCCTCGTCGACGAACGCCTGCACGGTCTTGCCGGCCTCGATCTCGGAGGCGAGCAGCGCCTCCAGGTCGGCCGGGGAGGTGGCGGCGACGTGAGCGGCAAGCTGGTCGGCGACGGCCTGGAACTTGTCACCCTTGGCGACGAAGTCCGTCTCGCACTTCAGCTCGACGAGGACACCGGAGGTGTTGTCGTCGGCGATGAGGGAGACCACGGCGCCGTTCTCGGCGGAGCGGCCCTCACGCTTGGCGACACCCTTCTGGCCCTTGATGCGCAGGGCCTCTACGGCCTTGTCGACATCGCCGTCGGCCTCGTCCAGGGCCTTCTTGCAGTCCATCATGCCGGCGCCGGTGAGCTCGCGGAGCTTCTTGACGTCAGCGGCGGTGTAGTTCGCCATGAGTCTGTTTCTCTCTCGAAGTCTGAAAGATCGGGCGGGTCCACGGGTGGACGGCGGGGGTCAACGCGCTCCCCCGCCGTCGTCACCCGAAGGTCCTGAAGGGTCAGGCCTGCTCGGCGTCCGCGGCCGGAGCCTCGGCGACGACCTCGGCAGCGGCCTCGGCCACGACCTCGGCGGCGTCGGCAGCCTCGGCGTCCGCGACCTTCTCGGTCTCGGCGGAGGTCTGGACCTCGGCGTCGTCGGCCTTCTTCTCACCCTCGAGCAGGTCGCGCTCCCACTCGGCGAGGGGCTCGCCGGCGGCCTTCTCGCCCGGCTTCGAGTCACCGGTCGCGGCACCGGAACGGGCGATGAGGCCCTCGGCGACGGCGTCGGCGATCACGCGGGTGAGCAGGGTGACGGAGCGGATCGCGTCGTCGTTGCCCGGGATCTTGTAGTCGACCTCGTCGGGGTCGCAGTTGGTGTCGAGGATCGCGACGACCGGGATCTTGAGCTTGCGAGCCTCGCCGACGGCGATGTGCTCCTTCTTCGTGTCCACGATCCAGACGGCGCTGGGAACCTTGGACATCTCGCGGATACCACCGAGGGTCTTCTCCAGCTTGGCCTTCTCGCGAGAGAGGACCAGGAGCTCCTTCTTGGTGAGACCCGAGGCGGCGACGTCCTCGAAGTCGATCTGCTCGAGCTCCTTGAGGCGCTGCAGACGCTTGTAGACGGTGGAGAAGTTGGTGAGCATGCCACCGAGCCAACGCTGGTTGACGTACGGCATGCCGACACGCGTCGCCTGCTCGGCGATGGCCTCCTGGGCCTGCTTCTTCGTACCGACGAACATGATGGAGCCGCCGTGCGCGACGGTCTCCTTGACGAACTCGAAGGCGCGGTCGATGTACGACAGCGACTGGAGCAGGTCGATGATGTAGATGCCGTTGCGCTCCGTGAAGATGAAGCGCTTCATCTTCGGGTTCCAACGACGGGTCTGGTGACCGAAGTGGACGCCGCTTTCCAGCAGCTCCCGCATCGTGACGACGGCCATGGCCGTATCTCCTTGGGTTTCTCGGTTGTGTTCCTGACGCCCCGACGCGCCATGCCCACGAGGGACCGAAAGGCGCTGCCACGACCTGTGAGGGCGATGGCGGGGCGTGCGAAGTCGACCCGGTGACCCGAGTCGCCATAGGAAGTGTACGGGAACCCTGGAGCGGCGGGTGACGGCGCTGTCCACAACCGGCGAGTAGTCCACAGATACCGTTACCGACCCCCGCGAAACGCCCGCCCCGGGGAGCCTTTCCCCATGCGCCTCATGACCCTGCTCCTGGCCCTCGGCCTGCTCTGGCCGGTGGCCCCGCCGCCGCCCGAGATCCTCCGCGGCTGGCAACCCCCGGCCGGCCCGTACGCCCCCGGGCACCGGGGCGTCGACCTGGCGGCCCCACCGAACACCCCGGTCCTCGCCCCCACCGCCGGAACGGTCACCTTCGCGGGCCCGGTCGGCGGCCGCGGGGTCCTCACCCTCACCCTCCCGGCCACGGGCACTCCCCCGCTCCGCACGACCTTCTCCCCGGTGACCCCGCTGGTACGAGCGGGCACCCGGGTCCGGCCGGGCACCCTCCTGGCCCGAGTCGCACCGAACAGCCACTGCCCGGAGAACTGCCTCCACTGGGGCCTCCTCCGCGGCACCACCTACCTGAACCCCCTCCTCCTCACGAGAAGACCCCCCTCACGTCTCCTCCCCCCGGCCGACCGAGGCGTGCGGGGTGAGGGAGACATCTCGGCCGGGGGGCTCGGCACTCGGGGTCCGGGCGCGGCGGCGGGGAGGACTTCGGGGGTCAGCTTCGGGGAGCGGTGACGCCGTGGAGGGCCATGGTCACCGCGGCTTCCGCGATGGCGTCGGGGTCCTCCGCCGCGCCGAGCTCGATGCGGCGGACGGCCGCGTCCACGACTCCCTGGAGAAGCATGGCGCCCAGGCGGGGTTCGGACTGACCCAGCGCGGCGAGGGCTTCGACGATCATGGCGACGAGGCCGCCGTGGGCCGCGCGGATCTTCTCGCGGGCGCCGTCGTCCAGCTCGCTCGCGGAGATCGCGACGACGGCTCGGTGGCGCCGGTCCCCGACGAGGGTCAGCTGGGCGCGGACGTACGCCTCGACCTTGCCCTCGGGCGTATCGGCACCGGCCATGGCGTTCTCGACCTCGGCGGCCCAGACGGGGAAGTCGACGGCGCACAGCTCCTCGACGACGGCCGCGCGCGATCGGAAGTACTCGTAGACCGAGGACCGGGCCAGGCCCGTCCGCTCGGCGAGCGCGGGGAAGGTCAACGCCTCCGTACCGCCCTCGGACAGCAGGGAACGCGCGGCGTCCAGCAGGGCGCCTCGCTGCATCGTCCGGTGCTCGGCCACGGAGGCCGCTCGAATCCTGGGCACGGCTCCACTGTACGACCGGCCCCGGGTACGTCAGCGTCCGACGTCGGCCAGCTTGGCTCGGAGCTGGAGCACGGACTTGGTGTGGATCTGGCTGACGCGGCTCTCCGTGACACCGAGGACGTTACCGATCTCGGCCAGGGTGAGGCCCTCGTAGTAGTAGAGCGTGACGACGGTCTTCTCCCGCTCGGGGAGCGTGTTGATCGCACGGGCGAGCAGCCGGCGCAGCTCATGGTCCTCCGCGACCTCGACGGGGTTGTCCGCCGCCGTGTCCTCCAGGGTGTCCATCAGGGAGAGCCGGTCGCCGCCCTCGCCGCCGACGTGCAGCAGCTCCTCCAGAGCGACGACGTTCGCCAGGGACAACTGGCTGAAAACCGCGTGCAGTTCCTCCAGCGTGACGTCCATCTCCGCGGCGACCTCGCTCTCGGAGGGGGTCCGGCGGAGCTGCGCTTCGAGGGTCGCGTAGGCGCGTTCGACGTTGCGCGCCTTCTGGCGGACGGAGCGCGGGATCCAGTCCAGGGCGCGGAGTTCGTCGATCATGGCGCCGCGGATGCGGGTGATGGCGTACGTCTCGAACTTGATGGCGCGCTCGACGTCGAACTTCTCGATGGCGTCGATGAGGCCGAAGACTCCGGAGGAGACGAAATCGGCCTGTTCCACGTTGGACGGCAGCCCCACACTGACGCGTCCGGCGACGTACTTGACCAGCGGCGAGTAGTGCAGGATCAGCTGTTCCCGCAGCCGCTCGTCGCCCGTGTCCTTGTACGACCGCCACAGCTCGTCGAGCGAGGTCGGTGCGGGCGGTCGCACGGCGCCCCGGGCTGCTGGGGGCACCGCAGCGCGGTCAGACCCGGAGGTGTGCTGGGGCATGCGTTGCCTTGAGCCGTTCTGCTGTCGGGTGTGTCGGTGAGGGTGTCCTGTCGGGAATCCTGGTGAGCGTAGCGTGAGTGCGCTGTCGCGGTGCGCGAACATCTGCGGATCGCGCCGGTCCGGGTGGCCTCCGTCGGCCACATCTTCGAACCCGGGCCGCGGCGCGCGTCGACCCCTCGGATTCGGCCGAATGAACTCGAGTGCTCATCGGCTTCACCCTGTCACCCGTATGCGCCAGGTCAAGTATCGCCTCGCCGCGCGTTCGATCGCTGTGTGCCCGTGTTCGTCAACTGCCAGCCCTCTCCGTACCGTTCGACGAAGCCGAGAGAGTGCAGTTCGTACAGCTTGGCGAGGGTGTCGTCGGGGTGGGTTCCGGCACGGCGGGCGATGACCGTGGTGGGGGTGGGGCCACGGGCGGGGACGGCTTCGAGGATGTGCGCGGTGGCGGGGGCGAGCAGGTCGCGGGGCAGGACGGGGCCGCGTCGGGCGGGGGCGAGTTCACCCATGGCGCCGACGAGTTCGACGATCTCCTGGGCGTCGGTGACGAGGACGGCGTCGCCGCGGAGGAGTTCGTGGACGCCGGCGGAGAGCGCGCTCGTGACGGGGCCGGGGACGCCCATGGTGTGGCGGCCGAGGCGGGCGGCGGCCCGGGCGGTGACGAGGGAGCCGCTGCGGTGCTGGGCCTCGACGACGACGGTGCCCCGGGTGAGGGCGGCGATCAGGCGGTTGCGGAGGATGAAGCGGCTCCGGGTGGGGTGACTCTCCGGCGGGAGCTCCCCGACGACGAGCCCTTGTTCCGCGATGCGGTCGATGAGCTGACCGTGGCCGCGGGGGTACGGGGTGTCGACGCCGCAGGCGAGGACCGCGACGGTGGCCCCGCCGGCGGCGAGGGCGCCCCGGTGGGCGGCGCCGTCGATGCCGTAGGCGGCGCCGGAGACGACGACCCAGCCCTGCCGGGCGAGGCCGGTGGCGAGGTCGGCGGCGGTGTGGGCGCCGTACGGGGTGCAGGCGCGGGCTCCGACGAGGGCGACGGAGCTCAGGGCCCAGGTACGCAGGTCGGCCGGGCCCCGGATCCAGAGGCCGAGAGGGCGGGCGTCGCCGAGGTCGTCGAGTTGACGCGGCCATTCGATGTCGCCGGGGACGAGGAAGCGGCCGCCGAGCCGGTGGACGGTGTCGAGGTCGCGGGCCGGTTCGGCGGTGGTGGCGCGTCGTCGCCAGCTGTCGACGCGTTTCGCTCCCGTGCCGGGGAAGGGGTCGTCGCCGCCGGAGTGCAGGAGGCGGTCGAGGAAACCGGTGGCGCCGTAGCGGCGGAGCCAGCGCCCCGCGTGTTCGTCGCCGGGTTCGACGGCCCGGGTGAGGGTGGCGCGGACGAGGCGCTCGTCCGGCTCGGAGCCGGTCATGCGCGCTCCCCCGCTCCGACGGGGACGCCGCGCGCGATGCCGGTGCGCATTTCGAGTGCCAGGGCGATGTCCTGGCTGTCGGGCCTGTCGTGTCCGGCGAGGTCGGCGACGGTCCAGGCGACGCGAAGGACGCGGTCGAGGCCGCGGGCGGTGAGGAGCCCCCGTTCGATATCGCGTTCGGCGGTGGCGAGGGCGCCGGGTGCGGCGAGGTAGCGGGTACGGAGTTCGTGTCCGGGGATCTCGCTGTTGACGTGCCAGGGCGTATCGGCGAGGCGTGCGGCGGCGCGGGCCCTGGCTTCGTGCACGCGGTCGGCGACGGTCGCGGTGGTCTCACCCCGGCCGCCCCGCCCGAGGAGGTCGGCGCGGGTGACGGGTTCGACCTCGACCCGCAGGTCGACGCGGTCGAGCAGGGGCCCGGAGAGACGGGCCTGGTAGCGGCGGACGAGAGAGGCGGGGCATTCGCAGCCGGCGCCTTGAAGGGTGTGCCGTCCGCAGGGGCAGGGGTTGGCGGCGAGGGCGAGGAGGAAGCGGGCGGGGAGGCGGACGACGCCCGCGGCGCGGGCGATGACGACGTGTCCGGATTCGAGGGGCTGGCGGAGCGCGTCGAGGACCTTGCCGGAGAACTCGGGGGCTTCGTCCAGGAAGAGGATTCCCCGGTGCGCGAGGGAGACGGCGCCGGGCCTGGGGAGGCCGTTCCCGCCACCGACGAGGGACTGCATGGTGGCGGAGTGGTGCGGCGCGCAGTAAGGAGCGCGCCGGACGAGGGGTTCACCGGGCGGGAGGATGCCGGCGACGGAGTGGACGGCGGTGACTTCGAGGGATTCCTGCCGGGTGAGGGGCGGGAGGATGCCCTGGAGTCGTTCGGCCAGCATGGTCTTTCCGGCGCCTGGAGGGCCGGAAAGCAGGAGGTGGTGGCTGCCCGCGGCGGCGATCTCCAGGGCGCGGCGGGCCCTGTGCTGACCGGCGACGTCGGCGAGGTCGGGCCCTTCGGCGGGGTCGGCGGCGAGTCCGGTGCCGAGGCCCGCGCCGGGGACGAGGAGGCCGGCGAGCATGGCGTCGGGTCGTCCTTCCTCGGTGGGTTCCTCGTCGGGGACGGGTTCGTCGGTGAGGACGGCGATCAGTTGACGGAGGGTGCGGACGCCGAGGACGGAGACACCGGGCACGAGCGCGGCCTCGCCCGCGGTCTGTTCGGGGACGACGACCTGGCGGTATCCGGCATCGGCGGCGGCGAGGACGGCGGGCAGGACTCCGCGGACGGGGCGGACGCGTCCGTCGAGCCCGAGTTCACCGATGAGGACGAGGTCGGCGATGGCCCGGGGGTCGAGGCGCTCGGCGGCGCCGAGGACGGCGGCGGCGACGGCCAGGTCGAAGCTGCTGCCGCTCTTGGGGACGGATGCCGGGCTGAGGCCGACGGTGAGTTTCTTCTGGGGCCATTCCGCGCCGGAGTTGACGACGGCGGCGCGGACGCGGTCTCGGCTCTCGCTGAGGCTCTTGTCGGGGAGGCCGACGAGGGTGAAGGCGGCGACGCCTGGTTCGAGGTCGGCCTGGACCTCGACGACGACGCCTTCGACGCCGACGAGGGCGACGGAGCAGGTGCGGGCGAATCCCATCAGGCCACCCCCTGGGCGTGGGTGAGGACGGGGGCGCCGCGGCGGGGCAGGACGATGCCGACGAGGTCGATGCGGACGCCGCCGGCGGGGGCTGGGGTGCCGCTGCGGTCGAGCCAGCAGGCGGCGAGGCGGCGGAGCCGCTCGGCCTTGGTCGGGGTGACGGCGGCCATCGGGTGCTCGTAGGCGCCGTGGCGTCGGGTCTTGACCTCGCAGATGACGAGGGTGCGCCGTCCCGGGCGACGATGTCGATCTCCCCGGATCGGCCGCAGCGCCAGTTGCGGGCGAGGATGTGCATGCCGGTCGCGGTGAGCCGGCGGGTCGCCAGCTCTTCTCCGTACCGTCCGAGAGCCTGGGTGCTGTTCATTGCGCACCACCTCCGTCACCGACTGTGACGGGGTGGGGCGGTTCGCGTGCGGCGCTGTGGACGGCCGGGGGGTTGTGGAGAACTCGCTCACTCGTGAGGGTGAGGCGGCCGCCTGGCGGGGCGGCTCCGGTCTCAGCTGCCGGGGAGTTCGAGGTCGCTCTTGTTGAGCTCCTCGATGTTCACGTCCTTGAAAGTGAGCACGCGGACCTGCTTGACGAACCTGGCAGGCCTGTACATGTCCCACACCCAGGCATCGGCCATGCTGACCTCGAAGAAGACCTCGCCCTGCACCGAGTGCACCTGCATCTCGTAGTCATTGGTGAGGTAGAAGCGCCGCTCGGTCTCGATCACGTATTTGAACAGCCCGACGACGTCGCGGTACTCCCGGTAGAGCTTCAGCTCCATCTCGGTCTCGTACTTCTCGAGGTCCTCGGCGCTCATGGCATGTTCCCCTTCAGCCGTGCGTCCACCCATTGTGCGCCAGCTACCCGCACCCCTAGACGATTTCCGGGGCGAGGACCACCGGCGCACTCGGAGGTCCCTCGTCGAGCAGCGTGCGCAGCAGCTCGGCGAGTCTGGTCGGGTACACCGTCTCACGGGCCGCCGACAGTTCGGCGGAGGTCCACCATCTGAGGCCCGCGAGGCTGCGGGTCTCCAGCTCCGTGAGGGCCTGGGGGCGGGGCTCCGTCCCGGTGCGGCGTACACGGGCGAGGTAGTACCACTCGTCCTGGTCCCAGCGGCGGCCGTCGAAGGGGAAGGAGCAGTACCGCTGCCACAGCACCGGTCCGAGTTCGGCGTCGGTGATGCCGGTCTCCTCGGCCAGTTCGCGCAGCGCCGCCTCCGCCCGGGTCTCGTCGCCCTCCAGGCCTCCGCCGGGGGTGAACCACCAGGTGTCGGCGGGGTCCTCGGGTTCGTATCCGTGCAGCAGCAGGATGCGGTCGTCGGGGTCGAGGAGGACGACCCTGGCCACCTGCCGCGCGCCGGAATCCGTCATGTGTCCGCCTTCTCCCGTGCCCCGGACCCGGATCCCGAACCGGACCGCGTCCCCGAACCGGACCGCGTCCCCGAACCGGACCGCGTCCCCGAACCGGACCGCGTCCCTGCACCGGACCGCGTCCCCGACCCCGTCCCGCCCGGACGCCGCGTCAGAAGGCGCGCCACCGGCCCGTACGCGGCCCCTGCCAGGACCAGTACACACCCGGCCACGATCGCCGTGAAGAGGGCCGTGAACGGCCCCGGCTCCGAGACCCCGCCGGGAAGGGCGGCGAAGCCCGCCGGGGGCTCCAGGAGGCCCTTGGCGGGCCAGGCGATGGCGTCGACCCTGCCGACGACCGTGGAGCGGGGCACGGAACCCTGCCCGGCCTCCTCCATGTGCGTGCGGGAGTCGAGCGAGGTGTGGCGGTCGTCGCCGAGGAGGAAGAGGTTCCCCTCGGGGACGGTCACGGAGAACTCCTGGCCGGAGGCGACGACGCGGCCGTCGGGTCCGGGGCGCAGGTAGGGCTCGTCGACGGCCTTGCCGTTGACGGTGAGCCGGCCGTCCGCGTCGCAGCAGGCGACGGTGTCGCCGCCGACGCCGACGACCCGCTTGACCATCGGCGAGGAGCCCCACAGGGGATCGCTGAAGACGACGATGTCGCCGCGCCGCACCTCGGCGCCGTCGATGCGTTCGGCGAGGACCCGGGAGCCGACGGCGAGGGTGGGGGTCATGGAGTCACTGGGGACGGTGTACGGCTGGTAGACCAGGGCGCCCCAGACGAACCCGCCGAGGAAGAGCACACAGCCGACGGCCACGGTCAACCCCGACAGCACGCTGCCGAGGCGACCGTGGCCGCCCACTGCTCTTTCGTTTCCGCTCATGCGCACCCCAGAGGTCTGTCGACGGTCCGGGACGGCAATCTACCCGCGGGTTGCTACTCGGCGGTATGCCCCGCCGTGCGCTTCTTCCGGCGCCACAGCACCAGCGGGAGCGCTCCGGCCAGTCCCGCCGCGCCCAGCGGGGCGGCGGCCACGGCCTGGTCGAGGCCGGGCTGGTCGAAGACGTCCGGCACGGGGAGGGTGGCCCAGCGGGTGACGGGCCAGGCGATCACGACGGCACGGCCCACGACCTGGTCGTTGGCGACGGTGCCACCACCGGGCAGCTGCTGGTGGAAGCGGGAGTCCAGCGAGTTCTGACGGTTGTCGCCCATGACCCAGATGCGGTCCTGGGGGACCTTGATCGGACCGAAGGAGTCCTGGCAGGGCACGGAACCGGGGTACAGGTACGCGGTCTCGTCCAGGGCCTTGCCGTTGAGGACGACCTTGCCGCCCTCCTTGCAGGAGACGGTGTCGCCACCCACCGCGATGACCCGCTTGATCAGGTCCTTCTCCTCGGCGGACGGCATGAGGCCGATGAAGCTGAGGAACTTCTGGACGACGTTCGGCTCGGGCGTCTCCTGGCCTTCCAGCCAGCCGCCCGGGTCGTGGAAGACGACGACCTCGCCGCGCTCCGGCTCTGAGCCGAACCACGGGGTGAGCTTGTCGACGAGGACCCGGTCACCGCGCTGCAGGGTGTTCATCATCGATTCCGAGGGAATCGAGAACGCCTGCACGAGGAAGGTCTTGATCAGCAGCGCGAGCACCAGGGCGATGCCGATGAGGAGAGGCAGTTCCTTCCAGAAGGAACGCGGCTTCTTCGGGCTCCTGCCCGCCCCGCCTTCATCCTCGTCGTGCGCCAGCTCGTCATCCGTCACGTGGTCACCCGTCACATCGTCACCGATGGCCTCGTCGGCCCTCTTCTCGGGCTCATCGTGTCCGGATCGTGCGCCGACGGCCAAATCCCCCACATCAACTCCTCACTCCGTGCGATCGCCGGCCCCGGAACAGGGACAGGCCCACCACTCCCATAACGAGCAGAAGTTCCGCAGGGGTCGGGAGCCCGGGGAATCCGTTGAGATCCCGATGGGACACACTATGCGACAGACCGAGCGCGGTCCCGGAACTCGCACGCCCGTCCGGTACGGCGGCGAAGGTCTGCCGCTCCTCCAGGCGCCGCCAGTGTCCGACGGGCCAGGCGATCACGACGGCACGCCCGACGACCTGCTCCTCGGAGACGGTGCCGTGGTCCTTCTCGTCGAGGTGGAAGCGGGAGTCGGCCGAGTGGGAGCGGTGGTCGCCGAGGACGAAGATCCGGCCCTCCGGGACCTTCACCTCGAAGGGGATCTCGGACGGCTCGTTCCCCGGATGCAGGTACGGCTCGTCCAGGGGTACGCCGTTGACGGTGAGCCGTCCGTCCTTCCCGCAGCAGCGGACGGTGTCGCCACCGACGGCGACGACCCGCTTGATGAGGTCGCGGTCGTCGGCCGAGGGCAGCAGCCCGATGAAGGTCAGCGCCTGCTTGACCTGCTTGACGCCGATCGGGTCATCGGAGGCCGGCGCGGCCTCGGCCTGGAGCCAGTTGCCGGGGTCCTTGAAGACGACGACGTCACCGCGCTGCGGCCGGGAGCCGAACCAGGGGGTGAGCTTGTCGACGAGGACCCGGTCGTCGATGCGGATCGTCTGCTCCATGGAACCGGAGGGAATGACGAACGCCTGGACGAGAAAGGTCTTGAGGACGAGCGCGATGAGCACGGCGACGGTGATCAGGACCGGGATCTCCCGGACCGCGGAGCGCTGTCGGCGTCGTTTGACCTTACGGGCGAGCCTGCGCCGCTCGGCCCGTCCCGGCAGGGGCGCGGCGCCGGGCCCCTGGGCGGATCCGCCGGCCGGACGGCCGCGGCTACCCACGGGGGCCCGTGGGGTGCCCGCCCGTCGGCGGGACCGGTACGGCGTCGAAGGCGTCCGTCCCTGACACGGTGGACCAGCGGCCGAAGGGCCAGGCGATCCAGTCGGCGCGCCCGACGACCTTGTCGACGGGGACCATGCCACCGCCGGGGCTGCCGAGGTGGTCCCGGGAGTCGCTGGACTGACTCCGGTGGTCGCCCATCACCCAGAGCCGGTCCGGGGGGACGACGATGTCGAAGGGGACGCTGGACGGCTGGTCGCCGAACATCACGTACCGCTCCTGGACGGGGACGCCGTTGACGGTGAGCCGTCCGTCCTTGTCGCAGCAGACGACCCGGTCGCCGCCGACGCCGACGACCCGCTTCACGAAGTCGGTCTCGTCGGGTTCGGCGAAGCCGAGGGCGGCCGCCGCGTCGTGGAGGATCCCGCCGATCGGATTGCCGCCGAGGTCCTCGCGTACGAAGGAGCCGGTGCCGTCGAAGACGACGACGTCGCCCCGGCGCGGCTCACCGCCGAAACGGTACGCCAGCTTGTTGACGAGGATCCGGTCACCGACCTGGAGCGTCGGCTCCATCGAGCTGCTCGGGATCAGGAACGGCTGCACCACGAAGTGGCTCAGGAGCAGCAGGAAGAGAACGCAGGCGGCGCCCACGAATCCCGTACGCCGCCAGGAAACGCGCGCGGAGCGCGACCCGTCCTCCGTATCGGTGGAGGGGTCGCGCTCCGTGTGCTGTGCTTCGGTGTCCATCGGGGACAGAGCCTATCCGGCCCGTCTGTGAGTGGACCTCAAGCGTCGCGTGAGCGGTGAGCCGGGGCTCAGCGGTCGCGCTTCTCCTTGATCTTGGCAGCCTTGCCGCGCAGCTCACGGAGGTAGTAGAGCTTGGCGCGACGGACGTCACCGCGGGTGACGAGCTCGATCTTCTCGAAGATCGGGCTGTTCACCGGGAAGGTGCGCTCGACGCCGACGGAGAACGAGACCTTGCGGACCGTGAAGGTCTCGCTGACGCCCGAGCCCTGGCGGCGGATGACGACGCCCTTGAACTGCTGGATACGGGAGCGGTTGCCTTCGATGACGCGCACGTGGACGTTCACCGTGTCGCCGGGGCGGAAGGCGGGGAGGTCGGAGCGGAGCGAACCCGCGTTGACCTGGTCGAGCAGGGAGGCCATGGAGGTCTCTTTCCTCGCTGACGCCACAGGTCATCAGCGGTACGTTCGGATGATCGGGATGTCGTGCGTCTCTGGCGGGCGTCGGTCCCCCTGTGGCAGGGGCGCGCGCCGGACGTACGACAGCGGCCTATTCTTCCACGTCGGGGAGCCTGCGCCAAAATCGGCCGCCGGGCTCGGGCGCCCACCCCATCATGGAGAGGATCTCGCGGTCCTTCTTGTCGAAGGCGGACGGATCGCAGCGCTCGATGAGATCGGGCCGGTTGACGGCGGTGCGCCGGAACGCCTCGTCCCGTCGCCAGCGGGCGATCTTGCCGTGGTGCCCGCTGAGCAGGACGTCGGGGATGCCCCGGCCGCGCCACTCGGGGGGCTTCGTGTAGACGGGCCCCTCCAGGAGGTTGGCCATGGCGCCGGGGGCGAAGGAGTCGTCGCGGTGGGACTCGGCGTTGCCGAGGACACCGGGCAGGAGACGGGCGACGGCCTCGGTGACGACGAGGACGGCGGCCTCTCCGCCGGCGAGCACGTAGTCGCCGATGGAGACCTCGTAGACGGGCATCCGGGTCGCGTACTCGTCGATGACGCGGCGGTCGATGCCCTCGTAACGGGCCGGCGTGAAGATCAGCCAGGGCCGCTCGGAGAGCTCGACGGCCAGTTCCTGGGTGAAGGGCCGGCCGCTGGGGGTCGGGACGACGAGGACCGGGCCGTGGGCGCCGGCCTCGTAGCCGTCGGTGAGCGTCTGGTCGAGCGCGTCGCCCCAGGGCTCGGTCTTCATGACCATGCCGGGGCCGCCGCCGTACGGGGTGTCGTCGACCGTGTTGTGCCGGTCGTAGGTCCAGTCGCGCAGGTGGTGGACGTGGACGTCGAGCTGCCCTCGCACGCGCGCCTTGCCCACGAGCGAGACGTTCAGCGGTTCGAGGTACTCGGGGAAGATCGTGACGACGTCGAGCCTCATGCCTCTTCCTTCCCGGACTCCTCGCCGGACTCCTCGCCGGACCCTTCCTCGGACTCCTCGCGGGAGGAGGCGATCTCGGCGCGGTCGTCGATCAGACCGGGCGGCGGGTCGATGACGGCCCGCTGCTCCTCCAGGTCGATCTCGGTGACGATCGCCGAGACGAAGGGGATCATCAGCTCGGTGCCGTCGGGCCGCTCGACGATGAAGAGGTCCTGGGACGGCAGATGGGAGATCTCGGTGATCCGGCCGATCTCCGTGCCGTCGGCGAGGACGACGTCGAGGTCCATGAGCTGGTGGTCGTAGTACTCGTCCTCCTCCTCCGGCAGTTCCTCGGGATCGATCTCGGCGATGAGGAGGATGTTGCGCAGGGCCTCGGCGCCGGTGCGGTCACGGACGCCCTCGAAGCGCAGCAACAGACGGCCGCTGTGAACACGGCCGGTCTCGATGGTCAGCGGCCCGGCGGCGGCCGGGTCGGTCAGCAGTACGGCTCCGGGGCCGAGCCGCAGTTCGGGCTCGTCCGTGCGCACCTCGACGGTGACCTCGCCCTTGATGCCGTGGGCGCGGCCGATCCGCGCGACTACCAACTGCACTGCTCCACACTCTCCTGTCACACAGCTCGTACGACATAAACGACAACGGGCCGGGGTGGGCTCGTAAGCCCTCCCCGGCCCGTGCCGGCACATCATTCAACCGATGTGGCCGACTTGTTCAGCGGACCTGGTCCACGTCGACGAGGTCGACTCGGATCCCACGGCCGCCGATGGCGCCCACAACGGTACGCAGCGCACGCGCGGTGCGGCCGTTACGGCCGATCACCTTGCCGAGGTCTTCGGGGTGAACCCGGACCTCCAGCACGCGGCCACGGCGCAGGTTGCGCGAGGCGACCTGCACATCGTCGGGGTTGTCGACGATGCCCTTCACGAGGTGCTCGAGAGCCTCCTCGAGCATGCTCAGGCCTCGGTCGACTCGGTCGACGCGGCCTCGGCCTCGTCAGCCTTCTTGTCGGCCTTCTTGGCCTTCGGGGTGATGGCCTCACCCTTGTCGTCGCCGGCCTCGAGGGTCTTCGCGAACTCGTCGAACGAGGCGCGCTTCGCCTCCTTGGTGGCGGGGACGAGCAGCGCCTTCTCGGGGGCCGGGAGGCCCTTGGCCTTCTGCCAGTCGCCCGTGAGCTTCAGGATGGCGAGGACGGGCTCGGTCGGCTGGGCGCCGACGGACAGCCAGTACTGCGCACGCTCGGAGTCGACCTCGATACGCGACGGGTTGTACGTCGGGTGGTAGAGGCCGATCTCCTCGATCGCGCGACCGTCCCGACGGGTGCGGGAGTCGGCGACGACGATGCGGTAGTGCGGCTGGCGAATCTTGCCGAGGCGCTTGAGCTTGATCTTGACTGCCACTGGAGTGGTGTCTCCTGGTCTTGACGTGGTTGGGCACTTTGAGATGCCACGTGGGGTTGCGGTACTCGGATGCCCGATGGACGCGTCAGCCGGAGGAGAGAGGGGTCCTATGCGACTGTCGAGTACAGCTGTCCATTGTGCCACACGCCGCCGGGTCAGCCGGCGGCGCCCACCGTCTCCGGGATGCGGAAGGGCTTGCCGCAGCCGCCGCAGACGATCGGGGCCTGGGCCAGTACGGACGGCACCACGCGGACGTTCCGCCCACAGTCGCAGACGGCCTTGACGCGGACACCGCCGCCGGAGGAGCCGTGCCGGGCGGCCGGTCCCCGGAAGGAGCGCTTCGTGTCGGCCGCGGTGGCGACCATGTGCGCCTTGAGGGCCCGCTGGAGCCGCTCGATGGTGGGGCGGTACCGCCGCCGCGCCTCCGGGTTGAGCGTGACCAGGGAGAAACCGCTGCTGGCGTGTGGTTCCTCGGGGTGGTCGAGCCCCATCTCCTCGGCGATCGCGAGGAATCTGCGGTTGTGATAGCGGCCGGCGCGGGAGGTGTCGCGGACCCCCCGGGCGGCGGCGATGCCGTGGACTGCCTCATGGAGCAGTCGCTCGAAGGAGAGCTCGGCGCCGCAGGCGGACGAGGACTCTCCGATCAGGGACTCGGGCGCGGCAAGATCGGGCAGCTCGGGGTGGTGCCGCTGAATGTCGGCCCACGCCTGTGCCAGCTCTGCGGCGAGAACAGGTGGTGTCGTGCTCACGTCGTGTACAACGAGCCGATGTGCCCCCGGGTTCCATTCCGGGGCAACCCAAATATTTTGCACGTACCCGTCAGTTGCCGTTGATGCGTCCTGACGAGGGCCAGTGCGCCGATCTGCGGAGAAGCCGCGCAGGAGACGTCAAGCTGGTGCGTAGTAGCGCATACGCCCCGGCGTGTACCCGTGGTGCGCACGCCCCCGTGAGGGGCTCCCGAAACCTTCCGGGGCGGCACCGGGACGGGACCGGTGAGTGTTGCAGGGAGATTACCGGGTCGGCGTACGCAGGCGCGCACCGCCCCTCCCCCCGCGCGAATCGGTGCGGTGCGAGCACTGGACGCGGCCGGGGTTGCGCAGTTCCCTGACTACGGGGGGCTGTCGTCCAGGCACGGATTGGGGCTCTTTCCATGACACCTACGCTCGTCCCGCACCACCCCGCGCGTGACTGGGCCGAGATCCAGGAACGCATGCTCGTCCCGCTGTACGAGGCGGTGTACGACCGCGTCGGTGTGGGAGCGCGGTCCCGGCTGCTCGGCCTCGGCTCGGGCTCCGGCCTGGCGCTGCTGATGGCGGCGGCGCGGGGCGCGCGGGTGGCCGGCGTGGACCGGGACCACGCGCGCGTGGAGCTGGCCAGGGAGCGACTCCCGGAGGACGTCGTGATCACGGACCGGGTGATCGCGGACCGGGTTCCGGAGGGCGGCCCGTACGACGTGATCACCGCCTTCCACGCGACGGACGGACTCCTCCCGGAGCTCACGGCGCTCACCCGTACGGCGCAGTCGGGTGCGGTGGTCGTCCTCGCGGGGTGGGGGCCTCCGGAGCGGTGCGCCACGCAACCGGTGCTGCGGGTCGCCGACCGGCTCGCGGACCGGGGTCCGTCGTCGCGGACCGACCTGGACGGTCTGGTGACCGCGGCGGGGCTGCGGCCGGACGGTTCGGGGCGGGTGGCGTGCCCCTTCGGGTACGCGGACGGGGCGAGCGCCGTGCGCGGCCTGCTGTCGACGGGCGCGTTCGACGAGGCCGTCCGGGCGACCGACCCCTCTCAGGTGGAGAAGGAGATCGAGGAGGCGCTCGCCCCGTACGTACGGGCGGACGGGACGGTGTGGATGCCGAACGTCTTCCGGTACGTGCTCGCCCTGGTGCCGTAGGCACCCGGTGGCGGGGTGCCGTGCGGTTGCGAGAACCCCGCCGCCGGCGCTCCGGTCAGAAGTCCTCCTGGCCGGGGCGGACGATGCCGGCCGCGCTGTAGGCCGCGGCCTCCTCCAGCGTCTCGTTCGCCAGGAGGGCGGCGGCCAGGGCGTCCAGCTGACCGCGGTGGTCACGGAGTTGACGCACCGCCCTCTCGTAGCACTCGTCGACGATCCGGCGCATCTCGGCGTCGACCGTGTCGAGCGTCGCGGGGGCGGCCGAGAGGCCGTACGCCTGCTGGGCGTCGCTCGGGATGGCGGTGAGGCGGCCGACGAGCTCGCTCATGCCCCAGCGGCCGGCCATGCCCCGGGCGATGCCGGTGACCTGCTCCAGGTCGCTCTCGGCGCCGGTGGTGACCACGCCGAAGACGACCTGCTCGGCCGCCATGCCGCCGAGCGCGCCGATGATCCGGCCGCGCAGGTACTCCTCCGTGTAGGCGTACTTGTCGACGTCGGGGGTCGACAGGGTGACGCCGAGCGCCCGGCCGCGCGGCACGATGGTGATCTTGCGGACCGGGTCGGCGCCGGGCTGGAGCATGCCGAGCAGGGCGTGCCCGCTCTCGTGGTACGCGGTGCGGCGCCGCTCCTCCTCCGGCATCACCAGGGGCCGTTCGGCGCCCAGCTGGACCTTCTCCAGGGCGTCGGAGAGGTCGGACTGGGTGACGGCCGTCTGCTCGCGCTTGACCGCGAGGAGGGCGGCCTCGTTGGCGAGGTTGGCGAGTTCGGCGCCGGTCATGCCCGGGGTCGTACGGGCCACGTGCGACAGGTCGACGTCCTTGGCGAGCGGGATCGCCCGGGTGTGGATCTTCAGGATGGCCTCGCGTCCGCCCCGGTCGGGCGGGTTGACGTGGACGATCCGGTCGAAGCGGCCCGGCCGGGTGAGGGCGGGGTCGAGGACGTCGGCGCGGTTGGTGGCGGCGAGGACGATGACGCCCTCGGAGCCGGTGAAGCCGTCCATCTCGGTGAGGATCTGGTTGAGGGTCTGCTCGCGCTCGTCGTGACCGCCCATGCCCGAGCCGCCGCCCCTGGCGCGGCCGATGGTGTCGATCTCGTCGATGAAGATGATCGCCGGGGCGACCTTGCGGGCCTCGGCGAAGAGCTCCCGCACCCGGGAGGCGCCCACGCCCACGATCATCTCGATGAACTCGGAGGCGGAGGCGGAGAAGAAGGGCACCCCGGCCTCGCCGGCGACGGCGCGGGCGAGCAGGGTCTTGCCGGTGCCGGGAGGGCCGGCGAGGAGGACGCCGCGGGGCATCTTGGCGCCCATCTCGCGGTAGGCGTCGGGGTTCTTCAGGAAGTCGACGACGTCGTTGAGTTCGCCCTCGACCTCGTCGATGCCGGCGACGTCCGCGAACGTGGTGCGCCTGCCGCCCTCCACCTCGACGGGCTTGGGCGGGGCCTTCCGGCCGAGCATGCCGCCGCCCGCGCCACCCATGCCCGAGCTCATCCGGCGGGCGATGACCACCCACAACACGACGAGCAGCAGCATCGGCGCGAGCGAGATGAGGAGGTTGGAGAGGAAGCTGCGTTCCTGGACGACCGGCTCGGCGGTGACGGTGACGTTCTGCTTGGTCAGCTGAGCCCAGAGGTCGTCGTCGGCGAAGGCGGGCCGCTGGGTCGTGAACTTGGTGTAGTCGCCCTTGCCGTCGGGTTCGGGCTGCTTGTCCTTCAGCTGGCCCTGGATCGCGTCGCCCTTCGAGTAGATCTTGGTGACGTTCCCGGCGGCGACCTGCTTGCTGAACTCGGTGTACGAGACGGTCGGTCCGTCGCCCTCGTTGAAGAGCGACAGGACGATGTTGGCGATCAGGTACACGGCGAGCGCGGTGAGGATGAGGCCACCCCAGCCGCCCGGCATCTTCCTCTTCTGCGGCGGGGGCGGCGGGGCCCCTTCCGAGCGCCAGGGCTGGTCGGTCCGGTCGCGCGGGGGTACGGGGTTGGCCACGTGGCTCTCCGGCTCTCCTCGGGGCGGCAGTGGCCCCAGTATCGAAGGACGGGAGGAACCCGGCATCGCGGGCGGTCCGGAGGAGTGAAAAGGGGCCCGGGGCGGTTTCACACCGCCCCGGGCCCCTCGCTCTCACGGCCTGATCAGCCCATGAACTTCTTGAACTCGTCCGGGAGCTCGAAGTCCTGCGGGCTCTGGCCCGCCGCCGGGAGGCCGAAGGCGCCGCCCTGCTGCGCCTGCTCGCGGCGCTCGGCCTCGGCCTGCTCCTCGGCCTTCCGCTTCATCGGGTTGCCGCTCTTGCGCTTGCCCTTGGCCTGCTTGATCTGCTTCTTCTGCCGGCCGGGGCCGCCACCCATGCCGGGCATGCCGGGCATCCCCGGCATGCCGCCGCCCTGCGCCATGCGGGACATCATCTTGCGGGCCTCGAAGAACCGCTCGACCAGGCCCTTCACGGCGCTGACCTCGACGCCCGAACCCTTGGCGATACGGGCGCGGCGGGAGCCGTTGATGATGGTCGGGTCGTGGCGCTCGGCCGGGGTCATCGACTTGATGATGGCGGCCGTGCGGTCGACGTCCCGCTCGTCGATGTTGGCGATCTGCTCCTTCATCTGGCCCATGCCGGGCAGCATCCCGAGCAGCTTCGAGATGGAGCCCATCTTGCGGACCTGCTCCATCTGGGCGAGGAAGTCGTCGAGCGTGAAGTCCTGGCCCTTCTTCGACGCGAGCTTCGAGGCCATCTTGGCGGCCTCTTCCTCGTCGAAGGTCTGCTGGGCCTTCTCGATGAGGGAGAGCATGTCGCCCATGCCGAGGATGCGCGACGCCATGCGGTCCGGGTGGAACGCGTCGAAGTCGTCGAGCTTCTCGCCGTTGGAGGCGAACATGATCTGCTTGCCGGTGACGTGCGCGATGGAGAGCGCGGCACCACCGCGGGCGTCGCCGTCGAGCTTGGAGAGCACGACGCCGTCGAAGCCGACGCCGTCGCGGAAGGCCTCGGCGGTGTTGACCGCGTCCTGACCGATCATCGCGTCGACGACGAAGAGGACCTCGTCGGGCGAGACCGCGTCGCGGATGTCCGCGGCCTGCTGCATCAGCTCCTGGTCGATGCCGAGGCGGCCGGCGGTGTCGACGATGACGACGTCGAACATCTTGGTCCGCGCGTACTCGATCGAGTCCTTCGCGACCTGGACCGGGTCACCGACGCCGTTGCCCGGCTGCGGGCCGTAGAAGGCCACGCCCGCGCGGTCGGCGACGACGGAGAGCTGGTTGACGGCGTTGGGGCGCTGGAGGTCGCAGGCGACGAGCAGCGGGGAGTGGCCCTGGCCCTTGAGCCAGACGCCGAGCTTTCCGGCGAGGGTGGTCTTACCGGCACCCTGGAGACCGGCGAGCATGATCACGGTCGGCGCGGTCTTCGCGAACCGCAGACGCCGGGTCTCGCCGCCGAGGATGGCGACGAGCTCCTCGTTGACGATCTTGATGACCTGCTGGGCCGGGTTCAGGGCCTGGGAGACCTCGATCCCGAGGGCGCGCTCCTTGACCTGCTTGATGAAGGACCGGACGACCGGCAGGGCGACATCCGCTTCGAGCAGCGCGATACGGATCTCGCGCGCGGTGGCGTCGATGTCCGCCTCGGACAGACGGCCCTTGCCGCGGAGGTTCTTGAAGGTCGCTGCAAGGCGGTCGGAGAGGGTATCGAACACGGCGGTCGCGGGTCCTCAGGTGTCGGGGGCGGTCGGATTGCCCTCCAGGGTATCGGGCCGCTCGAAGGATGTGCCCCCGCCCACCGGATCCGGTGGGCGGGGGCGGGTCGCAGAAAGGGCCGGAGGGCGGGTCGGGGGCGGGTTCGGGGGTACGTCGGGTCAGCGGGTCACCGCAGGGCCGACTCCAGCGCCCTGGCCAGGTCCACCGCCTCCTCGTCCGGGAGGAGGGAGCCGTCCGGGCGGGTCACGTACAGGGTGTCGACGGCGTTCGCGCCCAGGGTGGAGACGTGGGCGCTGCGGACGCGGACCTCGGCGCCCTCCAGTGCGCGGCCGATGCGGTGGAGGAGGCCGGGGGCGTCCTGGGCGCGGACCTCGATGACGGTGGCGAGGCGGGAGTCGGCGGCGGCGACGGTGACGCGGGGCGGTGGGGCGGTGAGGCCGCGTCGGCGCGGGTAGGCCGCTTCGCGTTCGGCGAGGCGGGCGGGGATGTCGAGGGAGCCGTCGAGTGCGCGGACGAGGTCGGCGCGGAGCCGGGCGGCCTCGGGCAGGGAGCCGTACTCGGCGGCGACTCGCCAGTCGAGTACGAGGACCGCGCCGGAGCCGGCGCCGATCCCGGTGGGGAGGTCCACGGCGCGGAGGTCGGCGGCGCGGACGGTGAGCCGGTGGAGGGCGAGGACGCCGGCGACGGCGGGGAGGACGCCGGGCTGGTCGGGCAGGGCGATGAGGAGTTCGACGCCGACGGGTTCGGGAGTGTCGGCGTCGGGGGCGGGCGGCTGCTCGGTCCGGGTGCGGAGGGCGAGGACGGGTTCGCCGGTGCGCAGGGCCTCGATGGCGAGGCGTTCCTGTTCGGCGCTGGGCGCGGCGGCCTCGGGGTCGGGCAGGGGTTCGCCCGCGAGGACGCCCGCGACTCGTTTGACCAGGTCGGCGACGAGCGAGGCGCGCCAGGAGGACCAGGCGGCGGGGCCGGTGGCGAGCGCGTCGGCCTCGGTGAGGGCGTGCAGCAGTTCCAGGGTGCCGAGGGTGCCGACGGCGGCGGCGACGGACTGGACGGTGGCGGGGTCGTCGAGGTCGCGCCGGGTGGCGGTCTCGACGAGGAGCAGGTGGTGGCGGACGGCGGTGGCGATGACGCCGACGTCGGTGCGGTCGAAGCCGATGCGGGTGGCGAGGTCGCGGGCGATGGTCTCGCCGGCGACGGAGTGGTCGCCGGGCCAGCCCTTGCCGATGTCGTGGAGGAGGGCGGCGACCAGGAGGAGGTCGGGGCGGCCGACGCGGCGGGTGAGGGAGGAGGCGCGTACGGCGGTCTCGACGAGGTGCCGGTCGACGGTCCAGGTGTGGACGGGGTTGCGCTGGGGGCGGCAGCGGACCCGCTCCCAGTCGGGGAGCAGCCGGGTGACGAGCCCTTCGGCCTCCAGCGCCTCCCAGACGGGCACGGTCGCCTCCCCCGCGCCGAGGAGCGTGACGAGTTCCTCGCGGGCCTCGGCGGGCCACGGTACGGGCAGGGGTTTGGCGGCGGCCGCGAGGCGGCGTACGGCGTGCAGGGAGATCGGCAGGCCGGACTGGGCGGCGGCCGCGGCGGCCCGCAGGGGGAGGACGGGGTCGCGTTCGGGTTTGGCGGCGAGGGCGAGGACGACCTCGCCGTCCATCTCGACGACGCCTTCGGCGAGCGGGGTGCGTTCGACGGGCGGTTTCACGCCGCCCACCCGGGCGCCGCCGGTCCGGCCGCCGAGCGCTCGGCCGGCCGCCTTGGCGCCGCCGTTCCGGCCGCCGAGGAGGGAGCGCAGCCGGGGTCGGGCCGAGCGGGCCTTGAGGACGCGGTTGACCTCGCGCCAGGTGACGTCGGTGGCGTACGAGATGACCCGGGCGGCCTCGTACACCTCGCGGAGCAGGGTGTCGGCGTCGAGGAGGCCGAGCTCGCGGGCGACCGCGTCCTGCTCCTGGAGGGCGAGCCGGTCGGTGGCCCGGCCGGTGGCGAGGTGCAGGGCGTCACGGGCATCGAGGAGGCGGCGGCGGGCGGCGTCGAGGCCTTCGCGGGGGGCGTCGGCGAGCCAGGAGGCGGCGACCGCGCGGAGGACCTGGGCGTCGCGGAGTCCGCCTCTGGCCTCCTTGAGATCGGGTTCGAGGAGGAACTGGAGCTCCCCCATGCGTTCGGCGCGCTCGCGGCAGAGTTCGTCGAGTTCGGGGAGGCGCTGGGGTGCCTGGTTGCGCCAGTCGGCGAGGACGGTGGTGCGCAGGGCGGCGACGAGGCCGGCGTCTCCGGCGACGTGCCGGGCGTCGAGGAGGCCGAGCTGGACCTTGAGGTCCTCGCCGGCGGTGGTGCGGGCCTCGGCGGGGGTGCGGACCGAGTGGTCGAGGGCCATGCCCAGGTCCCAGACGGGGTACCAGATCCGGTCGGCGAGGGCGGCGACGGCGGCCTTGTCGGCCGTACCGTCGTGGAGCAGGAGGAGGTCGAGGTCGCTGCGGGGGGAGAGTTCCGCGCGCCCGTAGCCGCCGACGGCGACGAGGGCGGTCCCGCGGGGCGGGGTGGCGGCCGCGAAGAGCGCGGCGAGCCAGTCGTCGGTGAGCCGGGCGAGGGCGGCACGGCGCGGCGGCCCGGACCGCTCCTTCTCGTGGAGGAGGAGCAGCCGGGCCGCCGCATAACCGCCGGGTCCCGAATCTTCGTTCTGCGTACGCGCTTCGAGGCTCGTCACCCGGCGGCTCCTTCGTGTGCTTACAGTGCGTCCGGACCGCGTTCGCCGGTGCGGACCCGTACGGCGGTCTCGACCGGCACGCTCCACACCTTGCCGTCTCCGATCTTGCCGGTTCGGGCGGCCTTCACGACGACGTCGATGAGCTGTTCGGCGTCATCGTCCTCGACGAGGACCTCGATGCGGATCTTGGGGACGAGGTCGACGGTGTACTCGGCTCCCCGGTAGACCTCGGTGTGGCCGCGCTGGCGTCCGTATCCGCTGGCCTCGGTGACGGTGAGGCCGTGGACACCGAAGGCCTGGAGGGCCTCCTTGATCTCGTCGAGCCGGTGCGGCTTGACGACCGCGGTGATGAGCTTCATGCGTCCACCTTCTTGTTCTCCGTGACGGCCGGGGCGGTGACGGCGGTGGAGCGCGAGGACGCGCCGCCACCGGCTCCGCTGAAGTCGTACGCGGTCTCGGCGTGCTCGACCTGGTCGATGCCGGAGACCTCGTCGTCCTCGCTGACCCGCATCCCCATCGTCTTGTCGATGATCAGGGCGAGGATCGCGGAGGCGATCAGAGAGTAGGCGAGGACGGCGAAGACGCCGATGGCCTGCTTGCCGAGCTGGTCGAGGCCGCCGCCGTAGAAGAGGCCCTTGGCGTCGGACTGGACGCCACCGGTGGCGAAGAATCCGACGAGCAGGGAACCGGCGACACCGCCGACGAGGTGGACGCCGACGACGTCGAGGGAGTCGTCGTAGCCGAAGCGGTACTTGAGGCCGACGGCCATCGCGCAGAGCAGGCCGGCGACGGCGCCGACGGCGATCGCGCCGAGCGGGCTGACGGCACCGCCGGACGGGGTGATGGCGACGAGGCCGGCGACGGCGCCGGAGGCGGCGCCGAGGGTGGTGAAGGAGCCGTGGCGGATCTTCTCGTACGCGAGCCAGGCGAGCATGGCGGCGGCGGTGGCGACCTGGGTGTTGACGAACATCACGGCGCCGACGCCGTCGTCGTTGCCGAGCCAGGAACCGGCGTTGAAGCCGAACCAGCCGAACCAGAGGAGACCGGCACCCAGCATGACCAGCGGGAGGCTGTGCGGGCGCATCGGGTCCTTCTTGAAGCCGACGCGCTTGCCGATGACGAGGATCACGCCGAGGGCCGCGGCGCCGGCGTTGATGTGGACGGCGGTGCCGCCGGCGAAGTCGATGACACCCATCTCGAAGAGCCAGCCGCCGGAGCCCCAGACCCAGTGGGCGACGGGGAAGTAGACGATCGTGACCCAGAGGGTGATGAAGAGCGCCCAGGCGGTGAACTTGACGCGGTCGGCGAGGGCGCCGCTGATCAGCGCGGGGGTGATGATCGCGAACATCAGCTGGAAGACGGCGAAGACGTACACCGGGATGGTGTAGCCGTCCCAGAGCTCGGTGATGCCGATGCCGCTGAGGCCGACGTACTCGGAGGACCAGCCGATGATCGAACCGGAGTCGGTTCCGAAGGCGAGGCTGAAGCCGAAGAGCACCCAGAGGATCGTGACGATCCCGAGGCTGATGAAGCTCATCATCAGCATGTTGAGGGTGGACTTGACGCGGACCATGCCTCCGTAGAAGAAGGCGAGTGCCGGGGTCATCAGCATGACCAGGGCGGAGCAGATGAGCATGAACCCGGTGTTGGCGGCGGACAGCTCGGGGGCGTCTGCTGCCAGGGTCGTGATGGCTGGTGCCATCGGCGTCTCCTCGTCGTCGGGGCGGCCTGTGCGGGGCGGGGCCGGAGAGAGCGGCGGCCGTGAGGGTGGCCGGTTATGGGCCAGAGATTCGCGCAGCACGGTTTCCGCCGATGCCGCACGATGTTTCGCACCGGTGACGAAGGGGTGGGGCGTGTTACGCGGCCGTGAACGCCTGGGTCACGGGCATGTAACGGACCCCTCTCCCGAGATCGCCCCTCGAAGACCGCAACCATCGATTGACGAGCCACGACGGCGATCAGCCACATCCGCGAGAGCGGCGCCGGTTTAGGCGCAAAGGGGAACCGGCCGCGCCGGGCGTCCGTGTGACCTTGCGGCGGGGGAGCCGAGTCGGGCAGTACGGGACGTCCGGCGCGGCCGGGGTCGGGAGGGGCCCACAGGGGCGGGCGGAGCCGCGGGAGGGGCCGTGGGAGGGGTCAGACCGCTTCGGCGGCCTCGGGCAGGAGCTGGGTCAGCCGGTCGGTGAGCTGGACGACCTCGGCGACGTCGCCGAAGCCGCGGGCGGCGTGGTCGACGGTCTTGCGGAGCCGGGTGTTGACCCGCTCGGAGCGGATGCTCCGGGCGACGCCGAGGGCCTTCTCGGCGAGGACGACGGACTGCTCGGGCTCGCGCTTGAGGAGGTGCACGGTGGCCATGCCGATCAGGTTGAGGGCGTACGACCGCTGGTGGTCGGGGTCCTTCTCGAAGAGCTCGACGGCCCGCTCCATGACGGGTTCGGCGAGGGAGGCGTAGGTCGGGGAGCGCCCGGCGACGTAGGCGAGGTCGCGGTAGGAGTGGGAGTTCTCGCCGTTGAGTTCGGCCTCGGAGAAGAAGCCGATCCAGTCGGGCTCGGGCTCGCCGTCGAGGCCGACGTCGGCGAAGGTGTCCTCGGCCATCCGCACGGCCCGCTTGCACTTGGAGGGCTGGCCCATGTTGGCGTAGGCGCGGGCCTCCATCGCATACAGCATGGCCTGGGTGCGGGGGGTGGCGCAGTCGCGACTGCCGTACTGGGCGAGGTGGATGAGTTCCAGGGCGTCGTCGGGTCTGCCGAGGTGGATCATCTGGCGGCTCATGGAGGAGAGGATGTACGAGCCGAGGGGCTTGTCCCCGGCCTCCTTGGCCGCGTGCAGGGCGAGCACGAAGTACTTCTGGGCGGTGGGCTGGAGGCCCACGTCGTAGCTCATCCACCCGGCGAGTTCGGCGAGTTCGGCGGCGCAGGTGAAGAGGCGCTTGGCGGTGGCGGTCGGCTGGGGCTCCTGGAGGAGGTCGGTGACCTCGTGGAGCTGGCCGACGACGGCCTTGCGGCGCAGCCCCCCGCCGCACTGGGCGTCCCACTTGCGGAACATGGCGGTGGTGGATTCGAGGAGGTCGAGCTCGATCTCGGAGAGCCGGTTGGGACGGCGGCTGTCGGCGAGGGACTCGGGGCGCTCGATGTCGGTGACGGGGGTGGGCACCAGCCAGCGCTGCATCGGCTCGATGAGGGCGGGTCCCGCGGCGAGGGAGAGCGAGGAGCCGAGGAAGCCGCGCCGGGCGAGCATGAGGTCGCTGCGGGAGAACTCGCTGAGCAGCGCGACGGTCTGGGGGCCGGCCCAGGGCAGGTCCACGCCGGAGACGGACGGGGACTGGTGGGCGGTGCGCAGGCCGAGGTCCTCGACGGCGACGACGGAGCCGAAGCGCTCGGAGAACAGCTCGGAGAGGATCCGCGGAATGGGCTCGCGAGGCTGTTCGCCGTCGAGCCAGCGGCGGACCCGCGAGGTGTCGGTGGAGATGTGGTGCGCGCCCATCTGGCGCGCCCTGCGGTTCACTTGACGTGCCAGTTCGCCCTTGGACCAGCCGCTGCGCACGAACCACGAGCCCAGCTGCTCGTTCGGGCGCTTGCCGGCAGTCGTACCGTCTGCGCCGTTGCCGCCCACTGGAACGCCCCCATCCACCTGATTGCCTGTCATGCGAACCCCTATCAGAATGCCGCCTCACACGGCCGCTCGTCCGGGGTTCTCACTCCTTCGAACTGGAAACCGGGTTGCCTCCGGCATACCCGTGCGCGCAAGCGGCCCCGGGGTTCGAGTACCGAAAGTAATCCTACGATCACCCCTCCCGTGAGGGCGATTCAAGAAACGCCACCATTCGCCACCCCTTCGAATGAACTCGCCACGCGCCGGACGCGATTCACTTGACATGCGACGAACCGGAGTCGGCGGACGGATGCGCGGAGAGGCGCGCGTGACGGCCCGCACCACCCCGCCCACGACCGCACGCCACATAAGGCGACGGACCGTGACCAAAGGTGACGACGACGCTCCGGGTCGTAACCACCGGCGCGTTCGACCCGTTGGAGGGGGCATGGGCTTCACGATCGGCGGCATTCGTGAGATGCGGTCCGGCTCGCGCCGCCGCGTGCGCACCACGGAGTGCACAGCGGTGGCCGAGTACACAGGACTGTGGGGCTGGGACGTGGTCCCCGGAGTACGGGCCGTCTCCGGCCGGTGCTCCTGCGGGGATCCGGCGTGCACGGCTCCGGGGGCGCACCCCCTCGCCTTCGCGGAACCGGTGCCGGCGGGCGCCGGTCTCGACGACGCGACCAAGGCATGGGCGCGGTACCCCGGCGCGTCGGTGCTGCTGCCGGTGGGCCGGGCCTTCGACGTGATCGAGGTCGCGGAGGCGGCGGGCCTGCGGGCGCTCGTGCGCCTGGAGCGCATGGGGCTGCCACTGGGCCCGGTGTGCGCGACCCCTACCGGCCGGGCGCGGTTCTTCGTGGCCCCGGGCGCGGCGGCCGAGCTGCCGCAGCTGCTGTACCGGATGGGCTGGGACGACGCCGATCTGGACCTGCACTGTCTGGGCCCCGGCACCCATGTCACCGCTCCCCCGTCGGATCTGGGCGGGCTCGGGCCGGTGCGCTGGCTGCGGCCGCCGACGCTGGACACGGCGGGCGCGCCGCCGCAGGCGCGGCTGCTGCTCGGCACGCTGGCGTACATCTGTCACCGGACCCGGTTCTGACCGTCCGTACGTGAGAGGGCCCCCGCCGGTTCGTGGCGGGGGCCCTCTCCCATGGGTACGCGTACGCGCGTGCGTGCGTGCGGCGGTCAGTCGCCGATCAGGGCGTCGACGAAGGCGGCCGGTTCGAAGGGCGCCAGGTCGTCGGGGCCCTCGCCCAGGCCGATCAGCTTGACCGGGACGCCCAGCTGGCGCTGGACGGCGATGACGATGCCGCCCTTGGCGGTGCCGTCGAGCTTGGTCAGGACGATGCCGGTGATGTCGACGACCTCGGCGAAGACGCGGGCCTGGATCAGACCGTTCTGGCCGGTGGTGGCGTCGAGGACGAGGAGGATCTCGTCGAGCGGGCCGTGCTTCTCGACGACGCGCTTGACCTTGCCGAGCTCGTCCATGAGGCCGGTCTTGGTGTGGAGGCGGCCGGCGGTGTCGATGAGCACGACGTCCGCGCCCTCGGCGATGCCTTCCTTGACCGCGTCGAAGGCGATCGACGCCGGGTCGCCGCCCTCGGGTCCGCGGACGGTCCGGGCGCCGACGCGCTCGCCCCAGGTCTGGAGCTGGTCGGCGGCGGCGGCGCGGAAGGTGTCCGCGGCGCCGAGGACGACGGACTTGCCGTCGGCGACCAGGACGCGCGCGAGCTTGCCGGTGGTGGTCGTCTTGCCGGTGCCGTTGACGCCGACGACCATGACCACGCCCGGCACGTCGGCGGGGCTCTCGGTATGCACCGTGCGGTCGAGGTCGGGGCCGAGGAGGGCGATCAGCTCCTCACGGAGCAGGGCGCGCAGCTCGTCCGGGGTGCGGGTGCCGAGCACCCTGACCCGCTCGCGCAGCCGGTCGACGAGCTCCTGCGTGGGGGCGACGCCGACGTCGGCCGTGAGAAGGGTCTCCTCGATCTCCTCCCAGGTGTCCTCGTCGAGGCGCTCGCGGGAGAGGAGCGTCAGAAGCCCCTTGCCGAGCGAGTTCTGGGAGCGGGCGAGCCGCGCGCGGAGCCGTACGAGACGGCCGGCGGTCGGTTCGGGGACCTCGATCTCGGGCGCCGGGGGCGCGGCGATGACGGGGTCCTCGACGGCGGGCGGCGTCTCGACGGCCTCCTCGGCGGGGAGCTCGACCTCCTCGACCGTGCGGCGTGGTTCCTCCCGCGGTGTCTCCGCCTCCTCGCCGACGTGCGGTTCGGCGGGCGGAGCGGTGATGGTCGGCGTGGTGGACGGCGGCTCGGCCGGCGGCAGCTGCTTCTTCTTGCGGCCGCTGATCACGAGCCCGCTCGTCACGGCGACCGCGACGACCAGAGCGATGACTACAGCAAGGATGAGTTCCATAACGTGACCAGTATGGCGTGACCTCCCCCGCGTCCCCGGGTACCGGAGCGCACGACGCACCCGGAGGGCGCCTCGGCCCCTTCTGTGGCCTGACGCACCCTTTGCTCGTTAGGGCGCGAATGTACGATGTTCGGACCCCCCACACCTGTACGGAGTACCCCCATGCCCCACGACGCCTCCGAAGAAGCGGGCGCGACGCACGACGGCGCCATGGAGACCCGCGGTCTCGAGCCCGTCCCCGACACCGAGCGGACCGGTCGGGTCCGCGAGCTCTTCCCGACCTGGGTCGCGGCCAACATCAGTGTGCTGCTGCTCACGATGGGCGCCGGTCTGATCGTCTTCAACGGCCTGAACTTCTGGCAGGTCCTCACCGTGGCGATCGCCGCGCCCGTGCTCTCGTACGGGATCGTCGGTCTGATCTCGATCGCGGGGAAGCGCGGCGGGGCGCCCGGGATGGCGCTGTCGCGGGCGGTGTTCGGTCAGCGCGGGAACCTCTTTCCCGGTGCGCTGATCTGGGTGGCCCGCTGGGGCTGGGAGACCATCAACGCGGTGACCGGCGCCTACGCGGTGCTGACCGTGCTCGACCTGCTCTTCGGCGTGAAGTCGAACACCCTCCTCATCGTGGTGACGCTGCTGCTCTTCGTCACCTGCACCTTCCTGGTCTCGGGGCTCGGGATCAACGCGCTGCGGGTGTGCAGCAAGTGGTCCACGTACCTCTTCGGCGCGTTCTCCGTCCTCGTCCTGGTCTATCTGGTGGCGAACACCGACTGGTCCGCGGTCTTCGACAAGCCGGCCGGTTCGACCGCGATGCTGGTCGCGGGCATCGGCACGATCGCGGCCGGTGGCATCAGCTGGGTCCCGTCGGGCCCCGACTTCACCCGCTACCTGCCCCGCACGGCCTCCTCTAAGGCGATGGTCGGCTCGACCATCGGCGGCGCCGGGATCGTGGTCCTGCCGATGGTGCTGATGGGCGCGGTGATGGCGGTGTCCACGCCGGACCTGGCCTCGGCGCAGGACCCGGTCTCCTTCATCGGCGAGCTGCTCCCGATGTGGATCTCCGTGCCGTACCTGGTGATCGCCCTGCTCGGGATGCTGCTGATCAACTCGATGTCGATGTACTCGGCCGGGTTCACGGCGCAGACCCTGGGCATCAAGGTGTCGCGCGCCGCGGCGGTCAGCGTGAACGCCGTGATCAGCCTGGTCTTCGGCTTCCTGCTGATGGTGGTGGCGACCAGCTTCATCGGCTCCTTCATCTCCTTCCTCACCCTGCTCGCGGTGGCGTTCTCGGCCTGGATCGGTGTCTTCGGCGTGGACATGCTGCGCCGGAAGTCGTACGACGCGGTGGCGCTGATGGACACCACCAGGACCAGCGCCTACTGGTACCGGGGCGGTTTCGCCTGGCAGGCGATGACGGCGTGGGCGGTGGCGCTGCTCGTGGGCCTGCTCTTCACGAAGGTCGACTGGTTCGCGGGTCCGCTGGCCACGTCGTGGATCGGTGAGAACGGTCTGGGCTGGGCGGCGACGATCGTGGTGGCCGGCGCGCTGTACGCCGTACTGCCGCGCACGCCCGAGACGGTCCCGGCGGAGCCGGTTCCGGGTCACGAGACCGTTTCCATCTGACACCACGTCAGATAACGTCCCCCTTCGCCGGTATCCCACCAGCGGAGGGGGACTTCCCATGACCTTCACAGTCGTACGGTTCAACCTCGTCGACCCGCACGCGACCCCCGTCTCCCTCGCGGCCCGCTACCGGGCCGCCGTCGAGATGGCCGCCCACGCCGACGCGCACGGGGTCGACACGGTCCAGACCGAGGAGCACCACGGCGTCGCCAATAACTGGCTGCCGTCCCCCTTCGCCTTCGCGGGTGCGGTCTTCGGGGCGACGGAACGGATCGCCGTGACCGTCTCGGCGATCATCGGACCGCTGCACGACCCGCTGCGCCTCGCGGAGGACATCGCGGTCCTCGACCTGCTGAGCGGGGGCCGCCTGGTGACGGTCGCGGGGATCGGGTACCGGCCGGAGGAGTACGAGGAGCGCGGGGTCGACTGGGGCCGCCGCGGCAAACTCCAGGACCTGCTCCTGGAGACCCTGCTGACGGCCTGGAAGGGCGAGCCGTTCACGTATCAGGGGCGTACGGTACGGGTCACCCCGCGGCCGTTCACCCAGCCGCATCCGATGCTGCTGGTCGGGGGCTCGTCGCGGGCGGCGGCGCGGCGGGCGGCCCGGCTCGGGCTGCCGTTCTTCCCGAGCGCGCACCTGCCGGAGCTGGAGACGTACTACCGGGAGCGGTGTGCGGAGTACGGCACCGAGGGCTGGACGATGATGCCCGCCGAGGAGGTGCCGCTGCTGCATCTGTCGGAGGATCCGGACCGGACCTGGGCGGAGTACGGGGAGCACTTCCTGCACGAGGCGCGGACGTACGCCTCCTGGCAGTCGAAGGACATCCGCTCGGCGGTGCGGTCGACGGCGACGACGGTGGCGGAGCTGCGTGCGGAGGGCGTGTACCGGGTGGTGACACCGGAGGAGTGCGTGGCCCTCGGCCTGGAGAGCCTGGTGCTGCATCCGCTGTGCGGGGGGATGCCGGTCGAGGAGGGGTGGCGGAGTCTGCGGCTGTTCTGCGACGGCGTACTGCCCCGGCTCAAGGCGTAGGGCCTCGGGCCGGGGCAGTTCCGTGGGTGAGGAGAGGGGCAGCGGGGATTAGCCCATCTCCTCCAACGCCTTGCCCTTGGTCTCCTTGACGTACCTGAGCACGAAGGGGATCGAGAGCACGGCGAAGAACGTGTAGATCATGTAGGTGCCGGAGAGGTTCCAGTCCGCGAGGGACGGGAAGCTCGCGGTGATGGCCCAGTTGGCGATCCACTGGGCGGAGGCGGCGACGCCGAGGGCCGCGGCGCGGATCCGGTTGGGGAACATCTCACCGAGGAAGACCCAGACCACGACGCCCCAGGAGAGGGCGAAGAAGAGGACGAAGACGTGGGCGGCGACGAGCGCCACGACGCCCTGGGTCTCGGGCAGCTTGCCGTCGACGAGGTCGGCGGAGAAGGCCCAGGCCTCGACGGCGAGGGCGATCGCCATGCCGACGGAGCCGACGAGGGCGAGCGGCTTGCGGCCGACCCGGTCGACCAGGACCATCGCGATCACGGTGCCGATGATGTTGATGATCGACGTGGTGAACGAGTAGAAGAACGAGCTGGACGGGTCGATGCCGACGGACTGCCAGAGCGTCGAGGAGTAGTAGAAGGCGACGTTGATGCCGACGAGCTGCTGGAAGACGGAGAGCCCGATGCCGACCCAGACGATGGGCAGCAGCTTGAACCGGCGGCCGGCGACGAGCAGGTCCTTGAAGGTCGACTTGTGCTCGCTGCGCATGGCCCGGTCGATCTCCTCGACGCGCGCGTCGAGGTCGATGCCGTGGCCCTCGACCTCGGCGAGGACCTCCTTGGCCCGGTCGGTCTTCCCGACGGAGATGAGGAAGCGCGGGGACTCGGGGATCGCGAAGGACAGCATGCCGTAGAGCAGGGCGGGGACGACCATCACGCCGAGCATCCACTGCCAGGCCTCGAGGCCGCCGATCTCGCCGCGCTGGTCCCCGTCGGCGAGCTGGAGGATGCCGTAGTTGACCAGCTGGGAGATGGCGATGCCGATGACGATCGCGGCCTGCTGGAAGGAGCCGAGGCGGCCGCGGTACGCGGCGGGGGCGACCTCGGCGATGTACGCGGGGCCGATGACCGAGGCCATGCCGATGGCGAAGCCGCCGACGACCCGCCAGAAGGCCAGGTCCCAGAGGGCGAAGGGCAGCGCGGAGCCCACGGCGCTGACGGCGAAGAGCACCGCGGAGATCTGCATGCAGCGGATGCGGCCGATGCGGTCGGCGATCCGGCCGGCGGTCGCGGCGCCGATGGCACAGCCGATCAGGGCGATGGCGATGACCTGGGCGAGCGTGCCGGAGCCGATGTCGTAGCGGTCGCGGATCGCCTCGACGGCGCCGTTGATGACCGAGCTGTCGTAGCCGAAGAGGAAGCCGCCCATCGCGGCGGAGGCCGTGATGAAGATGACGTGGCCGAGGTGGTCAGGATGGGCCGCTCGGCCTTCGGACGGCGGCGGCGTGGGCGCCTGCGCGGTACTGGTCACATGGACTCCTGGGTGGGGGGCAAGCCCTTCCAGTGGCGCACAACATCACGCCGCTCACCACGTGAAGGTAAAAGCAACGTTGCAGAGACTATGCCTTCAAGTTTCGAAGTCAATAGTCGATGTCGTATGACTTTAAGAACGCCAGGGGATGCGATGACTTCAAGACTTGAAGAGAAGACCCTCAGCGCAGCCGCTGACTGATCACCTTCGAGACGCCGTCGCCCTGCATGGACACCCCGTACAGCGCGTCCGCGACCTCCATCGTCCGCTTCTGGTGCGTGATCACGATCAGCTGCGAGGACTCCTGGAGCTCCTCCATGATCCGGATCAGCCGCTGGAGGTTGGTGTCGTCGAGCGCCGCCTCGACCTCGTCCATCACGTAGAACGGGCTGGGCCTGGCCTTGAAGATCGAGACCAGCAGCGCCACGGCGGTGAGCGACCGCTCGCCGCCGGAGAGCAGCGAGAGCCGCTTGACCTTCTTGCCCGGCGGACGGGCCTCCACGTCCACGCCGGTGGTGAGCATGTTGTCGGGGTCGGTGAGGACCAGCCGGCCCTCGCCGCCCGGGAAGAGCCGCGAGAAGACGCCCTCGAACTCGCGGGCCGTGTCCCGGTACGCCTCCGTGAAGACCTGCTCGACCCTGACGTCGACCTCCTTCACGACCTGAAGGAGGTCGGTCCGGGTCTTGCGCAGGTCCGCCAGCTGCTCGGAGAGGAACCGGTGCCGCTCCTCCAGGGCCGCGAACTCCTCCAGGGCCAGCGGGTTGACCTTGCCGAGCTGGTGATACGCCCGTTCGGCGGCCTTGAGCCGCTTCTCCTGCTCCGAACGGACGAACGGCCGCGACCGGGGGGCCTCGGGGTGCCCTTCGCCGCTCCCCGGGTGCTCTTCGCCGCCGGCGGCCTCGTCGTCGGACGGCGGCACGGGTACGGGACGGTCGGGGCCGTACTCGGCGACCAGCGCGGGCGTCTCGACCCCGAACTCCTCCAGGGCCTTCGCCTCCAACTGCTCGATCCGCAGCCGCTTCTCCGCGCCGAGGACCTCGCCCCGGTGGACCGAGTCGGTCAGCTTGTCGAGCTCGTCCTTGAGGTCCCGGGCGCCTGCGCGGGCCACCGTGAGACCCAGCTCGCGGTCGGCCCTCGCCTCCTGGGCCGCCGTCCGCTCCCGCTCGGCGCGAACGAGCGAGACCTCGACATGGGCGAGGAGCCCGCGGGCACCGGCGGCCACCGCGCCCGCCACCTGCCGCTCGTGCCGGAGCCGGACCCGGCGCTGCTCGGCACGCGCGCGTGCCTCGCGTTCGGCGCGGGCCGCCCGGTCGAGCGAGTCGGCGCGACCGGTGAGCGCCTTGACCCGTTCCTCGTGGGTACGGACCTGGAGCCGCGCCTCCATCTCGGTCTGCCGGGCCAGGGATCCGTCGGTCGCGAGCCGGTCGCGGGCGGAGGTGTCGGGCTCCTCCTCGCCGGCCCCGTCAGCCGTGACCTCCTCGGCGACGAGCAGCCGTTCGGCCAGCTCCTCCGCCTCGGCGACGGCCTTCTCCAGGGCCTCCTGGGCGCGGGCGACGGCCGCCGCGGTCCGCTCGGCCTCCCCCGCCGCTCCCCTGGCCTGCCCGGCGAGCCGCCCGAGCTGCTGGGCGACGGCGGACTTCTCGCGTTCGGCCGCGCGGCGGCTGCCGTCCAGCTCCTCGACGAGCGCGCCCGCGGTACGCCGACGCTCGTCGGCCTCGCGCTGAGCGGAGGTCAGCTCCTCGCACCGTACGGCCAGTTCGTCGAGCTCGGCGGCGGCCTCCGCCACCGATGCCTGGACTTCGAGCAGGCTGGGCGCGCCGGCGGAGCCTCCGTGCGCGAAGTGCGCGCCGAGCAGGTCCCCTTCGGCGGTGACGGCGGTGAGGCCGGGCTGCGCCCGGACGAGCTCCTCGGCCTCGTCGAGGTCCTCGACGACGACGATCCCGGCCAGCAACCGCCGGACGGCGGGAAGGAGTTCGGCCGGCCCGCGGACGAGGTCGGCGGCCCGGAGGCGCCCCTCGGCGGCGGAGGCGACGGCGGGTTCCGTTTCAGGGGCGCCGGTCAGGAGGAGAGAGGCCCGGCCCGCGTCCTGCTTGCGGAGGAGGCGGAGGGCCTCGGTCGCGGCGCCCGGCCCGGTGGCGGCGACCGCGTCGGCGGCCGCGCCGAGGGCGGCTGCCACGGGGATCTCGTACCCCTGGGTGACGGTGAGGAGTTCGGCGGCGGGCCCGAGGAGTCCGGAGACCCCGGCGGAGAGCAGCGCGTCCGTGCCGTCCTTGCGGCGCAGGCCGAGGGCGAGGGTCTCGTGGCGGGCCCTGGTCGCGGCCCGGCCGCGTTCGGCGGCGCCGAGTTCCTCCCGGGCGGTGCTCAGCGCGGCCTCCGCCTCGGCGAGTTCACGGCGGGCGGCCTCGTACCGCTCGCCCTGTTCACCGTCCGCGGCGTCGAGTCCCTCGACCTCCGCCCTGAGCTGCTCGTACTCCTCCTGGGCGGTGACCGCCCGCTCCCCCGCCTCGTCGCGGGCGGCGGCCAGCCGGTCGATCTCGGCCTGGGCGGCCGCGGCGCGTGAGCGGGCGGCGTTGACCTGGCCGTGAAGCCGGGCGAGGCCCTCGCGCCGGTCGGCGATGGCCCGGGCCACGTCCTTGAGGCGGCGCTCCTCGGCCGTCAACGCGCGTTCGAGCTCCGCGCGGCAGGTGACGGTCTCCTCCAGGGCGCGCTCGGCCGCTTCCAGGGCGGCTTCGAGCTCCGCCTCCTGTTCGCGGACGCGGGCCGCCTCCCGCTCCAGGTCCTCGGGGTCACGGCCGCGCCGCTCCTCGGCGGGGGCGTCGGTGGCGCTCTTCACGCGCGCGTCGGCGAGCGAGATCGTGCCGCGGACCCGTTCGGCGAGCTGCGAGAGGGCGTACCAGGTCTGCTGCGCGCGTTCGAGCCGGGGCGCGAGAGCGCGGGTCTCCGCCTCCAGCTCCGCCTCGCGGGCGAGCGCCGCGCGCAGTTCGGTCTCGGTGGTCTCCTTGCGGGCGAGCAGGGCCGCCTCGTCGGCGACCTCCGTCGTGAGTGCCTGCTGGAGGTGGACGAGGTCGTCGGCGAGGAGCCGGAGACGGGCGTCGCGCAGGTCGGCCTGGATGACGACGGCCCGGCGGGCGACGGCGGCCTGTCGGCCGAGGGGCTTGAGCTGGCGCCGCAGTTCGTCGGTGAGGTCCTGCACGCGCGCGAGGTTGGCCTGCATCGCGTCCAGCTTCCGCAGCGCCTTCTCCTTGCGCTTGCGGTGCTTGAGGACGCCCGAGGCCTCCTCGATGAAGGCGCGGCGGCCCATCGGGTCGGCGTGCAGGACGGAGTCGAGCTGCCCCTGTCCGACGATGACGTGCATCTCGCGGCCGATGCCGGAGTCGGAGAGCAGGTCCTGGATGTCGAGCAGCCGGCAGGTGTCGCCGTTGATCTGATACTCGCTGCTGCCACCACGGAACATGATCCGGGTGATCGTGACCTCGGCGTAGTCGATGGGCAGCGCGCCGTCGGAGTTGTCGATGGTCAGCGAGACCTCGGCGCGGCCGAGCGGAGGGCGCCCGGTCGTGCCGGCGAAGATGACGTCCTCCATCTTCCCGCCGCGCAGCGACTTGGCGCCCTGCTCGCCCATGACCCAGGACAGGGCGTCCACGACATTGGACTTGCCCGATCCGTTGGGACCCACGACGCAGGTGATTCCTGGCTCGAACCGCAGAGTGGTGGCCGAGGCGAACGACTTGAATCCACGGAGGGTCAGGGCCTTGAGGTGCACTCAGGGGACTCTACCGGGGCACGCGCGTTTCACTCGGGAAGGCATAGGGAAGATCCTCGGGTGAGGAGGGGTGACCGGGTGCGGGCCGTGGGGGAAACGGCGGGTGAAAGAAAGAAGGGACGCCGGAGCGCCCCTTGCATATCCAGCTGTGCCGTATCCGGCTGTGCCGTATCCGGCTGTGCCGGCGTCGGCGATGCCGGACGGAGTGTTTCCCACCTGGCCCTTCGGGGGCTGGGTTGTCAGGTGAGCGCAGGCTCCGCCTGGGGTACGTCGAGATCGATGCTGTCGAGCAGCGACTCTCCCTGGTGCTGAGCGGCGGCAGCCGCAAGCGTGTCGTTCTCGGACTGGATCCGTACCAGCTCGGATTCCAGGTCCTGGACGCGCTGCTGAAGCCGTCGCATCTCGGCGAGGAGTCGCGGGTCGGAGCCGCCGACGTAACCGAGAAGCGCCTTTGCCATGATGGATGGTCCTCCACACTGAGTGACCGACCGATTGCGGTGTGGGTCGTGAGGGATTCGCACCCGCGGTGCTCGGCAGTGCATCGTGCCGGTTCTTACTGCCAAACAGCTAAGGTGCGCGGGGATTCCAGCGTCTCACCAAAAAGTTTGACGGTCAACACGATCACACCCCGTTTGAAGGGGCGTCCGGGGAGTCGGCAGCCGCGCGGCAAGCAGCGGTGCCTCTCGACCCGGTGCCTCGGGGCGTGGCGATCATCCTTACCGGGCAGCCTTCCACGGCGCGCACTTCTTGGCAACCACCAGGGAGTTCTCCCGCCACGCCCCCGTTACCGCGCGTCTCTCCGACGCCTCTCCCGGTCACCGGCGAAGGGGGTTCCGGGACGAACGTCAGCGGATCGCGAACCCCTCGTAGCCTCCGCGCGGGGTGCCCCATATCTCCGTCACACCGTCCACGCGGCCGGGCGTGTCGCCCGTGTGGAGCCAGTCGAGGAGACGGTGGCAATTCTCACTCGGGCCCTCGGCCACCACCTGGACCCGGCCGTCGTCGAGGTTCAGGGCGAAGCCCACGAGGCCCCCGATCTCCAGCGCATTTGCCCTGGTGAACCAGCGGAAGCCCACTCCCTGTACCCGGCCGCGCACCCAGGCGGTCATCCGTACGTCGTCACTCATGACTGCACGCTAGCGGGCGGATTGCCCGATCAGCACGCCGCCCCCGCCTCCCATCGCGTACAGTCCCGACGGAATGCGCCTCACCCGTTCGGGCGCGCGCCATTCGACCGCCGGTCCGAACCGGACCGACAGCAAAGATCAGCAAATACCGCAAAGATCCGCAGCAAACGGCGGAGACCCGCAGAGGAAGGCAGGGCAGCAGATGGGACGCCACCGTCGCTCCGACGCCGCACCCGCCGCAGAAGACTACGCGGCCGGTACGGACAGCCGGCACCGGGGTGACCGCCGCAAGCGGCGCATCACCCCCGTGCGCACCGGACTCCTCGGCGCCTCCGCGGCGGTGGCGGTGGGAGCCGTCGCCGTCGCCTCCGGACTGCTGCCCGGCGGGGACACCTTCACGGTCGGCAACGCCGGTACGGGCGAGCGCCAGGTCCAGTCCCGGCAGGCCCCGGAGCTGACCACGCAGGGCGGAGCCACCCAGACCCCGGCCGACGGCGAGTCGGGCGGTACGAGCGGCGGCACCGCGTCGCGGGCGGGCTCCGGCAAGGGCAGCGGCACGACCGCCTCGCCCTCGGCGGCCCCGTCCTCCGCCTCGGCGAAGCCGAGCCCGAAGCCGACGCCGACGCCGACGAAGTCCGCGAGCAGCGCACGGCCCGTGACCCCCAAGGCCTCGGTCGCGCCCTCGACGAAGGCGCCCGTCCCGAAGCCGGCTCCCACCACCGAAGCGCCGGTCGAGAAGCCGACCGAGACTTCGGCCGCGCCCTCCACCGCCGACCGGGCCGAGGCCGCCGAGGCGGAGGTCCTCCGGCTGGTCAACGCCGAGCGTTCCCAGGTGGGCTGCACCCCGGTCCGCGCGGACGCGCAGCTCGCGGCGCTGGCCGGCGCGTTCAGCGCGGACATGGCGGCACGCGACTTCTTCGACCACACGGACCCGGACGGGGCCACCCCGTGGGCGCGCGCGGAGCAGGCGGGCGTCTCGGGCCTCGGTGGCGAGAACATCGCGCGCGGCCAGGCGGACGCGGCGGCCGTGATGGACTCCTGGATGAACAGCGACGGCCACCGCGCCAACATATTGAACTGCGACTTCACGACGCTGGGCGTCGGCGTCCAGTTCGGTGACGGCGGCCCCTGGTGGACCCAGGACTTCGGTCGCTGATTCCTCCGCAGGTCGCAGCCGTGTGAGTTCTCGTGGGCCGTCCCGTGACCGTCATCGACGACCGGGGCGGCCCACACCGCGTCCAGGGACTGTCCGGCGAGGGCCCCTCAGTGCTTCAGCAGGGCTTTCGCCGCCACGATGATCAGCCCGAACGTCAGGTTGGCGACACCCTCGGCGATCACCAGGCGCCGGGAGGCGCCGGCACGGACGGCGCCGAGACACGCCCAGACGACCTGCTGGGCCACCGCGATGCCCAGGGCGAGCCAGAAGGCCGCGCCCACGCTCATCCCCAGCAGGGGGCTGACGGCCAGAGCGGCAGCCGGAAGGGTGACGGCTTCGACGATGGACCACTCGTCCGCGCCGACCCGGCGGATCTCCCGCCATGACCAGGGCTGACCGACCAGTCGCTCCCCCGCGAGACGTGCGTAGACGTGCGTGGCCCAGAAGACCAGACCGGTGATCACCAGCAACAGCACGAGCTGGAATCGCGGGTACTCCCCGGCGGTTCCGGCGGTGGCCACCACAGAGGCGGCAAGGAGCGAGCCGTAGATGGCGCCGGCGTAATCCGTCCGGCGCCCTTTCGGCAGGCTGGTGCGTTCCGCACGCTCGGGCATATCGCTCGGGCGACTCATCATCCCAAGATATGGGCCGGGTGCCGGCCGCGCCTTCCGGGAGACATCCCTCCCCACGTGCGCTTCGCGCCCTCGGTACGCCAATCGGATGATCTTCCTGGCGGGTCGTCGACTCCCTTCCGGGACGGCTGGAACGATGCGCCCATGACGCCGGGAGCAGGCAACACCGCGAGTTCGACCAAGGCGCGATCCGTCCTGCTGACCCTCGCGGCCGGTCAGTTCCTCATGGCGCTCGACAGTTCCGTCATGAACGTCTCGATCGCGACCGTGGCCGAGGACGTGGGCACGACGGTGACGGGCATCCAGGGGGCGATCACCGCCTACACCCTGGTGATGGCGATGTTCATGATCCCCGGAGGCAAGGTAGGGCGGCTGATCGGCCGCAAGCGCGCGTTCATGATCGGCTGCTGTGTCTACGGCTGCGGTTCGCTCACCACGGCGCTCGCACCGAACCTTCCCGTACTGCTGTTCGGCTGGGCGTTCCTCGAAGGGATCGGAGCGGCGCTCATCCTGCCGGCGATCGTGGCGCTCGTGGCCGGCAACTTCGCCGTGGAGCGCCGTCCCGCCGCCTACGGACTCGTCGCGGCCGCGGGGGCCGTGGCGATCGCGCTCGGGCCGCTCATCGGGGGCGTCGCGACGACGTACTTCTCCTGGCGGTGGGTCTTCGCCGGTGAGGTCCTGGTGGTGCTCGGCATCCTGTTCCTCGCCCGCGACATCGCCGACGCGGCGAGCGAGGAAAGCCCCCGCATCGACCTCGTCGGCGCCGTGCTCTCCGCCCTGGGGCTCGGGATCTTCGTCTACGGCGTCCTGCGCTCGGACGAATGGGGCTGGCTCCGGCCGAAGCCCGAAGCGCCCTCGCTGCTCGGGGTCTCCCCGGTCGTCTGGATGACGCTCGCGGGGCTGCTGCTGATCTGGCTCTTCCTCCGCTGGGAGGCCCGGCTCGTGAAGCGGGGCCGGGAGCCGCTCGTCGACCCGGCGATGCTGCGCAACAAGCAGCTCACCGGCGGGCTGACGATGTTCTTCTTCCAGTACCTCGTGCAGATGGGCGTGTTCTTCGTCGTACCCCTCTATCTGTCGGTCGCCCTGGGCCTTTCCGCGCTCCAGACCGGGGCCCGTCTCCTGCCGCTCTCGATCACCCTGCTGGCAGCCGCGGTCCTGATCCCCCGCTTCCTCCCGGACGTCTCCCCCCGGCGGGTGGTGCGGTTCGGGATCCTCGCGCTGCTCCTCGGCGCGGTGGTCCTGATGGGCGCGCTGGACGCGGACGCCGGTGCGGAGATCGTCACGGTGCCCCTCCTGTTCATCGGGCTCGGCATGGGCGCGCTGGCGTCCCAGCTCGGATCGGTCACCGTGTCCGCGGTGCCGGAGGCGCAGAGCGCGGAGGTCGGCGGCGTCCAGAACGCGGTCACCAACCTCGGCGCCTCGATCGGCACGGCACTCGCCGGGTCGCTCATGATCGCCGCGCTCACGTCGTCCTTCCTGACCACCGTGGCCCAGAATCCGGCGGTGCCGCCCGAGGTCACGAGTCAGGCGACCGTCGAACTCAGCAGTGGCGCGCCCTTCCTGTCGGACGCCCAGCTCACGACCGCCCTCGACGAGGCCGGTACGAGCGCGGAGGTGACGCGGGCGGTGCTGGACGCCAACACCGAGGCCCGGCTCGACGGCCTGCGCGCCGCACTCGCCATCCTCGCCTTCGCCGCCGCTCTCGCACTGTTCTTCACCCAGCGGATCCCGACGACCCAGCCCCGCGCGCCGACGTCCTAGGCGCGTACGCGGAAGGGCCCCGTCACCGCAGTGGTGACGGGGCCCTTCCGCGTACGGAGACCTACCGGGCGTCAGACGGCCGCCTTGCCGGCCGCGAAGGTGCGGGCGGTCAGGGCGACGCGGCGGCCGAGGTGCTCGGCGGTGGCGACATCGGCCTTGTGGACGCCCTCGGGACCCAGGTCGGTGTGGGTCTGGGCGCCGGCGCCGGAGAAGAACCCGAGGCGGTTGAGGTCGTTCTCGGAGGCCTCGCTGCTGTTCCAGCCCGGCTTCAGGCCGAGGTTGACCCAGGTCATGCCGTGCTGGCCGGCGAGGGTCTGGAAGTACTGCAGGGTGTGCAGCTTGTCGCCGCTCTTGGAGCCGGAGTTGGTGAAGCCGGCGGCGAGCTTGTCCAGCCAGGCGTCGGAGAACCAGCGCTTCGAGGTGGCCTCGGCGAACTGGTGGAAGGCGCCGGAGGCGGTGCCCATGTAGGTCGGGGAGCCGAAGACGATCGCGTCGGAGGAGTCGAGCAGCTCCCACTCGGCGTCGGTGATCCCGTCGACCTTGATCAGGTGGACGGTGGCGCCCGTGTCGGCGGCACCGTCACGGACGGCCTCGGCGAGGACGGCGGTGTGGCCGTAGCCGGAGTGGTAGGCGATGGAGACGACGGGGGTGGTCACAGGGGGCTCCTCGGTGGGGACTGCGGGGCGATGACCAGAAGTAGAGCACTAACTTTTGGAAAGCGCAAGCAGATGGGTAGCGCTGCCGTGGCGGTAAGCGCTGTACGCGAGTACGGTGGAGGGCATGACTGACGACCTCGCCTACGACGTGTTCGCACGGGCCTGCCCCTCGCGCGGCACGCTGGAGCACGTGACCGGCCGTTGGGGCAGCCTGACCCTCGGCGCCCTGCACGACGGGACGTTCCGCTTCAACGAGCTGCGGCGCCGGGTCGACGGCGTGAGCGAGAAGATGCTGTCGCAGACGCTCCACGCACTGGAGCGCGACGGCCTCGTCCACCGCGAGGCGCAACCCACGAACCCGCCGCGGGTCGACTACCGGCTCACCCCGCTCGGCCGCGAGATCGCGGAGCGGCTGATCGGTCTGATCATGCTGGTCGAGGGCCGAATGCCCGAGGTCGAGGCGGCGCGCGAGGCGTACGACACGGAGCGCGCGGCGCCCGTCACCACCTGACCGGCCGGACCCTCGTCACCACCTGACCCGGCCGGACTCTCGTCACCACCCGGCCGGCGGTCCCGTCACGCGCTCGCGCGCGGCGGGCGCTGGCAGCGGGGGCAGAAGTAGCTGGACCGGTTCATCCAGGGGCGTCGGCGCATCGGCGTACCGCAGCGGTGGCAGGGCTCGTCCTCGCGCCCGTAGGCGTCCAGCGAGCGGTCGAAGTAGCCGGACTCGCCGTTGACGTTCACGTACAGGCTGTCGAAGGTGGTGCCCCCGACCGCGAGCGCCTCGGTCATGACGTCCCGGGCGTGCCCGAGGAGCTCCGCCGAGCGCGGCCTGGTGAGGGTGGCGGTGGGCCGCTCGTAGTGCAGCCGGGACCGCCAGAGCGCCTCGTCCGCGTAGATGTTGCCGACGCCGCTGATCAGCGACTGGTCGAGCAACGCCCGCTTGACCGTCGTACGGCGCAGGCGCAGCGCGCGGTGGAAGGCCGCCTCGTCGAACTCGGGGTCCAGCGGATCCCGGGCGATGTGCGCGATGACGTCCGGCAGCCCGTCCGGGGTCTGGTCGTGGAGCGAGAGCCCGCCGAAGGTGCGCTGGTCGACGAAGCGGAGCTCGGTGCCGGCCGGGTCGTCGAAGCGGATCCGGATGCGGAGGTGCTTCTCGTCGGCGGCGTCCTCCGGCTGTACGAGGAGCTGGCCGCTCATGCCGAGGTGCCCGAGCACGGAGGTACCGGTGTCGGCCAGCGGCAGCCAGAGGTACTTGCCGCGCCGCCGCGCCACCTCGAACCGCTGCCCCTTCAGCCGCGCCGCGAAGTCGGCGCCGCCCGCCGGATGCCGCCGTACGGCCCTCGGGTGCAGCACCTCGACCTCGGTCACGGTCCGTCCGGCGACCCAGCGCTCCAGTCCGCGCCGTACGACCTCGACCTCGGGCAGCTCGGGCACGGGACTCCTCCGGACGACGTCGATCGACAGCGGTTCAACCCTACCGGCCGCGGGGCGACGGAAGAGGGGCCGGGAGGAACGGACGAGAGCCGGGGAGGAACGGAAGAGGGGTCGGGAAAAGACGAGAACCCCGCCCTGGGGCGGGGTTCTCGGGAAGCGGTGGACGAAAGCCGTCAGGCCTTCGCACCGTGAGTGGACGGAGAGGGGTCGGCGACCTCTCCCGTGCCGGCTTCGGCAGCGGCCTTGGCCGCCGCCACGCGCTCGTCCGCGGCCGCGCGAATCGCACGCCACGCGGACTCCGCCGCCTGCTGTTCCGCTTCCTTCTTGCTGCGGCCGGTGCCGGTGCCGTACGAGACACCACCGACGCGGGCGGCAGCAGTGAAGACCTTCTCGTGGTCCGGGCCCTCTTCGGAGACGAGGTACTCGGGCACACCCAGGCCCTCGGCCGCGGTGAGCTCCTGGAGACTGGTCTTCCAGTCCAGGCCGGCACCGAGGTTCGAGGACTTCTCGATCAGCGGGTCGAAGAGCCGGTGAACCAGCTCGGACGCCGCGTCGAGGCCCTGGTCGAGATAGACCGCGCCGATCACCGCTTCAAGGGTGTCGGCGAGGATGGACGCCTTGTCCCGGCCACCCGTGCCCTCTTCGCCCCGGCCGAGCCGGATGAAGGAGCCGAGTTCGAGGCCGCGACTGACCTCCGCAAGTGCACGTGAGTTGACCACCGCGGCCCGCAACTTGGCCAGCTGGCCTTCGGGCAGGTCGGGGTGGGTGCGGTACAGCGTGTCCGTGACCACCAGGCCCAGCACGGAGTCCCCGAGGAACTCCAGCCGCTCGTTGGTGGGCAGACCGCCGTTCTCGTACGCGAACGAACGGTGGGTCAGTGCACGCACCAGAAGGGCGGACTCGAGCCGATAGCCGAGCCGCCCTTCCAGAAGCGTGTGGGACGAGGCATGGTCCGTCTTGTCGTCCGTCTTGCGGGACTCAGACATTGCGCCTCTCACCAGCCCAATCAGACCGAGAGGACCTGGCGCTTGTTGTAGGTGCCGCAGCTCGGGCACGCGATGTGCTGCAGCTTCGGCTCCTGGCAACGCTCACACGAAACCAGGGTGGGGACCGCAGCCTTCCACTGCGACCGGCGGTGGCGCGTGTTGCTGCGCGACATCTTCCGCTTCGGAACAGCCACGGCTACTTCTCCTGCTTCTCGGCGGCGCTTCGGACGTCCCCGTCAGAGGCTTTGCCGCTCATGTTGTCCTTCTCATCGGTTCCCAGCGAACCGGCGAGTCCCTGCAATGCCGCCCAACGGGCGTCGACGGCATCATGGTGGTGGCCAGGGTTCTCGTTCAGGTCGGCTCCACACTCGGAGCACAGACCCGCACAGTCTTCCCGGCACACCGGCTGCATCGGCAGTGCGAGCACCACCGCATCAAGCAGCAAAGGTTCGAGGTCGAACATGCCGTCCTCGAGGGGGGTCATGCTCTCGTCTTCCTCGGCTTCGTCGTCCGCGGCCGCCTTGGAGCGGCCCCGGTCGTCGGAGTCGGGGTACGAGAACATCTCCTGGAAGTCCACGTCGAGCTCCAGCTCGACGGGCTCCAGACACCTTACGCACTCCCCCTCGGCCGATGCACGGGCGGTGCCTGTGACAAGCACCCCTTCCATGACCGACTCAAGACGGAGATCGATTTCCACGGAAGCGCCCTCGGGCACTCCGATGACCCCTTCGACGCCGAGGGCCGTGGGGGCCTCGACCGTGCGCGAGATCCTCTGGAGGGCGCCAGGACGCCGCCCCAGCTCGTGCGTGTCGAACACGAGGGGGTTGCGGTGGTCAAGGCGCGTGCTCAGGGCTCTTCCCGCTTTCGAATCGTGTGGGGGCTGCCAGACGTGGGCAGCACGGATCGCGGAATACGCGCGATCGAAGAGCCAGGATACGTGACTCTTCGCTCAGGGCCCAATCCGGGGCCCGGGCCCCATTACTGCCCCTGTTCGTACCGGCGCAACTGCTCCAGGTCGATCATGCTCGTGTCGAAGAAACTGGTCTCGTCGAGCGCGGCGGACGGCGCCTGCTGCGGGGCCTGCGGCTGGTACACGTGCTGCTGCTCGTAGCCGTACTGACCCTGGTACGCGTACGGGTCGGGCTGCTGCTGGTACCCGTACGGGTCCGGCTGCTGCTGGTAGCCGTACGCCGGGTCCTGCTGCGGCTGCTGAGGCTGCTGCTGGTACCCGTACGGGTCGGGCTGCTGCTGGGCCGGGATCTGCGCGGGGGCCTGCGCGGCGATCGGGGCCGGCTGGGGGTCGGCGAGCTCCGCGAGCCCGGCGAGGTAGTCGGCGTCGCTGGTGTGCACCGTGCCGCCGAGGCCGTCCTGGGCGGCCATGTGCTCGCCGAGGTCGTCGGTGGCGATCCGGCCGTGCAGCTTCTGCCGGCCGCGTCCGACGGCCTCCAGGGTCTTGCTGAGCACCGCCTCGAAGGCGCCGAGCTTGGCGTCCACGTACTCGTCGGCCCGGCTGATCAGGGTCTGCGGGTCCGCGCTGTACTCGGGGGCGTCCTCGTCCGCGTACCCGTTCGGGTCGAGGCCCGGGCCGCGGCCGAGGAGCTTCTCGCGGCCCCGGTCGACGGAGCCGATGGTCTTGTTGAGGACCACCTCGAAGTTGGCGAGCTTGGAGTCGACGTAGTCGTCGGCCTCGGCCCGGACCTCCTCGGCCTCGCGGCGGGCCTCGGCGAGGATCCGGTCCGCCTCGCCCTGCGACTCCCGGGCGACCTGGGTGTCGGAGACGATCGAACCGCGCTCGGCGTGGGCGGCCTCGATGATCCGGTCGGCCTCCTGGCGGGCCTGCTCGACCAGCTGCTCACGGCCGCCGATCAGCTCCTGGGCCTGGGCGAGGGAGCCGGGCAGGGCGTCCCGTACCTCTTCGAGCAGGGCGAGCAGCTCGGCCCGGTTGACCACACAGGATGCCGACATGGGCATGGAACGGGCGCCCTGCACGGTCGCGACGATCTCGTCGAGCTTCTTCTGCACGTCCACCGGGTGCTCGCCACTCTCTACAGCTGGATGGAGACGGACGGGACGACTGTAAGGGCAGTCGGCTCCCGTCCGACACCAGGTGACGGAGCGTCAGTGGAGGTGGCCGGGTGTCACTTCTGCGCGAGGCGCTCGGTCAGCCGGCCGAGGACCTGCGGCGGGACCAGGTGCGAGACGTCGCCGCCCCAGGCCGCCACCTCCTTGACCAGCGAGGAGGAGAGGAAGCTGTACGTCGGGTTGGTGGGGACGAAGAGGGTCTCCACGCCCGAGAGGCCGATGTTCATCTGCGCCATCTGCAACTCGTAGTCGAAGTCGCTGACCGCGCGCAGGCCCTTGACGATCGCGGGGATGTCGCGCTGCTTGCAGAAGTCGACGAGCAGCCCGTGGAAGGCCTCCACCTCGACGTTGCCGAAGCCGGCGGTGACCTCGCGGATCAGGTCGATCCGCTCCTCGACCGTGAACAGCCCCTTCTTGGACTGGTTGATCATCACCGCGACATGTACGACGTCGTACAGCTTGGAGGCGCGGGCGATGATGTCGAGATGTCCGTTGGTGATGGGGTCGAATGACCCCGGACATACGGCGCGGCGCAACGTGGGTCCCTCGCTCTCCGGTCCGGTCATCGTGCGTCTTCGCACGTAGAGGCGGCGCGACCGTACCAAAACGTTCCCTCGCCGTAACGACGGGCCCGCAGTGGCTCGAAACCGGCCGGCCAGTCGAACTCCCCGCCTCTGGTGCTGCGCTCCACGGTGACGAGAGCATCGCCCGTGAGCCAGCCCTCCGAGCGGAGTGTGAGCAGGATCTCGCGAAGATCGTCGTCCGCGACGGCGTACGGAGGGTCGAGGAAGACCAGGTCGTACGGGTCGGCCGGGGCCGGTCCCGTCACGATCTGTTCCGCCTTGCCGGTGCGGAGTTCGGCGCCCGGCAGGCCGAGCGACGTGATGTTCTCGCGGATCGTCTTCGCGGCGCGGGGCTCGGCCTCGACGAGGAGCGCGTGGACCGCGCCCCGGGAGAGCGCTTCGAGGCCGACGGCGCCGGAACCCGCGTACAGGTCGGCGACCCGGGTCCCGTCGAGGGTGCCGAGGAATGCCTCCCAGGTGGAGAAGAGGCCCTCGCGCGCCCGGTCGGAGGTGGGGCGGGTGCCGGTGCCGGGGGGCACGGCCAGTCGGCGTCCGCCGGCGGTGCCGGCGATCACGCGGGTCATCGGTGTCCTCGTTCTCCATGAGCCAGTGCGTACGCATCAGCTTATGGCGGTTGCCGTCGCCCTGGGGTCAGCCCTTCTCCAGGTACTCCTCCCGGTCCTTGTCGAGCAGGGCTTCGAGGGCGGTGCGCAGGCCGGGGTGGGCGGTGAGGTCCGGGTCGGCGAGGACCAGGGTGGTGGCCTCCTCGCGGGCGGCGGCGATGACCTCCTCGTCGTCGATGACGGTGAGCATCTTCAGGGAGGAGCGGACGCCGGACTGGGCCTGGCCGAGGACGTCGCCCTCGCGGCGCTGTTCGAGGTCGATACGGGAGAGCTCGAAGCCGTCGAGGGTGGCGGCGACGGCGGCGAGGCGCTGCCGGGCGGGGCTCGCCTCGGGCATCTCGGAGACGAGGAGGCAGAGCCCGGGGGCGGAGCCTCGGCCGACGCGGCCGCGGAGCTGGTGGAGCTGGGAGACGCCGAACCGGTCGGCGTCCATGATCACCATGGCCGTGGCGTTGGGCACGTTGACGCCGACCTCGATGACGGTGGTGGCGACGAGGACGTCGAGCTCGCCGGCGGCGTAGCGGCGCATGACGTCGTCCTTGTCGTCGGGGTGCATGCGCCCGTGCAGGACGGCGATCCGCAGGCCCGCGAGGGGGCCCGTACGGAGCTTCTCCGCGACCTCCAGGACGGCGAGCGGCGGACGCTTCTCGGCCTCGTCCTCGGCGGAGGCCTTGGACTTCTTCTTCTGGTCCTCCTCGTCGCCGATGCGGGGGCAGACCACGTACGCCTGGTGGCCGTTCTCGACCTCCTCGCGCACGCGCTCCCAGGCCCGCGCGAGGAAGTGCGGTTTGTCGGCGGCGGGGACGACGTGGGTGGCGATCGGGGAGCGGCCGGCCGGGAGCTGGTCGAGGACGGAGGTCTCCAGGTCACCGAAGACGGTCATGGCGACGGTGCGCGGGATGGGGGTGGCGGTCATCACCAGGAGGTGAGGCGGCTGCTTCCCCTTGCCGCGCAGGGCGTCGCGCTGCTCGACGCCGAAGCGGTGCTGCTCGTCGACGACGACCAGGCCGAGGTCGTGGAACTGGACCTTGTCCTCGATCAGCGCGTGCGTGCCGATGACGATCCCGGCCTCGCCGGTGACGAGGTCGAGGAGGGCCTGTCGGCGGGCGGCCATGCCCATGGAGCCGGTGAGCAGGACGACCTTGGTGGCGCGCTCGGCGCCGCCGAGCATCCCGCCCTCGGCGAGCTCGCCCATCATCTCGGTGACCGAGCGGTGGTGCTGCTGGGCGAGGACCTCGGTGGGGGCGAGCATCGCGGCCTGTCCCCCGGAGTCGACGACGGCGAGCATGGCGCGCAGGGCCACCATCGTCTTGCCCGAACCGACTTCTCCCTGGAGGAGCCGGTGCATGGGGTGTTCGGTGGCGAGGTCGTCGAAGATCTCGCGGGAGACCTTCTGCTGGCCGTCGGTGAGGGTGAAGGGGAGCTTGGCGTCGAAGGCGTCGAGGATGGCGCCGGGCACGGGGCGCCGGGCGACGGCGGGAAGCTGGGTGTCGGCGTGCCGGCGGCGGGCGAGGGCGACCTGGAGGACGAAGGCCTCGTCCCACTTGAGCCGGTCGCGGGCGTCGGCGACGTCCGCCTTCGTACGGGGGCGGTGGATCTTCCGCAGGGCGTCGGGGAGCTCGGCGAGGCCGCGGCCCTCTCGCAGGGCGGGCGGCAGGGGGTCGACGGCGTCGGCGGCGCTCGGCAGCACGGCGTCGACCGCCTTGGCGATCTTCCAGGACTCCAGTTTGGTGGTGGCCGGGTAGATCGGGATGAGGGCTCCGGCCCAGGTGTCCACGGCCTCCTCGCCATCGCCGCGGAGGAGTTCGTACGCGGGGTGGGCGAGCTGGAGGCGCCGGTTGAAGAGCGAGACCTTGCCGGAGAACATCGCACGGGTGCCGGGCAGCAGGTCCTTGTGCGGCTTGTGCACGCCCTTGCCGAAGAAGACCAGTTGGAGGCGGCCGCTGCCGTCCGTGATGGTCACTTCGAGGCGCTGGCCGCGTCCCTTGGAGCCGTTGAAGGTGAGCACGCGGGCGTCGGCGACCTGGGCGACCACCGTGACGTGCTCGTCGAGCGGCAGGTCGGAGAGCGTCGTCAGCTCCCCGCGCTCGGCGTACCGGCGGGGGTAGTGGTGGAGCAGGTCACCGACCGTGTGCAGGTCGAGTGCCTCGGCCATGACCTTGGCGGTGGCGGGGCCGAGGGACTTCTTGAGTGGTTCGTCGAGCACGGGCACGCGTTCCATTGCACACCACGGCACCGACAGTCGGGTCATTCCACTCCGATGAGCAGCGGCGGCGCGCCCTCTCCCGCGTGGTACGTGGTGGTGTCGACGGCCAGGTAGCCGCGGCGGACGTGGCTCTCCAGGGCGGCGGCGAGGTCGGGCGGGGTGTCGTCGGAGACGATCAGGGTGACGAGTTCGCCGCCCGCCGAGAGCATGCGGTCCAGGACGGTGCGGGCGGTGTCGGTGAGGTCCTGGCCGATGACCGCGACGTCGCCCTCGATGAGGCCGAGGACGTCGCCGGCCTGGCAGACACCGGCCGAGGTGAAGGACTGGCGTTCGGCGACGGCGAGTTCGGCGTAGCGGGTGGCGCCGGCGGCGGCCGTCATGGCGACGACGTCCTCGTCGAAGCTGCGGTCCGGTTCGTGGACGGCGAGGGCGGCGATGCCCTGGACGGCGGCCCGGGTCGGGATGAGGGCGACACGGATGCCCTCCGCCCTGGCCCGTTCGGCGGCCGCCGCGGCCGTCTGGCGCAGCTCGGTGTCGTTGGGCAGGAGGACGACCTCGCGTGCGTGCGCCCGCCGGATGGCGTCGACGAGTTCGTCTCCGGCGGGCGGTTCGCCGGGCCGGGTCTGGACGGTGGTGGCGCCGGCCTCGGCGCAGAGCCCGGCCAGGCCCTCGCCGGGGACGACGGCGACGACGGCGCGCTGGGCCCGTTCCCCGGGGCCGTCGGCCGCGGCCGGCACGGTGCTCGCGAAGTGGGTGATACGGATCCGGTGCGGCCGTCCGGCCTCGACGCCGGCCTCGACGGCGGCGCCCGCGTCGTCGACGTGCACGTGGACGTTCCACAGCCCGTCACCGCCGACGACGACGAGGGACTCCCCCAGCGTGTCGAGCCGGGCCCGCAGCAGCTCCACGGACGCGTCCTCGGCCTCCAGGAGGTAGATCACCTCGTAGGCGGGTCCGTCCTGGGTGCCGCACTCCTCGGGTGCGAGGGGGCCCGCGGGTACGACCACGCCGTGCGGCGGTGTCTCCGGGCCGGGCGGTGTCCGTCCGGTGACGGTCTCCACGAGGGCCCCGAGGACGGCCACCAGGCCCCGTCCGCCGGCGTCCACGACTCCGGCGCGGGTGAGGACGTCCAGTTGCCCCCGGGTGGTCGCCAGGGCCTCCCTGGCCCCCTCGTAGGCGTCTTCCGCCACCTCCGCGAGCCCGCCGCCCCCCGTGCAGGCCCGCGCGGCGGCGGAGGCCACCGTGAGGATCGTGCCCTCGACGGGATGGGCGACGGCGAGGCGGGCCGCGGTGGCGGCCTCGGCGAGGGCGCGGGCGAGGTGATCACCGTCACGTCCGTCGGCGAGCACGCCCGCCATGCCGCGCAGCAGCTGGGCGAGGATCGTCCCGGAGTTGCCGCGGGCGCCGAGCAGGGCGCCGTGCGCCATGGCCCGTACGGTCTCGCCGGCGTCGGGTTCGGCGGCCGCGAAGACGGCCTCGACGGCCTGGTGGGCGGCTTCCGCCGTCAGGTACAGGTTGGTGCCGGTGTCCCCGTCCGCGACCGGGTAGACGTTGATCGCGTCGATCTCCTCGCGCTCCCGCCCGAGGGCGTCAAGCGCCCGCGCGGACCAGGTCCGGAGCGCTTCGGCGTCGAGCTCGACGAGCTCCTCGAAAGGCTGAAGGGCTCGCGACAACAGGGGGCCTCCTTCGGCGGTGAGCTCACCGCAGGGTAGACCCGGGGTGTCCTTCCCCCAAGCTCTCGGCTTCGCTCGAGCAGGGGGGACCCCCAGTGGCCTGGGCCGGGGGCGAGGTCGGCGCAGACCATGGTAGTTTCGTTCCACCGAAGCAGGCGTTGTATGCTGCTTCGGTTGCCCGGTTCACACCGGGCCATCCCCCGGCAAGCCACTTCAGACTCCTGATTCCGGTGCGCCGGATTTCACTGTAATTCTGAAGTCTTTGGAGTGACCCGTGGCTGCCAACTGCGACGTCTGCGGCAAGGGGCCGGGCTTCGGCAACAACATTTCGCACTCGCACCGCCGTACGTCCCGTCGCTGGAACCCGAACATCCAGCGCGTGCGTGCCGTGGTCGGTCGGACGCCGAAGCGGCTCAACGTCTGCACCTCGTGCATCAAGGCCGGCAAGGTCTCGCGCTAATTGCGACGTTTCGTCGTAGCGCAGCCCCTGCGGTTGCCTTGAGAGGCCGGTTCACCTAGGTGAACCGGCCTCTTGCCTTGCCCTGGCACGGTCACGCTCTGTGAGCGGGCGGCTCCCGAAGTGGTTACTTCCTGAACTTCCAGCCGTGGTCGACCGGGCCTATGCCCGAGCCCAGGGCGAATCCTGCGGCGATGGCCCCGGTCACGTACTCCTTGGCCCGTCGCACCGCCTCCGGCACCGGCAGGCCCCCGGCGAGCCCCGCGGCCACCGCCGAGGCGAGCGTGCAGCCCGTGCCGTGGGTGTGCCGGTTGTCGTGCCGGGGCGCGCGCAGCCAGTGCTCCTCCGTGCCGTCCGTGAGCAGGTCCACGGCCTCCTGGCCCGTCGGCAGGTGCCCGCCCTTGATCAGGGCCCAGCGCGGCCCGTACGAGAGGATCGCCTCCGCCGCCGACCTCATGTCGCTCTCGTGCACGACGTGCACGCCTGTGAGCTGCGCCACCTCGTCCAGGTTGGGCGTGGCGACGGTCGCGACCGGCAGCAGTCTCGTACGAACGGAGTCGAGCGCGGAGGCCGCGAGCAGCGCGTCCCCGTGCTTGGAGACCCCGACCGGGTCCACGACCACCGGTGCCGCCGTCCCGGCGAGCAGCTCGGCCACGGTCTCGACGAGGTCGGCGGAGGCCAGCATGCCGGTCTTCACGGCCTGCACGCCGATGTCGTCGACGACGGCCCGGTACTGGGCGCGTACGGCTTCCGCCGGCAGCTCCCAGGCGCCCTGGACGCCCCGCGAGTTCTGCGCGGTGACGGCGGTGAGCACGCTCATGCCGTGGACGCCGAGGGCGAGCATGGTCTTCAGGTCGGCCTGGATGCCGGCGCCGCCGCCGGAGTCGGATCCGGCGACGGTGAGCACGAGCGGGGGCCGAGCCGTCACTCCGTCTCCCCGAAGTGGTCCCAGCCGCCCGCGCTGTGCCAGGGGGCGCCGTCCACGGTGACCTGCGGCAGCGCCGAGGGGTTGAGGACCTCGCCGATGACCTTCCAGCGGGCGGGGAGCTTCACGTCCGGCGGGAAGGTGGCCACGATGGCGTGGTCCTCTCCCCCGGTGAGCACCCACTGCATGGGGTCGACGCCGACGGCCTGGCCGATGTCGTTCATCTGGGTGGGGATGTCGATGAGCCCGGAGTGCAGGTCGATGCGGACCTTGCTGGCCTCGGCGATGTGGCCGAGGTCGGCGATGAGGCCGTCGCTGACGTCGCACATGGCGGTGGCGCCGAGTCCCGCGGCCGCGGGGCCCGCGTGGTACGGCGGCTCGGGCCTGCGGTGGGCCTCGACGAAGGCGCGGGGGGAGCGGAAGCCGCGGGAGAGGACCGCGTAGCCGGCGGCGGACCAGCCGAGCCAGCCGGTGTAGGCGACGACGTCGCCGGGCTGGGCCCCGCCCCGGGTCACCGGGTCGTGGTTGCGCAGGTCGCCGAGGGCGGTGATGGCGATGGTGATGGTGTCGCCGCGGACGACGTCGCCGCCGACCACCGCGGCGCCAGCGACCTGACATTCGTCGCGCAGCCCGTCCATGAGTTCGACGGGCCAGGTGGCGGGAAGTTCGGCGGGGACGACGAGGCCGAGGAGGAGCGCGGTGGGGACCGCGCCCATGGCGGCGATGTCGGCGAGGTTCTGCGCGGCGGCCTTGCGGCCGACGTCGTACGCCGTCGACCAGTCGCGGCGGAAGTGACGTCCTTCGAGGAGGATGTCCGTGCTGGCCACCACGCGCCGGTCGGGGGCGGAGACGACCGCGGCGTCGTCGCCGGGCCCGATCCGTACCGCCGGGGTGGAGGTGAGCCGGGACGTGAGCTCTCTGATGAGCCCGAACTCGCCCAGCTCTCCGACTGTGCCCTTCACCGCGCCTCACCTCGTGTCTTCGTGCCGGCCGGCGGGCGGGGGCGCGTCTGGGCGCGCCGCGGGTCGCGGGCCGTCACCATGCTGGGTACCGTCAAGTAGACCGTCAACTTCTGTCGTGCGTACACCACAACGCGAGCGCCCCGGGACACGCAGGTCTCCCCGCGGCCCGCGGCGACGCGGTACCGTGGCGTCTCTTTCTCCCACAAGATCCTCGTGGTCGCCCTGGAGGTTCCGTGGTTCAGGCGTACATCCTCATCCAGACCGAGGTGGGCAAGGCGTCGACCGTCGCCGAGACCATCTCCAAGATCCCGGGGGTGCTCCAGGCCGAAGATGTGACCGGTCCGTACGACGTGATCGTGCGCGCGCAGGCCGACACGGTCGATGATTTGGGCCGCATGGTGGTCGCCAAGGTCCAGCAAGTGGACGGCATCACGCGCACCCTCACCTGCCCGGTCGTTCATCTGTAGCCCCCGTCTACGCTTGGCCGGTGATGTCATCCCACCGGCCCTTCGGCCTGCCCGCCGCCGTCGCGGCGACCGTCCTGCTGCTGGCCGCCACCGGTTGTTCCTCGTCGGACGCCGGGGCGTCCGTCGCGGTTCCCCGGCCCCCGGCGGCGGAGGCGGCCCTCTGCCAGGACCTGGCGAAGGAGCTTCCCGACACCGTGGCGGGGCTGGAGCGGAGTGACCCGGAGCCCGGCTCCGAGTTGACCGCCGGCTGGGGTGACGGTGCGATCGTACTGCGCTGCGGGGTGCCCCGGCCCGAAAAGATGAGCGATCCGAACGCGCAGGCCGTCGAGGCGAACGGCGTGAACTGGATGCTGGAGCGGCCGGAGGGCGGCGGGCCCCGTTTCACCTCGGTGTACCGCAAGACGTACGTCGAGGTGCAGATGGACGAGCGGTACACGCACGACGCCACACCGCTCGCGGATCTCGCCACTCCCGTACGGAAGACCGTGCCGCCCAGCCTCTGAGAGGCGGCGGCACGGTCTTCCGGAGTGCCGTCGGGTCAGCGCAGGCCCGTGGAGCGGGTCAGCGCGGCCTGGATGAGCCGGTCGACGAGCTCGGGGTAGCTGACGCCGCTCTCCTGCCACATGCGCGGGTACATGGAGATCGGCGTGAAGCCGGGCATCGTGTTGATCTCGTTGATGACGAAGTCGCCGTCCTCCGTGAGGAAGAAGTCGGCGCGCACCAGGCCCTCGCAGGAGACCGCCTCGTAGGCGGCGACGGCCAGGCGCTGGATCTCGGCGGTGGCCTCGTCCCCGATCGGGGCGGGCACGATGCCGGAGGCCGAGTCGATGTACTTGGCCTCGAAGTCGTAGAAGTCGTGGTCCGTGACCGGCGGGATCTCGGCCGGGACACTGGCCCGCGGGCCGTCCTCGAACTCCAGGACGCCGCACTCGATCTCGCGGCCGCGCAGCAGCGACTCGACGAGGATCTTGGGGTCGTGGCGGCGGGCCTCCTCGATGGCCTCGTCCAGGCCCGAGAGGTCGTCGACCTTGGTGATGCCCATGGAGGAGCCGCCACGGGCCGGCTTCACGAAGAGCGGCCAGCCGTGGTCGGCGGCGAACTCGACGATCTTCTTGCGGGCGGCGGCCTGGTTCTGCTCCCACTCGCGGGGGCGGATCACCACGTACGGGCCGACCGGGAGGCCGAAGGAGATGAAGACCCGCTTCATGTACTCCTTGTCCTGGCCGACGGCGGAGGCAAGGACGCCCGCGCCGACGTAGGGGACGCCGGAGAGCTCCAGGAGGCCCTGGAGGGTGCCGTCCTCGCCGTACGGGCCATGCAGCATCGGGAAGACCACGTCGACCTCGCCGAGGGCCTTCGGGACGGCGCCGGGCTCACTGAGGACGACCTCGCGGTTGGCGGGGTCGACGGAGAGGACGACACCGCCCTCCGTGGACTCGGCCAGGTCGGCGACGTTCGGCAGGGCGCGGTCGGCGATGGCCATCCGCTCGGGGTCGTCGGCGGTGAGCGCCCAGCGCCCGTCCGTCGTGATGCCGATGGGCAGCACGTCGTACTTGTCCCGGTCGATGGCGCTCAGGACGGCGCCCGCCGTGACGACGGAGATGGCGTGCTCGGAGCTGCGACCGCCGAAGACGACGGCCACGCGCGGCTTGCGGGGGCTCTGGGTGTTCTCGCTCATATCGCGATGAGCGTACCTTGCGACTCCCGAACGGCTGAGCGCCCCGCTCCCCCGCGCGCGTCCGGCGCAGTGGACCGGCCACCGCGCCTTCCGGTGGGCGTCAGCGGCGCTCGGACTTGGCGCTGCGGGACATCAGTTCCTTGAGGGCGACGACCGGCGGCTTGCCCTCGTGGACGATCGACACGACCGTCTCGGTGATCGGCATGTCGACGCCGTGGCGGCGGGCCAGATCGAGCACGGACTCGCAGGACTTGACGCCCTCGGCGGTCTGCCTGGTGGCCGCGATCGTCTCCTGGAGGGTCATGCCGCGCCCCAGGTTGGTGCCGAAGGTGTTGTTCCGGGAGAGCGGCGAGGAACAGGTGGCCACCAGGTCGCCGAGGCCCGCGAGGCCGGAGAAGGTGAGCGGGTCGGCGCCCATGGCGAGGCCGAGACGGGTGGTCTCGGCGAGGCCGCGCGTGATGAGCGTGGCCTTGGAGTTGTCGCCGAGGCCCATGCCGTTGGCGATGCCGACGGCGAGCCCGATGACGTTCTTGACCGCGCCGCCGAGCTCGCAGCCGACGACGTCGGTGTGGGTGTACGGGCGGAAGTACGGGGTCATGCAGGCCGCCTGGACCCGCTGCGCGACCGACTCGTCGACGCAGGCGACGACGGCGGCGGCGGGCTGCCGTGCGGCGATCTCCAGGGCCAGGTTGGGTCCGGTGAGGACGGCCACGCGTTCGGCGGGCACGTCCGCGACCTCCATGACGACCTCGCTCATCCGCTCGGCGGTGCCGAGTTCGACGCCCTTCATGAGGGAGACGAGGACGGTGTCGGGCGCGAGCAGCGGCTTCCAGGAGGCGAGGTTGCCGCGCAGGGTCTGGGAGGGGACGACGAGGACGGTGAAGTCGGCGCCGTGGGCTGCCTCGGCCGGGTCCGCGGTGGCCGTGATCGCCCTGGGGAGTTCGATGCCCGGGAGGTAGTCGGGGTTGACCCGGGTGGTGTTGATCTCCTTCGCGAGTTCGGCGCGGCGGCCCCACAGGCTCACCTCGCACCCCGCGTCGGCGAGCACCATGGCGAAGGCCGTGCCCCAGGATCCGTTGCCGAAGACTGCTGCCTTGGTCACTTGGTGCCTCCTTCGACGGCCTTGCGCCGCTGTTCGAGGCGGGCCTTGCGGTGGTCGTACGGTTCGGCGGGCGCCTTCTCGCCGCGGACCTCCTCCAGGAGGGCGGTGATGGCGGCCATGATGACCTCGGTGGCCTCGCGGAGCACCTCGGGCGTCGGCTCGAGTCCGTCGAAGCGGGAGAGGTCGACGGGCGGACCGGCCTGCACGATCAGCGTCTTGCGGGGGAACAGGCTGAACTTGTTCTCCTTGGCGTACGGCGGCATCGCGAGGTTGGCGCCCCACTGGGCCACCGGGATGACCGGGGCCCTGGTGAGGAGCGCGACGCGGGCGGCGCCGGTCTTGCCGGCCATGGGCCACATGTCGGGGTCCCGGGTGAGGGTGCCCTCGGGGTAGAAGGCGACGCACTCGCCCTGCTCGATGGCCTCGACGGCGGCGCGGAAGGCGTCCAGCGCGTCGGTGGTCTCGCGGTAGACGGGGATCTGTCCGGTGTTGCGCAGCATCATGCCGACGAAGGGGCTCTTGAAGAGGCCCGCCTTGGCGAGGAGGCGCGGAACGCGACCGGTGTTGTACTGGTAATGCGCGTAGGACAGCGGATCCAGGTACGAGTTGTGGTTGACCGCGGTGATGAAACCGCCATCGGCCGGAATGTGCTCCATACCGCGCCAGTCCCGCTTGAACAGAACCACCAGGGGGGGTTTGGCGATGACCGCCGCGAGGCGGTACCAGAAGCCGATTCTGCGGCGGGGCACTCGAACACCTTTCTCCGGGACTGGCTGGCAGGGGGTCAAGTGTCGCCCCATGCTCCTGGTCTGTCGAGGACACGGTACGCCCCGGGGCCTCCGCCGGACCGCGTGGGCGGGACAGAATGGGCCGCGATGAACAGCGATGCGGACGAGGGCTGGTCCCTGGTCGTACCCCTGAAACCCCTTGCCCTGGCGAAGAGCAGACTGGCCTCGGCGGCGGGAGCCCGGCTCCGCCCACGGCTCGCCCTCGCGTTCGCCGAGGACACGGTGGGGGCGGTGCTGAGCTGCGCGCGCGTACGGGATGTGGTGGTCGTCACGGACGACCCGACGGCCGGCGCCGCCCTCGCGGCCCTGGGCGCCCGGATCGTGCCGGACGTCCCGTCGGCGGGGCTCAACGCGGCGCTGGCGCACGGCGTCGGTGCCGTACGGGAGCGGTGGCCGCACGCGCGCGTGGCCGCGCTCAACGCCGATCTGCCGGCGCTGCGGACCGCCGAGCTGACCCGGGTCCTGGACGTCGCCCGGAAATTTCCCCGAGCATTTCTCTCGGATGCCGCCGAAATAGGTACGACATTCCTCTCGGCGGGACCCGGGGTGGAATTGGAACCGGCATTCGGGGGCGCGTCGAGGCTTCGACATTTGTCGTCGGGTGCGGTGGAAATACGGCTGACCGGGGTGGATTCCGTACGCCGGGACGTGGACACCGGCGAGGATCTGGCGGCGGCCCGGGCGCTGGGGCTCGGTCCGCGGACGGCCGCCCGGTGGCTGCCGGTGGCCGGATAGGCTGCGGTCCATGCAGGCGACCGCGTTCACGTACGACTCCGAGACCCGCAGCGGAAGTGTGCTGCTCGACGACGGCACCCCGGTGGAGTTCGGGGCACAGGCCTTCGAGGCGGGCGGGCTGCGGCTGCTCCGGCCGGGCCAGCGGGTGCGGATCGAGGCGGAGCCCGGGACGTCCGGGGCCGGCCTGCGGATCACGCTGGTGACGCTCCAGACCTTCTGAGCGACTCCCCTCTCCCGGAACGCGCCGCGGGCCGGGCTCCTGGATGGGGAGCCCGGCCCGCGCGGGTGGTACCGCTCGTCCTACTTCTTGGCGGCGGTCTTCTTGGCGGTCGTCTTGCGCGCCGTGGTCTTCTTCGCGGGCGCCTTCGTCGCCGTGGCCTTCTTCGCGGCCGGCGCGGTCTTCTTGGCCGTGGTCTTGACGGCCTTCTTCGCCGCGGCCGTCGTGGTCTTCTTCGCGGCGGCGGCCGTGACCTTCTTCGCCGCCGTCGTGGCCTTCTTGGCGGCGACGGTCCTCTTCGCGGCCGCGGTGGTGGTCTTCTTGGCCGGGGTCGCCTTCTTGGCGGCGGCGGCCGTGACCTTCTTCGCCGGGGTCGCCTTCTTCGCGGCGGCCTTCTTGGCGGTGGTGGCCTTCTTGGCCGCGGCCTTCTTCACGGTCGCGGAAGCGCCACCGGTGAGGCTGCCCTTGGGGGCCTTCTTGACGGAGACCTCGCCACCCTTGGGGAGCTTCTTCGAGCCGCTGACCAGGTCCTTGAAGCCCTGACCTGCGCGGAAGCGCGGAACCGAGGTCTTCTTGACCCGGACGCGCTCACCCGTCTGCGGGTTGCGGGCGTAGCGGGCCGGACGGTCGACCTTCTCGAACGAGCCGAAGCCCGTGACCGAGACCCGGTCCCCCGAGACCACGGCACGCACGATGGCGTCGAGCACGTGGTCGACGGCTTCGGCGGCCTGCTGGCGACCGCCCATCTTGTCGGCAATCGCTTCTACGAGCTGCGCCTTGTTCACGTCTTCCCCTTCGGAGACATTGCCAGAACGAAAGTGTTCAAGCTTTTTCGCACGTTAGGCATGTATATACCGCAAATCAAACACGAAACGGGCTAATCACCCTAGTGCCGCAACGTGAAAGACCCGCTGCGGAGTTCCTGGTGTCAGTCGTCCTCTGGGAATCGGCCCTCGTCGAGGTCCTTCATCAACCGCTCCAGACGCGTTGCCGCGTCCTTGAGATCGTGCTTCGCCGCGGCCGTCACGACCAGCAGCTTCCGGGACAGCGCCATCCTTACGCCCTCCGGGACTTGCAGTGAGCGCACTCTTGTGTGCGCTTCCTTCAATCGGGCGGCGACTGACTCGTAGAGCTCGAGTTGGCTGTCGCGTTCCATGCACCGATTGTGCCATCTAGGGCGAGTTGTCGCCCGATAGGGTCCCAACAAGCGACTGCGCCCCCCACCTGGCGGTGGGGGGCGCAGTCTTGGAAAAGCGCTGCTCAGACCGTAATTGTACGGGGCTTGTGGGCCGGTCGCGCCGCCTCGTAGGCCGCGATGTCCGCTTCGTTCTGAAGGGTGAGGCTGATGTCGTCGAGGCCGTTCAGCAGACGCCAGCGGGCGTTCTCGTCGAGCTCGAAGTCCGCGTCGATCCCGGCGGCCAGGACCTTTCGCTGCTCCAGGTCGACGGTGATCTCGGCGGTCGGGTCGGCCTCGGTCAGCTCCCAGAGAGCGTCCACCGTCTCCTGCGGCAGGACGACGGTCAGCAGGCCGTTCTTCAGCGAGTTGCCACGGAAGATGTCGGCGAAGCGGGCGGAGATGACCGCCTGGAAGCCGTAGTTCTGGAGCGCCCAGACGGCGTGCTCACGGGAGGAGCCGGTACCGAAGTCGGGGCCGGCGACCAGGACCGAGGCGCCCTGCCGCTCGGGGCGGTTGAGGACGAACTCGGAGTCCTTGCGCCAGGCCTCGAAGAGGCCGTCCTCGAAGCCGTCGCGGGTGACCTTCTTCAGCCAGTGCGCCGGGATGATCTGGTCGGTGTCGACGTTGCTGCGGCGCAGCGGGACGGCCCGGCCGGTGTGCGTGGTGAAAGCTTCCATGGTTCCTCAGACCCCCGCGGTGGTGACGGCGTCGGACAGATCGGCCGGGGAGGCCAGGTGGCCCAGGACGGCGGTGGCGGCGGCGACCTGGGGCGAGACCAGGTGGGTCCGGCCGCCCTTGCCCTGCCGGCCCTCGAAGTTGCGGTTGGAGGTGGACGCGGAGCGCTCACCGGGAGCCAGTTGGTCGGGGTTCATGCCCAGACACATCGAGCAGCCCGCGTGCCGCCATTCGGCGCCGGCCTCCTTGAAGACCTTGTCCAGGCCCTCCTCGACGGCCTGCAGGGCGACCCGGACCGAACCGGGGACGACCAGCATCCGGACGCCGTCGGCGACCTGGCGGCCCTTGAGCAGCCCGGCGGCGTTCCGCAGGTCCTCGATGCGGCCGTTGGTGCAGGAGCCTACGAAGACGGTGTCGACCTTGATGTCGCGCAGCGGCTGCCCGGCGGTCAACCCCATGTACTCCAGGGCCTTTTCGGCGGCGAGGCGCTCCGAAGCGTCTTCGTACGAAGCCGGGTCGGGGACGTTCGCCGAAAGCGGCGCACCCTGGCCGGGGTTGGTGCCCCAGGTGACGAACGGCGCCAGCGAGGCGGCGTCGATGACGACCTCGGCGTCGAAGACCGCGTCCTCGTCGGACTTCAGGGTCTTCCAGTACGCGACGGCGGCGTCCCAGTCCTCGCCCTCGGGGGCGTGGGCACGGCCCTCCAGGTAGGCGAAGGTGGTCTCGTCGGGGGCGATCATGCCCGCGCGGGCGCCGGCCTCGATCGACATGTTGCAGATGGTCATCCGGGCCTCCATCGAGAGTTTCTCGATGGCGGAGCCCCGGTACTCCAGGATGTAGCCCTGGCCGCCGCCGGTGCCGATCTTCGTGATGATCGCGAGGATCAGGTCCTTGGCGGTGACGTCCTCGGGCAGTTCGCCGTCGATCGTGATCGCCATGGTCTTGGGGCGGGCCAGCGGCAGCGTCTGGGTGGCCAGCACGTGCTCGACCTGGCTCGTGCCGATGCCGAAGGCCAGCGCGCCGAAGGCGCCGTGCGTGGAGGTGTGCGAGTCGCCGCAGACGACCGTGGTGCCGGGCTGGGTCAGGCCCAGCTGCGGTCCCACGACGTGGACGACGCCCTGCTCGACGTCGCCCAGCGGGTGCAGTCGTACGCCGAACTCGGCGCAGTTCTTCCGCAGGGTCTCCAGCTGGGCACGGGAGACGGGGTCCGCGATGGGCTTGTCGATGTCGAGGGTCGGGGTGTTGTGATCCTCGGTCGCGATGGTGAGGTCGAGGCGCCGCACCGGCCGGCCGTTCTGCCGGAGGCCGTCGAAGGCCTGGGGGCTGGTCACCTCGTGCAGCAGGTGCAGATCGATGAAGAGGAGGTCGGGCTCGCCCTCGGCGCGCCGGACGACATGATCGTCCCAGACCTTCTCCGCGAGTGTCCTACCCATCGCTTTCCCTCCGGCCGACGTCTGCGTCGGCACAACTAGAGACCCGTTTCGCGGGCCGTTGTGCGGCCGCCTCACCAGAGTGCCGGGTTCCTCGGAAAATTGAACTTGCGTTTCACAGAGTGAGACGCGAGTATCGTTGCATGGACAACTCTAGCGGCGTAGGCGTTCTCGACAAGGCAGCCCTTGTCCTGAGCGCCCTGGAGTCCGGTCCGGCCACCCTCGCAGGACTGGTCGCGGCGACGGGACTCGCACGACCCACGGCACATCGTCTCGCCGTGGCACTGGAACACCACCGGATGGTGGCGCGTGACATGCAGGGCCGGTTCATTCTCGGACCGCGCCTGTCGGAGCTCTCGGCCGCGGCCGGCGAGGACCGCCTGCTCGCGACCGCGGGCCCGGTACTGACGCATCTGCGCGACGTGACCGGCGAGAGCGCCCAGCTCTACCGGCGCCAGGGCGACATGCGCATCTGCGTGGCCGCGGCCGAGCGACTCTCGGGTCTCCGGGACACCGTCCCGGTCGGCTCGACGCTGACCATGAAGGCCGGCTCCTCCGCGCAGATCCTGATGGCCTGGGAGGAGCCCGAGCGGCTCCACCGAGGCCTCCAGGGCGCGCGCTTCACGGCGACGGCCCTGTCGGGCGTACGGCGCCGCGGCTGGGCCCAGTCGATCGGTGAGCGGGAGCCGGGCGTCGCGTCCGTCTCCGCGCCCGTACGCGGCCCCTCGAACCGCGTCGTGGCCGCCGTGTCGGTCTCCGGTCCGATCGAGCGCCTGACGCGCCACCCGGGCCGTATGCACGCCCAGGCGGTCATCGACGCCGCAGCCCGCCTCTCCGAGGCGCTCCGCCGCAACGGCTGAGCCCTCCGCCCCTTCCGTTCGTTCTCCGGCCCACCGCTTCAACGCCGCAGCGGTGGGCCGGAGTTGTGTGCGCGTACCGTTCCGGAACAGCGAAGAAGCCCTCCCCCGAAGGGAAGGGCTTCTTTGTTCTGTACCCCCGACCGGATTCGAACCGGCGCTACCGCCTTGAGAGGGCGGCGTGCTAGGCCGCTACACAACGGGGGCCTTTGCGGATCGGATCCGCAGGTGCAGATGAGCTCTGCGAGCTGGCCTACCTGGACTCGAACCAAGAATGACGGTACCAGAAACCGTAGTGTTGCCAATTACACCATAGGCCATGGTGGTTACACCGTACCCCCGACCGGATTCGAACCGGCGCTACCGCCTTGAGAGGGCGGCGTGCTAGGCCGCTACACAACGGGGGCCCTAGCGATCCCACCCGGCGAGAGCCGGGTGATGTCACCGTGGATTCACCGGGAGCTACCCAAGTGATCCACAGGATGGATCTGTACCCCCGACCGGATTCGAACCGGCGCTACCGCCTTGAGAGGGCGGCGTGCTAGGCCGCTACACAACGGGGGCCTTGTGGATGTGATCCACGATTTGCAGATGAGCTCTGCGAGCTGGTTTGCAGATGAGCTCTGCGAGCTGGCCTACCTGGACTCGAACCAAGACTAACGGAACCAGAAACCGTCGTGCTGCCAATTACACCATAGGCCACCAGAACAACGTCCCCACCAGGGGGATCTTGCTCGGCTTGCGCTTTCCGGGCTCTTGCCTTTCGGCTTGTTCCCCTCGGCGCAGAAAGAACATTACCCGAAGGTGGACGGTGCTCCAAAACGGGTATGCCCGCCGAGCAGGGCGGGGAGCTGGCGGAGGTCCGTGATCCGCTGCAGCTCGGGCCGGCCACCGGTGTCCGCGCGGTCCAGCCAGACACCCAGGAGCCCCGCCTCCGTCGCGCCGCGCGCGTCGATGTCCGGCTGGTCCCCGACGTACGCGATCTCCTCCGGGGCCAGGCCGAGGGCCGTACAGGCGGCGTGGAAGGCCTCCGGGGCCGGCTTGGCGACGCCGAGTTCGGCGGCGCACAGGACGGTCTCGAAGCGGTCGCGCACGCCCAGGGCGCGGAGCTTGGGGTCCTGGGCGTGGATGCTGGAGTTCGACAGGACCGCCTGGCGGTAGTCGTCGGCGAGCTCGTCGAGGACGGGCAGGGCGTCGGGGAAGAGCTCCCAGGCGGCCTCGTAGTGGACGACGTACCGGTCGAACCAGTCGTCGGCGCCGGCGGCGGAGAGGTCCGGCGCCCCCAGGAAGTCCCGGACCCGGTCCCGTCGCTGGTCCTGGAAGTCGCCGCCCTCTCTCTCGAAGCGGCGCCAGTGCAGCTCCGTGAGCTCCTTCCAGCGGTCCAGGGCCTGGTCCACGGAGTCGTACCCGTCGAGCAGCCCTTCGACCGTCAGGTGGCCGCGCATGCCGGCGCGGTCCGCGCCCGCGTAGTCGAAGATCGTGTCGTCCACGTCCCACAGGACCGCTCGGATGGCCATGCCACGACCGTACCGCCGCTCCCCCGGTCCGCGTGGGCCTTTTCCCCGGGCCGGGAACGCCACGGGGGCGGCGGCCGGAGTGTGTTCCGGTCGCCGCCCCCGTGGACGGATGACGCGAGGCTCAGCCGGCGAGCTTCGCCAGGGCCGCGTCGATGCGGGCCAGGGTCTTCTCCTTGCCCAGGATCTCCAGGGACTCGAAGAGGGGGAGGCCGACCGTGCGGCCGGTGACGGCGACGCGGACGGGGGCCTGGGCCTTGCCGAGCTTGAGGCCGTGGGCCTCGCCGGCGACCAGGACCGCGTTCTTGAGGGACTCGGGGTCGCTCCAGTCGGCGTCCACGAGCTTCTCGCGGGCCGTGGCGAGCAGCGCGGCCGGCTCGCCCTTCATCGCCTTGTCCCACGAGGGCTGGTCGAAGACCGGCTCCGGGAGGAAGAGGAAGTCGACGTTGGCCGTGATGTCCGAGAGGACGGTGATACGGGTCTGGGCGTGCGGCGCGATGGCCTCCCAGGCGGCGCGGTCGAAGTCCTCGGGCGCCCAGTTGGCGTGCGGGGCCTGGAGCCAGGGCTCGCAGGCCTCGGCGAAGGTCTTCACGTCGAGCATGCGGATGTGGTCCGCGTTGATCGACTCGGCCTTCTTGAGGTCGAAGCGCGCCGGGTTGGCGTTGACGTCGGCGATGTCGAACTTCGACACCATCTGCTCGATGGTGAAGATGTCCTGGTCGGCCGAGAACGACCAGCCGAGGAGCGAGAGGTAGTTCAGCAGGCCCTCGCGGAGGAAGCCGCGCTCCCGGTAGAGGTTGAGAGAGGCCTCCGGGTCGCGCTTGGAGAGCTTCTTGTTGCCCTCGCCCATGACGTACGGCAGGTGGCCGAAGGCGGGGATCTCCTTGGCGACGCCCAGCTCGATCAGCGCCTTGTAGAGCGCGATCTGGCGCGGGGTGGAGGAGAGCAGGTCCTCGCCGCGCAGGACGTGGGTGATCTCCATCAGCGCGTCGTCGACCGGGTTGACCAGGGTGTACAGCGGGGCGCCGTTGGCGCGCACGATGCCGTAGTCCGGGACGTTGTCCGGGGTGAACGTGAGCTCGCCGCGGACCAGGTCGGTGAAGGTGATCGGCTCGTCGGGCATCCGGAAGCGGACGATCGACACGCGGCCCTCGGCCTCGTACGCGGCCTTCTGCTCGGCGGTGAGGTCACGGCAGTGGCCGTCGTAGCCGGAGGGGCGGCCGGCGGCGCGGGCGGCGGCGCGGCGCTCGTCGAGCTCCTCGGTGGTGCAGTAGCAGGGGTACGCGTAGCCGCCGGCGATCAGCTTCTCGGCGACGTCCTTGTAGATATCCATCCGCTGCGACTGGCGGTACGGCGCGTGCGGGCCGCCGATCTCCGGGCCCTCGTCCCAGTCGAGGCCGAGCCACTTCAGGGAGTCGAGCAGCTGGTTGTACGACTCCTCGGAGTCGCGCGCAGCGTCGGTGTCCTCGATGCGGAAGACCATGGTGCCCTCGTTGTGCCGGGCGAAGGCCCAGTTGAAGAGAGCGGTGCGGACCAGGCCCACGTGGGGGTTGCCGGTCGGCGAGGGACAGAAACGGACGCGGATGTTCGCGTTAGCCACGCTTGATCACCTTATTGGTGAGAGTGCCGATGCCTTCGATGGTGACGGCGACCTCGTCGCCGACGTTGAGGGGGCCGACCCCGGCGGGAGTGCCGGTGAGGATGACGTCGCCCGGGAGCAGCGTCATGGCCTCGGTGATGTGGACGACCAGGTCCTCGATGGAGCGGATCATGTCGCTCGTCCGACCCAGCTGGCGCTGTTCGCCGTTGACCGTGGCCTGGATGGTCAGGTCGCTCGCGGCAGCGATGCTCATGTCCGTCTCCACCCAGGGCCCCAGGGGGCAGGAGGTGTCGAAGCCCTTGGCGCGGGCCCACTGCTTCTCGCGCTGCTGGGCGTCGCGGGCGGTGACGTCGTTGGCACAGGTGTAGCCGAAGATGACGTCCTTGACCCGCTCCCGGGGCACCTCACGGCACATACGGCCGATCACCACGGCCAGCTCGGCCTCGTGGTGCAGCTCGTTGGAGAAGGAGGGGTACTCGATGGCGTCGCCGGAGCCGATCACCGAGGTGGTGGGCTTGAAGAAGGCGACGGGGACGTCGGGGACCTCGTTGCCGAGTTCGGCTGCGTGCTCCGCGTAGTTGCGGCCGATGGCCACGACCTTGTTGGGGAGCACCGGCGGCAGGAGCCGTACCTTGCTCAGCGGGACCTTGGTGCCGCTGAGCTCGAAGTCGGTGTACGGGATGCCCTTGATGATGTCGAGGACGAGGCCGCCGGACTCGACGGTTCCCTCGCCCTCGACGGCGCCGAAGGCCACATTGCCGTCGATGGAGAATCTGGCGATGCGCACGAGTGCTGTCGCCCCTCACTTGATGCTGGCTGGAGTCTGACGCTCCAGGCTAACGCGGCGGGGGCGGCCGACCGGCGATGCCGGCGGGTGAGGCTCGAGACCTGAGGCGAGGGCTCCGTGACTAGCGGGAGGCGGATGCGTAGGGCGCCGGCTGGTAGGGGGCGGGGGCGGTCATGAGGATGGTGCGGCGCGGGTTGGCCGTCTGCCCGGGGAGTACGGCGGCGTACTCCGGCTGGGCGCCCCGGCCCAGCTGTGCGGCGTCCTCGAGGTGGGCGAGGGTGGAGCGGCGCGGGTTGGCGGTGACGTGGAGCGTCACGGTCTTCGTGGGGTTCATGGCGGTGTTCAGACCCTGTCCCGGGAGGAGCGCCCGTGCGGGCGCGAGCATCGTGTAAAGCGTCAGGCTAAACATGCGATTCCCTTCGAATGCATGGCTAAGACATCGATCATCGTGTGAGTTTGCTCACGAATCACCCCACATTCCAGGCATTACGGACTGCCATGACCCGGCACGGAAACGGGCATTCCGGCATTGAATGCTCTATTCCGCTCCTGATCATGTCGACTGGGACACACGGGTACGCGCAGCCATTGGAGGGGAAAAGTCCGAATCCTCCGTGATCATCTTCTACATGCGGTGACGTCCCGGGCACGGGTTGTCATCCCACTCCGGGCCTGACGCGCGGCCCTTGTTGGAGATCCGGCACTGTGCTGGAATTCCACGCACCGTCGCGGGTTTCAAGCCGGCGCGCAGAGGGCGCAACGCAGCGCCGGCCGAGTGGCGGGGAAGGGGGATCTGCGCCGGTCACCGACGACCACCCTGGGGTGCGTATCACGCGCCCCAACGACGCCGACACCGTCCTCTCCGTTCATCCGGAAGGACGCCTGGTCCAGAGGTTGCGACGCTAGTGCAGGGACGTTTCAAGAGGGATGGCTCGGGGTCTCCCCAGGCCCGTCAGGGCCGAGCCGAAGCTCCGGCGGAGCAGGAACCGCGTGCCGGGACCGACCGCGGTCCCTCGGCCTCGCACGCCCCCAAGCAGGGTCAGGGACCGTCCGGCGACGGCGGTGACGGCAGGCGCGCGAGCGCCAAGGCCGCGCCGTCCGAACCTTCGGCCGCTCCCCCCAAGCCCCGGGCCGAGAACGAGGTCGGCCCGCGAATAGCCCTGCGCAACTGGCGCATCTCCACGCGTCTGGTCGCTCTCCTCACCCTCCCCGTGGTCGCGGCGACGACCCTGGGCGGCATCCGTATCAGCGAGTCGCTCCAGGACATCGAGCAGCTCGACCACATGCAGCTGCTGACCAAGCTGACCCGTGAGGCGACCGACCTCGCCCAGGCCCTCCAGGCCGAGCGTGACCTCTCCGCCGGCCCGCTGGCCAACGGCAGGCCCGTCAGCGACTACCAGGTGTCGAACCCGCGGAAGAAGACGGACCGCGAGTACAAGGCCTTCCTCGCCGCCACCGAGGACATCCCGACCACCGAGAACGACGAGGCGCTGCGGAGCATCCGCCAGAACGTCAGCCAGATCGCCTCGCAGGTCATCCAGCTCAACACGATCCGTGGCAACGCCTACGAGAAGGGCGTCTCCCACTCGGTGACGGTCGAGGCGTACAGCCGCCTGATCCGTTCGCTGCTGAGCCTGTCCCAGGACATGGCGCAGGCGACCAGCAACCCCGAGATGATCAAGCGGACCCGGGCGCTCGCCGCCTTCTCGTCCGCCAAGGAGTACGCCTCCATCCAGCAGGCGATCATCGCCGGCGCGCTGCCGCCGAACGACCGGAGCGCCGGCAAGATCCAGCAGGGCGACCGCCTCTACGGCGAGGCCGCGCTCAACTCCGAGAGCGTCGAGCTCAAGTCCTTCCAGGCGATCTACGAGTCGACCGGCGGTGACGCCAACGAGCGGACCGCTTCGCTGAACACCGGAGACCCGTCGATCATCGCCGCCGACAAGTACGCGGAGCGCGTGCTGAAGTCGGACGAGGCGATGCCCGGCGGCACCCGGCGCGGTCACCTGAACTTCACCGACGAGTACGGCACCAAGATCGCCGCCATGAACCGCATCGAGCGCGGTCTGCTCGGCGACATGGAGAGCATGGCCCGTGAGCTGCGGCAGGACGCCCAGCGCGAGGCCATCATCAACGGTGCGCTGATCCTCCTCGTCCTCGGCGTCTCGCTCATCGGCGCCTTCGTCGTGGCCCGGTCCATGATCCGCTCGCTGCGCCGACTCCAGGACACCGCGACCAAGGTCGCCCAGGAGCGACTGCCCGAGCTCGTCAAGCAGCTCTCCGAGTCGGACCCGCAGGACGTCGACACCTCCGTCGAGTCCGTCGGTGTGCACTCCCGGGACGAGATCGGCCAGGTGGCCGCGGCCTTCGACGACGTGCACCGCGAGGCCGTCCGCCTCGCCGCCGAGCAGGCCCTCCTCCGGGGCAACGTCAACGCGATGTTCACCAACCTCTCGCGTCGTTCCCAGGGCCTCATCCAGCGTCAGCTCTCGCTCATCTCCGAGCTGGAGTCCCGCGAGGCCGACCCGGACCAGCTCTCCTCGCTGTTCAAGCTCGACCACCTCGCCACCCGTATGCGCCGGAACGGCGAGAACCTCCTCGTCCTCGCCGGCGAGGAGCCGGGCCGTCGCTGGACCCGCCCGGTCCCGCTGGTCGACGTGCTCCGTGCCGCCGCCTCCGAGGTGGAGCAGTACGAGCGCATCGAGCTGGCCGCGGTCCCGGCGACCGAGGTCGCCGGCCGGGTCGTCAACGACCTCGTGCACCTTCTCGCCGAGCTCCTCGAGAACGCCACGTCGTTCTCCTCCCCGCAGACCAAGGTCCGGGTCACCGGTCACGCGCTGCCCGACGGCCGCGTGCTGGTCGAGATCCACGACACCGGCATCGGCCTCTCCCCCGAGGACCTCGCCGCGATCAACGAGCGGCTCGCCTCGCCGCCCACCGTGGACGTCTCGGTCTCCCGCCGCATGGGTCTGTTCGTGGTCGGCCGCCTGTCCCTGCGACACGGCATCCGGATCCAGCTGCGCCCCTCCGACTCGGGCGGCACCACCGCGCTCGTCATGCTTCCGGTCGACGTCGCCCAGGGCAACAAGAAGCCCATGCCCAAGCAGGGCGCCGGCGGCCAGGGCGCGATGCCCCCGGGTGCCTCCGCTCCCGGCGGCCGGCTCCCCGGCGGTCCCGGCGCGGCCGGCGGCCCCGCCGGCGGACGCCCGGGCGGTGCCCCCGCGTCGGCGGCCGGCCGGCTCGGTGCCGCGGCCACCCGCGGCCAGGTCGGTACGAGCAGCCCGCGTGCCGCTCTGCCCGGTCGTGAGGGCGCCCCGCTCACGGGCGGCCCCCAGCCGTCCCGCACGGCCCAGCCGCAGCACGCCCAGCTGGACCAGACCGGGCAGCTGCCGCAGATCCCCCAGGCTCCGCAGGCCCCGCAGCAGCAGGACCCGCTGCGTCCGGGCCCCGGCGCGGGCGGTCTCATCGGCGGTGCGGCGAGCGCCATCCCCTCCCGTACCGACGTGTGGGGCAACCAGCCCAACCAGGGCAGCCAGCAGGCCGGGCCCGGTGCGCAGCAGCAGGCCCCGCAGGGTCAGGCGCCGCAGGGCGAGCAGCCCGGTGGGTACGGCTTCCCGCGCGCCGAGCTGCCGGGCGGCAACCCGCAGCCGCAGCGCCCGCAGGCCGCGAGCTGGGGCAACGAGCCGGCGCAGCAGCCGGTGCGGCGCCCGCAGCAGGAGATGTCCCCGCTGGACGCCCCGCGCGGTCACGAGGACCCGGAGGCGGCGGGCCGGTACGCGGCTCCGGCGGCCCCCCAGGGCCCCGGCTCCACGGGCCAGTTCCCGCGCCCCGACTTCGGCGCGCAGCAGCAGGCGCCCCAGGCTCCGCAGGTCCAGGCGTACCCGGGCGGTGTGCAGGACCCGGCGTCCACGGCGCAGTTCGCGCGCCCCGACTTCGGCGCCCCGCAGGGTCCCGGTTCCACGGGCCAGTTCCCGCAGCCGGACTTCGGTGCCCCGCAGGGTCCCGGCTCGACCGGTCAGTTCCCGCGCCCCGACTTCGGCGCGCAGCAGGCCCCGCAGCAGCAGGCCCCGCAGGCGCAGCAGTACCAGGGCGGCCAGCAGCAGCAGTTCGGCCGGCAGCCCTACGTACCGCAGGCGCAGCAGCAGGCCCCGCAGCAGCCCCCGGCCCCGCGTCAGCGGTCCGGCGGCAACGACCTCGGCGCCCCGCGTCCGGTCAACGGGCAGCAGGCCGAGCAGCCGCGTCAGCCGCAGCTCCAGCAGCCCCGCCGTCCGGAGGCGCTGCCGCCGGCCGGTGGCCCGGGCGACGGTCGTACCCCGCTGTACGACACGCTGGAGACCAACTGGTTCCACCAGGAGCAGGGCCAGCAGCAGGGCCAGCAGGCCGCGCCGCAGGCTCCCGCCCCGCAGGCCCCCGCTCCGGCGGCGCCGCGTCCGGCCGGAGGCCCGGCCGGTGCCGGCGCCGGTGACGGCCGGCAGAACGGCGGGGCCGCCTGGCGGACCTCGCCCAACGACGAGTTGGTGCGTCAGGCCGAGCGGGTGCGCAAGCCCGCGGCCGGCGGCGTCACCACCTCCGGCCTTCCCCGGCGCGTGCCGAAGGCCAACCTCGTACCCGGGACCGCTCAGGAGCAGGCGCACACAGCCGGCCCCCAGGTCTCGCGTGCACCCGACGACGTCCGCGGCCGGCTCACCAATCTGCGCCGCGGCATCCAGCAGGGCCGACAGGCAGGTAACTCGACCACGGGTAACCACCACCTCGGTCCGAACCACCAGCAGGAGCGCTAGTTGAACGCGATGAGCCAGGCGGCGCAGAATCTGAACTGGTTGATCACCAACTTCGTGGACAACACCCCTGGGGTGTCCCACACCGTGGTGGTCTCCGCCGACGGACTCCTGCTTGCCATGTCCGAAGGATTCCCCCGCGACCGCGCGGACCAGCTCGCCGCGGTCGCGTCCGGACTGACCTCGCTGACCGCGGGCGCGTCCCGGATCTTCGAGGGCGGTCCTGTCGCGCAGACCGTGGTGGAGATGGAGCGCGGCTTCCTCTTCCTCATGTCCGTCTCGGACGGCTCCTCGCTGGCCGTGCTCGCCCACCCCGAGTGCGACATCGGCCTCGTGGGCTACGAGATGACGCTGCTGGTCGACCGGGCCGGCAGCGTACTCACCCCTGATCTCCGCGCGGAGCTCCAGGGCAGCCTGCTCCACTAGCCGACCCGACATCCGGCTCGGCTCCCCACGCACCGACCGACAGGGCGGTACGCCCCTCCGTACCGCCCTGAACATGTTCATCGTCCGGCCGCCCCACCCGGCCCCCCACCGGCCCCATCCGACGGCGGAAGTTCGCCGTCACGCCCGGAGGATTCATGACCCCGCCCCCCGCCTCTCACGATCCGTACGGCGCCTCAGTCGACGAGTACGGACACGAGGGCGACCAGCCGCTGGTGCGTCCGTACGCGATGACCGGCGGCCGGACCCGGCCGCGCTACCAGCTCGCCATCGAGGCGCTGGTCAGCACCACGGCCGACCCCGCGCACCTCGCCACGCTGCTGCCGGAGCACCAGCGGATCTGCCACCTGTGCCGTGAGGTCAAGTCGGTGGCCGAGGTGTCGGCACTGCTGTCGATGCCGCTCGGTGTCGCCCGGATCCTCGTCGCCGACCTGGCAGAGGCCGGCATGGTGGCGATCCACCAGCCGGGCAACGGAGAGACCGGCGGCACGCCGGACGTGACACTGCTCGAAAGGGTGCTCAGTGGACTTCGCAAGCTCTAACGGCGGCGCGACCCGCTCAACCACCAGCGCGAAGATCGTGGTGGCGGGTGGCTTCGGCGTGGGCAAGACCACGTTCGTCGGCGCCGTCTCGGAGATCAACCCGCTGCGTACCGAGGCCGTGATGACCTCCGCTTCGGCGGGGATCGACGACCTGACCCACACCGGGGGCAAGACCACCACGACGGTGGCGATGGACTTCGGCCGCATCACGCTGGACCAGGACCTGATCCTGTACCTCTTCGGTACGCCGGGTCAGGACCGCTTCTGGTTCATGTGGGACGACCTGGTCCGCGGCGCCATCGGCGCCGTCGTCCTCGTGGACACGCGACGCCTCGCCGACTGCTTCCCCGCGGTCGACTACTTCGAGAACAGCGGCCTGCCGTTCGTCATCGCCCTCAACGGCTTCGACGGACACCAGCCCTACCAGCCCGAAGAGGTACGGGAGGCGCTGCAGATCGGGCCCGACACCCCCATCATCGTCACGGACGCCCGCCACCGCGCGGACGCCAAGAGCGCGCTCATCACCCTGGTCGAGCACGCCCTCATGGCCCGCCTCAAGTAGCGGAGCGGCTCGGGACCGGCCCGTCGAACAGCCGGCGGGTCCGTGCTTTTGTCATATGCCTCTGCCTGGGGGCGGTCTGTGTCCTTCGACACGGCCGCCCTCGTGTTCATAACGTTTCGACAGAGAATTGGGGCGCCTCGGACACCCGACGCATCCGATCGGTGTCACTGCGCTCACTTGAGCCCCGCCATTTGGCGGGGCTCGCTCTTTATGCCCGTTTTATGTCAGGCCTGGACCACTGAAAGAGGCCGTTTCCCACTGTTTGGAACCGAACCCCTTCACGTGCTGCAATTCATGAACTCCCGAGTAGTACGGCCCTGAACGAAACACCGGCACAACGTAGGTGCCGACGCCGAGAGGTTGTTGGTCGAGTGAGGCGCAGCAAGGAAAGCTCCGCGGAGCAGGAGACACGGGGCAACTTCACCCCGCCGTCACGCACAGCGGTGTCGCCCGCGGACGTGCCCGTGACGCCGCCGCCGACCGCGGCCGCCCCGGGCAACTCCAGCAAGCTCTCGCCGCGAAACTGGCGGGTGCCCACCCGCCTGAACGCGATCCTCCTCATACCCGTGCTCGTCGGCCTCGTCATGGGCGGCTTCCAGGTCAAGGGGTCGATCGACACCTGGCAGGAGGCCCAGGACGCCGAGAAGACGGCGCTCATCATCCGAGCAGCCTCGGAGTACAGCACCGCTCTCCTCAACGAGCGCGACCTGACCGCAGCTCCCCTGCTGGCCGCGAAGACGCCCGAGGACCGCAAGAGCGACGTGGTGACGCAGGCGTACGCCGCGACCGACGCCGCCCGCGTGAAGTTCGACGAGGCCGCCAGGAACCTTCCCTCGGGCCAGGGCCTGGAGCGCCGTCTGCGGCTCTTCAAGGACGAGGAGCCGAAGCTCGACGCGCTGCGCAAGGCCGCGTACAGCCGCTCCCTCGACCCCGTGAACACCCAGCTCGGGTACACCGGCGTCCAGCACTACCTCACCGAGTTCTCCAACGAGCTCGGCCTCGGCACCGGCAACGTCACCGCCTACGGCCGCAGCGTCTACGCGGTCCAGCTCGCCAAGGGCGCCGAGTCGCTGCAGCGCTCGATCGGCACCCAGCTCCTGGTCCGGCCCAGCCGCCAGGAGGCGGTCTTCGCCCAGCAGTCCGTGGCGTTCAACTCGTACAACTACCTGGAGCAGATCGCCCTCGGCGAGTACAGCTCCGGCGGTATGCCCGAGGACGTCGAGCTGCTCAAGAAGATCATGGCCGGCAAGGCCGCCGAGGGCGCGAAGCAGATGCAGGCCGCCGACGTCGAGCTGCCCAAGGGCAAGGACGGCTCCGTCTACTCCGGCATGGCCTCCGCGATCGGCACCGCCAAGAGCCCCGAGGCCCTCGCGGCCCTGAAGGCCCAGGGCATCACGGCCGAGACCTGGATGGCCGTCGCCACCGCCAAGTTCGAGGGCTACTCCGAGGCCGAGAAGTCGCTCGTCGACAAGGCCGTGGCCGAGGCCGCCAGGATCTCCGACGAGGCCAAGACGGACGCCTGGGTCAACGGCGGCATCGTCGTCATCGCCCTGCTCACCGCCTTCATCCTGGCCGGGATGATGGCCCGCCAGATGAGCCGCTCGATGCAGCAGCTGCGCACCGCCGCCTTCGGCATCGCCGAGCAGCGCCTGCCGATGCTCGTCGACCAGCTGTCCCGTACCGAGCCCGGCCGGGTCGACACCCGCGTACAGCCGATCCCGATCGACTCGCAGGACGAGATCGGCGAGGTCGCCCGCGCCTTCGACCAGGTCCACCGCGAGGCCGTGCGGCTCGCCGCCGAGCAGGCCATGCTCCGGGGCAACGTCAACGCGATCTTCACCAACCTCTCGCGCCGCAACCAGTCGCTCATCGAGGGCCAGCTGACCCTCATCACCGACCTGGAGAACAACGAGGCCGACCCGGACCAGCTGGAGAACCTCTTCAAGCTGGACCACCTGGCGACCCGTATGCGCCGCAACGGCGAGAACCTCCTCGTCCTCGCCGGCGAGGAGCCGGGCCGCCGCTGGGACCAGCCGGTGCCGCTGGTCGACGTCATGCGTGCCGCCTCCTCCGAGGTGGAGCAGTACGAGCGCATCGAGCTGGCCGGCGTCCCCGAGGCCGAGATCCACGGCCAGGCCGTGACCGACCTCGTGCACCTGCTCGCCGAGCTCCTGGAGAACGCCACCACGTTCTCCTCCCCGCAGACCAAGGTGCGCGTCACCGCGACCCGTCTCCCCGACGGCCGCGTGATGGTCGAGATCCACGACAAGGGCATCGGCCTCACCGCCGAGGACTTCGCGGACATCAACCACAAGCTGGCCAACCCGCCGACCGTGGACGCCGCCGTCTCGCAGCGCATGGGCCTCTTCGTGGTCGGCCGCCTCGCCGACCGGCACGGCATCCGGGTCCAGCTCCGCCCCTCGGGCGAGCAGGCCGGGACGACCTCGCTCGTCATGCTGCCGGACGCGATCACCCACGGTGGTGGCGGCGAGCAGCCGGTCCAGGACGACTTCACCGTCTCGCAGATCATTCCCAGGCAGCAGCAGAACGCCTTCGAGGCTCCGGCCCCGCAGGCGATGCTGACCGCCGCCGACCTCGGCTTCGACGACTCGCGCTACGAGCAGCAGGGCGACGACGAGCAGGAGCTCGACCCGGTCAACCGCTCACTGACGCGCGAGGGCCGGCGTGCGACGCTCGGCGCCCAGGCGCAGGGCGGCGACCAGCCGCTCTTCCGCGACGAGGCGGAGCAGGCGGCGCAGGAGTTCGGACAGCCGCAGCAGGAGTACGGCCAGGCCCAGGAGTACGCGCCGACCGAGGCGTACGGCCAGGAGTACGCGGGCGAGTACGGCCAGGGCCAGGAGTACGCGCAGCCCCAGGAGTACGCCCAGCCGCAGCAGGAGTACGCGCCGCAGCAGGACTTCGGCCAGGCTCAGGAGTACGCCGGCGAGTACCCGCAGCAGGGGTACGAGGCGTACCCTCAGTCCGGCTATGCGGAAGCCTCGTACGAGGCCCCGGCAGTCGAACAGCAGCAGTACGGCAATGCGTTCGAACCCCAGGCCCACCAGGGCGAGTGGCCGGACCAGAGCGCCTACCAGGGCGGCTACGGGCAGCAGTACGGAGCGGAATCGGAATCTGCTCCGAGCGCTCCCGAACAGGCCCCCGACCGCGTAGGCTTCGACCGTCCGGGTCCCACTCCGAACCCCGCTCCGGACGCCGGCCACGCGTTGACCGACGCCGGCCTGCCGCGCCGCGGCAGCGTCGCTCCGCAGACGCAGCAGGCGCCGCGACAGGCTCCGCCCGCGCAGGCTCCGCAGGCCGCGCAGGCCCAGCAGCCGGCGCAGGCCGAACAGCCGGCGGGGTCGATGGAGCAGCAGAACGAAGCCGAGGGCTCCGAGTCCTGGCGCTCGACCAACGACGAGCGCTGGCAGCGGGCCGGGAAGCTCAAGGACCCGAAGGCGGGCGGGGTCACCTCGTCCGGTCTTCCCCGCCGGGTCCCGAAGGCCAACCTGGTCGAGGGCACGGCTGAGCAGACCCCGCAGGGCGGCCCCCAGGTCTCCCGCGCCCCCGAGGACGTCCGGGGCAGGTTGAGCAACCTGCGCCGCGGTGTCCAGCAGGGACGCAGCGCGGGAACGGACACGAACGGATCGGGCCTCGGCCCGGGCAGTACCTACAACCAGGAGCGTTAGTGTGAGCATGAGCCAGGCGGCGCAGAATCTGAACTGGTTGATCACCAACTTCGTGGACAACACCCCCGGGGTGTCCCACACCGTGGTGGTCTCCGCCGACGGACTCCTGCTGGCGATGTCCGAGGGTTTCCCTCGGGACCGCGCCGACCAGCTGGCGGCCGTCGCCTCGGGACTGACCTCGCTGACCGCGGGCGCGTCCCGGATCTTCGAGGGTGGTGCGGTCAACCAGACCGTGGTGGAGATGGAGCGCGGCTTCCTCTTCATCATGTCGGTCTCGGACGGCTCCTCGCTGGCCGTGCTCGCCCACCCGGAGGCCGACATCGGTCTCGTGGGCTACGAGATGGCACTTCTCGTGGACCGCGCGGGAAGCGTCCTGACTCCTGACCTCCGGGCGGAGCTTCAGGGAAGTCTTCTCAACTAACAGACAGACAGTGCGTTTCACGTCACCGCACCGTAAGGTGCGGTGGCGCGGCTCCAAGGGACATGGACCGCGAGGCAGTCGGAGGAGGAGACGTGGGAACACCCCCGGGCGCAAGCCACTACAACGGATATGACGCGCACCAGGCGCCGCAGGGCGACGCCGCGCAGAACCGGTTCAACTTTCCCTCCGCCCCGAGCAGACAGGGTCCGTCGCAGCCCTATCAGCCGCATGCCCCGCACATGCCCGTGGGTTCGCCGAGCGCCCCGCGCGCCGCGTCCTCCTCGGGTGGTTCGGGCGGGCACAACCCGCTCGTGCGTCCCTACGCGATGACCGGCGGCCGGACCCGGCCGCGTTACCAGCTCGCCATCGAGGCGCTGGTCAGCACCACGGCCGATCTGTCCAGGCTGCAGGGGCAGTTGCCCGAGCACCAGCGGATCTGCCAGCTGTGCATCGAGATCAAGTCGGTCGCCGAGATCTCGGCCCTGCTCTCCATTCCTCTCGGCGTTGCCCGGATCCTCGTCGCCGACCTGGCGGAGGCCGGACTTGTCGCCATTCACCAGCCAGGCGGCGACGAAGCCGCCGGCGGCCAGCCAGCCGTGACACTGCTCGAAAGGGTGCTCAGTGGACTTCGCAAGCTCTAGCGGCGGTGCAGCCCGCTCAACCACCAGCGCGAAGATCGTGGTGGCGGGCGGCTTCGGCGTGGGCAAGACCACGTTCGTCGGCGCCGTCTCGGAGATCAACCCGCTGCGTACCGAGGCCGTCATGACGTCTGCGTCCGCGGGCATCGACGACCTCACGCACACCGGCGACAAGACGACGACGACTGTCGCCATGGACTTCGGCCGCATCACCCTGGACCAGGACCTGATCCTGTACCTCTTCGGTACGCCGGGTCAGGACCGCTTCTGGTTCATGTGGGACGACCTGGTCCGCGGCGCCATCGGCGCCGTCGTCCTCGTGGACACACGACGCCTCGCCGACTGCTTCCCCGCGGTCGACTACTTCGAGAACAGCGGCCTGCCGTTCGTCATCGCCCTCAACGGCTTCGACGGACACCAGCCCTACCAGCCCGAGGAAGTCCGCGAGGCGCTGCAGATCGGCCCGGACACCCCGATCATCATCACCGACGCCCGCCACCGCGCGGACGCCAAGAGCGCGCTCATCACCCTCGTCGAGCACGCCCTCATGGCCCGCCTGCGGTAGTCCCGACGGGCGTCGTACGTCGTACGGATTTCGCGGAGGCCCCGCGCACCGGTTCGGTGCGCGGGGCCTTCGTGTTTCCGGCTCCGCGGCTCCCGGGCTCCCGCTTCCCCGGCTCCCCGGCTCCCCGGCTCCCGGGCCCTCCGGTACGCCGAAGGCCCCCGCTCCGGGTGGGAGCGGGGGCCTTCGGCGTGCGGCGGGGGTCAGCCCTGCCAGGAGTGGGAGGGGCGGAAGCCCGACTGACGCTCCAGGCGGCGCCAGCCGGCCGTGGAGCGGCCGTCGTGCGTCGCCGCGAGCTCGTCGGGGCGGGCGGACGCGCGGGCGAGCAGGACCGCCGTGATGGCGGCGAGCTCCTCGGGGTCGGCGTGGCCCTTCTCGACACGGAGAAGATTGGCAGGGGTGGTCACGTGGATGGCTCCCTCTTACTGAGGCGGGTTGCCGTGCTTGCGGGACGGCAGGTCGGCGTGCTTGGTGCGGAGCATCGCGAGGGACCGGGCGAGCACCCGGCGGGTGTCGGCGGGGTCGATGACGTCGTCGACCAGGCCTCGCTCCGCCGCGTAGTACGGGTGCATCAGCTCGGCCTTGTACTCCTTGACCATGCGTGCCCGCATGGCCTCGGAGTCCTCGGCCTCGGCGATCTGCTTGCGGAAGATCACGTTGGCGGCGCCCTCGGCGCCCATGACCGCGATTTCGTTGGTGGGCCAGGCGTACGTCAGGTCGGCGCCGATGGACTGGGAGTCCATGACGATGTAGGCGCCGCCGTAGGCCTTGCGCAGGATCAGTGAGATCCGGGGGACGGTCGCGTTGCAGTACGCGTAGAGCAGCTTGGCGCCGTGCCGGATGATTCCACCGTGCTCCTGGTCGACGCCCGGAAGGAAGCCGGGTACGTCCAGAAGGGTGATGATCGGGATGTTGAAGGCATCGCACATCTGTACGAAGCGGGCGGCCTTCTCGGAGGCCTCGATGTCCAGCACGCCGGCCAGCGACTGGGGCTGGTTGGCGACGATGCCGACGACCTGGCCGTCGATCCGGGCGAGCGCGCAGATGATGTTGCGGGCCCAGCGCTCGTGGATCTCCAGGTAGTCGCCGTCGTCGACGAGCTCCTCGATGACCTTGTGCATGTCGTACGGACGGTTGCCGTCGGCCGGGACCAGGTCGAGCAGGACCTCGGAGCGGCGGTCCGCCGGGTCCTCGGAGGTGACGGTCGGCGGGTTCTCGCGGTTGTTCTGGGGGAGCATCGACAGGAGGTAGCGGACCTCCGCGATGCAGGTCTCCTCGTCGTCGTACGCGAAGTGCGCGACGCCCGAGGTCTCGGCGTGCACGTCCGCGCCGCCCAGGCCGTTCTGGGTGATCTCCTCACCCGTGACCGCCTTCACGACGTCCGGACCGGTGATGAACATCTGCGAGGTCTCACGGACCATGAACACGAAGTCCGTCAGCGCCGGGCTGTAGGCCGCGCCACCGGCACACGGGCCGAGCATCACCGAGATCTGCGGGATGACACCGCTCGCCCTGGTGTTGCGCTGGAAGATCCCGCCGTACCCGGCGAGAGCGGAGACGCCCTCCTGGATACGGGCGCCCGCACCGTCGTTCAGCGAGACCAGCGGAGCACCGGCCGCGATGGCCATGTCCATGATCTTGTGGATCTTCGTCGCGTGAGCCTCGCCCAGCGCACCACCGAAGATCCGGAAGTCATGCGCGTACACGAAGACCGTCCGGCCCTCGACCGTCCCCCAACCGGTGACCACACCGTCGGTGTACGGCTTCTTCGCCTCCAGGCCGAAGCCCGTCGCCCGATGCCGGCGCAGCTGCTCGACCTCACTGAACGAACCCGCGTCGAGCAGCAGCTCGATACGCTCACGCGCGGTCAGCTTGCCCTTCGCGTGCTGCGCCTCGGTGGCACGCTCACTCGGCCCACGGAGCGCCTGCTCACGCAGGACGTGCAGCTCGGCCACACGGCCACGGGCGTCAGCGGGCTCGCTCGGGATCTGGTCCACAACGGTCATGTGTCGACCCTACGAAGTCAGACAAGAAAACCCCGCCGTCGACTCCGTACAGTCTCGCGTGTCGATTCCTGGTGGGGCTGGACAGAACCATCACCCGTCCAGCCCGAGTCAACAGCCCGACACCCCCCGTGTTTGTGGGGTTCTGACATAGACGACACAGGTCTAGACGAGGACCTCGCACTGATGCGTCGCGCCCGCCGTGCCGGGGGTGATCCGCAGGCGCAGCGAACCGCCGGTGCCGAGCACCTCCACCGAGGGGTCGTGCGTGAGGACCCGCCGCACCGGACCGTCCCAGACCAGCTCCAGCGGCTGTCCCGTGCGGGGCGGCTCGGCGACCCTCAGGTCGAGCACCGAGCGGCGCCTTCGGACGAGGACGCTCGCCGGGGCGGAGACCGTGAGGCGTCCCACCGTACCGGCCTGCCAGAAGTTCGCCGCGGTCAGCCCGAGGGACGGGACGGCGACCGCCTGCCGCTCGGCGCTGTTGTCGAGAACCTGCAGCCAGTCCGGGTCGGCGGCGCGGGCCGCGATCCGGTACCGGGAGGCGCCCGGCATCAGGAGATACGTGTACGAGGCGTCGGACGGGTCCGTGCCGTGGTCCAGCCAGAGCGTCCGGTACCGGCGGGTGCGACGCTCCGTCGAGCTGGTGGTGTTGATGTCGCTCCAGGCTCCGGTGCGGTCGTCGAGGAGGGTCCGGAGGTTCCCGGCCCCCTCGGACGAGGTCCCCTCCGGCGAGGCCCCGTCGGGGAAGACCCAGCCGCCGTGGCCGTCCAGGTGCGCCCAGCCGCGGCCCGTGGTGAACGCCTGTGCGGCTCCCCCACGGCCTTCGGTGTCGGAGGTGCCCCCCTCGCCGAGGAGGCGGTTGTCGACGACGGTCTCGACGGGCACCCCGTCGGTGGCGGTGATCCCGGCTCCCAGGCAGATGACCGCGTCGGCCGCGCAGAACCAGGACTTCCGGGCCTCCAGGGTGGAACCGAGGCCCTTGAGGTGCTGGCCGACCGCCGCGTACTCGCCGTCGGTGGCGCCGCCGACCCACCGTACGGCCGGCCTGGGCGCGCCCCACTCGCCGCCTGCCCGGTCGGCGAGGCGCTTGGTGGAGACGGTGGTGCCGGGGAGGCGGTACGGGTCGACGGTGGGCCAGAACCAGTCGGTGTACTGGTCGCCGTGCTCCGGGGTCCACCAGGAGAGCATCCCGGCGCCGGTGTGCCAGCCGCGCGGGTTCTCGCCGTTGCCGCACTCGTAGGACGAGATCCGGTTCGAGGCCATGGCGATGTTGGCGGCCCAGCCGGGGCGGCGGTGCACGGCCCGGTCCATGGCGGTGAAGAGCCGGTGACCGGTGGGTTCGGGGGCGGCGGGGACGGGGGCGGCGGCCACGGCGTGCAGCCTGGCGAGGTCGGCGACGCCGAACTGACGGGCGGCGAGGACCGGGGAGACCGTGTCGCGCTGGATCCACCCCTTCACGCGCGCGTGCCAGCGGTCGCGCTCGGCGGCCGAGGCCCCGCCGGCGAGCAGTGCCATCGCCGCGATGACGCCCTGGCCGTGGAAGTGGTCGGAGCGCAGGATCTGCCGGTCGTCGTTCCTGAGGAGGCCGCGGCTGATGGCACGGCCGTTGACGCTGTCCATCATCAGGCCGTCGTAGATCAGGGGCGCGTAGGCCTTCTCGACGCTGTCGAGGACGATCTGCCGGTTCGGGTCGGTGACGGCCCAGGTGGACCCGGCGAGGAGGGAGAAGAGCCGGCCGAGGCCGTCGAGCATGACCTGTCCGTAGGTACCGGAGTAGGCGACCCAGGTGTGCTGGACGAAGGAGCCGTCGGCGTAGAGGCCGTCGCCCTGGGTGACGTACGGGAAGACGGGCGAGAGGGCGTCGCGGGCGAGGGCGATCTTGGCGGGGGCCGCGCCGAGGACTCCGCGCAGGGCGACCGAGCGGCACAGGTCCACGCGGTTGGCGCCGGTGGAGGTGCCGCTGTAGTTCGTGAGCACCGAGTCGGGGACGAAGTGGTCGACGGCGGCGCAGGCGGCGGCGATCCGCTCGGCGCCGAGGTGCGGGTGGAGCGCGGCGACGATGTCCATGAGGAGGCGGGGGCTGCCGATCTGCCACTCCCACCAGTTGCCGTAGCGGGGGGCGCCCGCGCGGTAGACCGTGGCGGAGAGGTGGTCGAGGCCGGTCAGGACGTCGGCGAGCAGGGTCGGGTCCCCGGTGAGGCCGGTGCCGGGCTGCGCGTACGCCTGGGTCATGGTCCACAGGCGGCTGTAGCTCTGGGTGACGCCGGCCGGCGGGTCGAAGGGGACCCCGGGCCAGAGGGAGGTGGGGGCGGGGGTCATGGAGGTGCGGAACGCGCGGGCGAGCGTGCCCGTCTCGGCGAGCTTGGAGGCGTAGGGCTCGGCCCCGGCGTCGAAGCCGGAGCCGAGCTGGAGGTCGAGCCAGCGGAGCCGTAGCGCCTCGAACTCCCCCTCCGGCTCCGCCGCGTGGGCGGTGGGGAGCGGGAGCCCGAGGGCGGCGGCGGTGACGGACGCGGTGATCAGGAACGTGCGGCGGGACCAGGCGGGGACGGACACGGGAGCCTCCCGGGGGACGTGGTGAGACCGTTCGGCGCCTGGTGTAACACCGGGTTTCCGACGCAATCAATGAGCACGACACCGGCCGGCCGAAAGCGCTTGCCGTCCGGTGCCGGGTGCTCAGCCTCCGCAGTGGAAGCGGGCGTTCCCCCAGTCCGCGTGGTCGTTGCCGTTGCCGTCGCCGCCGTCGTCGGCCACGAGCTCGACGTAGGAGGCGCCGGTGACGTCGGCGGTGAGCGGCCAGGCGGTGTCCGTGGCCTTGAGGACCGGGGACGTCACCTTCTCCGTCCCGTCCGCGACCACGCTGAACCGGACGGTGCCCCGGCTGGTCTGGACGTCGTCCACCCCGACCTCGGCGGTGAGGGAGGTGCACCGGCCGCCCAGGTAGTAGCGGACCCTGGCGGGGGCGTGGCTGCCGAGCCCCTTGGCGTACGTCACTCCCCCGATCCGCAGCGGGGAGCCGTCGCCGGTGCCCGTCTCGCCGTTGGAGAGGTCGCGCTCGACAGGTCCCCAGCCGTTGGTGGCCGAGGTCCAGTCCAGGTCGCTCGCCCAGCTGTCGGTGGTGGGCGGCGGGGGCAGGGTGCGGACGGTGGTGGCGGCGGTGAGCTTCCGTGCGCCTCCCCCGAGGGCATACGTGACCTCGGCGCCCAGCGCGTACGGCCGGTAGGCGGCGTCCTCGGGCGGGGTCACCCGCCAGGTGGCGGTGGTGCTGCCGCCCGCCGCGACCGTGTCGAGGGTGACGGGCGCGGCCGGTTCGGCGGTCCAGCCCTCGGGGAGGGTGAGCACGGCCTGGGCGCCGGTGATGGCGGCCGGCTCGTCGTTGCCGAAGGTGGCCGTGATCTCGTTGGCCCGGCCGGGCTCCAGGGTCTCCGGGGCGGTGACGGCGAGCGTGCCGCAGGCGGCGCGTTCGGCGGCCGGGCCGAGGTCGGTGACGGTGAAGGAGTCGAGGACGAAGTCGGCGCCGTCGGGGGCGTCGCCGCGCTTGCGGAGCCCGGTCCAGGTGTCGCCGCAGCCGGCCGTCACGGTCTCGGAGAAGTGCCCGGTCGTCCTCTGCTGCCCGACCGGGATGCGGCGGGTCTCGACGGCCGGCCCGTTGCCGGTCGTCCGGTCGTAGCCGGTGACCCACTCGTACGCGCCGGCGTGGCTCGACTGGTAGTCGTACTCGACGCGGTAGCTGTTCCCGTCCTTCATCGGGACGGTCCAGGGCGCGGTCCGGTAGACCAGGCCGCTGTTCTCGTCGTGCGACTTGAGGGACTCGGCGCCGCCGATGACGTCGTCGATCGGCTTTCCGTTCCAGCCTGCCTGGGTGTACGGGGCGTGCAGCTGGGCGATGTGGGTGCGCGGGTCGGTCGTCCCGCCGGAGTCGCCCTTGAGGAAGGGGCCCCAGCCCTGGTCGACGGCCTCGAAGTCCTCGTACGCGACGGCTCCGGCCTTCGTCGCCGGGGCGTTGGCCACGATCCGTACGTCGTCGATCCGGACGGTCGCCGTGCTGCCGCTCGCGGCCTCGATCCGCAGCGGGGTGGTTCCGTTGGCGGGGGCGGTGAAGGTGACCTTGGCGCGCTGGAAGCGGGTGCCGTTCCAGTCGGAGGCGGCGACCCGGTCGTCGAGGGCGGAGCGCTCGACGGTGACGGTCCGCCCGGCGACGGAGAGGGTGGTGGGGCGGGTCCTGCCCGGCTCGACCTCGATCAGGGCGGAGGCGGTGTACCGCGCGCCGGGGGTGAGGCCGGTGATCTGCTGGCGTACGGACGCGGTGGCCGAGCCGCTGAGCTTCGCGCTGTTGCGGCCCTGCGCGTCGGTGTCACGGGCGACGGTCCCCGCCGTGGTCCAGGCGCCGAGCTTCGCGTCGTTGAAGCCGGGGTCCTTCACGGGGGTGCCCTGGCCCCATCGCGGGGCGGGCTGGGCGGGGGCGCGGTCCGGGTAGAGGACGTAGGGCTGTCCGGCGACGGCGTCGAGGGTGATCCGCCCGTCGACGGGCCGCACGGTGGCGGTCTTCACCCGGCCGTTGTCGGTGAGCTTGTGGACGGAGTACGAGCCGACGCCCGCGGGGACGGCCCAGCTGGTCGTCCCGCCGGTCTTGTTGTAGTGGTAGAGCTTCTTGCCGTCGTCCCAGGGGAGCAGGTAGGTCTCGCCGTCGAGGACCTTGCGGCCGTTCTCGTGGAAGGTGCGGCGGCCGTTCTCGACGGTGCCGCGGACGCCGCCGGTGAAGGTGATGTCGTTGCCGTTCCAGCGGGTGATGCGCTGCTGCTGGAGGTACTTGGCGGGCAGGTTCCGCTGCCAGATGTTGGCGGTGAAGTCGTTCCAGTCGGTCTCGCCGGTCCAGCCCTCGAAGTCGACGAGCGCGGTCTGGCCGAGGACCGGGTGGTTGTTCCAGACGTCCTTCTCGCCGTTGCGGATGAAGCGGACGATCTGGGAGTTGAGGCCCTTGTTGGTGGCGCCGCCGTAGTCGAGGTCGTTGGCCCAGTGGGACCAGAGGGAGGCCCGCTCGAACTTCTCGGACCACTCGGTGGCGACGTTCCAGCCCTGCGCCTGGACGGCCTGGACCGTCTTGTCGGCGATCCAGCCGTGTGTGTAGTAGACGTCGATGTAGAGCGCGGAGAGGTTGGGGTCGGTCTCGTCGCGCAGCTGCTGGAAGCGGCGGGCGAGGTCGCCGCTGTTGATGTCCCGGCGCTGGTCGATGTAGTAACTCTGGTTGAGCCAGTTCCAGCCGGGCTTGGTCTTGTCGACGAGGGTCTCGCTGAAGTTCTTCGCCTCGGGGTACGACTCGGTGGCGTTGACGTGGACGCCGAAGCCCGCGCCCCACTTCCTGCCCTCCCTGAGGAGGGTGTTGAGGTCGGCGAGGCCGCCGGCGCGCTTGTTGTAGTTGCCGCCGTAGTCGGGGTGGGCTGAGTCGTGGCCCTCGGAGCCGTACCCCTTGAGCAGCGCGAACTGGCCGAGTCCGTCGGTGGCGAGCGAGATCCGCTTGACGTCGTCGAGGGTGCGCAGGAAGGGGTGCGTGGCCTGCGAGGCGAAGTTGAACGGGATGTGGGCGACGACCCGGTCGGGGGTCTGCTCGCTGCCGGGGGCCTTGATCCCGATCGTACGGAAGGCGAGGGCGCCGTCCTGCCAGTCGGTGGCGCCGTCGTCGTTGGCGTCGGGGGTGACGACGACCTTGGCCCAGGGGAGGTCGTCGCCGGTCTCGGGCTGCGGGGCGCCCGCGCCGCGGTAGGTCCACTGGCCGGACCAGACGCCGACGCGGGTCTCGGTTCCGGTCTCCGACGTCCGCGTACGGGCCTGGTGCCAGAAGCGGGCGCCGTCGCGGGCGGAGGCGCCGGAGGGCTTGTCGTAGCTGGAGTTGGACTCGACGGCGGCGGCCAGCTGCCCGGTGTTGACGAGCGCGTAGCTCGCGCCGACCGGGTTCGCCTCGGCGGTGGTGGCGGCGGTGACCTGGGCGAAGACGTCGGCGGTACGGGTGGAGTCGGGGTCGAGGCGGGTGAAGGCGGTGGCGGCGCCGCCGTCCGCCGAGCCCACGGAGACGAGGTCGTGGCCGGGTATGTCGAGGGTGCCGACGCGGAAGGTGTCGGTGTCGCGGACGGCGGTGACCCGGAAGGTGGTGGTCCGGCCGTCGACGCTCAGGCTCGCGTCGATCTCGACGCCGGGCAGGGCGGGGAAGGCGAGGGTGTACGCGGCGGAGGTGGCGGTCAGGACGGGGGCGCCCTTGGCCTGGACGGCGTAGGGGGTGCCGTTGAGGACGACCTGGGTGACCGGGGCCGTACTGCCGAGGAGGCGGGCGCCGCCGGCGCGGTCGGTGTACGAGAGGGCGCGGGGGAAGTCCTCGGCGACGGCGACGGAGAGCTGGGCGGAGGCGATGACGGCGGTGGTTCCGGTGGCGGTGGTGGCTGCGGTGGTGTCCTCGGCCTGCGGGGTCCCGGCCTCGGCGGTCGCCGGGCCGGCCAGGGCGAACACGGCGGATGAAGCGGCGGCGAGTGCGCAGGCCGCACGGATTCTTCGCGACTTGGGGAGGGGCATGCGCACTAGTTGGCCCCCGCCCCCGCGGCACCGTCAACGAGATCGCGCCGCGCGGGCCCCTCCAGTCCAAGAACCCCCCTCGGTTAGTCCAAGTGACCACCGAGAGGGGCTTCTTGGCACGTGGCGAGCGGTCAGCAGCCGCCGCAGTTGTAGAAGGTCACGTCCCAGTGGTTGCCCTCGTCGGCGTAGACGTTGCCCGCGCCGGACCTCCACTGCGGAGCACCGTCGCCGCGCAGGCCGATGTAGGTGAAGGTGTTCTTGATGTAGCTCCCGACGCAGGTGTACTTGCTGAAGTCGAGCTTGTAGCCGTTCCAGTGCGAGTAGGTGCCGCTCGCGTGCCCAGTCTCGGTGCCGCCGGTGATGTTGAGGGCGCAGCCGCTGGCGCTCTTGAGGGTCTGGGCGCCCTGGGCGGTGGCGAGGTTGAGCTGCTCGAAGGACGTACAGGTCGAGTTGTTCCGGTTCGAGCAGTTGCCGGACGAGGACCAGGTGATGCCGGAGGAACGGAACATCGAGGTCGCGGTGGCGTGGCTGATCTTGGTGACCGCGTGGGCCTCGCCGGCGGCGGTGAGGGCGCCGACGCCGGGCGCGAAGAGCGCCCCGAGGACGAGGGCCAGGGCGGTGAGGACGGAGCGGAGCTTCATCGGGAGTGCCTCCTGCTGGTGACCGTGACGGTTGGGGACGGCGGTGCAGGTGGAGCCGGTGGATCCGGTGGTGCAGGGAGATGGTGCCGCAGTTCTACGCGCGTCCGATAGAGGGCGTCGGCCGCTGTTCGGCGCCTTTCGGATGAACATCCTCCAGAGAAGTTGAAACTTGAACGGAATAGGGCTACAGTCGTTCTCGTTGAAGGTTCAACCAATCCCGATCAAGGAGTAGTCAGTCATGGGTCTCTTCGGCCGCAAGAACAACGAGTCCGCCGTCGCCACCGCCACCCTCCCGGTGGACCCCGCGCTGGCCGCTCTGACCGGCGAATACACCATCGACCCGAGCCACAGCAGCATCGGCTTCACCGTCCGCCACGCGATGGTCACCAACGTCCGCGGCACCTTCGCGGAGCACGAGGGCGCGCTGAAGCTGGACGGCTCGAACCCGAGCGCCTCGACCGCCTCGATCGACATCACGATCGCCTCCATCGACACGGGTCTCGGCGACCGCGACGGCCACCTGCGCAGCGGCGACTTCTTCGACGTCGAGCAGTTCCCGCTGATGAGCTTCCGCTCGACGCAGGCCGAGCAGCTGGGCGGCGACAGGTACCGGATCACCGGTGACCTGACCATCAAGGACGTCACGAAGCCGCTCAGCATCGACCTGGAGTTCAACGGCGCGGCCACGGACCCCTTCGGCAACGAGCGCGTCGGCTTCGAGGGCTCGACCGAGATCCTGCGCTCCGCATGGGGCCTGACCTGGAACGCGGCCCTGGAGACCGGCGGCGTACTGGTCGGCGACAAGGTCAAGCTGAATTTCGACATCTCCGCGATCAAGAACGCCGCCTGACCGGCCTGCCCCACGAGCGCGCCCGCCCTCCGCGACAGCGGAAGGCGGGCGCTCGGCGTTGCGCGGCGGGCCCGGCGGACTCGGCGGACGCGGCGCTCCTGTCCGGTGGGGCCGGTGGGCCCGGCGCTCCTGTCCGGTGGGGTCGGTGGGCCCGGCGCTCCGTTCCGGCGGGCGCGGATCAGCCGGCCTGTGCCGCCGCCTCGACGACGGCCGGGATCAGGCGGTCGTTCTCGACGGCGCCCGGGCCGGCGGCGAAGCCGAAGCGGCGGCGGGCGTAGCTGTACGCCAGGCCGGTCGCCGGGTCGGCGAAGGCCTGGGAACCGGGGGCGCCGCTGTGGCCGATGGCCGCCGGGCTCAGGGACGGGTAGCGGTCGGCCGACGGGACGAAGCCGAGGCCGAAGGCGTTCTCCTCGCCCGTCACCAGGTCCTTGCCCGCCGAATGGATCCGGGCGACCTCGGCGAGGGTGTCGGGCGTGAGGAGCGGGGGCCGCCCGTCCAGCTCGCCCGCGATCGCCGCGTACATCCGGGAGAGGCCGCGCGCGGTGCCGATGCCACCGCCGGAGAGCGGTGCCCGCTCCCGAACCGCACGGGAGTTGGCGTAGCCGACGATGTCGAAGGGCGGGTCGGCGTGGAGGTTGAACGCGACGGCCATGAGGCTGTCCGGGGCGATCGGGTTCGCCGCGAGGAGTGCCTGCTCGGCAGGGGTGGGCAGCATCGGCAGGGCCGTACGGAAGCGGGGTTCCAGTTCCTCGGGCAGGCCGAGGTGGTAGTCGATGCCGTACGGGGCGCGGACCCGCTCCTCGTACAGCTCCTGGACCGTCCGGCCGGTGGCCCGCAGGACCACCTCGCCGACCAGGGCGCCGATCACCAGCGCGTGGTAGCCGTGTCCGCCGTCCGGCTCCCAGAAGGGGCGCTGTCCCGCGAGGCGGGCGGCGGCCAGGCGGTCGTCGGCCAGCTCCTCCGCCGAGAGGCCGTCGTCGGTGCCGATCACGCCGGAGCGGTGGGCGAGCAGCTGCCGGAGGGTGGTCTCGCCCTTGCCCTCGGCGGCGAACTCGGGCCACCAGAAGCAGACCGCGCGGTCCAGGTCGAGGGTGCCGTCCTGGACGAGGAGGGCGGTGACCAGGGCCATGGCGCCCTTCGAGGAGGAGTAGAGCCCGAGCAGGGAGTCCCCGTCGACGCCGTCACCGCCCCAGAGGTCGACGACCAGGCGGCCGCGGTGGTGGACGGCGAGCTGGGCACCGCCGTCCCGTGCCTCGTTCGCGGCGATCCCCGCGAACACCTCGCGCACGGACTCGAATCCGGGCTCCACCGTGCCGTGGACGCGGACGTCACTCATCGCGCTCTCTCCCCCTGTGTGCCGTTGTGAGATCAGAGCGTAGAACGGTGGACGGCCCGCTCCCCTTCCCGCAGGGCCGGGTTCGTCCCGACCTCGTCCCGACCTAGTCCCGACCTCGTCCCGGGACGTCGCGAACAGAGGCGGTCCGGAGCACACCACCGGCCCGGCCGCCCTCGACGGGGGCGACCGGCTCCCGCCCGACCTCGCCGAGGGACGGCTGAACCTGCTGGTCAACGCCGTTGTCAGTGGCGGTCGCTAGCGTCGGCGGCATGGAATTCCGTATCGAAAGCGACGTGTTGACCGACGCCGTGGCCTGGGCCGCGCGCGTGCTGCCGCCCCGCTCCCCGATGCCCGTCCTCGGCGGGCTGCTCCTGGAGGCGGCGGAGGGGCGGCTGCGGGTCTCCGGCCTCGACCACGAGGCGTCCGCCCGCGTCGAGGTCGAGGCCGACACGCTCGCCGAGGGACGGGCCCTGGTACTGGGCCGCCGGCTCCTCGACATCTGCAAGGTGCTGCCGCGCGGCCGTACGGAGCTCGTCGTCGAGGGCGCCCGGCTCACGGTGACCTCGGGCGACGCCCGCTTCGGCCTCTCCCTGCTGCCGCTCGACGACTACCCGGCCCCGCCCGCGCTGCCGGAGGTCCTGGGCACGGTGGACGGGGACGCCTTCGCGGCGGCGGTCGGCCGGATCGCCGTGGCGGCGGGCCGGGACGACTCCCTGCCGGTCCTCACCGGGATACGGCTCGCCCTGGACGGGTCGACCATGACGCTCGCGGCCACCGACCGCTACCGCTACGCGGTCCGCACCCTGGAGTGGTACCCGGACTTCGGCAGGGCGGCGGCGCCCGCCACGCCGGCCGACGTGGTCGTCCCGGCCCGTCGTCTGACCGAGATCGCCCGCTCCCTCGCGGGCGCCGGCCCGGCCCGCCTCGCGCTCGACGCCGGTTCGATCGGCTTCGAGAGCGGGGGCACGCGGACCACCACCCGGCTGCTCGACGGACGGCTCCCCCGCCACGACAAGCTCTTCGCCCTGGGCGACCACGCCCTGGCGGTGACGGAGCGGGCGCCGCTGACGGAGGCCGTCAAGCGGGTCGCGGTGGTCGCCGAGGGCGACAGCCCGGTCCAGCTGGCCTTCACACCCTCGGGAGTCCACCTCCAGGCGGGGTACGAGGACGACGTGGCCTCCCAGCACCTCCCCGGCACCCTCGCCGGGGCGGACTCGATGACGGTCGCGTTCAACCCGGGCTACCTCCTGGACGCGTTGAGCTCCCTGGACGCCCCCGAGGCCCGCTTCCACCTCCTGGGCCCCGGCCAGCGGGCCCTCCTCACCGACGCCGAGAAGCCGACCCACCGGCACCTGCTGATGTCGGTGAAGCCGCTGGTGTGACCTGAATTCCGGCTGCCCTCCGGCCATTTCAGATACTCATAAAATCGCACGACTCCCACCCGCGCCTGCCTGCCACGCCCCCGCCGGACCGCGTGATACCCCTGCCCCATGGATGATCCCTTTTACCCGACTTGTCACCCTTCCGACGTGCGCCGAGTCCGCGCCAGGGCGCTGACCCGTTCCCTGAGCGCCGCCCCGTCGGCCTGGTGGGGCACGGCGCTCAGACCGTAGTGCAGCCGGGCGAGGGCCTGTTCGGCGCGGGCCGACCGGATGTGCGGATAGTGGTCGAGGAAGAGGTTCCAGTGACCGCACGCCTCCTCCGCCTTCCCGTCGCCGATCAGGACCTCGGCCAGCCGCGCCTGGGTGAGCGCATGGGCGCGGTGCTGCTCCGGCGGGCGCAGGGCGACGGCCTGGCGCAGCGCCCGCACCGCCTCGTCCCGCTGCCCCAGGGCGTGGAAGACCTCGGCCCGCTGATAGTCGAGGCCCGACCGCGGATAGGCCGCGAAGGGGCCCGGCCGGGCGGTGGCCCGGTCGTGCATCCGCTCCGCGGCGGCCATATCGGCCCGCGCGGCCCGCTCCTCCCGCCTCAGGGCGTACGTGAGCGAGCGCTGGACCAGCGCGAAGGAGACGGTCGCGTCGTCCCCGGTGGCCCGCGCCGCGCGCACGGCCTCGTCCGCGTAGGCCGTCGCGCTCGCCCGGTGCCCGAGCCTGGCGGCCTGGGCGCTCAGCGAGCGCACCACGATCGCCCGCATACGCCGGTCCTCCGCCTCGACCGCGAGCCCGAGGGCCAGGCGGTAGTACCGCTGGGCCAGCCCCGGCCGCCCCGCGTCGTCCGTCGACGCCGCCAGGACATGGGTCAACTGCGCCGCGCCGGTGAACAGTTCGGCGCGCAGCCCGGGTGGGGCGGTGGACCGCAGCGCCCGGGCCACGTCGTCGCCGAGGTAGGCGGCGAGCGCCGTCCGGGCGTGCCCTCCGCCGTGGGCCGCGGCGAGGTCGCTGAAGACCTGGGTCAGCCGTCGCATCAGCTCGACGTCCCCGGCTCCGGCCCGGTGGGTCATCCTGGGCGCCGACCGCCCCGTACCGCTGCGGCGTACGGGCGGCGGGACGTAGGCCGCGTCGTACACGATCCCGGCGAGCGCTCCGCGGTGGGTGGAGCCGGCGTCGCTCCGGCAGAGCGCCATCAGTTCCCCCACCGGGTCGGCCCGGGCCGAGGGCGCGGCCACGTCGGACCCGGCGCCGCCCCGGTCCCTGACGAGCCCGGTCTCCTCGGGCGTCACCACCCGGTCGAGGCGCTGGCTCAGGGCCTGCGCCGCGAGCTCGCCGGCCGGCGGCCGCGGGAAGGAACCGGCCATCCAGTGCGCGACCGCCGAGCGGTCGTACCGCAGGGGTATGCCCTGCCGGGTGCCGAGGGCGTTGACGGCCCGGGCCAGGTCACCGGCGCTCCACCGCGCCTCGGCAAGCAGACCGTTCAGCAGATGACCGGCACGTCGAGTGGTCACGGCCTCGTCCTCCTTCTCTTCCGTGTCCGACCTGTCCATGGTGACGCCGGCATTCCGTGGGGCACCGGTCGCCCCTCGGGACGGCCCCGCCCCCTCACGGGAGCCGGACCACTTGGGCGGCGTACGCGACGCCCGCGCCGAATCCCGTCAGGAGGGCGAGCCCGCCGGACAGTTCGGGCCGCTCGCCCAGCAGGGCCTCCATGGCCAGCGGGATGGAGGCCGCGGAGGTGTTGCCGCGCCGGACCACGTCCCTGGCCACGGCCACGGTCGGGGGCAGTCCGAGCGCCTTGGCCAGACCGGTGATCATCCGGTCGTTGGCCTGGTGCGGGATGAAGGCGTCGAGCTCCCCCGCGGTGATCCCGGCGCGCCGCAGGGCCTGGTGGGCGTTCTCCGGCACGTGGGCCATGACCCAGCGGTAGAGCTCAGGACCCCGCATCCGCAGGTACGGCGGCCCCTCGGCGCCCTTCGGCGGGTTCCGGGGGTCGCCGGGCGCCCGGCTGAGCAGGTCGCCCTGCGCCCCGTCGCTTCCCCACGCGGCGGCGGAGATCCCGGGCTCGTCGGCGGCCTCGACGACCACCGCGCCCGCACCGTCGCCGAAGATGACGCTGGTGGTCCGGTCGGCGGCCTCGACGATGTCGGACATCCGCTCGGCGCCGACGAGCAGGACCCGGCCGAAGACACCTCCGGAGACGAGGCAGCGGGCCAGCTCGAGACCGGTGGCGAAGCCTGCGCACGCGGCGGAGACGTCCAGGGCCGCGCGCGGCACCGGGTGCAGCCGGTCGGCGATCTCGCGCGCGAGCGAGGTGTCGCCCGTGAGGTGGCTCATCGTGGCGACGAGGACGCAGTCGATGCCGCCCCCTTCGAGGCCCGCCCGCCGCACGGCCCGTTCGGCCGCGCGCGCCCCCATGTGGGCGAGGGTCTCGTGCGGGCCCGCGAGGCCGCGGGCACCGATGCCGGTGCGGGCGCGGATCCAGGCGTCGGTGGAGTCGAGCCCGTACGACTCGATGAGTTCGGCGTTGCCGACGGAGCGGACCGGGTGGTACGCCGCGACCGAAACGATCCGCGCGTGACGGCGCGTCGTGCTGCTGGCCGGACGCACGGTCAGGCGTGCGGAGCCGGACGGACGGCGGACGGCGATGCGGGGCGCAGCACCCCCGGGACGCCGTCGTCGACGAGGAGGAGGTCGACTCCGGCCTCCGCGACGGTCTCGGAGCCCACCCGCGCGGTGCCGCGGAACGAGGCGACGGCACCCGCCGCGCCGAGGGCGCCCTTCGGGTCTCCGGCGGCATAGGTGACCTCGCCCTCGAAGACGACCGTCTCCCCCGCGTGCACGAGCTTGTCGGCACTGAGGAACCAGGTCACGGGCAGCCAGCGGAGATGGCGGCCGCGGGCGGCGACGACGTGGTCGATGAGCGTGGTCATGCCGACGGAGAGGGTGGCCACGGGGAGCACCGGGTGGCCGGCGAAGTGGCCGGGGCACATCTCGGGCGTGACGGTCAGCGCGGCCGAGCCGTGGCCGCCCCGGACCTCCACCTGCCGCAGGGGCATCGGCAGGGAGTACGGGTTGACGGTGACGGGGGCGTCGGGAACCCGGTCACCGAGGACCCGTTCGAAGACGGGCTGCGCCAGTACGTCGTACTCGACGTCCAGGGTGGCGAGCAGGGTGCCGTCCCGGCTGGTGAGGCAGGTCCCCGCCGCCACCCGGCGCGGGGAGGAGAAGGCGGCGCCTGCCCTGCCGATCAGCCCGTCCACCGGGTGCGTGCCGGGAGGGGTGGCGGGGGCGTGCCAGCTGCCGCGGGCCGCACGGGCCAGGTAGAAGTGGCGTCCCTCGCGGGGGTTGACGGTGGCGGCGGCGCACAGTCCGGCGATCGCGAGGTGGCGGCCGATCTCGGAGATGCCGATGGGGGTGGCCTGGCGACCGCCGTCGGCCTCGACGGGTATCTCGGCGGTGACCTCGCCGGGTGCCTCCCGGCGCAGGTCACGGAGGGCGAAGTAGGGGGGCTCGACACAGATCAGGCCGTGAACGTCCAACGGCCCGGGGGTGCCGGTCTCGACGGTGGTGCCGGTCTGGGCGGAGGTGCTGTTCGGCACGGTGGTGCGACCTTTCGGTGTGCTCGGCCGGCGCGGGCTGCGCCGCCGCGAGCACTGTCACCGATCACCGTTCGTGCGCGCACGTCTACTCAACGCGTTCAACGCCCGGGGCCCCGTGCGGCCCCGGTCGCCGTGCGGTCAGAACCCGCCGCCGCCGTCGAATCCGCCGCCTCCGCCGAAGTCGCCGGAGCCGAAGTCGGAGCCGGAGAAGTCACCGCCGGAGAAGTCACCGCCTCCGAAGTCGCCGCCGCCGTACTCGGAGGCGTACGCCGGGGTGGCGAGCATGGAGCCGAGCACCGTGCCCATGAGCAGGCCGGGGAGGAGGCCGCCGCCGAAGTAGCCGCCGGCCCAGGGGCCGTAGGCGGGGCCCGCCTCCCAGTAGGGGCGGCGGCCCGCGTCCGTGTCGACGGTACGGGCGAGGGGGTCGAGGCCGTCGTCGAGGCGCGCCGCGTCGGCGGCGCAGACCGGGACCTGGCGGGCGGTCCCGCCGGCCGGGGCCCAGGTGCGGTCCTCGGCGGACGGGCCGTGGCGCGGGTCGAAGAAGCAGGGGGCGCGCCGCTCGGGCAGCGGGCGGGACTCGCGGCGGGCGGCGAGGACGGCGAGGGAGAACCGGCCGTCCTCCAGGGCCTCGGTGACCGCGCGGACGTCGTGCGGGCGGGTCGCGGAGCCCATGAGGGACTTCGCCTTGTCGTACGAGTCGAGGGCGCGCTCGTAGTCGCCGCGCCTGGTGTCGTCGGCGCCGGGCTCGGCGGGGTGGAAGTCGAGGCGTTCGAGCTCCTCGCCGAAGGCGGTGATGTCCTCGTCGACGACGACCCGCAGCTTGTCGAGGGCGGCCCGCTCCTCGGCCTCCTTGCGGAGCCTCTTGCGGCGGACGACGGTGTAGGCGGCCCCGCCGCTCACGGCGACGACCGCGCCGAGCGTGACGAGTCCGGCGACGGGGACCCCGGAGTCCGTACCGACGGAGCCCCAGGAGGCGGGCGCGGAGCCGCGCAGGGTGAGCAGGGCCTGGTCGGCGAAGTTGTTCAGCTCGGTGGCCGCGTCGACGCCGGGCTGGCGTACGGAGGCGACGAGGTTCCCGACGGCCTGCGGGGACATGACGGCGGCGTCGGCCTTCGCGTCGAAACCGTCTCCGAGGCGGATCGCGTACAGGCCGGTGATCCCGGTCTGCGTGCGCAGGTCCCGGAAGAGGTCCTCCGCCGGGAACTGGGCGTTCGCCGGCAGGACGGCCACGAAGAGCGGCTTGTCCGCGTCCTTGATCTTCTGGGCGAGGGCGTCCGCGTCGGCCTTCGAGAGCTGGTCGGCGGCGCCCGGGTCGACGTACACCGGGCCCTGCTTCAGGGCGGCGGCCACGTCCGGTATCCCCGTGGCCCTGGCGCCCGCGGACGGGGCCAGGGCCAGGAGCAGCAGCAGTATCAGCCCGGCGAGGGCCGACAGGGCGAAGAGCGGCCTGGTCCTCATGTGTTCGACGCTACCCGAACAGCATCGAACTAGACATAGAGGATCTACCGACTTTATGGGTTTATTCGGCCGGGTCGATCCCCGCGCGCAGGAGCCCGTACGTGAAGGCGTCCTCCAGGGCCTGCCAGGAGGCCGCGATCACGTTCTCGCCGACGCCGACCGTCGCCCACTCGCCGTTGCCGTCACTGGTGGTGACCAGGACCCGGGTCGTGGACTCGGTGCCGTGGCGGCCCTCCAGGATGCGGACCTTGTAGTCGACCAGCTCGAACTTGGCGAGCTGCGGGTAGATGCGCTCCAGCGCCACCCGCATCGCCAGGTCGAGGGCGTTGACCGGGCCGTTGCCCTCGGCGGTGGCGACGATCCGCTCGCCCTTGGCCCAGAGCTTCACGGTGGCCTCGTTGGCGTGGGTGCCGTCGGGGCGGTCCTCGACGATCGCGCGCCAGGACTCCGTACGGAAGTAGCGGCGGGCGCGGCCCTCGGCCTCCTCGCGGAGCAGCAGCTCGAAGGAGGCGTCGGCGGCCTCGTACGTGTAGCCCCGGAGCTCGCGCTCCTTGACCCGCTCGACGACCCGGGCGACGAGGGCGCGGTCGTCGCCCAGGTCGACGCCGAGCTCCTTGCCCTTGAGCTCGATCGAGGCGCGGCCGGCCATGTCGGAGACGAGCATCCGCATGGTGTTGCCGACGAGCTCGGGGTCGATGTGCTGGTAGAGGTCGGGGTCGACCTTGATGGCGGAGGCGTGGAGCCCGGCCTTGTGCGCGAAGGCGGAGACGCCGACGTACGGCTGGTGGGTGGAGGGCGTGAGGTTGACGACCTCGGCGATGGCGTGCGAGATCCGGGTCATCTCGGCGAGCGCGCCCTCGGGGAGGACCCGCTTGCCGTACTTGAGCTCCAGGGCCGCGACGACGGGGAAGAGGTTGGCGTTGCCGACCCGCTCGCCGTATCCGTTGGCGGTGCACTGGACGTGTGTGGCGCCCGCGTCGACGGCGGCGAGGGTGTTGGCGACGGCGCAGCCGGTGTCGTCCTGGGCATGGATGCCGAGGCGGGCGCCGGTGTCGGCGAGGACGGTGGAGACGACGGCCTGGATCTGGGCCGGGAGCATCCCGCCGTTGGTGTCGCAGAGGATGACGACGTCGGCGCCGGCCTCGTGCGCGGCGCGGACCACGGCCTTGGCGTAGTCCGGGTCGGCCTTGTAGCCGTCGAAGAAGTGCTCCATGTCGACGAAGACACGGCGGCCCTGGGAGGTCAGGAAGGAGACGGTGTCGCGGACCATCTCCAGGTTCTCGTCCAGGGTCGTGCGCAGGGCCAGTTCGACGTGCCGGTCGTGCGACTTGGCGACGAGGCAGACCACCGGGGCACCGGAGTCGAGCAGCGCCTTGACCTGCGGGTCCTCTGCGGCGTTGCCTCCGGCCCTGCGGGTGGCGCCGAAGGCGACGAGCTGCGCGTTCTTGAACGCGATCTCCTGCTGGGCGCGGGCGAAGAACTCCGTGTCACGCGGGTTGGCACCGGGCCAGCCGCCCTCGATGAAGCCCACGCCGAAGTCGTCGAGGTGGCGCGCGATGGTCAGCTTGTCCGCGACCGTGAGGTTGATGCCCTCACGCTGCGCCCCGTCGCGCAGCGTCGTGTCGAAGACGTGGAAGCTGTCGTCGACATGGCGGTCGTCGAGGCGCGGGCTCTCGCCGTTCTCCGTGGTCATGACTGTGATGGCTCCTGTCGGATGTGGCTCCGGAAGGTCTGGATCCACTTGCCCCCATTCTCACGCGCTGTCCGTTTCCGGCATGGGTGGGGCCGGAAAACGAAAAAACCCCTCGCGGGTGCGAGAGGTCTGCGCGCGGGTCTGAGGCACGGTGTCCACTGCCGCGGGGGTTGTGCCGCGATTCAGTGGCCACTGCGGACCGGCGCGCCGCTGCCGATAATCATCGTGGTAGCAAGCACGCCGGAAGTCTGACACAGGTGGGGGGCCGCCGGGTCGGCGGTCTCACGATACGGGCAGCTGATCTCGTTTCCGGCCCGGCACGGACGATGCCGACGCGCCGACCCTGCCCAGGTCGATGTCCCGGGTCTCCCGCATCGCGAGATAGACGACCAGGGAGACGGCCGCGCAGCCCGCGACGTACCAGGAGAAGCCCGACTCGATCCCGGCGTTCTTGAACCACAGGGCCACGTACTCGGCGGTGCCGCCGAAGAGGGCGTTGGCGATGGCGTACGGGAGGGCGACGCCGAGGGCGCGGATGCCGGTCGGGAAGAGCTCGGCCTTCACGCAGGCGTTGATGGAGGTGTAGCCGGTGACGACGAGGAGCGCGAGCAGCGAGAGACCGAGGGCCGGCCAGAAGGAGCCCGCGTGCTTCAGCATCGCCAGGATCGGCACGCTGAGGAGGGTGGAGCCGACCGCGAAGGTGATGAGGAGCGGACGGCGCCCGATCCGGTCGGAGAGCCGGCCTGCCAGCGGCTGGAGGCAGGCGAAGACGATCAGGGCGCAGAAGGAGACCAGGGTCGCGGTCTGCTTGGGGAGTCCGGCGGAGTTCGAGAGGTACTTGGTGAGGTAGGTGGTGTACGTGTAGTAGGCCACGGTCCCGCCCATGGTGAGGGCGACGACGAGGAAGGCCTCGCGCCGGTGCGCCCAGAGCGCCTTGAGGGTTCCCTGCTCGCCGCTCGCGACCCCGTCGCCCGCGCTCTCCTCGTACACCTCCGTCTCCAGCATGGTGCGGCGCAGGTAGAAGACGACGGCCGCTCCGAGGGCGCCGATGACGAAGGGGATGCGCCAGCCCCAGCTGTGCAGGGCCGCGTCGGACATCGTGCGCTGGAGGACGATCAGCAGGCCGAGGCCGAAGACCTGGCCCGCGGTCATCGACACGTACTGGAAACTGGAGGCGAAGCCGCGGTGCTCCGGGGCCGAGGCCTCCGTGAGATAGGTGGCGCTCGCGGCGTACTCGCCGCCGACGGAGAGACCCTGGAGGAGGCGGGCGACCAGGAGGACGGCGGCGCCTCCGTAGCCCGCGACCGCGTAGGTGGGGGCGACGGCGATCAGGAGCGCGGAGGCGGACATCAGGGTGACGGTGAGGGTGAGCGCCGCCTTGCGGCCCTTGCGGTCGCCGACCCGGCCGAGGAGCCAGCCGCCGACGGGCCGCATGAAGAAACCGACGGCGAAGATGCCGGCGGTGTTCATGAGTTTCGCGGTGTCGTTCCCCTCCGGGAAGAACGATCCCGCGAAGTAGGTGGCGAAGCTCGCGTACACGAACCAGTCGAACCACTCGACCATGTTGCCGGCGGAGCCGACCCAGATCTTCTTCCAGTGCTCTCGTCCCATGGACCGGAACCGTGCCGGAGGTCACACCCGGGCAACAAGGCTGTAGCGCACAACGATCCTGTGTACTTACGTGCGTTACGGTCGCGGCAGCAGGTCCTGCTCGATGAACTCCCGTACGTGGGACAGGACTTGGTCCCGTCCCGTACCCGGGATCCCGACGGCCACGTGCACACTGAAGCCGTCGAGCAAAGCCCTCGTACGGGTGGCGAACCGGTCCGGGTCGACCGCCCGGAACTCCCCCCGCGAGATGCCCTCGGCGAGGATCGCGACCAGGTCCCTGTGCCAGGCCCCCTCGATGGCTGCCTGCCGGGCCCGGGCGTCGTCGGCGGCGTTCTGCGAGCGGTTCCAGACCTCCAGCCACAGGGTCCAGTGCGGGTCACGCGGCCCGTCGGGCACGTACACGTCGACGTACCCGTCGAGCCGCTCGCGCGCGGTCCCGGGCCGGGAGAGCAGCGCGCTCCGGGCGGCGCCGAGCCGGCCCTCGCTCCACTCCAGGGTCTGGAGCAGCAGCTCGTCCTTGGTGCGGAAGTAGTAGAGCAGGTGCCCGCTGCTCATCCCGACCTGGCGCCCGAGCCCGGCCATGGTGAGCCCGTCGAGCCCGCGCTCGGCGATGGTGTCCATGGCCGCGGCGAGCACGTCCTCGCGGGGCGGGGCGGCCTGGTTGCGGCGGCGGGCATGGGGCGGGGGTTGGGACGGATTGCTGCTCTGACTCACCCGTATGTTCTACAGGATCGTCCCGCCGGACCCGCTCCCCAGGATCGCCCCGTCAGGTCCCGTCCCGGTCCACGCCCGGAGCTTCTCCGGGTTGCGGACCGCCCAGATGCGGGTGACGCGGTCTCCGGCGAGGTCGAAGGCGGCCACGGTCACGGTCACGCCGGCGTGCTGCGCGACCAGCCCGGGCCGGCCGTTGACCGACCGCTCCAGGAGCCGCATTCCCGGGACCTTGTCGGCGATGTGGATCAGGTACGCGGCGATCTCCTCGCCGCCCTCGACCGGATGCAGCACGGTGCCGACCAGGCCGCCGCCGTCGGCGACCATCGCGGCCTCGGGGTCGAGGAGGCCGACGAGGGCCTCGATGTCCTTGGCCTCCCACGCCTCCTTGAAGTTCCGCACGAGTCCGGCCTGCCCGGCCGGTGGAGCCGCCGGTGCGTGCGCGGCCCGCACGCGCCGGCGGGCCGAGGTGGCCAGCTGCCGGCAGGCGGCGGGCGTCCGGCCGACGATCTCGGCGATCTCCGCGAAGGGGTAACGGAAGACGTCGTGGAGGACGAAGGCCACGCGTTCGGCCGGGGTCATCGACTCCAGGACGATGAGGAAGGCCATGCTCACCGACTCGTCCAGGGTGACCCGGTCGGCGGGATCGGCAGCGCCTGCCCACTCCGAGCGGTCGGGGAGCGGCTCGGGTATCCACGCGCCGACGTAGCGCTCGCGCCGGGCCCGCGCCGAGCCGAGCACGTCGAGGCAGATGCGCCCCGCCACCGTCGTCAGCCAGGCGCCGGGCGACGCGATGGCCGCCTGCTCCCGCGGTGACATCGCGTACCAGCGGATGTACGTCTCCTGCACGGCGTCCTCGGCCTCGGCCAGCGAACCGAGCAGCCGGTAGGCGAGGTCGGTCAGATGACGCCGCTCGCCGACGACGGCGCCGAGCTCCGGCCCCGCCTCCGTCGCCGGCTCGGACCGGTCGCGCCCCGGCTCGGACCGGACGTCGTACCCCGAATCGGGCTGTGTGCTCATGGTGCCGACCGCTCCCCGTTCCCCCGTGAGTCCGACGGCTCGCCTCACATTTCGCGGGGCTGCGTCGTCGAACAGTCGAGAGAGTACCGATCCACCGCCGCGAGGCAGAAGAAGGGACCCCATCATGGCCGTACAGACGACGCCGTCGCCGGGCAGGTTCACGTTCCCGCAGGTCGCGGTCGCCCTGCAGACGTTGGCCCTCTTCTTCCAGTCGGTCACCGCCGGAATGCTGCTGTCCGGGTCCCTCGGCCTCGCGCTGCACGACGCCGGATCGAAGGTGATGTACGGCGCGTCGATGCTGTACGTGCTCGCCGCGGTCCTGGCGTGGAAGCCGGGCGGGGGGTCTGCCCGCCCGGCCCTGTACGCCACCGGCTTCCTCGTGCTCTCCTCGGCGCAGGTGGTGCTCGGCGTCGCGCACATGCCGGCCTTCCACGTCCCCCTGGGCATCGTGATGTTCGCCCTGAGCGTGCTGGTGCTGGCCGCCACCGTGCGGACTACACGCGGGGCTGCTGCTGCGTGATGCAGTGGATGCCGCCTCCACCGGCGAAGATCGTCCGCGCGTCGACCAGGGTCACCGTGCGCTCCGGGAAGAGGCGGCGGAAGATCTCCGCGGCGAGTTCGTCGTGCGGGTCGTCGAAGGCGCAGAGGACCACGCCGTCGTTGCACAGGTAGTGGTTGATGTACGAGTAGTCGACCCAGTCGCCCTCCTCGTCCTTGAGGACGGTGGGGGCCGGGATCTCGACGACCTCCAGCGGGCGGCCCTGGGCGTCGGTCTGGCCGCGGAGGATGTTCACGTACGTCCGGGAGCGCTCGTAGTCCGGGTGGGCCGGGTCCTGCTGGCTGTGGACGAGGACCGTGCCGGGGCGGGCGAAGGCGGCGACGATGTCGACGTGGCCCTGGGTGCCGTAGAGGCCGTAGTCGCCGCTGAGGCCGTGCGGGAGCCAGATGGCCTTGGTGGTGCCGAGCCTGGCGTGGATCTCGGCCTCGACCTGCTCGCGGGTCCACTCCGGGTTGCGGCCGGCGCCGAGCTGGACCGTGTCGGTCAGCAGAACCGTTCCCTCGCCGTCGACGTGGATCGCGCCGCCCTCGTTGACGAGCGGGGAGGAGACCACGGGGACGCCGGCGAGGTCCGCGACATGGCGGGCGATCTTCGCATCGTGCTCCCAGCGGGCCCAGTCCTGGGCGCCCCAGCCGTTGAACACCCAGTCCACGGCGGCCAGCTCGGTGCCGTTCGTGACGAAGGTCGGGCCGATGTCCCGCATCCAGGCGTCGTCGAGCTCGCGCTCCGCCAGCTCGATCTCCGGGCCGAGGAGTGCGGCGGCCGACTCCGCCTCACCGGGGGCGACGATCACCGTCACCGGCTCGTAGCGGCGTACCGCGCGGGCCACGGAGGCCCAGGCGGCGCGGGCCTCGGCGAGCTCCTCGTCGTTGGTGAAGGTGGGGTTGGGGCTGGGCCAGGCCATCCAGGTGCGCTCGTGCGGCATCCACTCGGCGGGCATGCGGAAGGTCATCACAGGGTCCTAGAGGAAGTAGAGGCGGTTGAGGGAGACGGACTCGGCCGCCTCGGAGCGGATCGGGGAGCCGTCGAGCGAGACGAGGCCCGTATGGCCGTCGACCTGCACGTCTCCGGTACGGGAGTTGAAGACCAGGTCCGCGGGGCCGATGCCGCGCGTGCCGCGCACGGGGACGCGACGGCGGCGGGTCGGCATCGCGTCGGAGCCGAGGTCGACGGCTGCCTGCGCCACGAACGCGACGGAGAGGTCGGCGGCCGTGGCGCCGTGCGCGCCGAACAGCGGTCCGAGGACGAGGGGTTCACAGGTGTCCGTGGCGGCGTTCGGATCGCCCACGACCCCCCACGCGGGGAAGCCGGACTTCAGCACCAGCTGCGGCTTGGCGCCGAAGAACTCCGGGCGCCACAGCACGATGTCGGCCAGCTTGCCGACCTCGATCGAGCCGATCTCGTGGGCGAGGCCGTGGGCGATCGCCGGGTTGATGGTGAGCTTGGCCATGTAGCGGAGGACACGCGCGTTGTCGTCGTGCGCGCCGTCGCCTTCCAGCGGGCCCAGCTCGGCCTTCATCTTCCCGGCCATGGCGAAGGTCCGGCGTACGGTCTCGCCGGCCCTTCCCATCCCCTGCGCGTCGGACGAGGTGATCCCGATCGCGCCGAGGTCGTGCAGGACGTCCTCCGCGCCCATCGTCCCGGCCCGGATCCGGTCACGCGCCATCGCGGCGTCGCCCGGCAGGTCGGTCTTCAGGTCGTGGACGGAGACGATCATCCCGTAGTGCTCGGCCACCGCGTCGCGGCCGAAGGGCAGGGTGGGGTTGGTGGAGGAGCCGATGACGTTCGGCACGCCCGCCATCTTCAGGACGTTCGGTACGTGCCCCCCACCGCAGCCCTCGATGTGGAAGGCGTGGATGGTCCGGCCGTCCAGGACCCGCAGGGTGTCCTCCACCGACAGGCACTCGTTCAGGCCGTCACTGTGCAGGGCCACCTGGACGTCATGCTCCTCGGCCACCCTCAGCGCGGTGTCGAGGGCCCGGGTGTGGGCACCCATGTCCTCGTGGACCTTGAATCCCGACGCCCCGCCCTCGGCGAGCGCCTCGACGAGCGGCGCCGCGTCCGAGGACGAACCCCGCGCCAGGAAGCCGATGTTGACCGGCCACGCGTCGAACGCGTTGAAGGCGTGACGCAGCGCCCACGGCGAGTTGACGCCGACGCCCCAGACGGGGCCGAACTCCTGCCCGATGATCGTGGTGACGCCGCTCGCGAGCGAGGCCTCCATGATCCGGGGCGAGAGCAGGTGGACGTGGGTGTCGACGGCTCCGGCGGTGGCGATGAGGCCCTCGCCGGAGACGATCGAGGTGCCGGTGCCGACGACGACGTCGACGCCGTCGAGGGTGTCGGGGTTGCCGGCCCGCCCGATCGCGTGGATCCGGCCCTCCCGGATGCCGATGGACACCTTCCGGATGCCCTGCACGGCGTCGATCACCAGCACGTTGCTGATGACGACGTCGCAGGTGTCACGGACGGCGGCGGCCTTGAGGTGAAGGCCGTCACGGGCGGTCTTGCCGAAGCCCGCGAGGAACTCGTCGCCGTGCTTCTGGGAGTCGGACTCGACGCGGACGACGAGCCCGGAGTCGCCCAGGACGACGCGGTCGCCGGCCCGGGGGCCGTGCACGGAGGCGTACTCGTACGGGTCCATCAGCTCTCCACTCCCAGGTAGCCACAGGCCGCCGCGCGCCGCAGGGCCTCTTCCTTCGCGCCGGGCGCGTCCAGCGGCCCGTCGACCAGTCCCGCGAAGCCGATGGCGACGCGCGCGCCGCCGATCGGCACGAGACCGACCTCGGCCTCGCCGCCCGGGTCGAAGCGGAACGACGCGCCGGCCGGGATGGCGAGCCGCATCCCGTAGGCGGCCGCCCGGTCGAAGTCGAGCCGTGGGTTGGCCTCGAAGAAGTGGAAGTGCGAGGTCACGCTGACGGGCACGGTCGCCGTGTTCCGTACGGGGAGGGTGACCGCGGGCGCGGGCTCCGGGTGCTCGGGGCCGGGCAGCAGGGCGCCCGGCGCCTCCGCGCCCGGCTTTCCTCCCCCTGCTTCGCGGGGGGACCCCCAGCCGATCGGGTCGGAGACGACCGCGAGGCGGGAGCCGTCGTCGAAGACGGCCTCGACGTGGACCTCGGTGACCACGTCGGCGACACCGGGGAGGACGTCGTCGGGGCCGAGGACGGAGCGGGCCGCGGCGATCGCCTCGGCGAGTCGCTTGCCGTCGCGGGCCGCCTCGCAGACCGTGTCCGCGATGAGCGCGGTCGCCTCGGGGACATTGAGCCGCAGGCCCCGGGCCCGGCGGGCACGGGCGAGCTCGGCGGCGCCGAAGAGCAGCAGCCGGTCGCGTTCCGTGGGGGTCAGTCGCACGTCCGAAACACCTCCTGTTTGAGCGACACTCTAAATGCTCGCGAGCTGACAGCCAAGGATTGACGTGGCCGACAGCCTTAGGTCACATTGAGCGTCACTCTAAATGCGCCACCCGCTCCCTTCCCCAGGAGTCCTCATGCCGATAGAACAGCGCGGAGTCGACACCATCCCCGAGGCCGAACGCACCAGCGGCCCCCGGGATCTCGTCTCGATCCTGCTCGGCTCCAACCTCTGCCTGGGGGTGATCGTCTTCGGCTGGCTCCCGGTCTCCTTCGGACTCGGCCTCTGGGCCTCGGTCACCTCCGTCGTCGCCGGCACCGTCGTCGGCGTCGCCGTCACCGCCCCGCTCGCGCTCGTCTCCCTCCGTACCGCCACCAACCTCTCCACCTCCTCCGGCGCCTTCTTCGGCGTCCGCGGCCGGCTCGTCGGCTCGGTGGTCGGGCTGCTGCTGTCGCTCGGCTACACCGCGCTGACGCTGTGGATCGGCGGAGACGTCATGGTCGGGACGCTCGCCCGGCTCGTCGGCCTGCCGACCGGCGGCGCCTCGCACGCCCTGGTCTACGCCCTGCTCGCCGCGGGCACGGTGGTCGCCGCCGTGTACGGCTACCGGCTGCTGCTCAAGCTGAGCAAGGCCCTCGCGGTCGGCATGACCGTGCTCCTCGCTCTCGGCCTGGTCGCCTACGCCGGTGACTTCACTCCGGCGGCCGTACCGGACACCCCGTACCTCCTCGGCTCGTTCTGGCCGACCTGGCTGCTCTCCGCGGTCGCCGCCGGTCTCAGCGGACCGGTCGCCTTCATCACCCTGCTCGGCGACTACACCCGGTACATCTCACCCGAACGGCACAGCGCGAAGAAGGTCTGGCGCGCCACCTGTCTCGGCCTGCTCGTCGGCCTGCTGATCCCCCAGCTCTTCGGTACGTACACGGCGCTCGCCGCCCGCGGCGCGCTCGACTACGCGGGGCCGCTCGTCGCCGCCTCCCCCGCCTGGTACCTGGTGCCGCTGCTGCTCGCCGCCACGGCGGGATCGGTCGGCAACGCCGGGCTGATGCTGTACTCGATGGGGCTCGACCTCGACGCGATCCTGCCCCGCGCCACCCGGGCGCGCGCCACGCTCGTGGTCGCGGCGGTGGCGACGGGCTTCGTCTTCCTCGGCCATTTCGCCTCGGACGCCCAGACGGCCATGACCTCGTTCGTCCTGCTGCTCACCGCGATCGGCACCCCGTGGGCCGTGATCACCCTGATCGGGCACGCGCGCTGCGGGGGGACGTACGACCCGGAGGCGCTCCAGGTCTACAACCGCCGCTCGCGCGGCGGGATCTACTGGTTCTCGGCGGGCTGGCACCCGCGCGCCACCGCCTCCTGGGCGATCGGCGCGGCGGTCGGCCTGGCCGGGGTGTCGACGCCGCTCTACGAGGGGCCGCTGCTCGCCCTGACGGGCGGGATCGACTGCAGCTTCGTGCTGTCGGGGGTGGTGGGCGGCGCGCTGTACGCCGCCCTGACACCGCACAGGGCTCCCGGGACCGTGACGGCCCCGGAAGCCCTGGTGGGAACGGAGTAGCGACTAGGGGGTGTCTTGTCGATCAGGCCCCGCGAGCCCGGCCTGATCGGCGAGACGCCCTCTAGCCCAGCTCGTGCATCCAGCCGTGGACGTCCTCGGCCTTGCCGGTCTGGACCGCGAGCAGCGCCTCGCGCAGCTTCATCGTGACCTCACCGGGCTCGCCGCCCGACTGCTGCCACTCACCCCGCTCGGACTTGACCGTGCCGACCGGGGTGATCACGGCGGCGGTGCCGCAGGCGAAGACCTCGGTCAGGGTGCCGTTCGCGGAGTCGGCCTGCCACTGGTCGATGGAGACGCGACCCTCCTCCGGCTCCAGGCCGAGGTCCGCCGCCAGCTTGAGCAGCGAGTCACGGGTGATGCCGGCGAGGAGCGAACCGGTGAGCGCCGGGGTGACGAGCTTGTTCCCGTACACGAAGTACAGGTTCATGCCGCCGAGTTCCTCGACCCACTTGTGCTCCACGGCGTCGAGGTACGCGACCTGGTCGCAGCCCTTCCCCGCCGCCTCGGCCTGCGCGAGCAGGGAGGCCGCGTAGTTGCCGCCGGTCTTGGCGTCGCCCATGCCGCCGGGGACGGCGCGGACGCGGTTCTCGGAGAGCCAGATGGAGACGGGCTTCACGCCGCCGGGGAAGTACGGACCGGCCGGGGAGGCGATGACGACGAAGAGGTACTCGTTGGCCGGGCGGACGCCCAGGCCGATCTCGGTCGCGATCATGAACGGGCGCAGGTAGAGCGAGGCCTCGCCGCCGTGCGCCGGAACCCACGCCTTGTCCTGCCGGACGAGGGCGTCACAGGCCGCGACGAAGGTCTCGACGGGCAGCTCCGGCATGGCCAGACGGTGCGCGGAGGCCTGGAAACGGCGGGCGTTGGCGTCCGGACGGAAGCTGGCGACCGAGCCGTCGGGGTGGCGGTAGGCCTTCAGACCCTCGAAGATCTCCTGCGCGTAGTGCAGGACGTTCGTCGCCGGGTCCAGGTGCAGCGGGCCGTAGGGCACCAGCTGACCGTCGTGCCAACCGCGACCCTCGGTCCACCGGATGGTGACCATGTGGTCGGTGAAGTGGCGGCCGAATCCGGGGTTGGCCAGGATCGCCTCGCGCTCCGCGTCGGACAGCGGGTTGGAGGAGGGCTTGAGCTCGATCATGGGCGTCGTCATGAGTGCGTGTCCTTCACCGGTTGTGTGGGTCGGACCGCGCTCACCACCCAGTCATCGGCTGATGTCCATGACTGTGTGGACGTCCGAGCATGCCCGCATGCCGCGGCCCCACGTTCGATTATCGCTCGCGGGGACCTGTGCACGAAACGGGTGAACGCGGTCCAGGGTTCGATGGTGCACCCCGCGACCACACAAAGAACAGCCGCCGGGTGCGTGTGCGACCCGGCGGCTGCTGTCAGATGTCAGTCGGCGCGGGTCAGCTCGCTACTCGCGCGGCGAGCGCGTCGCCGATCTCGTCCGTCGTACGGACGGACTCTCCCCGCTCGGTGAGGTCGGCCGCGACGGCCTTCTCGACCCGGGCGGCCTCGGTCTCGTAGCCGAGGTGGCGCAGCAGAAGGGCGACGGAGAGGACGGTGGCCGTGGGGTCGGCCTTGCCCTGACCCGCGATGTCCGGCGCGGAGCCGTGGACCGGCTCGAACATGGACGGGAACTCGCCGCTCGGGTTGATGTTGCCCGAGGCGGCGACGCCGATGCCGCCGGAGACGGCCGCGGCGAGGTCGGTGATGATGTCGCCGAAGAGGTTGTCGGTGACGATGACGTCGAAGCGGGCCGGGTCCGTGACGAGGAAGATCGTCGCGGCGTCGACGTGCAGGTAGTCGGTGGTGACCTCGGGGAACTCCGCGGACACCTTGGTGAAGATGTTCGTCCAGAGGTGGCCGGCGAAGGTCAGCACGTTGTTCTTGTGGACCAGCGTCAGCTTCTTGCGCGGACGGGCCTGGGCGCGGGCGAAGGCGTCCCGGACCACGCGCTCGACACCGAAGGCGGTGTTGACCGAGACCTCGGTGGCGACCTCGTGCGGGGTGCCCTTGCGGATGGTGCCGCCGTTGCCCGTGTACGGACCCTCGGTGCCCTCGCGGACCACGACGAAGTCGATCTCGGGCTGCCCGGCGAGCGGGGTGGCGACGCCGGGGAGCAGCTTCGAGGGACGCAGGTTCACGTGGTGGTCGAAGGCGAAGCGGAGCTTCAGCAGGAAGCCGCGCTCCAGGACGCCGGACGGCACCGACGGGTCGCCGATGGCGCCGAGCAGGATGGCGTCGTGCTTCTTGAGGGAGTCGAGGTCGGCGTCGGTGAGGGTCTCACCGGAAGCGTGGTAGCGCTTGGCGCCGAAGTCGTACTCCTCGGTCTCCAGCTTCACGTCCTGGGGAAGGACGGCCGCGAGGATCTTGAGGCCCTGGGCCACGACCTCCTGGCCGATGCCGTCGCCGGGAATGACTGCGAGATTGATGCTGTGAGACATGTCGGCACCCTACTCTTCGTCCCATCGTCTGACACGCTGCGTCCATCATGTGGACGAACGGACAGCCCGAACGGACGAAGGGCCCCCGAACGGGGGACCCTTCGGATCAGTGGCCGGTGGAGCCGCCGTTGTCACGGCGGTCGAGGGCGCGCTGGAGGGCGGCGGCGGCGTTCTGGCGGGCCTCGTCACCGGAGCGGTTGACGGAGTGGCGGACGCGGCGGGTGGTCTGAGTGGCCATGAGGGATCGACTCCTTGAGATCAGTGATGACCCGAAAGTGCGGAGATCAGTGGTGATCGAAGGCGCCGGCAGGGGCGGGGAGCGCCGCCGCAGGGGTTGCCTGCACAGGGGCGTCGCGCTCTCGACCGCCATTCGCTGATGTAGCGAGACGTTCGGCTTCTACAAAGCTAGGGCAGGGCGCCGCATCTGTCTCCACAATTACTCGGACTTCCTACTATCTGAGACGGCGTGGGACCGAGAGTCCTCCGGGGGTCGCACGACGGTCATCCCGCGAGGACCACTCCGCGACGGCCCGCGGCTCCCGGAGCACACACTCGACTAACCGGTCACTACACATTGACAGGTTAGGTGATCACCTGATTGAGTCTTCCCATAACCAGTCACACGCATATAAGGGGTTAGAGAGATGACGACCGTGCTGCCGACCCACCACCGCACCGCCACCGTCCGCGGCCACGAGATCTCCTACCGCGAGGCGGGCCCGGCCGACGCCCCCGTGCTGCTCCTGCTCCACGGCTTCCCCACCAGCTCGCACATGTTCCGCGACCTGATCCCCCTGCTCGCCGACGACTACCGGCTGATCGCCCCCGACCACCTGGGCTTCGGCCGCAGCGCCGCCCCCTCCGCCGCGGACTTCGACTACACCTTCGCCGAGCTGGCCGCGCTCACCGCCGAGTTCACCGAGGTCCTGGGCCTGGACCGGTTCGCCCTCTACATCCAGGACTACGGCGCCCCCATCGGCCTGCGCCTCGCGCTCGCCCACCCCGAGCGGATCACCGCGATCGTCACCCAGAACGGCAACGCCTACGAGGAGGGCCTCGGCGCCGAGGCCTGGGCCCCGGTCCTCGCCCTGATCGCGGACCGCACCCCCGAGACCGAGGAGCCGGTCCGCGCCATCCGCTCCCTCGACGGCATCCGCTGGCAGTACGAGACCGGCGTCCCCGCCGCGTACCGCGACCTCCTCAGCCCCGACGCCTGGCACCACGACGCCGCCCTGATGGCCCGCGAGGGCCAGGACGAGATCCAGCTCGGCCTCATCGCCGACTACGGATCCAACTTCGACCTCTACCCCGCCTTCCAGGAGTACTTCCGGACCTCCCGGGTCCCGCTCCTCGCCGTCTGGGGCGAGGGCGACCAGGTCTTCGTTCCGGCGGGCGCCGAAGCCTTCCTCCGCGACCTCCCCGACGCCGAGGTCCACCTCCTCCCCACGGGCCACTTCGCCCTGGAGACCCACGCCCCGGCCGTCGCCGGACTGATCGGCGACTTCCTGGCCCGGCGCGTCGTGAAGGGGGAATGAGAACCGCCCCCGTCCTCGAGTTGGGGGAACTGAGGAGGGGGGCGGTGTCAGGGGGCCTCAGGGAGGCCGGGGGGCGTCAGCCCATGTGCGGGTAGCCGTACTCGGTCGGCGGGACCAGCGTCTCCTTGATGGCGCGGGTCAGCGTCCAGCGCATCAGGTTCTGCGGGGCGCCGGCCTTGTCGTTCGTACCCGAGGCACGGCCGCCGCCGAAGGGCTGCTGGCCGACGACGGCACCGGTCGACTTGTCGTTGATGTAGAAGTTGCCCGCCGCGAAGCGGAGCTTCTCCATCGTGTACGCGGCCGCCGCACGGTCACCGGAGATGACCGCGCCGGTGAGGGCGTAGTCCGAGACCGACTCCATCTGGGTCAGCATCTCGTCGTACTTCTCGTCCTCGTACACGTGGATCGCGAGGATCGGGCCGAAGTACTCGGCCTTGAAGACCTCGTTCTCCGGGTCGGTGCACGCGATGACGGTCGGGCGGACGAAGTAGCCCACCGAGTCGTCGTACGTGCCACCGGCGATGATCGTGCAGGTCGGGTCGGCCGCGGCACGGTCGATCGCGGCCTTGTTCTTGGCGAACGAGCGCTCGTCGATGACGGCGCCGATGAAGTTCGACAGGTCGGTGACGTCACCCATGGTGATGCCGTCGATCTCGGCCGCGAACTCCTCCTTGAAGCCGTCGTTCCAGATGGAGGCCGGGATGTACGCACGCGAGGACGCGGAGCACTTCTGGCCCTGGAACTCGAAGGAGCCGCGGTTCAGCGCGGTCTTCAGGATGGCGCGGTCGGCGCTCGGGTGGGCGACGACGAAGTCCTTGCCGCCGGTCTCGCCGACGATCCGCGGGTACGAGCGGTACTTCTCGATGTTGGTGCCGACCGTCTTCCACAGGTGCTGGAAGGTCTTGGTCGAACCGGTGAAGTGGATGCCGGCCAGGTCGCGGTGGTTCAGGGCCACCTCGGAGACGGCGATGCCGTCGCCGGTCACCAGGTTGATGACGCCCTTCGGCAGGCCGGCCTCCTCCAGGAGCTCCATGAGGAGCACGGCGGAGTGGGTCTGCGTCGGGGACGGCTTCCAGACCACCACGTTGCCCATGAGGGCGGGGGCGGTGGGCAGGTTGCCCGCGATGGCCGTGAAGTTGAACGGCGTGATCGCGTAGACGAAGCCCTCCAGCGGGCGGTGGTCCAGACGGTTCCACACACCCGGGGAGTTGGCCGGCGGCTGCTCGGCCAGGATCTGGCGGGCGTACGCCACGTTGAAGCGCCAGAAGTCGACGAGCTCGCACGGGGTGTCGATCTCGGCCTGCTGGGCGGTCTTCGACTGGCCGAGCATCGTCGAGGCGGCCAGCGTCTCGCGCCACGGGCCGGCGAGCAGCTCGGCGGCGCGCAGGATGATCGCGGCGCGGTCGTCGAAGGCCATCGCGCGCCAGGCCGGAGCCGCGGCGAGGGCGGCGTCGACGGCGTCCTGGGCGTCCTGCGTGGTGGCGCCGCGGAAGGTGCCGATGACGGCCTTGTGGTTGTGCGGCTGGACGACCTTGAACTCCTCGCCGCCACCGAGGCGCTTCACGCCACCGATGGTCATCGGCAGCTCGCGCGGGTTCTCGGCCAGCTCCTTGAGCTTGACCTCGAGACGGGCGCGCTCGGGGGAGCCGGGGGCGTAGCTGTGCACCGGCTCGTTGACCGGAGCGGGGACCTGGGTGACGGCATCCATGGGGTACCTCTTCCGAGTGAATGCTGGGCTTCAGCGGCGATTGAGCGAAGCGTTTGGGCGTACGTTTGGCGGCGGTCAGGGCTTGACCGTCATGAGTCCACTGCGGTGGGCAAGTGAGAAGCCTCAAGGGGCGGAGTCACAAGTCGCAGTACTCCTTTGCGACACGGGCCGACGCGGTCGGCCGATGAGATGAGCGGTGTCTGTCGAAACCCTGCTCCAGGGTGCTGGCAGACGCCGCTCATGTCGTTGATCAGCCCTTGGTGAGGATGGAGCGGACGAAGAAGAGCAGGTTGGCCGGCTTCTCCGCGAGACGGCGCATGAAGTAGCCGTACCAGTCGGTGCCGTACGCGGTGTACACACGCATGCGGTGGCCCTCGGCGGCGAGACGGTTCTGCTCCTCGCCACGGATGCCGTAGAGCATCTGGAACTCGTACTCGTCCAGCTTGCGGCCGGCGCGGCGGGCCAGCTCCTGGCCGATGGAGATCAGACGCGGGTCGTGCGAGCCGATCATCGGGTAGCCCTCGCCGTCCATCAGGATCTTCATGATCCGGACGTACGCCTTGTCGATCTCGGGCTTCTCCTGGATGGCGACGGAGGCGGGCTCCTTGTAGGCGCCCTTCACGATCCGGACACGGGAGCCGTTCGCGGCGAGGCGACGGGCGTCGTCCTCGGTGCGGAAGAGGTAGGCCTGGATGACGCAGCCGGTCTGCGGGAAGCCCTTCCGCAGCTCCTCGTGGATGGCGAACATCGAGTCGAGGGTGGTGTGGTCCTCGGCGTCCAGGGTGACGGTGGTGCCGATCTCGGCGGCGGCCTCGACGACCGGGCGGACGTTCGCGAGGGCCAGCTCGTGGCCGTTCTCCAGCGACTGGCCGAACATCGACAGCTTCACGGACATCTCGGCGCGGGCGCCGAGGCCCAGCTCCTTGAGGCGGCCGATGAGCTCCAGGTAGGCGTCCCGGGCGGCGTACGACTGCTCGACGGTGGTGATGTCCTCACCGACGACGTCGAGGGTGACCTCCAGGCCGCGGTCGCTCAGCTCCTGGACGATCGGGACGACGTCGTCGACCGACTGACCGGCGATGAAGCGGGCGACGACCTGCTTGGTCCCGGGGGCGGCCGAAACGAAACGGCGCATCTTGTCGCTGCGCGACGCGGCGAGGATCACGGGACCCAGCACGGGGCACCTCCAAAAGGACAGTGACGAAGGGGGCTGTACCCGATCTTTCGTAAGAAACGGGTAACAGCACGGAGAACCACCGTGAAACCTATGGATCGCTCCGATCCTCTGCCATCGACAGCTGTCACGCATCCGTGCGCGGCATCTCATACATGTGTCTGAAGGGGTGCGAGAATGGCCCCGTGAAGGGCGATTACCAGGAACTGGTCGACGAGATCTCGGCGCTGCTTGCCACCCCGGCGACGCTGGAGAACCGTGATTTCGGGCTGATCGCCTTCGGGGCGCACGACAGCGACGACGACGCCGCGATGGACCCCGTCCGGACGCGGTCGATCCTGACCCGGAAGTCGACCCCGGCGGTCCGCGCCTGGTTCGAGGGCTTCGGCATCACCCGGGCGACCGGCCCGGTCCGCATCCCGGCCGCCCCGGACGCGGGTGTCTTCCGGGACCGGATCTGTCTTCCCGTACGCCATCGGGGTGTCGTCCTCGGGTACGTCTGGCTGCTGGACGCCGAGCCCGGCCCCACACCCGCCCAGCTCACGGCCGCGATGGAGGTCGCCACCCGGATCGGCGGGCTCCTCGCCGACGAGGAGCGCGCGGACTCCGACCTCTCCCGTGAGTTCGTCGCGGTGCTCACCGCCGGGCGCGGCTGGCAGAGCGACATGGCCGTCGCGGCGCTCCGGGCGGCTCTGGGCCCCAGCGCGGACGGCCTGCACACGGTCGTCTGCGTGACCCCCTGGCAGGGCGAGGCCCCCTCGATCCGGGCGGTCCCCGGCGCGGCGGCGGTCGCCACGCTCCCGGAGAGCGAGTCCCTCGCCGTCCTCGTACGGCTGCGCACGGCCGAGGACCTCTCCCCCGCCCGTGTCGCCGCGGACCGGCTGCGCGCCGCCGTGCCGGCCGGCATCGCGAACCCCCGCCGGGGCCTCACGGAGCTCCCGGCGGCCTGGCGCGAGGCCAGTACCGCGGCGCGTGCCGCGACGGCCCAGCCGACGCTCGGCCCGGTCGCGGAGTGGGCCGGGATCGGGCCGTACCGCCTGCTCGCGGCGCTCTACCACCCCGAGATCGACCCCGTCGTCGCGCCGCTGCTCGCCCCGGCCCACGCCGAACTGGCCCGCACGGCCGAGGTGTTCCTCGACAACGCGGGCCAGGCGGGCCGCACGGCGGCGGCCCTGGGCATCCACCGGCAGACCCTCTACTACCGGCTGTCCCGGGTCGAACAGCTCACGGGTCTGGACCTGGACGACGGCGAGGACCGCCTCCTGCTCCACATGTCCCTGAAGTCCGCCAAGCTGTAGACCCGGTGGCCGGTCAGGGCCGGGGACGGCGGCGCAGGCCGGGCTCCCCCAGCGCGGACGGCACGTACCCGGCGTCCCTGGCCGACAGGTTCGTGCCCGGCGGCACGATCTTGTCGATCCGGTCGAGGACGTCCCGGCTCAGCCGGATCCGGTCCGCGCCGAGCTGCGCCTCCAGCTGCTCGAAGGTCCGCGGGCCGATGATCGCCGAGGTGACGGCGGGGTGCTCCAGGACGAAGGCCAGCGCGAGCTGGACGAGCGTCAGTCCGGCCTCCTCGGCGAGCTGGGCCAGCGCCTCGGCGGCGTCGAGCTTGGCCGCGTTCTCGGGGTCGCCGATGTCGAAGCGGGCGGCCTGCCGGTCGATGCGGCTGGACGCGGGCTGCTCCGCCCCCTTGCGGTAGCGGCCCGAGAGCCAGCCGCCGGCCAGCGGGCTCCAGGTGAGCACGCCGAGCCCGTAGCGCTGGGCGACGGGAAGCACCTCACGCTCCACGCCGCGGGCCAGCAGGGAGTACGGCGGCTGTTCGGCGACGACGCGTTCGCGGCCCCGGCGCTCGGCGATCCACTGGCCCTCGACGATGGCGGAGGGTTCGAAGGTGGAGGTGCCGATGTAGCGGATCTTGCCCTGGCGGACGAGATCGGTCAGGGCACCGAGCGTCTCGTCGAAATCGGTCTCCGGCTCGGGCCGGTGCACCTGGTAGAGGTCGATCCAGTCGGTGCCGAGGCGACGCAGGCTGTTCTCGACCTCGCGGACGATCCAACGCCTGCTGTTGCCGCGCTCGTTGGGGTCGTCGCCGAGACTGCCATGGAATTTGGTGGCCAGGACGACGTGGTCCCGGCGGGCTCCGGCGAGGGCCTTGCCCACGATCGTCTCCGACTCCCCGGCCGAGTAGACGTCGGCGGTGTCGACGAAGTTGATGCCCGAGTCCAGGGCCCGGTGGATGATGCGGACGCTGTCGGCGTGGTCGGTGTTGCCGCGGGCGCCGAACATCATCGTGCCCAGGCACAGCGGGCTCACCCTGACGCCGGTGCGGCCCAGCAGGCGGTGTTCGGTGGTCATCGCGCACTCCCTTGAACGAGTCGGTCGTCGTGATCCGCCGCCGGACGGGCGGACGGGGTCGTGGTGGTCGTGGTGGTCGTGGCGCTCTGCCGGTAGGCGTCCCAGAGGCGGCGGTAGGGTCCCTGGCCCGCGAGGAGCTGGGCGTGGGTGCCGCTCTCCACGACGGTGCCCGCCTCCAGGACGATGACGCGGTCGGCGCGCGCCGCGGTGGTGAGCCGGTGCGCGACGACGAGCGTGGTCCGTCTGCGGCTGAGCGCGTCGACCGCCGCGGCCACACGCCGCTCGGTGGCGAGGTCCAGCGAGGCGGTCGCCTCGTCGAGCAGCAGGACGTCGGGGTCGACGAGCTCGGCCCGGGCGAGCGCGAGCAGCTGACGCTGCCCGGCCGAGAGCCCGTGACCCCGCTCCCCCACGGGCGTCAGGTAGCCGGCCGGCAGCGCGGCCACCGTGTCGTGGGCCCCGACCGCCCTGGCGGCGGCCTCCACCTCGGCGTCGGTGGCGTCCGGGCGGCCGTAGGCGATGGCGTCGCGGACGGTGACGCCGAACAGATGCGGCTCCTGCGGCACGATGCCCAGCCTGCGGCGGTAGCCGGTCAGGTCGAGATCGCGCAGGTCGTGCCCGTCCACCCGTACCGTCCCGGCCACCGGGTCGTAGAACCGGGCCAGGAGCTTGACGACCGTGGACTTGCCCGCGCCGGTGGTCCCCACGAGCGCGACCGTCTCGCCGGGGGCGACACGCAGCCGGACGCCGTGGAGCACGTCCCGTTCCCGGCCGCCCGCGTAGTGGAACGACACGTCGTCGAACTCGATCTCACCGCGCAGCGAGGTCACCCGACGCGGTGCCGCCGCCGGGGGTGTGGCGACGGGGGTACGCATCAGGGCGCGCAGCCGGCTCATCCCGACGACCGCCTGCTGGTAGCCGTCGAAGACCTGGGACAGCTGCTGGATGGGCGAGAAGAAGAGTTCGACGTAGAGCAGGAAGGCGATCAGCGTCCCGGCGGTCAGCTCCCCGGAGCGCACCTGTCCCACGCCGACGGCCAGCACCGCGGCGGTGGACAGCGTGCCGAGGAACTCCACGAACGGGAAGAAGGTGCCCATGTAGCGCTGTGCGCGCAGCCGCGAGTCGCGGAACGACCAGGCGAGGGCGGCGAAGTGGTCGGCGTTGTGCCGCTCGCGCCGGAACGCCTGGGTGACGCGCAGCATGCCGACGTTCTCCTGGAGGCAGGCGTTGACCGTACTGATCCGTTCCCGGGCCTCCAGGTAGGCGGGCACCGAGTAGTGGCGGAACACGGCGGTCGCGCCGATCAGCAGCGGCAGCGCGGCGAGCAGGACGAGCGCGAGGCCGGCGTCGATCACGAGGAGCGCGGCCAGGACACCGAGGACGGTGAGGAGGCTGACGACCGCGGTGATCAGACCGGTCTGGAGGAAGTTCGACAGGGCGTCCACGTCGGTGGTCATCCGCGTCATGATCCGGCCGCCGAGCTCCCCCTCGTAGTAGTCGAGGCCGAGTCGCTGCAACTGGGCGTAGGTCTTGATCCGCAGGGTGTAGAGGAGTCGCTCGCCGGTGCGTCCCGTGGTGCGGACCTGGGCGACGCCGACGAGCCAGTTCAGGCCGACGACGACGGCGGCCGTCGCCGATGCCGCGAGCAGGACGCCCCGGGCCTGGGCCGCGACGCCGCCGTCCACGCCGTGGCGTACGAGGACGGGGACGGCGATCTGGGCGAGGGCGTCCACGGCGACGAGGAGAAGTCCGGCGAGCAGCGGCACCCGGAAGGGCCTCAGGAGGGTGCCGAGATGGAACGAGGGGTCGGCCGAGACCGCCTGTTCCAGCGGCACCTCGGGGTCGTCCTCGGGCAGCGGAAGGCGTTCGAGGGCGGCGAGGAGTTCGGGGGTGGGCGGTGCGGAGCCGAGGACTCCGCCACCCGGTCCGCCGCGGCCCGGCCCGGAGGTGGCCGCGGCCTCGGCGAGCGCATGGGCGGCCCGTACGGCCGTGGACTCGTCGTGGACGCGCCCGGACTCCGCGGGGCGACGCCAGAGCTCCTCGGTGACGCCCCGCGCCGGGGCCGGGGCCGCAGCCCGCTCCCCTTCGTCCCCGTCCATGGCCAGGAGCGAGCGGAACAGGGCCGAGCGGGAGCGCAGCTCGTCCAGGGTGCCCGTGTCGACGATCCGGCCGCCGTCCATGACCGCGATCCGGTCCGCGAGCTCCAGCGTCGATTCGCGGTGGGCGACGAGGACCGTCGTACACCGTCGCCCGGCCTCGCGGAGGGACGCGTGGATCTCGGCCTCGACCCGGGCGTCGATCGCGGAGGTGGCGTCGTCGAGGACCAGGACGGCGGGGTCGCCGAGCAGGGCACGGGCGAGCGCGATCCGCTGGCGCTGGCCGCCGGAGAGCGTCAGCCCCTGCTCCCCGACGAGGGTGTCGTAGCCGTCGGGCAGCCGCTGGACGAACTCCTCGGCGCACGCCAGCCGGGCGGCCGCCCGGATCTCCTCGTCGTCGGCGTCCGGACGACCGTAGGCGATGTTGGCCCGTACGGTGTCGGAGAGCAGCAGGCTCTCCTCGAAGACGAAGCCGATACGGGAGCGCAGACCGGCCAGGGAGTGCTCGCGGACGTCGTGCCCGCCGACCCGGACCGTGCCCGCATCCACGTCGTAGAAGCGGGGCAGCAGCGCGACGGCGGTGGATTTTCCGCATCCCGCCGGGCCGATGAGCGCGAGCGTCTCACCCGGGCGTACGTCCAGACTGAAGCCGCGCAGCAGGGGCTCGCCGGTCCCGTGGGCGAAGGTCACGTCGTCCCAGACGAGCGCCGGGAGGCCGGCGGGCAGGCCGCCGGCGCCCGGGGCGTCGGCGGGCAGGTCGCGGACGTCCGGGGCGTCGGCGGACAGGTCGCGGGCGCCCGGGGTGTCGGTGATCCCTGGCTTCTCGTCGATCACCTCGAAGACGCGCTCCGCGCCGGCCCTGGCCTGCTGCCAGACGGTGAGCAGGGTCGCCACCTGCCGGACCGGGGTGACGAAGGAGCCGAGGTAGGCGGTGAAGGCGAGGAAGGTGCCCAGCGACACGCGGCCGTCGAGCGCCAGCCACCCGCCGAACACGAGGACCGCCACCTGGCCCAGCGCGGGGACCGCCTGCAGTGCAGGGTTGTAGCGGCTGGTGAACGCGACGACGCGCAGCCGGGAGGAGAACAGTCCGCGGACGCGGCGCTCCAGCCCCTCCAGCTCGCGCCGCTCCTGACCGAAGCCCTTGACGATCCGGACCCCGGTGACCGTGGCCTCGACGGCGGAGGCGACCTCGGCCGCCTCCTGCTGGGCGTGCCAGTTGGCGGGGAACAGCGTGCGCCTGCCGCGCAGCGCGATCAGCCACAGGAGCGGGCCGACGACCAGGGCGACGACGGTGAGCAGCGGCGAGAGCCAGGCCATGAAGACCAGCGAGACGCCGAACATCAGGGCGTTGCCGGTCATGTTGGGCAGGAACTGCAGCAGTGTCTGGATCAGGGTGATGTCGGAGATGGAACGGCTCACCACCTGGCCGGTGCGCAGGTCGTCCTGCTGCGTGCCGTCCAGCCGCAGCAGTGCCGCGAAGGCGTCGTTGCGCAGGTCGTACTGGACCCCCAGGGAGAGCCGTCCGGAGCAGTAGCGGCGGACGAAGCTCCCGGCGAAGCGCACGGCGCCGATGCCGGTCAGCAGCAGGATCCAGGGGGTGAGGGACGCCGTCGTGGAGTCGGCGGCACCACCGGCGACGCCGTCGACGACATGGCGCAGCAGGAGGGGCAGCGAGGCGGTGGCGACGGCCGCCACGGCCGCGGCGCCGAAGGCGAGCAGGAGGTCGGTGCGGCGGCGGAGGCAGTACCCGCCGAGGCGGCGCGCCCAGCCGGGGCGCGCCGCTCCCGGGGCAGGGCCGCCGCCCTTGTGCGGGGGACAGTCGCTCACCGGGTCTCGACCAGACCGATGCCGAGGTGGCCGGCGTCGTGCTCCACGGTGTCGAACAGGCGGTTGGCGGGGCGGGGCAGGCCGTAGTGGTCCCGCAGGGTGGTGCCGGTGTACTCGGTGCGGAACAGCCCGCGCTCCTGGAGGAGCGGCACCACCCGGTCGACGAAGACCTCCAGGCCCGACGGCAGGACGGCCGGCATGATGTTGAAGCCGTCGGCCGCGCCGCTGACGTACCAGTGCTCGATGGTGTCGGCGATCTGCTCGGCGGTACCGGCGAACGTACGGTGTCCCCGGCCGCCGCCCAGCCGTCCGATCAGCTGGCGCACGGTGAGGCGTTCGCGGCGGGCCAGCTCCACGATCAGTGTGTAGCGGCTCTTCGCGCCCTCGATGTCGTCCTCGGTCGGGATGTTCTCGGGCAGTTCGGCGTCCAGGTCGAGCTCGTCGGGCGCGATCCGCAGCCGCTGGGCCAGCTGGCGCTTGGCGTACTCCGGCACGATGAGCCGGTCGAGTTCGGCGTCCAGCTCGCGGGCCTCCTCCTCGGTGTCGCCGATGACGGGGACGATGCCGGGGAGGATCTTGATGCCGTCGGGGTCCCGGCCGAGCGCGAGTGCCCTCCGCTTGACGTCCTTGTAGAAGGCGATGCCCTCCTCCAGGGTCTGCTGTGCGGTGAACACCGCCTCGGCGTAACGGGCGGCGAAGTCCTTGCCGTCCTCGCTCGACCCGGCCTGCACCAGGAGGGGGTAGCCCTGGGGGGAGCGCTCGACGTTCAGCGGCCCCTCCACCCGGAAGAACTCGCCCCGGTGGCCGACGGGCCGGACCCGGTCGGCGCGGGCGTGGATCCCGCCCTCCTTGTCCGCCACCACCGCGTCGTCGGCCCAGCTGTCCCACAGCTTGGTGGCCACGTCGACGAACTCGGCCGCGCGCCGGTAGCGCTCGCGGTGCAGCGGGGTGTCGTCGAGACCGAAGTTGCGGGCCGCGTCCGCTCCGGCCGTGGTGACGATGTTCCAGCCGGCCCGCCCGTTCGACACGTGGTCGAGAGAGCTGAAGCGGCGGGCCAGGTTGAAGGGTTCGTTGTAGCTGGTGGAGGCGGTCGCGATGAGCCCGATGCGGCTGGTGACGGCCGCCAGGGCCGTGAGCAGCACGGTCGGCTCCAGCTTGCTGACGGGCCGGCGCCCGGGGTCCCCGTGCTGGACCGGGCTGTCCGCGAGGAAGACCGAGTCGAGCAGGCCGCGTTCGGCGATGCGGGCGAGGTTCTGGTAGTGCGCGATGCCGGTGCCGCCGTCGGCGGGGCTCTCGGGGAGTCGCCAGGCCGCCTCGTGGTGGCCGACCGACATCAGGAAGGCGTTGAGGTGGAGGGGCTTGCGGCCGGGACGGTCAGACGTGTGCGGCATGGGAGTGGTCCTCCTGGCGGGGGGCGGGGGTGTGCGGTGCGGAGTGCACGCCGAGCGAGGCGAGCAGGGCGTCGCGGTACTGCTGGAACCGCGGGTCGCGCCGGTTGCGCGGGGTGGGGAGGTCGATGGTGAGGTCGACCGAGATGCGCCCCTCGTCGAGGACGAGGACGCGGTCGGCGAGTTCGACGGCCTCGTCGACGTCGTGGGTGACGAGGAGGACCGCGGGCCGGTGGCGTTCGTACAGTTCGCGCAGCAGGTCGTGCATCTTGATCCGGGTCAGCGCGTCGAGCGCGCCGAACGGCTCGTCGGCCAGGAGCAGTTCCGGATCGCGTACGAGCGCGCGGGCGAGCGCGGCCCGCTGCTGCTCACCGCCGGACAGTTCGTGCGGCCAGGACCGCTCGCGGCCGGCGAGGCCCACCTCGGCGAGGGCGGTCCGGCCGCGCTCCTGGGCACCGGGCCCTCGCAGTCCCAGGGTCACGTTGTCCAGGACCCGCAGCCACGGCAGCAGCCGGGAGTCCTGGAAGGAGAGCGAGACCCGGTCGGGAACGAGCAGCTCCCCCGATCCCTCGACGTCGTGGTCGAGACCGGCCACGGCGCGCAGCAGGGTGGACTTGCCGGAGCCGCTGCGCCCGAGGAGGGCGGTGAACTCCCCTGCGGCCAGGGTGAGATCGATCTCCTTGAGGATGATCCGATCACCGAAGCGGCGGACCAGGCGGCCGGCCCGTACGGCGGGCCCTGCCCCGGGAGCCCGCCCGTCGGGGGTCGGAGCCTTGAGGTCGGAGGGGCGCGGATCGTGTTCCCTCGTCAGCCCGCCAGCGTGCGTCGCCATGACAGGGCCCTCCTCTCGACGGCTCGGACGAGGGCGTCGGAGGCGAATCCGAAGGTTCCGTAGGCCACCAGGCCGACGATGATCACGTCGGACTGGGCGTACTGCTGGGCCTGGAACATCATGTAGCCGATGCCGCTGGTGGCGTTGACCTGCTCGACGACGATCAGCCCCAGCCACGACGAGGTGACGCCGAGCCGCAGCCCCACGAAGAAGCCGGGCAGTGAACCGGGCAGGACGACCTTGCGCAGGAACTGCCATCTACCCAGCTCCAGCACCTCGGCGAGCTCCACATGACGGCTGTCGATGCTGGTCAGCGAGGCGTACGTGTTGACGTACACGATCACGGCGACGCCGAGGGCGATGACGGTGATCTTCATCTGCTCGCCGATGCCGAGCCAGAGGATCAGCAGCGGCAGCATCGCGAGCGACGGTATGGCACGCTTGATCTGGAGAGGCCCGTCGACGAGGTACTCGCCGGTGCGGCTGAGTCCGGAGGCGACGGCGAGCAGCACTCCCGCGCCGACCCCCAGCAACAGCCCGAGGCCGGCCCGCTGCAAGGAGACGAGCACATTGCCCTGGAGGCGGCCGTCCTCGATCAGTTCGACGGCCGTGGAGACGACCGCCCCGGGCCCGGAGAGGATGCGCGGGTCCAGATAGCCGGCCGCGGAGGCGGTCCACCAGACGGCGACCACCAGCGCGGGGCCGAGGAGCCGGCCGAACGGAACGCCCCGGCCGGGGCCCAGACGTCGCCGCCTGTGGACGCGGGTGCGGTGCGCCGCGACGGCGTCCGGGGGCGCGGCGGCCGGCTTCCGGGCCGCGGCCGTGGGGGCCGTCGTGTCGTCCGGCTCCCGCGGCGGGGCCGGCGCGTCCGCCGGGACGAGGGTGCGGACATCGGTCAGGGCGTCGGTCATGACCCCTCCCGGTACTGGGCGGGTACGGCGCCGGCCGCGAGGCCCTCGAAGCGCCGGTCGAACAGCGTGGCGGCCTCCAGCTTCGGCACGAACCCTCCCTCGGCCAGCAGGTCGGCGGTCTCCTGCTCCCAGGCGATGGCCTTGTCCCAGGAGACGGGGAACTGCGGTTTGGCGAGGGAGGCGACGATGCGGCGGCCGTCGGCCTCCTTCACGCCCTGGTCCTTGACGTAGTAGGCGTCGATCCAGCGGTCGGTGTTCTCCCACGCCCACACCACGCCCTGGGCCCACAGCGGGACGAAGCTGCGGACGGCCGCGGCCTTCGCCGGGTCGTTCAGCACCTCGACGGGGGCCCAGAGGACGGTCAGCAGGTCGATGACGTCGGTGGCCACCCGGCGGGCACCGTCCTTCGCGTACTGGGTCAGGTACTTGGTGAGCGTCGGCTCGCCCAGGGGCGCGACGTCGACCTGCTTGGACTGCAGCGCGGTGAGGAACTGCGTGCTCGGCAGTTCGACGAGATCGACGTCGCCGTTGGCGATCCCGGCCTGCTTCAGCGCGCGCAGGACGACCACGCCCTGTGCCTGCCCCTGCGAGAAGGCGATCTTCCTGCCCCGGAAGTCCGCGACGCTCCGGAGCTCGACGCCGGGTGCGGTGGCGAAGACGTACGAGGGCTGTCTGCGCACCTGTACGGCGACGATGCGGGACTCCACGCCGATGGCCTCGGCCTGGATCGGCGGAATTCCGGCGTTGCTGGCCAGGTCGATGGAGTGCGCCCGGAATCCCTGGATGATGTCGGGTCCGGCACTCAGATTGGGCCACTCGGAGACGGTGAAGGGAAGTTTCTTCCCGATACCCGATTCCTCGAATTGAATGCGCGCGCTGCGGACGGCGACGGTCAGCGACGTTCCGGCGGGCGGCGGGCCGGTGGGCAGCTCCTTCAGCGGTACGGAATGGGCGGCGTTTCCGGTCTGGGGTGCGCATCCCGCGGCGGCGAGGACGGCGCCGGACGCGAGGGCGAGAAACCCCCTTCGGGCGAGGGCGGGGGACGGTGGCGGGTGCGGGAAGGAAGGCATGGGAGGAGTTCCTGTCGGGTGCGGTGCTCGCGGGCGGGGGGAGAGTCAGAGGGAGTGGTAGCCGCCGTCGTGGAACAGCAGCGGGCGCCGGTCCGTGTCCTGCCAGGCGTCCACGACACGGCCGATGACGATGCGGTGGTCGCCGGCGGGGACGAGCTGCTCGATGTCGACGCGCAGCCAGGCGGTGACGCCGTCGAGGACCGGGGCGCCCTGCGCGAGCCGCCGCCAGCCGGTGGGGTGGGCGAATCTGTCGATGCCGCTGGTGGCGAAGCGCCTGGCCAGGTCCTCCTGTTCGGCGCCCAGGAAGTTGACGACCGCCGACGTGGCGCGCTCGATGTGCGGCCAGGAGGAGGAGCGGGTCGCGATGCCGAAGGAGAGGAGCGGCGGTTCGAGGGAGAGGGAGGTGAGCGAGGTCGCGGTGAAGCCGACGGGGCCGGCTCCGGCGTCCGCGGTGACGACCACGACGCCGGCCGGATAGGCGCGGAACGCCTGCTTGAAGAGGCCGGGTGCGAGACCGGCCGCGGGATGCGAGGACAACGAGACAGTCATGTTTCCCCCGGGCGACGGAGAGGGACGTACGGGACGGTGAGGGCGCGGGCGGGACCCGGACACGGCGGACCCCGGCACGGCGGTACGAGGGCACGGCGGACCCGGGCACGGCGGTACGAGGTCACGCGGCGCCACAGGGGCACGGCGACGGAAGGCCGGGACGTCACGCGCACGGAAAGGCGCGCACATGGAATCCGGGATCAGGAGCGGAAGCGGAAGTCGGGAATACCGCTCGAATTACCGGGCGACGCGGCAGGGACAACAGGAACGCCGGGCAGGTGCCGAATTCGGCACGTGGCGTCGGATCCTCTGCGGGCTGCTCATGAATACATCTTCCCGTTCGCGATCCGCCCCGGTCAACAATGCAACTCTCTGAATTAAGTCGGTATTCGCCGGCCGTACGGGTGGCCGTACCGGCACACGGCGGGGAGGGCGCACCACCCTCCCCGCCCGCCGTCAGGACACCGCGGGCAGCGCGGGCCAGGGACCGAGCGGATCGTCGTGCAGGGCGCCGAGGGCGACGGCCGGCCCCGCGGTGGCCAGCACCCGGCCGGTGAAGCTGCTCGGCACGACGGACCGCTCGGGGTCGTCGCAGACCAGGGACCGTTCGGCCGCGACGGCCCGCAACTCGGCCAGGCAGGGAGCCAGTCGGCCGGCACCCGGTTCGACGACCACCAACACCTCGGGGTCGAACATGTCGAGGAGGACGGCCGCCGCCCTGCCGACGAACCGGGCCCGACGGCGGAACAGCGAGACCGCGGCGGCCTCCCCCTCCACGGCTCGCCGCAACAGCTCGGGGAACGTCGCGACACGGAGGCCCTGCCGGGTGGCCCGGCGCAGCATCGCGGGCTCCGACACCTCGGACTGGAGGCAGCCGGGAACGCCGCAGACGCACGTCGTGCTGCCGTCGCCCGTCCCGACCGGCAGGTGAGCGACGTTGCCCGCGCCGAACCTCGGCCCCTGGTGCACCGTGCCCGAGGAGACGAAGGCCGCGTCCACCACGTTGCCGACGAACAGCACCACCGCGCTGGCCCGGGTCGACGCGACGCCGACGAGCTGCTCGGCGCGGGCGAGGGCGCGCGAGTGGCTGTCCACATGGACGGGCAGCCCGGTGGCCTTGGTGAGGACCTCCCGCACCGGGACGTCCCGCCAGCCCAGCTGCGGATGGTGGAGCACGACCCCCGCGGCCGGGTCGACCCAGTGCCCGGTGGCGACGCCCAGCGCGAGCGCGGTCCGGCCCGAGCCGTGGGCGGCGAGCATCCGGGGCAGCGCTTCCGCCACCCGGCCCAGCACCTCGGCGGGTTCGGTGCTCGTGTGCGGGAGGCGCTCCTCGGAGACCAGACGTCCTCGCAGGTCCATGAGGGCGAGCGTGGTGTGGGTGACGGCGACGTGCGCACCGGCGAGGAGGTAGCGCGCGGTGTCGATCTCGACGGGGACGTGCGGGCGGCCGAGGCCCCGCGGACCGGCCGTCTCGGGGCCCTCCTTGATGAGCCCCCTGCCGATCAGGACGCCGCAGTGGCCCGTGACCGAGGCGGGCGAGAGACCGGTGAGCCGGGCGATCGTGCTGCGGGCGACCGGGCCGTGGTCGAGGATCGCCCCCAGCACGGCGCCGGTGCTGGAGGCGCGCCGCGGCGGGCCGGCCGCGGACGGGATGTCCGCGCGGCGCAGGGGGACGGGGCGGGAGGAGGACATGCGCGTTCTGTCCACGAGGGCCTTCTTCGGGTCCGTTGCGGTGGTGCGTACCGCCGCCGCGCGAGGCGCGGCCGCCCGTCCCGGCCGCGGGTACGGCGGCGGGGACGGGCGGCGTACCGGAAGGCCGGTGGGCCGGTGTGTTCCGGAGGCGGGCGGACGCTCGAAGCTCCCGGGCGGGAGCGCTGCTCTCGGCGGAGCGCCGGCGCGCGACGGGCCCACTCCCCCGGTGGTGCTCTCGGGGTGTCAGGAATCCGCGCGGTCAGCGCCGTGCGCTCGCGGGCCTACGGACACGCGGCGGAGCACACACGCTTCAGGTCGACATGACCTCGTGTCGTGAGAAGCGCGGAACGGTGCATGGCGCGCAACATAGCCGGAGTGCCGCAAGACGGTCAATCGACGGCCCGCATCATGGACGGCGGGAGCACCGCTCCTTCTCACCCCTCGGACAGTGGTGGCGGAACGTCAGCCCCGCTCCCCCATCAGGACCTTGAGCCCCTCCGTGAGGTCGTCGGCGGTCGGAGCGGTGTCCGGGTCGACCATCCACTGGATCATCACGCCGGTCGCCAGGGCCTGGCAGAGCAGTCCGGCCACCCGGGCCTTCTCGGGGTCCGCCTCGGGGTCGATCCCGAGGAACCCCTCGGCCATCCCGAGCCGCCCCTCGCGCTGCGGCTCCTTGATGGCGTCGCGCAGCTTCTCGTCGTCGTCGAGCCGGGTGACGATCTCGGTCTGGAGCTTCCAGACGGGCCGGCTGGCCCCGGCCGCGGCGATGACCTGCTCCCAGACGGCGTGGAAACGCTCGTACGGGTCGGCCGGCAGCGCCTCGGCACCCTCCGCGCCGGCCGCGCCGGCCTGGTCCCCCCACTCCTCGGTGAGGGCCAGGAAGGCCTGCTGGAGCAGGGCGTCCTTGGAGCCGTAGTGGTAGCCGATGGAGGCGAGGTTGGTGCCCGAGGCGGCGACGATGTCGCGCGCCGTGGTGCGCCCGTACCCCTTCTCCAGGAGGCAGCGCTTGGCGCCTTCGAGCAGGTCTTCCTTGTGTCCCATGACAGCACTGTACCCGGCCGCTAGACGTTCGTGTAAGACGAACGTCTAGAAACCGGGTACGCGTACGCGTGTACGTACGGGGTGGTGCGTCAGATCAGGTTGACCGTGCGCGCCGAGGTGGCGCCGATCTCCTCGGCGATCTCCGTCAGGACGGCCGCCGGCAGCGTGTCGTCCACGGTGAGCACGACGAGCGCCTCGCCGCCCTCCTCCGCGCGGGAGACCTGCATGCCCGCGATGTTCAGACCGGCCTCGCCGAGGATCCGGCCGACCGTGCCGACGACACCCGGACGGTCCTCGTAGCGCAGCACGACCATGTGGTCGGCGAGCGCGAGGTCCACGTCGTAGTCGCCGACGGCGACGAGCTTCTGGAGGTGCTTGGGGCCGGCCAGCGTGCCGGAGACCGCGACCTCCTCACCGTTCGACAGCGTGCCGCGCACGGTGACGACGTTGCGGTGGTCGGGCGACTCGGAGCTCGTCGTCAGACGGACCTCGACACCGCGCTCCTGCGCGAACAGCGGGGCGTTGACGTACGACACGGTCTCGTCGACCACGTCCTCGAACACACCCTTGAGCGCGGAGAGTTCGAGCACCTTCACGTCGTGCTGGGTGATCTCGCCGTAGACCTCGACGTCGAGACGGGCCGCGACCTCGCCCGCGAGCGCGGTGAAGATCCGGCCGAGCTTCTCGGCGAGCGGCAGACCCGGCTTCACGTCCTCGGCGATGACACCGCCCTGGACGTTGACCGCGTCCGGGACCAGCTCGCCCGCGAGCGCCAGGCGCACCGACCGGGCGACGGCGATACCGGCCTTCTCCTGGGCCTCGTCCGTGGAGGCGCCGAGGTGCGGGGTGCAGACGACCTGGTCGAGCTCGAAGAGCGGGGAGTCCGTGCAGGGCTCCTTCGCGTACACGTCGAGGCCCGCGCCGGCGACCCGGCCCTCCTTGAGGGCGGAGAAGAGCGCCGCCTCGTCCACGATCCCGCCGCGCGCGGCGTTGACGATCCGGACGGAGGGCTTGACCTTGTGCAGCGCCTCGTCGCCGATGAGACCGAGGGTCTCCGGGGTCTTCGGCAGGTGGACGGTGATGAAGTCCGCGACCTCGAGGAGCTCGTCGAGAGCCAGCAGCTTCACGCCCATCTGGGCGGCGCGGGCGGGCTGCACGTAGGGGTCGTACGCGACGATCTTCATGCCGAAGGCCGACATCCGCTGGGCGACCAGGACGCCGATGCGGCCGAGGCCGACGACGCCGAGGGTCTTCTCGCTCAGCTCGACACCCGTGTACTTGTTGCGCTTCCACTCGCCGTTCTTCAGCGCGGTGTTGGCCTGCGGGATGTTGCGCGCGGTGGCGACGAGCAGACCGCACGCGAGTTCGGCGGCGGTGACGATGTTCGAGGTCGGGGCGTTGACGACCATCACGCCGGCCTTGGTGGCGGCGGAGACGTCGACGTTGTCCAGACCGACGCCGGCACGGGCGACGACCCGGAGCTTCTTCGCGGCGGCGAGGGCCTCGGCGTCGACCTTGGTCGCGGAGCGGACCAGGATCGCGTCCACGTCCGCGATGGCGGGGATCAGCTCGGCGCGGTCGGCGCCGTTGCAGTGCCGGATCTCGAAGTCCGGGCCCAGCGCGTCGACGGTGGCGGGCGACAGCTCTTCAGCGATGAGTACGACAGGTTTCGAGCTCACGTGAGTCCTCACAGATCCAGTGCGGACGGCCGTCCCGACGGCCGCAGGCGGTGGAGGGGGCTTGCCGCGTGAAAGCGCACGACGCTGTGGGCCTGACGCGTATGTTGTTGAGAAGTGTAGTGGTGCGTCGGCGCAGCTCATACGCCTCGTTGGAAGGATCACCCGTCCGTGGTTGGACGAGGTGTCCAACGAAGTGGGGCGGGGCCGAACACACTGTCCGGCCCCGCCCCCGAAGGCTTACGCCTCCTCGTCGTTCACCCAGCTCATGAGCTTCCGCAGCTCCTTGCCGGTGGTCTCCAGGAGGTGGTTGGCGTCCTGGGTCTTGTACTCGTTGTACTTCTTCAGGCCGCCGTGGTACTCGGCCATCCACTCCTTGGCGAAGGTGCCGTCCTGGATCTCCGCGAGGACCTTCTTCATCTCGGCCTTGGTGTCGGCGGTGATGATCCGCGGGCCGGTGACGTAGTCGCCCCACTCGGCGGTCTCGGAGACCGACCAGCGCATCTTCTCCAGGCCGCCCTCGTACATGAGGTCGACGATGAGCTTCAGCTCGTGGAGGCACTCGAAGTACGCGATCTCCGGCTGGTAGCCGGCCTCGGTCAGGGTCTCGAAGCCCGCCTTGACCAGCGCCGCGGTGCCACCGCAGAGGACGGCCTGCTCACCGAACAGGTCGGTCTCGGTCTCCTCGGTGAAGGTCGTCTTGATGACGCCGGCGCGGGTGCCGCCGATGCCCTTGGCGTACGAGAGCGCCAGCGCGAAGGCGTTGCCGGTCGCGTCCTGCTCGACGGCCGCGATGCACGGAACGCCGCGGCCCTCCTCGTACTGACGACGGACCAGGTGGCCCGGGCCCTTCGGGGCGACCAGGGCGACGTCGATGCCCTCGGGCACCTTGATGAAGCCGTAGCGGACGTTCAGGCCGTGACCGAAGAAGAGCGCGTCGCCCGCCTTCAGGTTGTCCTTGATGGACTCCTCGTAGACCTGGGCCTGGATCGGGTCCGGGGTCAGGATCATGATGAGGTCGGCCTCGGCCGCGGCCTCGGCGACGGAGACGACGCGCAGGCCCTGCTCCTCGGCCTTGGCCTTGGACTTCGAGCCCTCCTGGAGGCCGACGCGGACGTCGACACCGGAGTCACGGAGGGACAGCGCGTGGGCGTGACCCTGGCTGCCGTAGCCGATCACCGCGACCTTGCGGCCCTGGATGATGGACAGGTCGGCGTCGTCGTCGTAGAACAGCTCGGCCACTGGAAATCTCCTTGAGGTGCTGGTGTTGCGTCCCACCGTACGGCGGAGCGCTTGAGGGAAGCTTTGTGGTCTCGTCAGTCGGACCGCCGGGTGGACCGGCGGTTGACCTCCGATGACTCTCAGGCGCTGCGGTCGAGGGCCCGCAGGGACCGGTCCGTGATGGACCGGGAACCACGCCCTATGGCGATCGTGCCCGACTGGACGAGCTCCTTGACGCCGAACTGCTCCAGCATCTTGAGCATCGCGTCGAGCTTGTCACTCGAACCGGTGGCCTCGATGGTGACCGCCTCGGGCGAGACGTCCACGGTCTTGGCGCGGAACAGCTGCACGATCTCGACGATCTGGGAGCGGGTCTCGTTGTCGGCGCGGACCTTCACCAGGACGAGCTCGCGCTGGATCGCGGCGCTGGGCTCGAGTTCGACGATCTTCAGGACGTTGACCAGCTTGTTGAGCTGCTTGGTCACCTGCTCCAGGGGCAGGTCCTCGACATTGACCACGATGGTGATGCGGGAGATGTCGGGGTGCTCGGTGACGCCGACCGCGAGGGAGTCGATGTTGAAGCCGCGGCGGGAGAAGAGCGCGGCGATCCGGGCGAGGATGCCGGGCGTGTTCTCGACGAGAACGGAGAGCGTGTGCTTGGTGGACATGTCTGGGTCTCTTCCTTTTTCGCTCTTCGCCGTCAGTCGTCTTCGCCGTCACCGAAGTCGGGGCGGACGCCCCGCGCGGCCATGACCTCGTCGTTCGAGGTGCCCGCGGCGACCATCGGCCAGACCTGGGCGTCCTCGTGGACGATGAAGTCGATGACGACCGGCCGGTCGTTGATGGCGTTCGCCTCGGCGATGACCTTGTCCAGGTCGGCCGGGTCCTCACAGCGCAGGGCGACACAGCCCATGGCCTCGGAGAGCTTGACGAAGTCGGGGACGCGGGTGCCCTTGTTGGCCTGGACGTCGTCCGGGCCGGAGTGCAGGACGGTGTTGGAGTAGCGCTGGTTGTAGAACAGCGTCTGCCACTGGCGGACCATGCCGAGGGCGCCGTTGTTGATGATGGCGACCTTGATCGGGATGTTGTTCAGCGCGCAGGTGGTGAGCTCCTGATTGGTCATCTGGAAGCAACCGTCGCCGTCGACCGCCCAGACCGTGCGGTCCGGCATGCCGGCCTTGGCGCCCATCGCGGCGGGGACCGCGTACCCCATCGTGCCGAGGCCGCCGGAGTTCAGCCAGGTGGCCGGCCGCTCGTAGTCGATGAAGTGGGCGGCCCACATCTGGTGCTGGCCGACGCCCGCGGTGAAGATCGTGCCCTCGGGGGCGAGCGCGCCGATGCGCTGGATGACCTGCTGCGGCGAGAGGCTGCCGTCCTCCGGCAGGTCGTAGCCGAGCGGGTAGGTCTCGCGCCAGCGGTTCAGGTCGCTCCACCAGGCGGTGTAGTCGCCCTTGTTGCCCTCGCTGTGCTCGGCCTGGACGGCCTGGATCAGGTCGGCGATGACCTCGCGGGCGTCACCGACGATCGGGACGTCGGCGGCGCGGTTCTTGCCGATCTCGGCCGGGTCGATGTCCGCGTGGACGATCTTGGCGTACGGGGCGAAGCTGTCGAGCTTGCCGGTGACGCGGTCGTCGAAGCGGGCGCCGAGGGCGACGATCAGGTCGGCCTTCTGGAGCGCGGTGACGGCGGTGACCGCGCCGTGCATGCCCGGCATGCCGACGTGCAGCGGGTGGCTGTCGGGGAAGGCGCCGAGGGCCATCAGGGTGGTGGTGACCGGGGCGCCGGTGAGCTCGGCGAGGATCTTCAGCTCGGCGGTGGCGCCGGCCTTGATGACGCCGCCGCCGACGTACAGGACGGGCCGCTTGGCGGCGGAGATCAGCTTCGCGGCCTCGCGGATCTGCTTGGCGTGCGGCTTGGTCACCGGGCGGTAGCCGGGCAGGTCGGTCTGCGGCGGCCAGCTGAAGGTGGTCTTCGCCTGCAGGGCGTCCTTCGCGATGTCGACCAGGACCGGGCCGGGGCGGCCGGTGGAGGCGATGTGGAAGGCCTCGGCGATCGTCCGCGGGATGTCCGCGGCCTTGGTGACGAGGAAGTTGTGCTTGGTGATCGGCATCGTGATGCCGCAGATGTCCGCCTCCTGGAAGGCGTCCGTGCCGATGGCCTTGGAGGCGACCTGGCCGGTGATCGCGACGAGCGGGACGGAGTCCATGTGCGCGTCGGCGATCGGGGTGACGAGGTTGGTCGCGCCGGGGCCGGAGGTCGCCATGCAGACGCCGACCTTGCCGGTGGCCTGCGCGTAGCCGGTGGCGGCGTGGCCCGCGCCCTGCTCGTGCCGGACCAGGATGTGGCGCACCTTCTCCGAGTCCATCATCGGGTCGTAGGCCGGGAGGATGCAGCCGCCCGGAATGCCGAAGACCGTGTCGGCGCCGACTTCCTCGAGAGAGCGGATGAGGGCCTGCGCGCCCGTGACGTGCTCGACGGTGGTGGCGGGCTGCGCGCCGCTACGGGGCCGCGGCTGCGGATGGTGCCCGGTGGCCTGGTCGGTCATCAGCATCTCTTCTCGAAGCAGAGGGTTTTTGCGAGGTTTAGGACGACTTGGGGGTGAGCCAGTGCAACAAAAAACCCCTCGTGCCGTGAGGCAAGCGAGGGGAGCGCGTCGGGTGCTTTCTCAGCTGGGCCTTCGATGGCCCCGCTTCAGCCGACGCGCTTTCCAAGTACGAGAATTCGGGTGCGCATGGCACTGACCCTCCCTCTCCCACCTCACCGGTGTCAAGTGGGTGGGACGGGCGTCTCAGTATTTGAGCGAAACGGGGGACGGTTCCCGACCCGTACGGGGACCGTTCCGGGGAGGGGGTACTCGTCCCGTACGAGGGCTCTGCGCAGGCGGTATTCGTCGAGCGGGCCCGAGAAGGCCATGCCCTGGGCGTGACTGCAGCCCATGGCGCGCAGGGCGAGCACCTGCTCCGGCACGTCGACGCCCTCGGCGACCGTCTGCATCCCGAGCTCGCCGGCGATACGGAGCACACCTCTGGTGATCTTGCGGAGCCGGGCGGACTCGACCACGCCCTCGACGAGTCCCCGGTCCAGCTTCAGTATGTCGACGGGAAGCCGCCGCAGTGCGTCGATCGCCACATGTCCACTGCCGAATCCGTCGAGGGCGATCCGCACCCCGAGACGGCGCAGGGTCACCAGGCGCTGTTCGAGCTCGTCGAGCGAGGTCCGGGGGTCGCTGTCGGCGAGCTCGATGATCAGCGACCCGGACGCCAGTCCGTGCCGGGTCAGCAGTGACTCGACCGAGCCGAGCGGGAGCGAGCGGTCCAGGAGGCGGCGGGCGGACAGCCGGATGGAGACCGGTGCACGATGGCCGATTCCCGCCCGCTCGGCGGCCTGCTCCACGGCCTCTTCGAGGAGCCAGCGGCCGAGCTCGGCGGTGCGCTCGCCGTCGTCGGTGACGCGGAGGTACTCGGCGGGGGTGAAGAGGATGCCCTGGGTCGAGCGCCAGCGCGCCTGGGCGCTGACGGCCGAGATCCGGCCGGTGGCGAGGTCGACGACCGGCTGGTGGAGCAGGGCGAACTCGCCGTCGTGGAGGGCGGTGCGCAGGCGGGCGGCCAGCTCGGTGCGCCGGACGACCTCGGCCTGCATCTGGGGCTTGTAGAGCTCGACCCGGTCCTTGCCCGCGGCCTTGGCCCGGTACATGGCGAGGTCGGCGTTGCGCAGGAGGTCTCCCGCCTCGATGCCCGGTTCGGCGAAGGCGACGCCGATGGAGGCGGCGACCCGGACCTCGTTGCCGCCGTCCACGCGGTACGGCTGGGAGAGCGTGAGCCGGAGGCGGTCGGCGATCTCCTGGACCTGGCACTCGCGGGCGGCCTGGTCGCGGCCGCCGTCGCCGAGGATGAGGGCGGCGAACTCGTCGCCGCCGAGCCGCGCGGCCGTGTCCCCGGCCCGTACGGACTCCTGGAGCCGGCGGGCGGCCTGGACGAGGAGTTCGTCGCCCGCCTGGTGGCCTAGGCGGTCGTTGACGCCCTTGAAGCCGTCGAGGTCGATGAAGAGCACGGCGGTGCCGGGGTCGGAGGCCCGGCGGCCGCCGAGCGCCTGCCGGACCCGCCGCGTGAAGAGCGCCCGGTTGGGCAGGTCGGTCAGCGGGTCGTGCTCCGCGTTGTGCTGCAACTGGGCCTGGAGCCGGACCCGTTCGGTCACGTCCCGGCTGTTGAAGATGAGGCCGCCCTGGTGGCGGTTGACCGTCGACTCGACGTTGAGCCAGTCTCCCCCACTCTCGGCTTCTCCCCCACTCTCGGCTTCTCCCCCAGCCTCCGGCCGGGAGGTGCCCCCAGAGCGGGAGGTACCCCCATGGCCGGAGCGGAAACGGCACTCGATGCGGGTGGTGGGCTCCTCGGCGGGCGAGGCCGCGAGGAAGCGGCGCACCTCGTGGACGACGGCGCCGAGGTCCTCGGGATGGATGAGGGAGGCGAGCTCGGAGCCGATGAGCTCCTCGGCGTCGCGCCCGTACACACCGGCGGCGGCCGGGCTGACGTAGCGGAGTATGCCGGTCGGCGCGGCGATCATGATGACGTCGCTCGACCCCTGCACGAGGGACCGGAAGTGGTTCTCCTTGTGTGCCAGTTCGTGGGTCAGCGCGATGTTGTCGAGGAGCATGATGCCCTGCCGGACGACGAGGGCGAGGACGACCGCGCAGCCGGTGAGGACGACGACCCGGTCGATCCTGCGCCCCTCGACGACGTTGTACAGGATGCCGAGGGTGCAGACCGCGGCCGCGAGGTACGGGGTGAGGGCGGCGAGCGAGCCGGCGACCGGGCGGCTGTGCAGCCAGGGGCCGCGGGCGGTGGCCGTGCTGTCGGGCAGGCGCCGCACCCCCCAGGGGGCGTACGCGAGGAGCAGCGAACCGGCGAACCAGCCGGCGTCGAGGAGCTGGCCGGAGGCGTAGTTCTCGCGGAGCAGCGGCGAGGTGAACAGGGCGTCGCACAGGACGGTCAGGGCGAGCGCGGCGATGGCGGTGTTGGTCGCCGAGCGGTTCGCCTGGGAGCGCCGGAAGTGCAGGGCCAGGACCATGCTGACGAGCACGATGTCCAGCAGCGGGTACGCGAGCGACAGCGCGGCCTGGGCGACGGACTCGCCGTCGAACTGCGCGGTGCGGGCGAGGGCGAGGCTCCAGGAGAGCGTGAGCAGGGAGCCGGCGATGAGCCAGGCGTCGAGCGCGAGGCAGACCCAGCCGGCCCGGGTGACGGGCTTCTTGGCCAGGACGAGGAGTCCGACGACGGCGGGCGGCGCGAAGAGCAGGAAGAAGACGTCGGCGATGGACGAGTCGGGCACCTGCGTCCGCAGGACCACCTCGTACCACCCCCACACCGCGTTCCCCGCGGCGGCCATGAAGGAGGAGAAGGCGAAGAGCAGCCACGCCGGACGGTCGCTGCCGTGGTGGGCGCGGGCGTAGAGAAAGCAGGAGACGGCGGCGGTGAGCGCGGCGACGCTCAGCCCGAAGTCGCCCATGAAGAGCGCGAGCTCCGGTGACCCCCAGCCGAGCGAGGCGCCGGTCGTGTATCCCGCGCAGATGAGTCCCAGGGCGATCTGGGCGAAGACCGAGCCGATGCCCTGGCGGTCGCGGCCGGGGTGTCCGGCGTCTCCGCCGACGGCGCTGCGCGCCATGACCGCCCCGGACGCGCTCACCGGGCCCTCCGGTGTCGCGCCACCGCACCCGGACGGCTCGTGCGGACGCGCGGGCGGCTCCTCGGCACCTCCGGTGGCGTGCCCGTCGCAGTCGTGCGGCCCGGCGGCGCGTGGTGCGCGGCGCGGCGTGGCCTGGCCCGGCACCGTACGCGCGAGGCCGGCAGTGAGACGCGGGAGGCGTGCCGGCGGCGACGACGCCGCGTCGGATCGTCGGCCCTCCGGACGTGCTTCACCCGCCGCCCCCCTCGAAATCTGATGACCCGTCACTTCGCTCCCCAGCGTCAGCCCGTCATCGACGCAGTCCCCCATCGGGGACGATACACCAGGACCGTCACTCAGGGACAGGGGTGCAGTACTCTCCGTGACTACCTGGGGGCTTGCGGGCGGCGCGTGTCGGGGCGCACTGCGCCCGGCCCCGCCCACGACGACCCTCCGGCACTCAGCCGGTGGTGAGGAGGACGTTCGCCAGCCCCTCCCCCGCCGCGAACCGCCGCAGCTGCCCCGCGATCAGCCGCTTCGCCCTCGGCATGAACGCCGAAGTGGAACCGCCCACATGGGGACTGATCAGGACACCCGGAGCGTGCCACAAAGGATGCCCGCTCGGCAGCGGTTCCGGGTCGGTGACGTCGAGCGCCGCCGTGATCCGTCCGCTCTCGACCTCCTTGAGCAGCGCCGTCGTGTCGACGACCGGCCCGCGGGCGACGTTCACGAGGAGCGCCCCGTCCTTCATCCTGGCCAGGAATCCGGCGTCGACGAGGTGGTGGGTCGCGGGGGTGAGCGGCGTCGAGAGGACGACCACGTCGGCCTCCGGGAGCAGCGCGGGCAGCTCCGCCAGGGCCTGGACCGGGCCGCGCTCCGAGGTGCGCGCGGAGCGCGCGACGCGCGCCACCCGCGCGCACTCGAACGGCGCGAGCCGGTCCTCGATGGCGGCGCCGATCGACCCGTACCCCACGATCAGTACGGACTTGTCGGCGAGCGCCGGGTAGAAGCCGGCCCGCCACTCCTCGGCGTCCTGGCCGCGCACGAACCCGGGGATGCCGCGCAGCGAGGCCAGGATCAGCGCGAGCGTGAGTTCGGCGGTGCTGGCCTCGTGCACGCCCTTCGCGTTGCAGAGGGCGACCCCGGACCGCAGCGAGGCGATGCCGGGAGTGACGTGGTCGATGCCCGCGGAGAGGGTCTGCACGGCCCGGACGGAGGTCATCGCCGCCAGCGGCCGCACGGCGATCTCCGACCCCTTCATGTACGGGACGACGTAGAAGGCGCAGCGCGCGGGATCGGCGGGGAACTCCGGTCCGCCGTCCCAGAAGCGGTAGTTCAGGCCGGACTCGCCCGGATCGGGCAGTCCTTCGATCTCGTCCGCGGGAACCGGGAGCCACACGTCGGTGGCGGTGTCTTCGAATGTCATGACCGGGAGGCTATGCGAAGAATCCCGCACGCCATTGGTTACTTTGGGGGAGGGCACAGGGAGGGGTACCGGCAGGTGGAGCGCAGGACTATCGGGGCGACGGCGCTCGACGTGGGTGCGATCGGCCTGGGGTGCATGCCGATGAACTGGGCGTACAGGCGTTCGGAACAGCGTGGGGACCGCTCGCTGCGGACCGTGCACGCGGCACTGGACGCCGGGGTGAGCCTGCTCGACACCGCCGACATGTACGGGCCGTTCACCAACGAGCTGCTGCTGGGGCGGGTGTTGAAGGAGCGGCGGGCGGAGGCCTTCGTCTCGACGAAGTGCGGACTGCTCGTCGGCGACCAGCACGTGGTCGCCAACGGCAGGCCGGGGTACGTGCGTCGGGCCTGCGACGCCTCGCTGCGACGGTTGCAGACCGAGGTCATCGACCTGTACCAACTGCACCGCGCGGACCCCGAGGTACCCGTCGAGGAGACCTGGGGCGCGATGGCCGAGCTGGTCGCGGCGGGCAAGGTGCGGGCGCTCGGGCTGTGTGCGGTCGGCGCGCGGTCGGCCCGCAGGGGCGCGACCGGCAGCGCCCGTGACGGGTACGAGGGAACGATCCGCCAACTGGAGCGGATCCAGCAGGTCTTCCCGGTGGCGGCGGTCGAGGCCGAGCTGTCGGTGTGGTCGCCGGAGGCGCTCGTCCGGCTGCTGCCCTGGTGCGCGGCGCGCGGGGTGGGATTCCTGGCGGCGATGCCGCTGGGGAGCGGCTTCCTGACCGGCACGCTGACGCCGGGCGGCGGCTTCGAGTCGGACGATCCGCGCGCCCGGCACCCGCGGTTCACTGCCGAGATGATGGCGGCGAACCAGCCGCTGGTGGCGGGCTTGCGGCGGGTCGCCGCACGGCACGGGGACGACGTCACACCGGCGCAGGTGGCGCTGGCGTGGGTGCTCGGACGCGGACCGCACGTCGTGCCGGTGCCGGGGGCGAAGCGGGAGCGGTGGGTGGTGGAGAACGCGCGGGCGGCCGGGCTGCGGCTGACGGCGGGCGATCTCGCGGAGATCGCGGCGCTTCCGGCGCCCCGGGGGTCGTGGGACTGACGCCCCGCCAAACTCGCCGTCGGTGGGCGGGAACCCGATCGGGTCGAGCGGTGTATCAAAGGTGTGAGGAAGCCACTCGACTCGTCGAAGGGGACCGGACCATGAGCCGTCCTGCTGTGCTGAAGGCCTTGTGGGGCACCGCCGCGCTCCTGCTCGTGGCGGGGTGCTCGTCGGGCGGGGGCGGCGGGGGCGGTGAGCCCTCCCGTACGGCTCCGGCGACGGCATCGGCCTCTGTCCCGGCCGCGGCCCCGACCTCCACGCGCGACGGCCGGGTCACGGTGGCGGGCACCCTCACCGAGGGGCTGGCGTCGCCCTGGGGGCTCGCGGAGCTGCCCGGCGGCGACCTGCTCGTCTCCTCGCGGGACGAGGGGACGGTCACCCGGGTCGACGGGAAGACCGGCGCGAAGACCCCGCTCGGCGAGGTGCCCGGGGTCGTCCGGGCCGGCGAGGGCGGCCTCCTCGGGATCGCGGTCCGCGACGGCTGGGTGTACGCGTATCTGACGGCCGCGCACGACAACCGGATCGTGCGCATGCGGTACGGAGGCGGGGACGGCGACCGGCTCGGGGTGCCGCAGCCGGTGCTCACCGGCATCCCGAAGGGGTTCGTGCACAACGGCGGGCGGATCGCGTTCGGGCCCGACGGGATGCTGTACGCGGGCACGGGCGAGACGGGCCTGACGGGGCTCGCCCAGGACCGGTCCTCGCTCGGCGGGAAGATCCTGAGGATGACGCCCGAAGGCCGCCCGGCGCCCGGCAACCCCTTCCCCGGCTCGGTGGTCTACTCGTACGGGCACCGGAACGTGCAGGGGATCGCCTGGGACGCGGAGGGGCGGCTGTGGGCGGCCGAGTTCGGGCAGAACACCTGGGACGAACTGAACCTGGTCAGGCCGGGGCGCAACTACGGCTGGCCGGAGGTCGAGGGGCGGGCCGGGAAGGCCGGGTTCGTGGACCCCGTGGCCCAGTGGCCGCCCTCGGAGGCCTCCCCCAGCGGCATCGCGTACGCGCGGGGCGCGATCTGGATGGCCGGGCTCAGGGGCGAGCGGCTGTGGCGCGTACCGCTCTCCGGAACGGAACGCTCCGGGGAGCCCGAGGCGTTCCTGAAGGGTACGTACGGACGGCTGCGCACGGTCCTCGCCGGCGGTGACGGCCGGCTGTGGCTCGTGACCAGCGAGACCGACGCCCGGGGCACGCCCGAGGACGGCGACGACAGGATCCTCCGGCTGGAGGTGAGGTAGAGAGGGCGGTGACCGTGTTCGGCGGGCTGGACGAGTTCTTCGCGCCGGGGCGCAGGCACGCCGAGGAGGAACGCCGCAGACAGGCCCTGACCAGGGAGGACCCGGGGGACGCGGACCCGGCGCGCGGCCCGATAGACCTGACCTCGGGCCGCGTGACGATACGGATCCCCCGACCGGGGTCAGAGCGTCGTGTCGAGGAGGTGGAGGCGGTGGGCGAGGGCGGCGGCCTCGCCGCGGCCGGCGACGCCGAGCTTGGCGAGGATGTTGGAGACGTGGACGCTCGCCGTCTTCGGTGAGATGAAGAGCTCCTCGGCGATCTGCCGGTTGGTGCGGCCGGCCGCGACCAGGCGGAGCACGTCCTGCTCGCGGGGGGTCAGGCCGAAGCTGTCGTCGCCGGGTTCCGGGGGTGCCGGAGTCCGTGTCTCGGGCACCAGGGAGAGACGGGCCCGGGCGGCGAGGAGTTCCACGTCCTCGCGGAGCGTGCGGGCCCCGAGGCCGACGGCGGTGGCGTGGGCCTCGCGCAGCAGCGCCGTGGCCTCCTCGCGATGGCCGCCCTCGACGAGCAGGGCGTCGGCGAGGCGGTGGCGGGCGCGGGCCAGCTGGGCCGGGCGGTCCAGCGGCTCGTAGGCGGCGACGATCTCGGCCCAGCGGTCGGCGGACTCACGGCCCTCGGCGCGGGCGAGCTCCTGGGACACCTGCAGGGAGTGGGCGGCCCAGACCGGGGCAGGGGCGGCGAGGCCGCGGGTGCAGCGGCGGATCAGGTCGAGCGCCTCGGCACGGCCCTCGTCGGCGGCGGGCAGTCCCCGGCTGTCGGCCTCGGCGGTGGCGGCAGTGAGGACGAGAGGCCAGCCGTACCGGTGGGTGCCGGGCGGGAAGCCGGCCTCCACGGCGGCGGCGAGCTGGGTCCGGACGTCCCGGACGCGGCCCTCGGCGGCGGCCACGGCGAGCGCGACCTGGGCCATGGGCAGGGTGTACTGCGGGAGCAGGTCGCGGGTGCCGTAGACGGTGCGGGCGTCGGCGAGGTAGCGAACGGCCGCGTCGGTCTCGCCCCGGGCGGCGGCGAGCTGGGCGAGGCGGAGGGAGGCCGAGCCGCGGGGCTTGGTGCTGGTCGCCGAGTGCTGGAGCCGTTCGGCGAGCTCCCGTGTCTCGTCCCAGCGGCCCAGGGAGAAGAGGGACTCGGCGCGGTTGGCCTCGATCCAGCCGACGCTGTCGACGAGTCCGTACGAGCGGGCCAGGCGGATGCCGGAGTCGGCGATCTCGACGGCCTCGTGGGAGCGGCCGAGGCCCTCAAGGGAGGAGGAGATGTTGATGTGGGCGCGTGAGGCCTCGCTGAACTGGCCGAGGTCGGTGGTCCGCTCCCGTACCTCGTGCATCTCGGCGAGACCTGCCTCGACGTCCCCGGCGGCGGTCATGATGCTGCCGAGGGTGAGGCGGGCGTTGAGTTCGATCGACTCGGCCTTGACGTGCCGGGCGTACTCGACGGCGCGTTCGGCGGCGGCGAGGGCCTCGGGACCGGGGTTGCGGAGCATGCCCCAGCCGGCGGCGCCGACGAGGACGACCGCGTGGACGGCCGACGGCGGAAGGCCCTTCACGAGCTCCTGGGCGCGGGCGATCTCCTCGGAGCCGTCGCCCAGGCCGAGGTTGGACTGGAGCCGGGCCTTCTCGGTCCAGAACCAGGCGGCCCGCAGGGGGTCGTTGACGTCCTCGCCGTCGAGGAGGCGCAGCGCCATCCTGCCGATCTTCAGGGCGCGTTCGCGTTCGCCGCTGAGCCGGGCGGCGACGGCGGCCTCGGCGAGGAGGTCGAGGTAGCTCAGCGGGGTGGTCTCGGGGTCGCAGCCGCAGGGCGGGTAGGCCTCGGCGTAGTCCATGGGGCGCAGCTCACGGCGGACCTCGGCGGGGGCCTCGTCCCAGAGCTCCATGGCCCGCTCCAGGAGCCGGAGCTGCTCGGCGTACGCGTGGCGCTTGCGGGTGGCGACGGAGGCGCGGAGGACGGCGGGCAGGGCCTTGGACGTGTCGTGCGCGTGGTACCAGTACGTGGCGAGCCGGGTGGCCCGCTCGTCGGGCCGGACGAGGCCGGGGTCGGCCTCCAGGGCCTCGGCGTAGCGCCGGTTGAGGCGGGAGCGTTCGCCGGGGAGCAGGTCGTCGCTGACGGCCTCGCGGACGAGGGAGTGCCGGAAGCGGTAGCCGTCGCCGTCGGGGACGGCGAGCAGGAGGTTGGCGCCGACGGCGGCCCGGAGCGCCCCGATGAGCTCGTCCTCGCTGAGCCGGGCGACGGCGGCGAGCAGGCCGTACTCGACGGTGGAGCCGCCTTCGGCGACGATCCTGGCGACCCGCTGGGCGTCCTCGGGGAGCGCCTCGACCCGGACGAGCAGCAGGTCGCGCAGGGAGTCGCTGAGCTGTCCGGGGGCGCAGCCGGCCTCGTGGGAGACGACGAGCTCCTCGACGAAGAAGGCGTTGCCGTCGGAGCGTTCGAAGACCTCCTCGACGAGCCCGGGTGAGGGTTCGGCGGCGAGGATGCCGGTGAGCTGGCGGTGGACCTCGGTGCGGGTGAAGCGGGAGAGCTCGATGCGGCGGATGGTGCGGAGCCGGTCGAGTTCGGCGAGGAGGGGGCGCAGCGGGTGGCGGCGGTGGATGTCGTCGGCGCGGTAACTGGCGACGACCACGATCCTGCCGCGGCGCAGGGTGCGGAGGAGGTAGGTGAGGAGGTGCCGGGTGGAGGCGTCGGCCCAGTGCAGGTCCTCCAGGACGAGCACGACCGTACGGTCGGCGGCGAGCCGCTCCAGGAGCCGTACCGTCAGTTCGAAGAGGCGCGCGGTGGAGTCCTCGTCGGAGGACTCGTGGCTGCCGGGGTCGCCCAGTTCGGGCAGGAGCCGGGCGAGTTCGCCCTCCTGGCCTTCTGCGGCGGCGGTCAGCTCCTCGGGGAGCTTGCGGCGGAGCGAGCGCAGGGCTGTGGCGAAGGGCGCGAAGGGCAGACCGTCGGCGCCTAGTTCGACGCAGCCGCCGACGGCGACGACGGCGCCCCGGTCACAGGCCGTGTCGAGGAACTCCTCGATGAGCCGGGTCTTGCCGACGCCCGCCTCACCGCCGACGAGCAGCGCCTGGGGCTCTCCCGCGGTCGCGCGGGAGAGCGCCTCGGTGAGGGCGGTGAATTCGCCGGCGCGGCCGACGAAGACGGGGCTGACTGACCTGGTCTCCACGGCGCCGAGCATCGCACAGCCGTCCGTGCATGCGCTCATACGGGGGTCACGCGGCCCGGACGAAGTGGTCGCGTTCGGTGTCGCTCACCCGCCCCTCGGTGTCGTCGCCCCCACTGCGTCGGCCGAAGCGGCGCAGGCCCCGGGCGGAGCCGGTGGACTCGGCGGCCTCGTGGGACAGGCGCTGGGCGGCGGCCTCGCGGACGAGCCGGGCGTGGTCCATGCGGTGGAGTTCGTACTCGAACATGGGGTGCTCCCTGGTTGCTCCGGGTTTCGGTATCGCTCCTTGCGATGCCTCTACTCTCGGCTCCCAGGGGGTGCGGCCACATCGGGCGAGTGCCGCATGTTCGGGGGGCGGTGGGCCTTAGGCGGGCCCTAGGGGTGCCTTAGACGGTCCGGGTCCCCACCTCAGGACCGTCCATGACCACCTCAGGACCCGGCCAGGACCGCCTCAGGACCCGGCGGTGGGCAGGCTCAGGAAGAGGTCGAAGTAGGTACCGACCGACAGGAGCAGCCCGAGACCGCCCAGGACGGCGCCGGCGAGGGCGACCGCGCGGACCCAGACGGGACGCTCGGGGCGGGCGAGGACCAGGACGAGGACGGCGGTGACCAGCGCGAGCAGCGCGAAGACGCCGTTGACCAGCGCGGTGCTGTGCCAGGCGTCGCCGTAGATCTCGGAGATCTGCTGGGCCGGGGTGCCGGCCTGGGAGGTGTTGATCTGCCCGATGAGCGTCTCGCGCTCGGAGACGACCTTGCCGGTCCAGGTGCCGGTGAGCGCGACGGCGCCGAGGGCCGCGGAGACCACGGCCGCGCCGCCGGCGCCGACACCGGTGCCGACGGGGGCGGCCTCGTCGTCGAGCTCGTCCAGCTCGTCGAGCTCGTCCAGCTGGTCCTGCTGCTCGTCGTCCTGCTCGGCGTCGGCGTCGGCCTTCGGGGCCGTCTCGGTCTTCGGGGCCGCCTCGGCCTCAGGGACGGCGTCGGGCTCCGGCGCCGTCTCTTCGGTCTTCTCGTCGGTCTTCGTGATGTCCATGCGGCGCACGCTAGGTGTCGCACATGAGAACGGTCTTAAGACGCCGCGGTCCTGGCCTCGGTCTTCGCCGCGGCCTTGGCGGCGCGCCACTCGGTCGCGAGGACGGCCCAGACCTCGGTGTCCGCGCGGAAGCCGCGGTGCGGGTAGTTCTCGCGCAGCACGCCCTCCCGGGTCATCCCGAGGCGGCGGGCGACGGCGATGCTCGGCTCGTTCTTCGAGGAGGCGTGCCATTCGACGCGGTGGATGCCGCGCTCCTCGATCGCCCAGTCGATGATGACCCGGCAGGCCCGGGTGATCAGGCCCTTCCCTGCGGCCGTGGGCTCCAGCCAGCAGCCCGCCTCCGCGGAGCCGTACTGCACGTCCATGGTGCGGAAGAGGACGCCGCCGACGAGGGTGCCGTCGGTCCAGATGCCGTAGATGCGTCCGGCGTCGTTCGCGGCCTTCTCCGCGTACGAACGGAGGAAGGAACGGGCGGAGTCGAGGTCCGCGACGAAGTCCGGAAGAGCGATGTGCTCCCCGACGAACTCCCGGCCCCGGTCCATGTGGGCCAGGAACTCCTCGGCCTGCCAGGGCTCCAGGGGCCGCAGCTCGGCACCGTCGTCACCCAGCGATATCGCGAACATCGTCGTTCTCCTCGGCCGTCGAAACCGTCACACGTTGCCCCGGGATCTTCGCACGGGCGTCCGCCGCGGCGCGGCTCTCGGGCGGCTCGATGCTGATCCGCGGCAGGATCCGGTCGAGGCTCTTCGGCAGCCACCAGTTCGCCCCGCCGAGCATGTGCATGAGCGCGGGGACGAGCAGGGTGCGCAGCACGAAGGCGTCGAGGGCGACGGCCGCGGCGAGCGCGATGCCGAACATCGCGATGACCCGGTCGCCGGAGAGGACGAAGGCGAGGAAGACCGCGATCATGATGACGGCGGCGGAGTTGATCACGCGGCTGGTCTCGGCGAGGCCGACCCGGACCGCCCGCCGGTTGTCGCCGGTCTCCAGCCACTCCTCGTACATCCGGCTGACCAGGAAGACCTGGTAGTCCATGGAGAGTCCGAAGAGGACGGAGACCATGATCACGGGGAGGAAGGGCTCGATCGGTCCGGCGCTGCCGAGGCCGAGGAGCTCGCTCCCCCAGCCCCACTGGAAGATCGCCACGACGATGCCGAAGGCGGCGGCGACGGCGGCCACGTTCATGGCGGCGGCCTTGAGCGGGATGCCGATCGAGCGGAAGGCGAGCAGGAGCAGCAGACAGCCCAGCGCGATGACGACACCGACGAAGAGCGGCAGCTTGCCGATGATGATCTCGGCGAAGTCGTCGTAGGAGGCGGTGACGCCGCCGACGTTCACCTCCAGGGAGGTGCCGTCCTCGGCCTTCGGGAGGACGTCCGAGCGGAGCCGGTCGACGAGCTCGCTGGTCGCCTTGGACTGGGGCGAGGAGTCGGGGACGACGGTGATGACGGCAGTGTCGCCGGAGCTGTTGTACGTGACCGGGGAGACGGACGCGACCCCGCGGGTGGCGGAGAGCGCGGCCGGCAGCTGGTCGAGGGCGACCCGGTCGTCGGCGCCGTCGAGCCCGGCGACGAGGGTCAGGGGCCCGTTGACGCCCGGCCCGAAGCCGTCGGCGATCAGGTCGTACGCCTGTCGGGTGGTCGCGGAGGCCGGCCCGTTGCCCTGGTCGGAGGTGCCGAGGTGGAGCGAGAGCGTGGGCAGCGCGAGGACGGCCATGACGAGCGCGGCGACGGCCCCGAGGAGCTTCGGGTGGCGCTCCACGAAGGCGGACCAGCGGGCGGCGAAGCCGGTGGGGAGCTCGGGCTGCGGCCCGCGCTCGGCGAGGACCCGCCGCTCCCGCCGGGACAGGGCACGCATCCCGATGAGCGAGAGCAGCGCCGGCAGCAGGGTGATGGAGGCGGCGACCGTGAGGACGACGGTGAGGGATGCGGCGATGGCGACGCCGTTGAGGAAGCTGAGGCGCAGGATCAGCATCCCGAGCAGGGCGATGCAGACGGTGGCCCCCGCGAAGACGACGGCTCGGCCGGTGGTGGCGACGGCGGTCTCGGCGGCCTCGGGGACGGAGAGACCGCGTTTGAGGCCTCTGCGGTGCCGGGTGACGATGAAGAGCGCGTAGTCGATGCCGACGCCGAGGCCGACGAGCATGCCCAGCATGGGCGCGAAGTCGGCGACCGTCATCAGGTGGCCGAGGAGCACGATCCCGGAGTAGGCGATGCCGACGCTGACCAGCGCGGTCGCGATGGGGAGCACGGAGGCGGCGAGCGAGCCGAAGGCGAGGAAGAGGACGACGGCCGCGACGGCGACGCCGACGACCTCGGCGATGTGGCCGCCGGGGGCCTCGGTGAGCGCGACGGCCGTGCCGCCCAGCTCGACCTGAAGGCCTTCGCCCTTCGCCTCGGCCGCCTTGGCGGTGTCGACGAGGGCCTCGGCCTGCGCCTGCGGGATGTCATCGGCCTGCGCGTCGAAGGTGACGGTGGCGTAGGCGGTGCGCCCGTCCTCGCTGATCCGCCCCGCGGTGTCCGCGGTGTCCCCGTAAGGAGAGGTCACGGCGGCGATGCCGGGCAGCTCGGCGACCTCGTCGAGCATCGCGGTCATCCGCTGCTCGACGGCGTCGGCGCGGACGCTGCCCTGCTCGGTGTGCCAGACGATGGTGTCGCTGTCGCCGCCGAGACCGTGGAACCCGCGGTCGAGGAGGGCGGTGGCCCGGCCCGACTCGGTGCCGGGGACCTCGTAGTCGTTGGAGTACGCGCTCCCCGCGAGGACCGCCCCCGTGCCGACCCCGCCGAGGGCGAGGAGCCAGAGGAGAACGACGACGAGACGGTGCCTGATGCACCATCGTGCGATGGCTGCCAAAGGACGTGCTCCCTGGATGGTTCGTGGATCTTGCACGGGAACAGCCCGAGAAGAACGCATGACCTAATTGCGCCTACTGTCGCAGCCAAAAATGATCGTTTGCCCCTTTCGTGTCGATGCTCACAGCCGTGTGCGGAGGTTCGGGACCTCGGTCCCGGACCTCCGCACACGGAGTGGAGCCGCCCGGAGACGGTGGGGTCACCCGGAGACGCTGGGGCGACCGTTCTCGATGTGGCCCATGAGGCGGCGGCGGAAGCCGTCGGGCGCGGTGACCTCGACGTCGTACCAGCCGTGCGCGTCGGCGGCCGAGTGCACGACCGTACGGGTCTTCCCGGGCTTCACCGTGACCGTGCGGGTCCAGTCGGCGAGGTCGTCCTCGTCCACGTACCCGAGGGGCCGGACGGTGAAGGCGAGCGGGGCCGGGCCGGTGTTCCGTACGGTGAGGTGCAGGTCACGGTCGTGGTGGTCGATCCGCGTGGCGAGCTCCGCGCCGCCGGCCGCGGAGCCCTCGAACTCGCGGCGGAAGCCGTTCGGGCCGGTGATCGTGAAGCGGTAATGATCACCCGCGACGGGGACGGTCCACTCGTCCGTGCCCCTGACGTCCCGGTGCTGCGGGACGGAGAACTCGCCCGCGTACGGGTAGAGGGCGAAGTGCGCGCTCGCTCGGCCGGTGTTGCGCAGGGCCACGGTCACGGCCCCGGGCGTGACGGTCGCGGAGGCGTCCGGCTGGTACGGCAGGGGGCGGGCCGGGCGGACGCCGGGCTCCTGGACGGGCATCCGCTGGACGGCCGGGGGCTGGGGCCGCCAGCGGCCGGTGAACGGCGGGATCGGGCCGGGCTGCTCGACGGGCGGCCGGCGGCCCCGCTGGTGCGGCGCCAGACGTCCGGGGCGGGCGCCCGCCCGGCGCCCGGCGTAGAAGGACTCCTTGGCTTCCTCCCCTCCTGATGAAGGGGGTCCCTACGGCTCGCGCCGTGGGGTTTTCTGCTTCGTCGTCGGCTGCCCGCCCGGAGTTCTCCGTTGAGGTCTTACACCGGCTCCACAGACCGACACCGCCAGCCCGGCGGCCTTGAGGTTCTTCGCCGCGTTCACGTCCCGGTCGTGGACCGTGCCGCAGCCCTCGCACGTCCAGGTGCGAACGTGCAGCGGCATGCTCTTCGCGAGCCGGCCGCAGTGGGAGCACAGCTTGGAGGAGGGGAAGAAGCGGTCGACCGCGACCACTTCCCGCCCGTACCAAGCAGCCTTGTACTCCAACATGCTCCGAAACTCCGACCAGGCCGCATCACTGATGGCATGGGCGAGGCTCCGGTTCTTGACCATGTTCCGCACACTCAGGTCCTCGATCACGAGCGTTTGGTTCTCACGCACGAGTCGAGTCGTCAGCTTGTGCAGCCCATCACGCCGCCGATCGGCGATCCGGGCGTGGATCTTCGCGACCTTCCGCCGGGCCTTTCGACGGTTGGCGCCATCGCCCGGAGCCTTGCGAGCAAGGCTCCGCTGGGCCCTGGCAAGAGCGACACGGTCACGGCGCCCATGCCGGGGGTTGGCGATCTTCTCCCCCGTGGAGAGCGTCAGCAGGTGGTCCAGGCCGACATCGACCCCGACCGCGGTGTCCGTGACGGGAATCCAGGCGACTTCCGGCCGCCCTCGCCCCGCGCCGGGGCCCCCCTCGCATACCGGATCGGTGCGCGGGACCACTCCCGCGTTGACCTCCGCCACACCGAAACGGCAAGCTGACCCTCTGTCAATCACTGTGCCTTGGGGGAAACTTGAGCAACACGGCACACCACATCGGGCCCGACTCCACTCCTGACCGGTACCGGCTCCTCCGGTCCATCGGGCGGGGCGGCGAGGCCGTGCTCTATCTCGCGGAGATCCAGCTGGCCGGCGGCACCGAGCCCGTCGTCGTCAAGATCCTCGACTCGAAGACGACGATCACGCCGGAGGTCTTCGAGCGGATCAGCCAGAAGTGGAACGAGCAGGCCGAGCTGCTCCGCTTCGTCCACCGCCCGGGCGTGGTCGGCGTACGGGAGCACTTCCAGGGGCCGCCGATCCACCGCCCCGGCGAGTCCGGGACCATCACCGGCCGGGCCCTGGTTCTCGTCATGAACCACGTCGACGGCCTCGACCTGCGCGACTGGCGGGCCGAGCGCACGCTCACCACGCCGGGCGAACGGCGCGAGGTGATGCGGACCCTGGAGCAGCTCGCGGACGTCCTGGACTGGCTGCACTCCGGGAAGGCCACGCCCTCGGGACGGACGGTCGTCCACGGCGACCTGTCCCCGGGCAACGTCATGGTCGACGAGCACGGCCAGGCCACCCTGGTCGACTTCGGTCTGAGCAAACTGACCGCCGACCACCAGACCGCCGAGGTGTGGTTCACCCCCGGATACGCGGCACCCGAGATCTTCGCGGGCAAGCGCACCCCGAGCACCGACCGCTACGCCTTCGGCGCCATCGCGTACTTCCTGCTCAGCGGGGAGTCCCCGCCTCCCGCGCCCGAGCAGCTGGTCGCCGCGCTCGGCGCGCTCCCGCAGATCGCGGGGCTGCCGGCGGAGCAGCGCGAGCGGGTGCTGAGCATCGCGGCCGCCGACGCGGACCACCGCCCCCTGTCCCTGTCGTCCTGGGTCAAGGACGTCCGGCACGGGATGGTGTCCACGACGACCTCGCGCCCCGCGACGGTCGAGGACGCGGTCCCGCCGGTCCCCACCGCGCGGCCCGTGGCGGCCCCCGCGGTACCGCCCGCTGCGCCTCTCCTGGCCCCGCCCCCGCCCGCGACCCCGCCGCCCGCGCCGGTGGCCGCACCGGTGGCCCAGCCGCCCGTCGGCCCGCCGCCGGTCGTGGTTTCCCAGCCCGTGGTGAGCCCGCAGCCTCCGGCGGCCCCGCAGCCCGTCGTACCGGAGCCGTCCGCCGAGCCGCCCACCGTCGCGACGCCCGGCTTCGGTCCCCCGACGCCTCCCGCCGCGCCGGCGCCCGCGTCGACGGCTCCCTCCGCGCCCGCGCCGCGCCGCCGTCGCAAGGGGCCGCTCATCGGCGCCGCGGCCGGGGTCGTCCTGATCGCCGTCCTCGCGGTGATCGGCGTCCAGCTGCTCGGCGCCAAGGAGGGCGAGGACGGCAAGAACAAGGCCGGCGGCGGGGCGTCCACCGAGACCACCACATCCGCGCCCGCCACGACGGAACCCACGACGGAAGCCCCGACGGAGGAGCCCACCCAGGAACCGACCTCCGAGCAGCCGACCTCCGAGGAACCGACGGACACGCCGACCACGGACCCGGAGGGTTCCGCGAGCCCGACCGACGACCCCGGCTCGGTGCGGGACCTGCCCGTCGCCGATCTGACCGCCCTCGCCTCGGTCAGCGATCCCGACGACTTCGTCATCGGCAGCGCCAAGATCGACACCAAGGAGTACGGGGCCGCCCTCATCGGCGACTGCTACAACGGCGCGTACGTCGAGTACGACCTCAACCGCGAGTGGAAGATCTTCGAGTTCACCGCGGGGATCGACGACGGCTCCAGGATCGAGTCCGCGCGGGTCGTCATCTCCGTGGACGACCAACCCGCGCTCTTCAACGAGACCGTGGACCTCGGAAAGCCGATCGTCAAGTCCCTGAACATCGAAGGGGCCCTGCGGCTCCGGCTCAAGGTGGAGTCGACCTGCGACGACACCGGCAACGCGGTCATCGCCGCCCCGCTGCTCAAGCGGTAGCGCGTACGGGAGACGACGAGCGGCCCCGCACCGGAACTCCGGTGCGGGGCCGCTCGCATGTCCGTACGAGAAGAGGCTCAGCCCTCGCTGACGCCCAGCTTCTCCAGGATCAGGTCCTTCACGCGCGCCGCGTCCGCCTGGCCGCGGGTCGCCTTCATGACCGCGCCCACGAGGGCGCCGACCGCCGCGACCTTGCCGCCGCGGATCTTGTCCGCGATGGCCGCGTTGCCCGCGATGGCCTCGTCGACCGCCGTGCCGAGCGCGCCGTCGTCGGAGACGACCTTCAGACCGCGCTTCTCGACGACCTCGTCCGGGGTGCCCTCGCCGGCGAGGACGCCCTCGATGACCTGACGGGCCAGCTTGTCGTTCAGATCGCCGGCGGAGACCAGGGCGGAGACCCGGGCCACGTCCGACGGGGTGATCGCCAGCTCCTCGAGCGAGACGCCCTGCTCGTTGGAGGATCGGGCGAGCTCGCCCATCCACCACTTGCGGGCCGAGGTCGCGTCCGCGCCCGCCTCGATCGTGGCGACGATCGAGTCGACCGCGCCCGCGTTGAGGATGGACTGCATGTCCAGCTCGGACACGCCCCACTCCTCACGGAGCCGGTTGCGACGCACCCGCGGCAGCTCGGGCAGACCGCCGCGCAGCTCCTCGACCCAGGCGCGGGCCGGGGCCACGGGGACGAGGTCGGGCTCCGGGAAGTACCGGTAGTCCTCGGCGTTGTCCTTGATGCGGCCGGAGGTGGTGGAGCCGTCGTCCTCGTGGAAGTGACGGGTCTCCTGGATGATCGTGCCCCCGGAGGTGAGCACGGCCGCGTGGCGCTGGATCTCGAAGCGCGCCGCACGCTCCACGGAGCGGAGCGAGTTGACGTTCTTCGTCTCCGAGCGGGTGCCGAACTTCTCGACGCCGTGCGGACGCAGCGACAGGTTCACGTCGCAGCGCATCTGGCCCTTGTCCATGCGCGCGTCGGAGACACCGAGGGCGCGGATCAGCTCGCGCAGCTCGGCGACGTACGCCTTGGCGACCTCGGGGGCCCGCTCGCCCGCGCCCTCGATCGGCTTGGTGACGATCTCGATGAGCGGGATGCCGGCCCGGTTGTAGTCGAGCAGGGAGTGGGACGCGCCGTGGATACGGCCGGTGGCGCCGCCGACGTGCAGCGACTTTCCGGTGTCCTCCTCCATGTGGGCGCGCTCGATCTCCACGCGGAAGATCTCGCCGTCCTCCAGCTGGACGTCCAGGTAGCCGTTGAAGGCGATCGGCTCGTCGTACTGGGAGGTCTGGAAGTTCTTCGGCATGTCCGGATAGAAGTAGTTCTTCCGGGCGAAGCGGCACCACTCGGCGATCTCGCAGTTCAGCGCGAGACCGATCTTGATGGCGGACTCGACGCCGATCGCGTTGACCACCGGCAGCGAGCCGGGCAGGCCGAGGCAGGTCGGACAGGTCTGCGAGTTCGGCTCCGCGCCCAGCTCGGTCGAGCAGCCGCAGAACATCTTCGTCTTGGTGCCGAGCTCGACATGGACCTCAAGGCCCATGACGGGGTCGAACGCCGCGAGGGCCGCGTCGTACGACAGCAGTTCAGTGACAGTCACGGTGAGAATTCCCTCTGATGCCTTCGGCCTCAGCCGAACAGGACGTCGTCGTCACCGATGCGCTTGAGCTCGCGCACGAGGAGAGCGACGCCGGTGGCGATGGCGGCGGCGGACACGACGGCGTCGAGCAGCTTGAGCGTGTCGTGCTCGCTACGGGCCGCACGGCCCCGCTTGACCACGCCCAGCAGGCCGAACGCGGTGGTGCCGATGGACAGGTACGTGCCGGTCTTGGACTTCTTGAAGCCCTTGGCCTTCTGCAGTGCACTGGTACTCACAGCGACGGAGCCTCCTCAAGCAGCGGATGCCCCCACTTTTCCACGAACGCGGCCTCGACGGCGGCGCCGACCTTGTACAGCCGGTCGTCCTTCAGGGCGGGAGCGATGATCTGCAGACCGACCGGCAGCCCGTCCTCGGGCGCGAGGCCGCAGGGCAGCGACATCGCGGCGTTGCCGGCCAGGTTGGTCGGGATGGTGCACAGGTCCGCGAGGTACATCGCCATCGGGTCGTCGGCGCGCTCGCCGATCGGGAAGGCGGTGGTGGGGGTCGTCGGGGAGACGATCACGTCCACCTCCTCGAAGGCCTTCTCGAACTCACGGGTGATGAGCGTACGGACCTTCTGGGCCGAGCCGTAGTACGCGTCGTAGTAGCCGGAGCTCAGCGCGTACGTACCGAGGATGATGCGGCGCTTGACCTCGTCGCCGAAGCCGGCCTCACGGGTGAGGGCGGTGACGTCCTCGGCGGACCGCGTGCCGTCGTCGCCGACCCGCAGGCCGTAGCGCATGGCGTCGAAGCGGGCCAGGTTCGAGGAGCACTCGGACGGCGCGATCAGGTAGTACGCCGACAGGGCGAGGTCGAAGGTCGGGCAGTCCAGCTCGACGATCTCGGCGCCCAGCGACTTGAGCAGCTCGACCGACTCGTCGAAGCGCTGCACGACACCGGCCTGGTAGCCCTCGCCGCGGAACTGCTTGACGACACCGACGCGCATGCCGGCGACCGAGCCGTTGCGGGCGGCCTCGACGACCGGCGGGACCGGGGCGTCGATGGAGGTCGAGTCGAGCGGGTCGTGCCCGGCGATCGCCTCGTGCAGGAGGGCCGCGTCCAGGACCGTACGGGCGCAGGGGCCGCCCTGGTCGAGGGAGGAGGAGAAGGCCACCATGCCGTAGCGGGAGACCGCGCCGTAGGTCGGCTTGACGCCGACCGTGCCGGTGACGGCGGCGGGCTGGCGGATGGAGCCGCCGGTGTCCGTGCCGATGGCGAGCGGGGCCTCGTACGCGGCGAGGGCGGCCGAGGAGCCACCGCCGGAGCCGCCGGGGATCCGGGTCAGGTCCCAGGGGTTGCCGGTCGGGCCGTACGCGCTGTTCTCCGTGGAGGAGCCCATCGCGAACTCGTCCATGTTGGTCTTGCCGAGGATGACGACGTCGGCGGCCTTGAGGTTCTTGACCAGGGTCGCGTCGTACGGCGGGATCCAGCCCTCCAGCATCTTCGAACCGACGGTCGTCGGAATGCCGACCGTGGTGAAGATGTCCTTGAGCGCGAGCGGGACGCCGGCGAGCGGGCCGAGCTTCTCGCCCCGGGCACGCTTCTCGTCGACGGCGCGCGCCTGCGCGAGGGCGCCCTCGCGGTCGACGTGCAGGAAGGCGTGGACCTTCTCGTCGACGGCCTCGATACGGGCGAGGTGGGCCTCGGTGACCTGGACCGCGGTGAGCTCGCCTGCGGCGATCTTCCCGGCGATCTCGGCGGCCGTGAGCTTGATGATGATGGTGTTGTCCGTCATGACGTGTTAGTCCTCCCCCAGGATCTGCGGCACCTTGAAACGCTGCTGCTCCTGGGCCGGGGCGCCGGAGAGCGCCTGCTCGGGGGTGAGCGACGGACGGACCTCGTCCGCGCGCATGACATTGGTCAGCGGCAGCGGGTGGGAGGTCGGCGGTACGTCTTGGTCGGCGACCTCGGAGACGCGGGCGACCGCGCCGATGATGTCGTCGAGCTGGCCGGCGAAGTGATCGAGTTCTTCGCCCTTCAGCTCCAGACGCGCCAGCCGTGCGAGGTGGGCGACCTCCTCGCGCGTGATGCCAGGCATGCGGATCCTCACGGGGTGAGCTTGATGGTGTTGACCCATCCTATGGGGCCGGTGCCGCTCCCCGTGAAACGGTCGGCCCGGGCGGGACGCCCTTGAGGCGGCCCCTACGGGACGACCTGACCGGAGGGGTGGTCGAGGTCGACCTCGACGACGACGTCGGCGGCGAGTTCGGCGGCGATGTCGGCGGGTCGACGCCAGCCGTGCTCGCTGCGGGCCAGGAGCCAGGCCGTCGCCTCGGCGGGCGGCATCGCGGCGGCGACGAGCCAGCCCTGGACCGCGTCGCAGCCCAGGTCACGCAGGCGCTCCCAGGTCTCGTCGTCCTCCACTCCCTCGGCGACGACGAGGAGGCCGAGCGAGTGGGCGAGGTCGAGGGTGCAGCGGACGATCTCGGCGTCCTCGGTGTCGACGGCGAGCCGGGCGACGAAGGAGCGGTCGATCTTCAGTTCGCTGACGGGCAGCCTGCGCAGATGTACGAGGGAGGAGTAGCCGGTGCCGAAGTCGTCGAGGGACATCTTGACGCCGTGGCCGGTGAGCCCGTTGAGCGTGTCGGCGGCCCGCTGGGGGTCCTCCAGGAGCACGTGCTCCGTTATCTCCAGCTGGAGGGCGCCGGCCGGGACCCCGTGGCGGGCGAGGCGGGCGGCGACGGCGCCCGCGAAGCCGGGGGTGTGGACGTCACGCGGTGAGACGTTGACCGCGACCGGGACGTTGAGGCCCTGGGCGCGCCAGCGGGCGACCTGGGCGAGGGCGGTCTCCAGGACGTACTCGGTGAGGTGGGGCATCAGGCCGGAGGACTCGGCGATGGCGATGAACTCGTCCGGCGGGACCTTTCCGCGCTCCGGGTGGACCCAGCGGACGAGCGCCTCCAGACCCGCGACCTGGCCGTCGAAGCGGACCTTGGGCTGGTAGTGGAGTTCGACCTCGCCGGCGTCGAGGGCACGGCGCAGATCGCCGAGGAGGCCGAGCCGGTCGGGGGTGTTGGAGTCGCGCTTGGACTCGTAGACCTCGACGCCGGTGCGGTCCCGCTTGGCCTGGTACATGGCGACGTCGGCGCGGCGCAGCAGGCCCTCGGCGTCGAGGGCGTGGTCGGGGAAGACGGCGACGCCCGCGCTGGCCTCCAGGACGAGGGTGAGTCCGTCGAGGTCGAGCGGGGAGGAGAGTTCCGCGACGAGGTGGCGGGCGACGCGCTGGGCGCTGGTGGTGGAGTCGGCGGAGGGCAGCAGGACGGCGAACTCGTCGCCGCCGAGGCGGGCGGCCTCGGCGCCGCGGGGCAGGGCGAGGCGGAGCCGGTCGGCGATCTGCAGGAGGAGCCGGTCGCCCGCGAGGTGCCCGAGGGTGTCGTTGACCGATCTGAACCGGTCGAGGTCGATCAGGACGAGGGCGGCGCGGGCGCCTTCGCTCTCGGCCTCCTCCAGGGCCGTCCAGGCCCTCTCCAGGAGCCACTGGCGGTTGGGGAGTCCGGTCAGGGGGTCGCGCAGCTGTTCCTCGGCGCGGGCGCGGGCGATCCACAGCGTGGAGTCGAGGGCGATGAGGGGGACGGCGAAGAGCGGCAGGAGGACGGGCCGGGTGGCCGCGACGACGCAGATGAGGGGGGCGATGCCGAGCAGCGCGACGGCGACGAGCCCCTGTCGGAGGAGGGCGGTGCGGGCGATGGTGGGCAGTCCGCGGCCCAGGGGTGCGAGCGTGTACCACAGGAGGATGCGGGTCACCACGAGATAGGCGCTCGCGGCGAGGACGACTTCCGGGATGTCCCCGATCGTCCAGTCGAGGGGCTGCCAGGACTCCTCGACGGTCGGTACGTCTCCGAACAGCGCGAGGACGAGGGCGGCGGCGGCGACTCCGAGGACGTCGGCGGCGCCGTGCAGGAGGCCCTGGCGCCAGCGGTGCCGGCGGGCGGCGCCGACGAGGGCGACGACGGTCAGCGAGACGAGTCCGGCGGGCATCCAGCCGTACAGCAGGAGGACGGCGAGGGTGAGGGCGGCGGCGGAGCCGGTGCCGCCCCACCAGCGGTCGCGGCCGAGCGCGACCAGGTGGCCGACGATGAGGCCGGTGAGGACGGCGAGGGACCAGCCGGCGGCCCCGCCGGGGAAGAGTCCGTGTCCGGTGCGCAGGGCCTGCTGGAGGCCGGCGACGAGCACGACGGCGGCGAGGCCCACCACGGCTGCGGGCAGCCGGGAGGTGAGGCCCGTGGGGACCACACGGCCGTACGGCCGTGGGGCCGGGGCTGCGCTCTCGGTCGGTTCCATTCCCGTCCCTCTCACAGGCGGCGGTGCCGTCGGTGTGCGATGGGCCGCGGTCACGCGGCCGTCCGTCGTCCGGCCGTCCGTCATGCGGCCGCCGCGGAGCGGCTGTTCCTCATGTCACGGGGCCGTTCTTCCTGGCGCGCTCGACCGTCGGAGCCCTCGCGCGGCCGTGCGGGACAGGCGCACGGTCACCACAGTAGGCCGCCGAGGGCTCCGACGGGCAGCGCTCTTCCTCTCTTGCCCGAATGCGACCCGGCCACCCGTAACGATCTGGTATGCGCCGAACGGGTGGCCTCCCCGGGGGCCGGAGCCGGCTACTCCGTGACCGGGACCGCGGCCTCCCGGGCGGCTTCGGGCCCCTGTTCGAGCAGGACCGAGAAGCCTTCCTCGTCCAGAACCGGAACCTTCAGCTGCATCGCCTTGTCGTACTTCGAACCAGGGTTTTCACCGACCACCACAAAGGCGGTCTTCTTCGAAACGGAACCGGTCACCTTCGCTCCGAGCGCCTGGAGCGACTCTTTTGCGCCATCCCTGGTGAACTTCTCCAGGGTGCCGGTCACGACGACCGTGAGACCTTCCAGCGGACGCGGTCCCACGTCCTCCCCGGCGCCCTCGTCCTCCAGAGCGACCCCGGCCGCACGCCACTTGCGCACGATCTCGCGGTGCCACTCCTCGGAGAACCACTGCTTCACCGCGGCCGCGATGATCCCGCCTACGCCGTCGACGGCCGCGAGCTCCTCCTCGCTCGCCTGCTCGATCCGCTCCAGGGAGCGGAACTCGCGGGCCAGCGCCTCGGCCGCGACCGGCCCCACGTGCCGGATCGAGAGCCCGTTGATGAAGCGGGCCAGCGGCCGCGTCCTGGCCGCCGCGATGTTCTCCAGCATCGCCAGGGCGTTCTTCTTCGGCTCGCCCTTCTGGTTGGCGAAGACCGTGACGATCTTCTCCTCGCCGGTCTTCGGGTCCCGCCTGGGCAGCCCGCTGTCCGGGTCGAGGACGTACGCCTTGATCGGCAGCAGCTGCTCGATCGTGAGGTCGAAGAGGTCGCCCTCGTCCACGAGCGGCGGCTCGGCCGGCTCCAGCGGGCGGGTCAGCGCCGCCGCGGCGACCGAGCCGAAGTTCTCGATGTCCAGGCACTGGCGCCCGGCGAGGAAGAAGAGCCGCTCGCGCAGCTGGGCCGGGCACGTCTGTGCGTTCGGGCAGCGGAGGTCGATGTCGCCCTCCTTCATCGCCTTCAGCGGCGTCCCGCACTCGGGGCACTCGGCGGGCATCACGAACTCCCGCTCGCTGCCGTCCCGCAGGTCGGCGACGGGACCGAGGATCTCGGGGATCACGTCACCGGCCTTGCGCAGCACGACCGTGTCGCCGATCAGCACGCCCTTGGCCTTCACCACCTCCTGGTTGTGGAGGGTGGCGAACTCGACCTCGGAACCGGCCACGGTCACCGGCTCCACCTGCGCGTACGGCGTGACGCGCCCGGTGCGGCCGACGCCGACCTTGATGTCGACCAGCTTGGTGTTGACCTCCTCCGGCGCGTACTTCCAGGCGATGGCCCAGCGGGGCGCGCGCGCCGTGGAGCCGAGCCGGCCCTGGAGCGGGATCTCGTCGAGCTTGACGACGACCCCGTCGATCTCGTGCTCGACGGAGTGGCGGTTCTCGCCGAAGTACGCGATGAACTCCCTCACGCCGTCGAGCGAGTCGACCACCCTGTTGTGCCGGGCGGTCGGCAGGCCCCACTCGCGCAGCAGCTCGTAGGCGTGGGAGAGGCAGTCGATGTCGAAGCCCTCGCGGGCGCCGATGCCGTGGACGACCATGTGGAGCGGCCGGGAGGCGGTGACCTTGGGGTCCTTCTGGCGGAGCGAACCGGCGGCCGCGTTGCGCGGGTTGGCGAAGGGCTTGTCCCCCGCCTCGACCAGCCGGGCGTTGAGCCCCTCGAAGGCCTCCATCGGGAAGTAGACCTCGCCGCGGATCTCCACGAGGTCCGGGACGCGGTCGCCGTGCAGCCGGTCCGGGATGTCGGCGATCGTCCGCACGTTGGGCGTGATGTCCTCGCCGGTGCGGCCGTCGCCGCGGGTCGCGGCCCGGGTCAGCCGGCCGTGCTCGTACGTGAGGTTCACGGCCAGGCCGTCGACCTTGAGCTCGCACAGGTAGTGGTAGTCGGGGGTGCCGACGTCCCGCGCGATCCGCTCGGCCCAGGCGGCCAGTTCCTCGTCGTCGAAGGCGTTGTCCAGGGAGAGCATGCGCTCCCTGTGCTCGACGGAGGTGAAGTCGGTCTCGTACTGCCCGGCGACCTTCTGCGTCGGCGAGTCCGGCGTCCGCAGCTCCGGGTACTCCTCCTCCAGCGCTTCGAGCGCGCGCAGGAGCGTGTCGAACTCGCCGTCGCTGATGACCGGCTGGTCCTTCACGTAGTACCGGAAGCGGTGCTCCTCGATCCGCTCCGCCAGGTCGGCGTGCTTCTCCCGTGCCTCGGCGGGCAGGGCCCCCTGTTCGACTGCCACCTTCGTCCGTCCTCCCGTGCCTCGAAACCCGGTCACTCTGGGTTGTCCGCGAGCGATCTCGCCGCCCTCGCGCAGTGGGCGAGCGCCGCACGGGCATAGGCGGGCGAAGCGCCCGCGAGCCCGCACGTGGGGGTGACGACCACGGACTCCGCGAGAGTCCCCGGATTCAGCCCCAGCCTGCGCCACAGCGTCCTGACACCCATGACGCTACCGCCCGGGTCCGACAACGGGCCGTCGGTGGACGGCACCACACCGGCGAAGAGCTTCGTGCCGGCCTCCACGGCCTCGCCGATCGGCTCCTCGTCACGTTCGGTGAGGAGCCCGAAGTCGAACGAGACTCCGGCGACGCCGGCCCTGCGCAGCAGCGCGAACGGGACGTCGGGGGCGCAGGAGTGGATGACCACCGGCCCGTCGTGGACCGCGATCACGTCCCGCAGGGCGCTCTCCGCGACCTGCCGGTCGACGGCCCGGTAGGTGCGGTAGCCGCTGGCGGTACGGATCTGCCCGCGCAGCACCGCGGTGAGCGAGGGCTCGTCGAGCTGGAGGACGATCCGGGCCCCGGGGATCCGCCTGGCCAGGTCCGCGAGATGGGTGCGGAGCCCCTCCGCGAGGGAGCCGGCCAGGTCGCGGCAGGCGCCCGGGTCGCCGAGGGCCGCCTCGCCGCCGCGCAGTTCCAGGGCCGCGGCGAGCGTCCAGGGGCCCACGGCCTGGACCTTGAGCGGGCCCTCGTACCCCTGGGTGAACTCCTCCAGCGCGTCCAGGTCCTCGCCGAGCCAGGAGCGGGCCCGCTTGGTGTCCCGGCCGGGGCGGTCGCTGATCCGCCAGCCGCTCGGCTCGACGTGCGCGTACAGGTCGACGAGCAGCCCGATGGTCCGGCCGATCATGTCGGCGCCCGGGCCGCGCGCGGGAAGTTCCGCCAGGAACGGGAAGTCCTCGAAGGATCCGGTGACCGTCTTGGCGGCCTCGCGGGCGTCGCCGCCGGGCAGGGACCCGACGCCGGTGGCGGGGCCCCAGAAGCTCGTGTCGCCCATGTCTGCGTCGCTCACGCCTATCGCCCCGGACGGACGGTCAGGTCGTTGATCTCGGCGTCGCGCGGCAGGTCGATCGCCGTCAGGATCGCCGTCGCGACCGACTCCGGGTCGATCCACTTCGACGGGTCGTACTCCTTGCCCTCCTGCTGGTGCACCTTCGCCTGCATGGGGCTCGCGGTGCGGCCCGGGTAGACCGAGGTGACCCGCACGCCGTTGGCGTGCTCCTCGTGGCGCAGGGAGTCCGCGAGGGCCTTGAGGCCGTGCTTGGAGGCGGCGTACGCGCCCCACTCGGCGTGCGCGTGGAGCCCGGCGCCCGAGTTCACGAAGACGACGTGCCCCTGGGAGACCCGCAGCTGGGGCAGGAGGTGCCGGGTCAGCTCGGCCGGGGCGATCAGGTTGACGTTGAGCTGGTGGTGCCAGGTCTTCGGGGTGAGGTCCCCGATCGGCCCGAGGTCGACGACGCCCGCGATGTGCAGCAGGCTGTCCACCCGCTCGGGCATGGTCTGGTGCGAGAAGGCCCAGGACAGCCGGTCCGGGTCGGCCAGGTCCCCCACGAGGGTCCGCGCCCCGGGGAACTCCGCGGCGAGCTCCTTGGCCCGCCCCGCGTCGCGCGCGTGCAGCACGAGTTCGTCTCCGCGTGCGTGGAGGCGGCGCGCGACGGCCGCGCCGATGCCGGAACCGGCTCCGGTGATCACATGTGTAGCCATGGGCACCATGCTCGCATCAGCGGGAGCCGATGCCGTCCTCCAGGTACGCGAGGGCCGTCGGGCCGTCCTCCGCGAAGAAGACGAGGTCGGTGAGCGGGAGCGGCAGGAAGCCCTCGTCCTCCATGCGGTGGAGCTGGGCCTTCAGGCCGTCGTAGAAACCCGCCGTGTTGAGCAGGACCACCGGCTTGGTGTGCTTGCCGTGCTTCTTCAGCTCCAGGATCTCGGTGGCCTCGTCGAGGGTGCCGACGCCGCCGACCATGACGACGATCGCGTCGGACTTGGCGAGGAGGAGCGCCTTGCGCTCGGCCAGGTCCCGGGCGACCACCATCTCGTCCGTGGCCGGGCGGGCCTTGGACTGGAGGAAGTCGACGGAGACGCCGACGAGCCGGCCGCCCGTCTCCTGGACGCCGTCCGCGACGACCTTCATCAGGCCCGTGTCGGAGCCGCCCCAGACGAGCGTGTGGCCGGACTTGCCGAGGAGGGTGGCGAATTCGCGGGCGGGGACCGTGTAGCGCTCGTCGAGGTCGGCGGCGGAGAGGAAGACGCAGATGTTCATGCGCTCCACCGTAGGGGCTGACCAGCGGCTTCCGGAATTCTTCGGGAAATCCCCCCGCGTGGCGATGAGTTCCGGTGACGGGCCGGGTCTGCACTGCCATGGACGAGGTGGAGACCACGCTGAGCAGGGTCCGGGGACGGGTCACGTCGCGGGACGGGACGACGATCGCGTACGAGCGGTACGGGGACGGGCCGCCGGTGGTCCTGGTGAGCGGGGCCCTGTGCACGGCCGCGAGCGAGGGGCCGCTCGCCCGGCTGCTCGCCCGGCGCTTCTCGGTCGTGACGTACGACCGGCGGGGGCGCGGCGGCAGCGGCGACACCGGGCCGTACACCGTGGAGCGGGAGATCGAGGACCTGGCGGCGGTGGTCGCGGAGGCCGGGAGCGGTGCGGCCCTGCACGGCGTGGGCACCGGGGGCGCGCTGGCGCTCGCCGCGGTGGCCGCCGGGCTGCCGACCGGGCCGGTGTCGGTGTACGAGCCGCCGTACGCGACGGAGGCCGCCGACCGGCACGGTCGGGCGGCGGCGCTGCTCGACCGGGGGCAGCGGGGCGCGGCCCTCGACCTGTTCCTGGCGGAGTCGGCCGTGCCGGCGGGGGCGTGGCCCGGGCGGGAGGAGCTGGCGTCCACGCTCGCGTACGACCACGCCCTCCTCGGCGACGGGACGGTGCCGGAGCGGCGCCTCGCCGGGGTCCACGCGCGCGTGCTGGTCGTCGACGGGGGCGCGAGCCCCGCGTGGGCGCGCCGGGCGGCCCGCGCCCTGACGGCGGCGCTCCCCCGGGCCCGCCACCGCACCCTGACGGGGCAGACGCACGAGGTGGCCCCGCACGTCCTGGCTCCGGTCCTGGAGGAGTTCCTGGCGGAGGAGCGGGAGACGAGCGAGGCCGCGTAGCTCGGCTACGCCGGCGTGGGTTCCGTGGTGCGGCGGGCCGTCGTGGCGATGGTGGCCGAGCCGACCACGCGCGTGCCGTCGTAGAGGACGATCGCCTGGCCGGGGGCCACGCCCCGGACCGGCTCGGCGAAGGTGACCGTGAGCTCGCCGTCCGCGAAGGCGGCGGTCACCTCGGTCTCGCCGCCGTGGGCGCGGAGCTGGGCGGTGTAGCGGCCCGGGCCCTCGGGGGCCGTGCCGCACCAGCGGGGCTTGATCGCCGTGAGGGCGGTGACGTCGAGGGCCTCGACCGGGCCGACGGTGACCGTGTTGTTCACGGGCGAGATGTCGAGGACGTAGCGGGGCTTGCCGTCCGCGGCCGGGTGGCCGATCCGCAGGCCCTTGCGCTGGCCGATGGTGAAGCCGTACGCGCCGTCGTGGCTGCCGATCTTCGCGCCGGCCTCGTCCACGATGTCGCCCTCGGCCTTGCCCAGGCGGGAGGCGAGGAAGCCCTGGGTGTCGCCGTCGGCGATGAAGCAGATGTCGTGGCTGTCGGGCTTCTTCGCGACCGCGAGCCCGCGCCGCTCGGCCTCCGCCCGGATCTCGTCCTTGGTGGTGAGCGTGTCGCCGAGCGGGAACATCGCGTGCGCGAGCTGCTTCTCGTCGAGCACCCCGAGGACGTACGACTGGTCCTTCGCCATGTCGGAGGCGCGGTGCAGCTCGCGCGTGCCGTCCTCGTTGAGGACGACCGTGGCGTAGTGGCCGGTGCAGACCGCGTCGAAACCGAGGGCGAGCGCCTTGTCGAGCAGCGCCGCGAACTTGATCTTCTCGTTGCAGCGCAGGCAGGGGTTGGGCGTGCGGCCGGCCTCGTACTCGGCGACGAAGTCGTCCACGACGTCCTCGCGGAACCGCTCGGCGAGGTCCCACACGTAGAACGGGATACCGATGACGTCGGCGGCCCGGCGTGCGTCGCGCGAGTCCTCGATCGTGCAACAGCCGCGTGCTCCGGTACGGAACGACTGCGGGTTCGCGGAGAGCGCGAGGTGCACGCCGGTGACGTCGTGGCCGGCTTCGGCGGCACGGGCGGCGGCGACGGCGGAGTCCACGCCGCCCGACATGGCGGCGAGGACGCGAAGGGTGCGCGGGGGCGGAGTCTGAGTCATAGCCCTACCAGGGTACGGGGCGCGGGAACCATGGTCGCGGGAGTAAGCGTTCTCTGATGCATGGGGAGCAAGGGGAGCGGGTCGGACAGGCGGGTGGGGCGGCGGGCCGTGCTGCTCGGCGGCGGGGTGGCCGTGCTGGGTACGGCCGCGCTGGCCCGGGACGAGCTGGCGCGCGTGTGGTGGCGACTGCCGGGCATGGAGAAGAAGCGGGTCGACGGGGAGCTCGACCACAAGGGCGCCGAGTGGACCTCGGCGGCGCGGGCGAACTGGCGGCGGGCCGACCGGCCGGACGACTACCGGATCGACCGGGTCGTGATCCACGTCGTCCAGGGCAGCTACGCGACCGCGCTGAAGGTCTTCAAGAACCCGGGGCACGGGGCCGCCGCGCACTACGTCGTCCGCAAGGACGGCCACGTGGCGCAGATGATCAGGGAGCTCGACGTCGGGTTCCACGCGGGGAACCGCGACATGAACGAGCGGAGCATCGGCATCGAGCACGAGGGCTTCGTCGACCGGCCGCAGGACTTCACGGCGGCGATGTACGCGGGATCGGCGCGGCTCACGGCCGACATCTGCGCGCGGTACGGGATACCCGTGGACCGGGAGCACGTCATCGGGCACGTGGAGGTCGAGGGCACCGACCACACCGATCCCGGGCCGCACTGGGACTGGGACCGGTATCTGCGGCTCGTGCGGGAGGCGTCGAAGAAGCCCGTGTGAGGCGGACGCGCGGGGTGGCGGAGCTCAGGTGAGGCCTGCGGTCCTCGCTCGCTCCACGGCCGGGCCGATCGCCTCGGCGACCGCTGCCACGTCCTGCGCGGTGGACGTGTGGCCCAGCGAGAAGCGCAGGGTGCCCCGGGCCAGGTCCGGGTCGGTGCCGGTGGCGAGCAGGACGTGGCTGGGCTGGGCGATGCCGGCGGTGCAGGCGGAGCCGGTGGAGCAGGCGATGCCGGCCGCGTCGAGCAGCAGGAGCAGGGAGTCGCCCTCGCAGCCGGGGAAGGTGAAGTGCGCGTTGGCGGGGAGCCGCTCGACGGGGTCGCCGCCGAGGATCGCGTCGGGGACGACCTCGCGGACGGCGGTGACGAGTTCGTCGCGCAGCGCGCCGACCTCGCGGGCGAACTCCTCGCGGCGCTCGGTGGCGAGTCGGGCGGCGACGGCGAAGGCGGCGACGGCGGGCACGTCGAGGGTGCCGGAGCGGACGTGCCGCTCCTGGCCACCGCCGTGCAGGACGGGTACGGGGGTGTACTCACGGCCGAGGAGCAGGGCGCCGATCCCGTACGGGCCACCGATCTTGTGACCGGAGACCGTCATCGCGGCGAGGCCGGAGGCGGCGAAGTCGACCGGAACCTGACCGACGGCCTGGACGGCGTCGGCGTGCAGGGGGACGCCGAACTCGGCGGCGACGTCGGCGAGTCCACGGACCGGCATGACGGTGCCGATCTCGTTGTTCGCCCACATGACGGTGGCGAGGGCGACGGAACCGGGGTCGCGGGTGATCGCCTCGCGCAGGGCCTCGGGGTGGACGCGGCCCTGCCGGTCCACCGGCAGGTACTCGACGTCGGCGCCCTCGTGCGTGGCGAGCCAGTCGACGGCGTCGAGCACGGCGTGGTGCTCGACCGGGCTGGCGAGGACGCGGGTGCGGCGGGGGTCGGCGTCGCGGCGGGCCCAGTAGAGGCCCTTCACGGCGAGGTTGTCGGCCTCGGTGCCGCCGGAGGTGAAGACGACCTCGCTGGGCCGTGCGCCGAGCGCGGCGGCGAGCGCCTCGCGCCCCTCCTCGACGGTCCGCCGGGCCCGGCGTCCGGAGGCGTGCAGGGAGGAGGCGTTGCCCGTGACGGCGAGGTGGGCGGTCATCGCCTCGATCGCCTCGGGAAGCATGGGCGTGGTCGCGGCGTGGTCGAGGTAAGCCATGGTGGGGTCGATTCTACGAGCCCACCACGGCGGCCTCGGCGCCTGGCCGGTTTATGACCTGTCCGGCGCCCCTGCTCGCGGTGGCGCCCAGGGTGCCCGGCCCCTGGGCCGGGCCCACGCCGGGGTGTCCGGCCCCCTGGGCCGGACCGGCTCCGGGGTGTTCAGCCGCGCGGGGCGCGGGCCAGCTGGCGGGACTGGGCCACCAGGCGGTCGGCGCTGTCCCAGACCTCGGCGTCCTCCTCCAGGAAGCCTCCGGCCAGGTTGCGCGTGGTGATGGAGACCCGCAGCGGGCCGGGTGCGGGGCGGCAGCGGACGTGGGTGGTGAGCTCCACCGTCGGGGTCCAGCCCTTGAGGCCCAGTTCGAAGGAGGTCGGCGGCAGCGCGTCGACGGTGAGCAGCAGGGAGAGCGCGTCCGGCTCGCGGCCGTCGGCGAGACCGAACCAGGCTCGCATCTCGCCCTTGCCGGACGGCGCGCCGACCGCCCAGCCCACGCAGGCCGGGTCGAGGCGGAGGTCCAGCCGGTCGGCGATGGCGGAGGAGCCGGGGATCCTCGGGGCCGGGTTGTCGGCGGCGCTGAAGCAGTTCTCGATCGGGGCCATCACGGGCGGCGTCGCGGTGGTGCGGACGTCGTCGGGGAGGGCGTCGAGGTCGCCGTACGAGGCGAGGACGCGGATGCGCTCGACCTCGGTGCCGTCCTCGGCGTACTGGAAGAGCGAGGCCTGTCCGGTGGAGAGGGTCCGGCCGGTACGGACGGTCTCGGTCCGGATCACCGCGGGGCCGGGCACGGACGGCGTGAGGTAGTGCGCCGAGATCGTGAACGGGTCGGGGTGCGGGAGGTGGTCGCCGAGGGCGCGGCCGAGCAGGGCGAGGAGGTAGCCGCCGTTGACGGCCTGGATGATCGTCCAGCCGGCGGAGAGGTCGGCGTCATAGACGCCGGGGGTCCTGAGGGTGACGGCGGTGTCGCGGTCGAACTCGTTCGCGGTCCCGACGGCGGTCGTCTCGGTGCTCGTGCTCATGGTTTCGACGGTACCCCAGCTAGCTACTGAGCGGTAGCTTTTTCCGGCTCCTCGCGGGCGGAGGAGCGGCGGTTCCACGCGCGGGGCGCGCGCCAGTGGTAGCGCATCGCGAGGAGCCGGAGCACGAAGGCGGTGAGGACGGCGGCCCCGCTGGTGAAGGCGTTGAGCATGTCGAAACGGATGCAGAGGACCACCATCGTCGCTCCGACGATCGCGGGGACGGCGTACAGGTCGCGGTCCCAGCGGAGCAGGGACGGCACCTCGTTGGCGAGCACGTCCCGCAGGACACCGCCGCCGACGGCCGTCGCGAGTCCGAGCGCGGCGGAGGAGGTGAGACCGAGGCCGTAGTCGTACGCCTTCGTCGTGCCCGTCACGCAGAAGAGGCCGAGCCCGGCGGCGTCGAAGACGTTCACGGCGGTCTGGGTCCGTTCGACCTCCGGGTGGAGGAAGAAGACGAGGACGGACGCGACCAGCGGCATGACGAAGTAGCCGAGATCCGTGAAGGCGGCGGGGGGTACGGCGCCGATGATCAGGTCGCGGAGCAGGCCGCCGCCGAGAGCGGTGACCTCGGCGAGGACGGCGATGCCGAAGACGTCGAAGTTCTTGCGGACGGCGAGGAGGGCGCCGGAGATGGCGAAGACGAAGATGCCGACGAGGTCCAGGGCGTGCTGGACGTCGGGGCTGAACAGATCGTGGAGCACCGCCCAATTGTGCCGGTTGCGCCCGCGGGGGTTGCGGCTCCCCCACCCCGCCCCTCCCCGGAACCCTGACGGGGCCGGGGGCTCCGCCCCCGACCCCCCGTGCGCGGCCGCAGCGAGAAGCCCCTGCCGCACGGGGTGCGGCAGGGGCTTCTCGGTGTCACGCCTTCGGAGCGTCGCCCTCGGTCGACGGCTCCGTCGCCTCGGACTCGGCGGCGGTCTCCGCCGCCTCCGCCTCCGGCGCGGACCCGACCGTTGCCTCGGCCTCGGCCGCGGGCGCGGACTTCGGCTCCGCCACAGCCTCCGGCTCGGCCGTCGCCGGCTCCGCCGCGACCGCCACGCTCTCCTCCCGCTTCGTCACCTCGACGGACTCGCGAGCCGCCGGGATCGTCAGGGATTCCGCGTTCTCCGGGTGGTGGCACGCCACGCGCTGACCCGGGCGGAGTTCCAGGAGAGGGGGTTCCTGCGTCTTGCAGACCTCCGTCGCCTTCCAGCAGCGCGTGTGGAAGCGGCAGCCGGACGGCGGGGCGATCGGGGACGGGACGTCGCCGGTGAGCAGGATGCGGTCGCTCTTGGCGCCCCGGCGGCGCGGGTCCGGGATCGGGACCGCGGACATCAGGGCCCGGGTGTACGGGTGCATCGGGTTCTCGTACAGGGACTTGCGGTCCGCGAGCTCGACGATCTTGCCGAGGTACATCACCGCGATGCGGTCCGAGACGTGCCGGATGACCGACAGGTCGTGGGCGATGATGACGTAGGTGAGGCCGAGCTCCTGCTGGAGGTCGTCCAGGAGGTTGACCACCTGCGCCTGGATGGAGACGTCGAGGGCCGACACCGGCTCGTCCGCCACCACCAGCTTCGGCTTCAGGGCCAGCGCGCGGGCGATGCCGATGCGCTGGCGCTGGCCGCCCGAGAACTCGTGCGGGTAGCGGTTGTAGTGCTCGGGGTTGAGGCCCACCAGGCCGAGGAGCCGCTGGACCTCCTTGCGCACACCGCCCTCGGGCTCGACGCCCTGGAGCTTGAACGGCGCGGAGACGATCGTGCCGACCGTGTGGCGCGGGTTCAGCGAGCCGTACGGGTCCTGGAAGATCATCTGGATGTCCCGGCGGAACGGCCGCATCCCTCCCACCCCGAGGTGGGAGATGTCGGTGCCCTGGAACTCGACCGTACCGCCGGTCGGTTCGAGCAGCCGGGTGATGAGCCGGCCCATCGTGGACTTGCCGCAGCCGGACTCGCCGACGACGCCGAGGGTCTCACCGGGCAGGACCTCGAAGTCGATCCCGTCGACCGCCTTGACCGCACCGGTCTGGCGCTGCAGAAGGCCCTTCTTGATGGGGAAGTGCTTCTTCAGGCCGGTGACCTTGAGCAGAGGTTCCATGTTGTCGCTCACAGTTTCGGCGCAATCTCTTCGGTCCAGATGCGGGTCCGCTCCTCCTGCGGCATGTGGCAGGCCGAGAAGTGGCGGTCGCCGGCCAGGGCCAGCTCGGGCCGCTGGGTGCGCGTGATGCCGCCCTTGGGCACGTCCGCGTACGGGCAGCGGGGGTTGAAGGCGCAGCCGTCCGGGATGTTGATGAGGCTGGGCGGGTTGCCCTTGACCGGGATGAGCCGCTCGGTCTGATCGCGGTCGATCCTCGGCATCGAGCCGAGCAGGCCCCAGGTGTAGGGGTGCTGCGGCTCGTAGAAGACGGACTCGGCCGGTCCGCGCTCGACGCACCGCCCGCCGTACATGACGAGGATGTCGTCGGCGAGCTCGGCGACGACGCCGAGGTCGTGGGTGATGATGACGACCGCCGAGCCGAACTCCTTCTGGAGGTCCCGCATCAGGTCGAGGATCTGGGCCTGCACGGTCACGTCGAGCGCGGTGGTCGGCTCGTCCGCGATGAGCAGTTCGGGGTTGTTGACGAGCGCCATGGCGATCATGGCGCGCTGGCGCATGCCGCCGGAGAACTCGTGCGGGTAGTTCTCGAACCGCTTGGCGGGCTCGGGGATGCCGACCCGGTCGAGGAGTTCGACGGCCCGCTTGCGCGCCGTCTTCTTGTCGACGTTGTTGTGGACGCGGTACGCCTCCACGATCTGGTGGCCGATCGTGTAGTACGGGTGCATCGCGGACAGCGGATCCTGGAAGATCATCGCCATCTCGCGGCCGCGCATCCTGCGGACCTCGTCGGGGTCGGCCGTGAGGAGCTCGCGCCCGTTCAGCCAGATCTCGCCGGAGATACGGGCCTTCTGCCGGCCGTACTGGCCGACGGTGTGGAGGCCCATGATGCCGAGCGAGGTGACCGACTTGCCGGAGCCGGACTCGCCCACGATGCCGAGGGTCTTGCCCTTCTCCAGCTGGAAGCTGAGGCCGTCGACCGACTTGACCAGACCGTCGTCGGTCGGGAAGTGGATCTTCAGGTCACGTACGTCGAGGAACGCGTCGGAGGGCGCGGACTTCCCGGTGGAGACCGGCTCGCCCACGGCCGCGCCGGTCTTCGACAGCTTGTCCGTCATGCGAGCCTCACTCGGGGGTCGATCACTGCGTAGAGAAGGTCCACCACGAGGTTGGCGACGACCACGCAGGCGGCGGTGATGAGGGTGACCGCCAGGATCAGCGGCAGGTCACGCTCGCTCACGCCCTTGATGGCGAGACCGCCGAGGCCGTGGAGGCTGAACGCGGTCTCGGTGAGGATCGCGCCGCCGACGAGGGCGCCGAGGTCCATGCCGAAGATGGTCAGGATGGGGGTCATGGTGGAGCGCATCGCGTGCTTGCCGAGCACGACCGGCTCCGGCAGGCCCTTGGCGCGGGCGGTACGGATGTAGTCCTCGCCCAGGACCTCCAGCATGGTGGCGCGGGTGAGCCGCGCGTACATCGCCGCGTACAGGAAGGCGAGGGTCACCCATGGCAGGAGCAGACCGCCGAACCAGCCGCCGAAGGACTCGGAGATCGGGACGTACGAGGCGTTGACCCAGCCGAGCTGCGTGCGGAAGACGAGCATCGCGAGCATGGCCGTGAAGAAGATGGGCAGCGAGACACCGGCGAGCGCGGTGATCATGGCCGCACGGTCGATGATCGTGCCGCGCTTGAGCGCGGAGATCACGCCCGTGGACACGCCCAGGACCAGCCACAGCACGGCGGCGCCGAGGACCATGGAAAGGGTGACGGGGAACGCGTCGACCAGCATCGTCCACACGTCCTGCTCGGTGCGGAACGAGTAGCCGAAGCAGGGCATCGCGCAGTGGATGGTGTCGCCACCACCCGTGTAGTCCCGGCCGACGAAGATGCCGGAGACGAAGTGCCAGAACTGAACCAGGATCGGCTCGTCCAGGCCCAGCTTCTGACGGATTCCCTCAATGGAAGCCGGATCCGCCTGCTTGCCGACGAACATCGCGGCAGGGTCGCTGCCGGTCATCTTGGGGATGAGGAAGAAGATGCTGAGCGTCACGAGCGTGACGACGAGCAGCATCACGACGACTGCGAAGAGCCGTCGGACTATGTATGCAAGCATGCGGTCGGCCGGTCGGCGGCCGGGGGACCCGATCGGATCCCCCGGCCGCCACCCTCGGCCATCACCTGCCCTTCGGACCTGGCGGCGGGTGGTGCGCCGGTGAAGCGGGTCGGATTACTTGACGACGCCGAGCGACGCGTAGTCGTAGCGGCCGTTGTAGGCGTCCGCGGTGTAGACGTTGGTCAGCCGGGAGCTGCGCCAGATGATGTTCTTCTCGTGGGTGAAGGGCAGGTAGACCGCGGCCTCCGAGACCTTCGTGTTGATCTGCTTGTAGAGCTCGCCGGCCTTGTCCGGGTCGGTCTCCTTCAGCGCGGCGTCGAACAGGCCGTTGACGGCCGGGTCGTTCAGCTCCGAGAAGTTGTTGTTACCGCTCTGGAGGATGAAGCGACCGTCGACCAGCGGCTGGAGGAAGCCCTGGCCCGACGGGAAGTCGGCGCCCCAGCCCATGACGATGATGCCGTAGCCCTTGTCCTTGACGACCTTCGGCGAACCGATGATGCCGGAGGTCTGGGCGCCGTCGAACTGGTCGATCTGGGCGTCGATGCCGACGGCCTTCAGCGACTGCTGGAGGGACTCGGCGGTCGCGATCTCGATCTTCTTGTTGTTGCGGACCGCGATGGTGGTCTTGAAGCCGTTCGGCTTACCGCACTTCTTCAGGGCCTCCTTCGCCTTGGCGAGGTCCGGAGCGCCCGCGAGCTTGCCGTACGGGTCGGCCTTCGGGTCGGCACCCTTGATCGCCGGCGGCAGCATGTTGGAGGCGATGTCGCCACCGGCCTGCGGGCCACCACGGGCGGTCTGGAGGGACTTCGAGTCGGCCGCGTAGATGATGGCCTTGCGGCACTCGATGTTGGGGATCACCGTCTGCGGGAAGACCGCGTAGCGGATGAAGCCCGTCTGCGGGTTGTCGACGTTGTCCTTGTGCTGCTGGAGGACCTTCTGGCGGGCGGCGGCGCCGACACCCGTGGCGTTGAGGTCGAGGTCGTACTCGCCCTCGACCAGGCGGTTGTCCATGTCGTCGGCGTTCGTGGTGAACGTGACGCTGATGGTGTCCGGCAGAGCCTTGCGGATCGTGTCGGTCTTGCCGTCCCACTTGTCGTTGCGGACGAGCTTCATCGCCTTGTTCGGCGTGTACGAATCCCACTTGTACGGGCCGGAGGAGAAGGGCTTCAGGCCGTACTTGGCCTTGGTGTCCTTGTCCTGGCGGACCGGGGAGGCGGCGGGCATGGCCAGCATCTGCAGGAAGTCACCGTTGGCGACCGGCAGCTTGAAGATGATGGTCTTGTCGTCCGGGGTCTCGATCGCCTTCAGGCCGAGCTTGTCCGCGGAGGTGTCCTTGTAGGGACCCTTGTACTCGCCCTTGGGGTCGAGGACCTGCTGCAGGTAGATCGGGCCGCCGGAGATGACGTCCTGCGCCCAGATGCGCTCGATGCCGTACTTGATGTCCTTGGAGGTGATCGGCTTGCCGTCCTCCCAGGCCACTCCGTCCTTCAGCGTGAAGGTGTAGGTGAGGCCGTCGGCCGAGACCTTGCCGGTGTCCGTGGCGAGGTCCGAGACGAGCTCGGTGGAGGCGGCGCCCGGCTCGGCCTTGAAGCTGACGAGCTGACGGGTGTAGTAGCGGGCGAAGTCCCACACGAAGCCGTAGTAGCCGCGCTGCGGGTCCCACGAGTCGGCCTCCTGCGAGCCGATGAACTTCAGCTCGCCGCCCTTCTTGTCGGAGGGGCTGGCGATCTTGTTCACGGCGGCGTTGAAGCCGGCCGCGCCCGCCTTGCCCTTGCCGCCGGTGTCGCCGCCGCTGTCACCGCCACAGGCGGTGGTGACGACCATCGTGGCCGCTGCCAGCAGCGCGCCCGCGGCGATTCTGCGCCTCTGAGAGCTCATCAGAGTCATGGGTCTCGCAACCTCCGGAGTAATGACGGCCGTTGTATCGGTCCGCCGTTGGGGGATGAGCCTCCTGTCGCCAGCGGCAGGGGCGGGTCTTGGGTGTCGTCGGCGAGCGGTCAGCGGGAGCCCTTCGGGTCGAGCGCGTCACGCACGCCGTCGCCGAAGAGGTTGAACGCAAGGACGGTGACGAAGATCGCGAGGCCGGGGATCACCATGAACACCGGGTCCGCCTCGTACGTGGTGATGGCCGTCGACAGCATCTGACCCCAGGAAGCGGTGGGCGGCTTCACACCCGCGCCGAGGAAGCTGAGCGCCGCTTCGGTGAGGATGTTGGTGGGGATCATGAGGGTCGCGTAGACCATGATCGGGGCGATCAGGTTGGGCAGCAGCTCGCGGCGCAGGATGTAGAGGCGGCCGGCGCCCAGGCTCTGGGCGGCCTCGACGTACTCGCGGTTGCGCAGCGAGAGGGTCTGACCTCGGACGATACGGCCCACGTAGGGCCAGCCGAAGAAGCCGATCACGAGCACCAGGGCGGCGATGCGGACGCCCGACCCGTCGAGACCGAGGAACTGGTTCGGCAGCACCGAGACCAGCGCGATCGTGAACAGCAGCTGCGGGAAGGCCAGCATGACGTCCATGATCCGGCTGAGGGCCGCGTCGACCCAGCCGCCGAAGTAGCCCGCGATGATGCCGAGGACGGTGCCGAGGACGACCGCGAAGACCGCCGCGAGGAAGGCGACGAGCAGCGAGATCCGGGCGCCGTAGACGATGCGGCTGAAGACGTCGCGACCGTTGACCGGTTCGACGCCGAGGAGGAAGTCGGAGCTGATGCCGCCCCACGACCCGATCGGCGTACCGAACAGCGGGTCGATCTGGTCCTCGTGGAACTCCTCCGGCGGGTGGCCGAGGAGGCCGACGATGACCGGGGCGAAGATCGCGACGAGGATGAGGAAGACGACGACGAAGGCGCCGGCGAGGGCGAGCTTGTCGCGCTTGAGGCGGGTCCAGGCGATCTGCCAGGGCGAGCGGCCCTGGATCACCTTGGCGCCGGTGCCGGAGGTGTCCGGAGTGCCGGGAGCGTCGGGCGCGCCGACGACGGTGGCGGTCGACTCGCCCGCACTCGTCTCGTGCAGTGGTGCCGTCATCGTGGTGAGGACCCCTCTCGGCCGCCGGTAGCCGGCCCTTGCCCGCCGCGGGTAGCGGCTCGGTGGAACAACATGCTGGGCTTCGGCTCGATGTGAGCAGAACGCCCGGTGTTCCGGGGAGTCTTCAATGCGTCCGCGATCACCCGCCAGCCCTGACGAGGAATGTTTGCTCAAACGTGATGCGGTGCTGTGACTTCCGTTATCCGGACGTCGCGATCACCTGAGCGGACCATCTCGGGTCCTCTTCGCACCAATCGGACATGTCGCTCAACTGGGCGTTCGAGGTGCGGTATTGGGGCGAACGAAAGCCTCCGGAGAGGACTCCGGAGGCTGATGGGGTACGAGTGGAGCAGAGTGGCGTCTCAGTATCCGGACGGGGCCGACGGCGGGTAGCCGTACCCCGGCACGGCGGCGGATCCGCGTCCGGCGTGCGCCTCGCGGTCGTAGAAGGGCCGTGCGTGGGCGCACAGCCAGAGCGCCACCGGGTCGTACGCGTCGGAGAGGGAGACCGTAGAGACGGGCAGTCCGTCGGGTACGGCGGAGATCGACTGGCTCATCATCGCGCGGACCGCGTCGACGGCGGCCGCGGAGGTGTCGTACAGGTCGAGACCGATGACGAGGTACGGGGAGCCGAGCGCGGGCTGCACCCAGCCGCGGCGCAGCGACCTGACCGCCGGGGTGCGGTGCGCGTTCTGCGTGAGCAGGGCGTAGAACTGCGGGATCTCCAGCGCGGGTTCGCTGACGCGCAGGGGTCCCGCGGGCATCCGGTCGAGGCCGGTGGCGATCCGGCGCAGGTCGGCCCAGGGGATGCCGACACCGCCGCCGGGGGCGTGCGGATTGAGCCAGATGCCCCAGCGGTCGGGGTAGAGGGCTCGGGCCATCTCGCGGCCGGTGACGAGCTCGTGGGCGCGGTTCCAGCCGGAGGCGGCGAGCTCCTGGGCGGAGGTGACGCAGGGCGCGTAGCCGAAGCCGTCGACCTCCATGTTCCCGTACTGGGCGTCGGGCGAACCGGGCGAGCCCTGCCAGAGCAGCATCCGGACCTCGCCGTCGGCCAGGGCGTGCAGCAGGCTCTCGTACGCGTCGTAGCGTCCGGGTGCCACCTGGCGCAGCATGTGCTCGACCTGTCCGGTCGCAGCGGTGCCTGACGCGCTCACCCTGGGTCCCGCCCCTCTTCCGTTCACCACGTCCACCACGTCCGGCCGGGCACACGACGATCCGGCCACCGATTCAGTTCAGCTTAAACAGGGGGCCGCTCACCCGGCGGCGCGCTGGTAGAAGGGGCGTACCCGCTCCAGCATCCAGTCTCCGACCGGGTCCTGCGCCATGTCGAGCAGGATGAGGTTGACCGGCCAGGCGACCTCGACGCGGCCGAGGGCGCGGCCGAGGGCGTCGAGGGGCGCGTTGCGGTCGACGCCGTCCCAGGCGGCGAGCTGGACGCCGATGAAGAGGGCGGGTTCCGTGCCCTCGACGCTCGCGAGGGCACGGCGGGCGGTGGCGACGACGCCGGTGGCCTCGAACTCTGCGGAGGCGGCGGCGAGGAAGTCGACCGGGTCGTCCTGCCAGTCGGGCTCGAAGAGGCGGACGCGGCCGCCGCTGGCGGGGCCGTCGAGCGGGGTGCGGCCGGCGCGGCAGAGCTCGGCGACGGCGGGCGGGGGCAGCGGGAGGCCGACGGTACCGCCGGGGTTCACGGCGATGCCGAGCTGCGGGGGCAGGCCGCGCGCGAAGTCGCGGGCGGGGGCCACGGCGAAGGACATGTGATTGCCGACACAGGCGAGGAACTGCTGTTCGGAGCTGAAGACGGGCACGTAGGCCGCGCCGTCGATCTCCATGGTGGCGAGGTCCAGATCGGGGCTGTCGGGGCCGCCGCCGTTGGGCAGGGGCACCCAGACCGGGCTGCGGCCCAGCACCTCGACCAGCCGGCCGCCTGCGGCGGGGTTGCCGAGCGAGGCGGCAAGGACCTCTTCGAGCTCATTGCCCGGCCACGTCACGTCCACGGTCACTCTTCCCCATTCTCGCGGGGGCGCACCCTCCCGCGCCGCCCCGCAGCACCCTAACGCCGCCTCGGCACCGCCGTGGCCAAAAGCAGGGGGTACGGACACGGGACCGGCCGTCAGACGGCCCCGCGGAACCCGATCCTCCGGAGGGCGTCGGCGGCGTCCCGGTCGAGCAGGGTCGCCGAGGCGCAGCCGTGCGGGAGGCGGCCGGACTCGGCGGTCCGCAGCAGCCTGCCGACGGCCCGCCGGTGCCGGGCGAAGGCGTACGAGGACACGCCCCGGCCCCGCGCGCGCTGCCCGTCGCGGGCCTCGTCCGGGGCGACGTCGAGCAGGACCAGGTGCAGGGCGCCGCCCCGGCGTCGCGCCTCGCGGGCGAGCCAGCCGCGCACCCAGGACTGGGTCCCGCAGTCGTGCACGATCACGCTCGCGCCGGAGCGCAGGGCGCGGCGCAGCCCCGCGTAGTGCGCGATCCGGACCAGCGGGCGGTAGACCGCGTACGGCAGGAGGCGCGGCATCCGGGCCTCCCAGCGCTCGCGGACGTCCTGGGAGTCGATGCCCCGGCCGCCGGCGGCGCGCTTCATGAGGGTGGACTTGCCGCTGCCGGGCAGCCCGGAGACGACCACGAGGTCGCCTGCCGCGAAGGTGAGGGCCCGCGGCCCCCGGCCGCCGCGCTCGCGCAGGTCCCGCAGGATCCGGCCGGGCCGGCGGGTTCTCGCGCGGGCACGCTGGGACGGTATGCCGGTACTCGTCGCATATGCGCCGGTGTGCTGGATCCTCATCGCTGCTCCCCCTGCCGGGCCTCGGAAGACCCTTGCCCACAAAGTGTAAAGAAGCGGTAATGAGATACAAGTGATGTGCCGCGCGGAGCACGCGTGCAATGATGTCCGCGCCAGGCGCGCACAGTCGCCATACAACCGCATACCGGCCGCTCGAATCCGCGCGGGAGAGTTTCGGACCACCTCAGGTGTCCGGACGCCGAAGGAGCAAGACCCTCCCTTGAATCTCTCAGGCCCCGTACCGCGTGGATGAGGCAGATCTGAAAAGCGGGACACCCTGCCGTGTCCCCACCCAAGGTGCAAGCCGAGGATGCCCTCGGTGAACCTCTCAGGTTCCATGACAGATGGGGAGGACGTCCTCGCCCGTCATGTGTTTCGTCACCGAACCGCCCTTGGGATCCGGGAGCCACCCCATGAGCACTGCCCCCCGTCTGACCGCCCTCGATGCGCTGCATCGTTCGCTGGGCGCGACCATGACCGACTTCGCGGGCTGGGACATGCCGCTGCGTTACGCCAGCGAGCGTGACGAGCACATCGCCGTCCGTACCAAGGCCGGTCTCTTCGACCTCTCCCACATGGGCGAGATCACCGTCACGGGCCCGGGGGCCGTCGAGCTCCTCGACCACGCCCTCGTCGGCAACATCTCCACGGTGGGCGTGGGCCGCGCCCGCTACACGATGATCTGCCAGGAGGACGGCGGCATCCTCGACGACCTGATCGTCTACCGCCTCGGCGAGACCGAGTACATGGTCGTGGCGAACGCCTCCAACGCCCAGATCGTCCTGGACGCGCTGACCGAGCGCGCGGCCGGCTTCGACGCCGAGGTGCGCGACGACCGCGACGCGTACGCCCTGATCGCCGTCCAGGGCCCGGAGTCCCCCGGCATCCTGAAGTCGCTCACCGACGCCGACCTGGACGGTCTGAAGTACTACGCCGGTCTGCCCGGCACCGTCGCGGGCGTGCCCGCGCTGATCGCCCGTACCGGCTACACCGGTGAGGACGGCTTCGAGCTGTTCCTGAAGCCCGAGCACGCCGAGGGCGTCTGGAAGGCCCTGACCGAGGCGGGCGCCCCGGTCGGCCTGATCCCCTGCGGCCTGTCCTGCCGCGACACGCTCCGCCTGGAGGCGGGCATGCCGCTGTACGGCCACGAGCTGACGACCGCCCTCACCCCCTTCGACGCCGGTCTCGGCCGGGTCGTCAAGTTCGAGAAGACGACCAACGAGGGTCGCTTCGTCGGCCGCGAGGCGCTCGAGAAGGCCGCCGAGCGCGCCGAGACCGCCCCGCCGCGCAAGCTCGTCGGACTGATCGCCGAGGGGCGCCGGGTCCCGCGCGCCGGCTTCTCCGTCGTCAAGGACGGCGTGGTCATCGGCGAGGTGACCTCCGGCGCCCCGTCCCCGACCCTCGGAAAGCCGATCGCGATCGCGTACGTGGACGCGGCGCACGCCGCTCCCGGCACCGAGGGTGTAGGTGTGGACATCCGCGGCACCCACGAGCCGTACGAGGTCGTGGCGCTGCCGTTCTACAAGCGCCAGAAGTGACGCAGTCGTCTCATTCCCGGTCTCATCCCGCGAGACCCACGTTCATCAGTACTCCCCCGATCCAGGAGAATCAGGTCATGAGCAACCCCCAGCAGCTGCGCTACACCAAGGAGCACGAGTGGCTGACGGCCGCCGAGGACGGCGTCGCGACGGTCGGCATCACGGAGTTCGCGGCCAACGCGCTCGGTGACGTCGTCTACGCCGACCTCCCCGAGGTCGGCTCGACCGTCACCGCGGGCGAGACCTGTGGCGAGCTGGAGTCGACGAAGTCCGTGAGCGACCTGTACTCCCCCGTCACGGGTGAGGTCGTCGCCAGGAACCAGGACGTGGTGGACGACCCGTCGCTGGTGAACTCGGCTCCGTTCGAGGGTGGCTGGCTGTTCAAGGTACGTGTCGCGGGCGAGCCGGACGAGCTGCTCTCCGCCGACGAGTACACCGCGTTCTCCGCCGGCTGAGACCGGGCCCGAGACCCCTAGGGATCGATTCATGTCGCTTCTGAACACTCCCCTCCACGAGCTGGACCCCGACGTCGCCGCCGCCGTCGACGCCGAGCTCCGCCGTCAGCAGTCCACCCTCGAGATGATCGCCTCGGAGAACTTCGCTCCGGTCGCGGTCATGGAGGCCCAGGGCTCCGTCCTCACCAACAAGTACGCCGAGGGCTACCCGGGCCGCCGCTACTACGGCGGCTGCGAGCACGTCGACGTGGCCGAGCAGATCGCGATCGACCGGGTCAAGGACCTGTTCGGCGCCGAGTACGCCAACGTCCAGCCGCACTCCGGCGCCTCCGCGAACCAGGCCGCCCTCTTCGCGATCGCCCAGCCGGGCGACACGATCCTGGGCCTGGACCTGGCGCACGGCGGTCACCTGACCCACGGCATGCGCCTGAACTTCTCCGGCAAGCAGTTCAACGTGGTCGCTTACCACGTGGACGAGGCCGGTCTGGTCGACATGGCCGAGGTCGAGCGCCTCGCCAAGGAGCACCGCCCCAAGGTGATCATCGCGGGCTGGTCCGCCTACCCGCGTCAGCTGGACTTCGCGGAGTTCCGCCGGATCGCCGACGAGGTCGAGGCCTACCTGTGGGTCGACATGGCCCACTTCGCGGGCCTGGTCGCCGCCGGTCTGCACCCGAACCCGGTTCCGTACGCGGACGTGGTGACCTCCACCACGCACAAGACGCTCGGCGGCCCGCGCGGCGGCATCATCCTCGCGAAGAAGGAGTTCGCGAAGAAGCTGAACTCCTCGGTCTTCCCCGGTTTCCAGGGCGGCCCGCTGGAGCACGTGATCGCGGCCAAGGCCGTCTCCTTCAAGGTCGCGGCCTCGGAGGAGTTCAAGGAGCGCCAGCAGCGCACCCTGGACGGTGCCCGCATCATCGCCGAGCGCCTGGTCCAGGACGACGTCACCGCGCACGGTGTCTCCGTCCTGTCCGGCGGTACGGACGTGCACCTGCTCCTCGTCGACCTGCGCAACTCGGAGCTCGACGGCCAGCAGGCCGAGGACCGTCTCCACGAGGTCGGCATCACGGTCAACCGGAACGCCGTTCCGAACGACCCGCGCCCGCCGATGGTCACCTCGGGTCTGCGCATCGGTACGCCGGCGCTCGCGACCCGCGGCTTCCAGGCCGAGGACTTCACCGAGGTCGGCGACATCATCGCGGAGACCCTCAAGCCGGGCTTCGACGGCGAGAAGGCCGAGGCCCTCAAGGCCCGGGTGACCGCGCTGGCCGACAAGCACCCGCTGTACCCCGGCCTGAAGTAGTTTCGTACCCTTTTGTTCGTACGAACGTCCGGGGCATCGCGCACACTGAAAGGTGAGTGCGGTGCCCCACCCCATGTCACGCCCCGTTTCGATCTTCCTGCTCCGTTCTGCACCACCCCGGCAGACAACGGCGTCTAGCCCCCACAAGGAGTCTCTCCGTGGCCATCTCGGTCTTCGACCTGTTCTCGATCGGTATCGGCCCGTCGAGCTCCCACACGGTGGGCCCCATGCGTGCGGCCCGGATGTTCGCCCGCCGACTCAAGAACGAGGGCCTGCTCGCCCACACCGCGGCCATACGGGCGGAGCTGTACGGCTCCCTGGGCGCGACCGGCCACGGCCACGGCACCCCCAAGGCGGTGCTCCTCGGCCTGGAGGGCAGCTCGCCCCGCACGGTGAACGTCGAGACGGCGGACGACGAGGTCGAGCGGATCAAGTCGAGCGGCCGGATCAACCTCCTGGGCGCGCACGAGATCCCGTTCGACTTCGACGCCGACCTGATCCTGCACCGCCGCAAGGCGCTCCCGTACCACGCCAACGGGATGACGATCTTCGCGTACGACGCGGAGGGCGCGCTCGTCCTGGAGAAGACGTACTACTCGGTCGGCGGCGGCTTCGTCGTGGACGAGGACGCCGTCCAGGGCGAGAACCCGATCGTCCCGGACGACACCGCCCTGAAGTACCCCTTCCGCACCGGTGACGAGCTGCTGCGACTCGCCAAGGAGACCGGCCTCTCGATCTCGTCGATGATGCTGGAGAACGAGAAGGCCTGGCGCACCGAGGACGAGATCCGCGCGGGCCTCCTGGAGATCTGGCGGGTCATGCAGGCCTGCGTCTCGCGCGGCATGTCCCGCGAGGGCATCCTGCCCGGCGGCCTGAAGGTCCGGCGCCGCGCCGCGAACACGGCCCGCAAGCTGCGCTCCGAGGGCGACCCGGCGGCGCTCGCGATGGAGTGGATCACCCTCTACGCGATGGCCGTGAACGAGGAGAACGCGGCGGGCGGCCGGGTGGTCACCGCCCCGACCAACGGCGCGGCCGGCATCATCCCCGCGGTCCTGCACTACTACATGAACTTCGTTCCGGGCGCCGACGAGGACGGCATCGTCCGCTTCATGCTCGCGGCCGGTGCGGTCGGCATGCTCTTCAAGGAGAACGCCTCGATCTCCGGCGCCGAGGTCGGCTGCCAGGGCGAGGTCGGCTCGGCCTGCTCGATGGCGGCCGGCGCGCTCGCCGAGGTCCTCGGCGGCACCCCGGAGCAGGTGGAGAACGCGGCCGAGATCGGCATGGAGCACAACCTCGGCCTGACCTGCGACCCGGTCGGCGGCCTCGTGCAGATCCCGTGCATCGAGCGGAACGGCATGGCGGCGGTGAAGGCGGTCACGGCCGCGAAGATGGCGATGCGCGGCGACGGCAGCCACCTGGTCTCCCTCGACAAGGTCATCAAGACCATGAAGGAGACGGGCGCCGACATGAGCGTCAAGTACAAGGAGACCGCCCGCGGCGGTCTCGCGGTGAACATCATCGAGTGCTGACAGTTCCGTCCCGCTTTGTCCGGTGAGGTGATCCTGGGCCGCGCGCGGCCTACAATCCGCGACCGCTGATGATCACGACACCTGGTGATCACGGCGTCGGACGAAGCGGAGCAGAGATGCGGATACACAGCGTGTGGGTGGCGGCGGGCCTGGTCGCCCTCGCGGCGGTCAGCGGTTGCGGGACGCAGGAGCCCGCCGGCCCGACGGCCGCGACCACGGCCGCTTCCCCGTCCGCCTCCCCCGCTCCGGAGAGCACGCCCACTCCGGAGCGCACGAAGGACGACACCGAGGCCGGCCCGGCGGAGCTCCTCGCGCGGGCGGAGGCGGCCATGGGCGCCGAGGCCGGGTGGGTCTTCGCGGTGACCGGCGAGGAGTCGCTGAAGCAGTCCGGCGCACCCGGCAGCACCGCCTCCTACTCCGCGACGGTGGAGCGGACCGGCACCCCGGAGGCCCTGCACCAGACCGGCACGATCCTCAGCAAGGGCAAGCGCACGCCCGAGGAGCTGTTCGCCGTCGACGGCACGGGGTACGTGCGCGAGGGCGGCTCCGGCGCCGCCTGGCGCGAGGGGCCCCTGACCGACCCGGAGATCGCCGCGAAGGTGGAGGACCCGCTGACCGTCCTGGGCTCCTTCACCGACTACGCCGAGAAGGGCGAGCGGATCGAGGTCACCAGGACCGGCGGCGAGATCCGGCTCCGCATCCGGATCCCCTCCGGGAGCCTCGCCGACCGCACGGAGCGGCCGGCGATCGCGAAGGCCGCCCTGGAGTTCCGGCCCACCCTCGACACACTGCGGAAGGCCGGCGTCACGGCGGGCGAGAAGCGGATCGTCCTGACGGGCCTTGAGGAGACCCTCGTCCTCGACGCGCGCACCCACCGGATGACCTCCTACCGGTCCTCCTTCGGCTTCGCCGTCCCGCACGAGGGCCGACAGCTCCGCTACGAGCAGCGGCTCGGCGCGGACACCCGGTCCCCCTTCACCGGCCGGATCGAGGTCCCCGCTGCCGCCTCCTCCTGACGGCGTCGGAGTCAGCCCGCGACCCCGTGCGGGTCCGGTACCACCGTGAGCAGTGCCGAGACGACCACGACCACCGCGAGCACGACCACCTCGATCCGCGCCGGAGCCTCGGCCTCGCCGCCGGACGGCATCCGGCCCTCGGCCTCGCCGCCGGACGGCATCCGGCTCCGGGCCGCCAGGGCCAGCAGGCTCACCATGCCGAACAGCAGCAGCTTGACCAGGAGGATCCGGCCGTAGGCCGTGGTCAGGACGGCGTCCAGCGGCAGTCGGCGCAGGGTCGAGACGGTGCCGGTGACCGCGAGGGCGGCGTACACGCAGGCGGCCATCCGGGCGTAGCGGACGAGGACCTCCCGTCCGCCGCGCCCCAGCCGCATGGTGCGCAGCACGTACAGCAGCGTGCCGAACCACAGCGAGGCGCCCGTGAGATGGACGACGGTGAGCCCGATACCGACGGCGGGGGCGGTGGTCTCGGGGTGGGCGCGCATCGCCTCGGCCACGACCACGACGGCGAGCGGGACGACGGCCAGCACCGGGCGCCGGGAGGCGGCGCACAGGGCGGCGAGGGCGAAGGCGTTGGCGGTGACGAGAAGGAGGCGGCCCTCGCGGAGCCCGTACGCGACGGGCGGGCTCAGTCCGCTGACGGCGGTGAGGAGCACCAGGAGTCCGGCGGAGGCGGCCGCGGCGAGCAGGGCGGCGGGCACGGAGAGGGCGCGGGGCCGGGGCCCGTCCCCTGCGACACGGCGGCCGGCGAGTTCGCCCACGTGGACGGCGAGGCCCACGAGGACGAGGAACCGCAGCAGCGCGGTCGTCCCTGCGGCGGGTATCCGGAGCTCACCGGTACCCGTCTGGGCCAGGCCCGCGCCCAGCAGGGCGACGGCGAAGACGGCGATGACGGCGACTGCGGCGAGGACCGCCGCCGTCAGACGGCTCGGGGTACCGACGGGTCCGGGAAGCGTCACCGGACGATCGTCACCGAGCCCCGGACGGGCGGCAACTCAGCGTTGTGCCGCCCGCCCGGGCGGGCGGATCAGGCCTTGCTGTAGTGGGCCCAGAACTCGTCCCAGGACAGGACACCGTCGCCGTTGGTGTCGCGCTGCTTGATGAGGACCTCGGCGACCGTCTCGGTGACGTTGAAGTCGCCGAACTGCGCCATGAGGCTCTTGTACTCCGCGGCGGTGATGAAGCCGTCCCCGTCCGCGTCGAACTTGTTGAATGCCGTGCGTGCCGACTCGATGTCCGCCACTGCTTCCGCCCCTTCTCGGTACTTCTCTGACGCTGGTCAGATTAGCGGGCCCGCCCCTGCCGGATGATGGCGGTATGAGCAGCGACGTGGCACGGATCCTGGCAGCGGCGGCGCGCGGGGAGTTCCCGCCTCCGGACGGTTCGACGACGGTGGTGCCGCAGCCGAATCCGCGGGACGCGGGCGTGCTCGCCTTCACCGCCCATTCGGTCGTCTTCACGGACGCCGATCCGGAGTGGATACGGGCGGAGCTGGCGGCCACGTCGAGCGATCCGCTCGCGGCGAGCATGAACCCGGGCTTCCTCATCGCCCTGATGGCCCGCACCGGCCGGCACATGAACACGATCGACCTGCTCACGGTGGCCGACGCCCTGCCGGGTACTCCCCCGCTGGAGCTCCGCGAGATCGAGGACCCCTCCCATCCCCGGGTGGCGCGGGCGCTGAAGTTCCGCGACGAGGTCCGGGTGTGGGCGGCCGACGGCGGCGTCCTGGTCCTGGGCAGGGGCGTCGCGGGCCGCTGGGAGGCGGCGATCGAGGTCGACGAGGACGTACGCCACCGGGGTCTCGGACGCGCCCTGGCGACGGCGGCCCGCCACCTCACCCCGGGCGCGGTGGTGTGGGCCCAGCAGTCGCCGGGCAACGCCCGCAGCGTCCGTGTCTTCCAGGCGGCGGGCTTCCGCCCGGTGGCGTCGGAGGCGCTGCTGGTGGCCGGCTGATCCCGCCGGCCGGGACCGGCGAGTGAGCCGAAGGGGCGCGCCGGGGAACGGCCCCGAGCGCGCGGAGCCTCCTGAGGAACGAAGGAGGTGAGCACGGTCGGGGCCGTGGGCCCGGCGTGAGTGACCCGGAGGCGAACCGGGCCCTCCGGATCAGCGGAAGACTCCCGTGTGGCCGAGGGAGTAGCGGCCGGGCTGCGGGTAGACGGCCAGACCGTGGGGGCCGCCGCCCACGGGGATGCGGGCGAGCTGCTTGCCGCTGGTGGTGTCGATCGCGTAGACCTCGGAGTCGTAACGCCCGGACAGCCAGAGCACCTTGCCGTCGGCGGAGACGCCGCCCATGTCGGGGGAGCCGCCGTCCGGGAGCCACCACTTCTTGGTGAGCTTGTTCGCGCCGAAGTCGAAGACGGAGACGGAGCCCTCGCCTCGGTTGGGGATGTACATCTCGCGCGAGTCCCGGCTGATGTAGAGGCCGTGGCAGCCCTTGCCGGTGGGCAGCAGCGTCGGGGTGGTGAACTTCTCGCCGTCGAGCACCCACACGCCGTGGGCCATCATGTCGGCGACGTAGAAGGTCTTCCCGTCCGGGGAGATCTTCACGTCCTGCGGCATGGCGCCCTCGAAGGGCAGTTTCTGCTGGCCGATCACCTCCATCTTCTCGGTGTCGACCTTCAGGAGTTCGCCGGAGAACTCGCAGGAGACGACGAAGTACCGTCCGTCGGCGGAGAAGTCGGCGTGGTTGACGCCGTAGCAGCTCACCGGGACGGTCTTCTTCCGTTCCATGGTGTGCGGGTCGCGGAAGACGAGTTCGCGGTCGAGGGAGGCCATGACGATCGCGTACGTGCCGTTGGGCGTGAAGTAGAGGTTGTACGGGTCGTGGACCTCGACCGGCTTGCCCGCGACTCCCGTGGCGGGGTCGATGGGCGTGAGGGTGTGGCCCCGGTTGTTGTTGACCCAGAGGGTCTTCATGTCCCAGGACGGGACGACGTGCTGGGGCTGGATGCCGACCGGGATCGTCTCGACGACCTGGTAGGTCGCGGGATCGATGACCGAGACGGTGTTGGAGTTGGTGTTGGGGACGTAGACCCGGGAGGGGAAGTCCTTGACCACCGGGGAGAGTTTGTTCGGCCGGTCGGCGGCGTAGACGTCGTTCGGGTCGAGGACCGGCGGCATCCCGGGGAGCCCGGCGGGCGCGGCGGCCGGCTTGGGTACGGCGGGGGCCGCGGCCTTCTTCACGGCGGCGGCGCCGTTCTCGCCCTGGTTGGCGGCCCCGCAGCCCGCGAGGGTGACGAGCAGGGCGGCGGCGAGGAGGGTCCTGCTTCTCGCCGTGAGGTGTCTCTGCGTGAGGTGTTCCATCAGGTCAGCAGCTCCGTGGTGGTGACCGCGCGCAGTCCGCGGCGGTCGAGGTCGGCGAGGAGGAGGGGCAGCGCGTCGGCGGTCTCCGGGTAGCCGAAGTGCAGGCTGACGACCGACCCGGGCCGGACGGCGTCGGTGACGTTGCGGACGACCGCGGCGGCGCCCGGCGACGTGAAGTCGAGGGAGTCGACGTCGTACGAGAGGGTGTGCGGGTATCCGGCGCGCTGGGCGGCGCGCAGGACGGCGGGGGTCGCGTGCAGGGCGCGGGAGGGCCGGAACCAGGTGCCGACGGAGCCGGTGAGGCGGCGGAGCCGGGCGGCGCAGGCCTCGATCTCCGCGTGGGCCTCGGCCTCGGTCATGGCGTTGATGTCGGTGTGGTGCTGGGTGTGGTTGCCGAGGTCGTGGCCGCCGTCGAGGATGCGGCGGGCCATGCCGGGGTGCGCGTCGAGCCAGCTGCCGACGGCGAGGACGGTGACGCGGGCGCCGGCCCGCTCGGCCTGGCCGAGGAGGGTGCGGGCGAGGGCGGGGTCGCCCTGGCCGTGGAAGGTGAGGGCGATCCGGGGCCGGTCGCGGGGGCCGTGGTCGATCTCGGCGGGTCGGCCGGGGAAGCGCCGGGGGGCGGGGGCGGCGGCCGGCGCGGGGGCCGGTGCGGTGCCCGGGCGGCGGGAGGCCGAGGTGGGGGCGGGTGCGGGGCGGGGCTCCGTACCGCAGGCGGTGGCGAGGGCTCCCGCGAGGGCGGCGGCCGCGCCCGCCCGGAGGGCACCGCGGCGGTCGGTGGGCTTCACCCGCCCAGTAAAGAAGGATGTCGACCGAATCGTGATGATTAGGCCGATTCAGGACGTTTGCGGGTCACCTCGGGGCGTCCAGTATGCGGACGAGCCGGGGAAACAATCGATGAACCGCATAGCCATTCAATGTTTGCAAGGCGGGTGCCGCAAGTCACCAATGATTCATAGACGATCAATCCCGATTTGACCGATTCTGTCCCGGTAGGGACTTTTGGCGCCTGGGCCGCCTGTCTGCCATAGTCGGGGACACGACCCCCATTGACCCGGGCCAGGTCGACATAGCAGCCGTGGATACACCCCCCCGTCCACGGCGCACCACACGAGAGCCCCCACGCGCCCCACTACGGCGGACGGGGGCTTTCGTGCGTAGGGAGGGGGGCGGCACGGCGACTTCAGGGGCGGTCCGCGACCCGCATCTCGAACCAGGTCGTCTTCCCGCGCGGCGCGAGGTCCACGCCCCAGCGGTCGGAGAGCTTGTCGACGAGGAAGAGCCCCCGGCCGCTCGTGTCGAGCTCACCCACGGGCATCAGACAGGGAAGCCCGCGCGAGGGATCGCGGACCTCGACCCGGATCCAGCCGCGCCGCCTGTGCAGCCGCAGCGCGAAGGATCTGGCGCCGGTGTGCCGGACCGCGTTGCCGACGAGCTCGGAGACGAGCAGCACCGCGTGCTCGGCGATCTGCGGGCCGAGTCCCCACTGCCGCAGGACCACGCCCTGCGTGAGCCGGCGGGCCACCCACGCGGACTCGGGACGGGACGGCAGCCGCACATCCTCCTCGGCCGGGTTCCCGTACAACTCCAGTACGTCGGCGACCTGTTCGTCCTCCACGGCAGGTGACCACCGTGCGGCGGCGGCGCTTCCGCGCTGCCACGGTTGTTCCCTACCCTCCAGGCCCGCCATGCCCCCCATCATGGCCGCACGGAGCCGTCCGCGGGGGCCGTTCCGACGGAATCGGCCCCCGCGGGTAGGACCCGGCGGGAGTTGCCGGACAGCCCTAGGCGAACTTCGCCTTGCCCGGGCCCTCCTCGACGAAGCTGCGCATCCCGTTCTCCCGGTCCGCGGTGGCGAACAGCCCCGCGAACCAGGTGCGTTCGATGGCGAGACCGGTGTCGATGTCGGCCTCCAGCCCCTGGTCGACCGCCTCCTTCGCGGCCCGCAGCGCGACCGCCGGGCCCTGCGCCAGCTTGGCGGCCCAGGCGTGCGCCTGCTCGTACACCTCGGCGGCGGGGACGACCCGGTCGACCAGGCCGAGGGTCAGGGCCTCGTCCGCCCTCACCATCCGGCCGGTGAAGATGAGGTCCTTGGCCCGCGAGGGGCCGATCAGCCGGGAGAGCCGCTGGGTGCCGCCCGCGCCCGGGATCAGGCCGAGCAGGATCTCGGGCTGGCCCAGCTTCGCGTTGTCGGCGGCGATCCGGTAGTCGGCGCAGAGCGCGAGCTCGCAGCCGCCTCCGAGCGCGTACCCGGTGATCGCGGCGACGACGGGCTTGGGGATACGGGCGATCGCGGTGAAGGAGTCCTGGAGGGCGCGCGACCGCTTGACCATGGCCACGTGGTCCATGACCTGCATCTCCTTGATGTCCGCGCCGGCCGCGAACACCTTCTCGCCGCCGTAGAGGATCACGGCCCGCACGTCGTCGCGGTCGGTCGCCTCCTGGGCCAGCTCGCGCAGCCGGTCCTGGGTGGCGATGTCGAGGGCGTTCATCGGGGGGCGGTCGAGGCGGATCGTGCCGACGCCATCGGCGACTTCGAGGTTCACAGTCATGGGGGAAGGTTAGTCCGCGTTAACGCCGAGGGGCCCGGTGCTGTTGCTCACAGCACCGGGCCCCTTCACGAGCGGGTTCGCTCTAGGCGATCCACTCCGACCAGTCCATGTTCCAGCCGTTGAGGCCGTTGTCCGGCTTGATCTGCTTGTCCTTCGAGTTCTTCACGATGACCACGTCGCCGATGATCGAGCGGTCGAAGAACCAGGCCGCCGGCGTGGAGCCGTCGCCGGCACCCCGCTCGTCCTCGAGACCGACACAGCCGTGGCTGACGTTGGTGGAGCCGAACGTGCCGGGCGACGCCCAGTAGTTGCCGTGCACGAAGGTGCCCGAGGTGGAGAGACGCATCGCGTGCGGGACGTCCTTGATGTCGTACTCGCCGCCGAAGCCGACCGTGGCCCCGTTCATGCGGGTCACCTTGTACTTCTCGCTGATGACCATCTGACCGTTGTACGTGGTCGTGGACGGGGCGCCCGCGGTGATCGGCAGCGTCTTGATGATCGCGCCGTCCCGCTCGACCTTCATCGTCTTGGCGCTCGCGTCGACGGTGGAGACCTGACGGCGGCCGATGGTGAAGGTGATCGTCTTCTTCTGCTCACCGTAGACACCCGGGCGGCCCTCGACGCCGTCCAGGTTGAGCTTCACGGTCACCTTGGTGCCCGCGGCCCAGTACTCCTCCGGACGGAAGTCGAGGCGGTCGTTGCCGAACCAGTGCCCCTCGATCTCCACCGCCGGTACGGCCGTCACCTTGATGGCCTTCTCGACGGCCTCGGGGTCGGTGATGCCCCGGGTGAAGTTGATCGAGACCGGCATGCCGACGCCGACGGTCGAACCGTCCTCGGGCGTGTAGTGGCCGATGAAGGTGTTCTTCGGGACCAGGGTGGTGAAGGTGGTGTCCTTCGCCGACTCGCGGCCCTCGGTGTCCTTCGCGATCGCGTGGACCTTGTACTGGGTCCCCGCGGACAGGTGGGCGGTCGGCGACCAGCTCGCGCCGTCCGCCGCGATCTTGCCCTCGACCGGGGTGCCCTTGGAGTCGGCGACCGTGACCGCGGTCAGCTTGCCCTGCTCGGCGGTGACCTTGAGGGCACCGCTGGTGGCGACCGAGTCGGCGCCGTCCTTCGGAAGGATCGTCACGACCGCCTGGGAGGCCGCGTTCTCCGGCTTGCCGCTCCCCTGCGACGCCGGGTCCTGGCCCCCCTTGCCCCCGTCGGCCGTCCCACCGCCGCAGGCGGTGAGGACGAGGAGCAGTGCCCCCGCCGCCAGCGCCTGCAGACGGACGCCCCCGCGTCGTCGGCCGCGCCGGCCCGTCGCCCCTACCGATGCCCCCGATATCGGCTGCCCGTTCACTGTGGTCGTCTCCCCTCACGCGGCCTGGCGATGCCACGGCCCCACCCCCGGTGCGCATCCGCTCGCGCACACGGCGCTAGATAATCACACCGCAGGACACGAAAGATCCTCGCGAATGTCACCGTTCCGTCCCGATCAATGTGCTAGGTCAACGGGGTGGTGGGCGGGTGGCGGAGGAGACACGAGAGGGACACGGGGACGGACCGCGGACGGACCGGGGACGGACCCTGGGGCGGACCCGGGGGCGGGGGCGGACACAGGGACGGGGACGGGCGCGCGGAGGGACCGGGGAGGAATCCGGGAAGAGATCCGTGGAGGGACCCGGGGAGGGACCGGGGACGGACCCGGGGACGTCAGTGGAGCGCCGAACCGGCCTTCCACTGGGCCCAGTCCATGTTCCAGCCTCCGAGCCCGTTGTCGGGAGCGACCTTCCGGTCCCGCGAGTTGACCACCTCGACGACGTCGCCGATGAGCGTCCGGTCGAAGAACCAGCCCGCCGGGGACTCGGCGCTGCCGCCCTTCTCGTCTCGCAGCCCCACACAGCCGTGGCTGACGTTGGCCGAGCCGAACGTGTCGGGCGACGCCCAGTAGTTGCCGTGCAGGAAGGTCCCCGACTCGGTGAGCCGCATCGCGTGCGGGACGTCCTTGATGTCGTACTCGCCGCCGAAGCCGACCGTCCGGCCGTCCATCCGCGTCACGTCGTACAGCTCCGTGACGACCATCTTCCCGTTGTACGTGGTCGTCTTCGGCGCGCCCGCGGTGATCGGCACCGTGGCCAGGACCTCGCCGTTCCTGCGGACCTCCATGGTGTGCGCGGCGGCGTCGACGAGGGACACCTGGGAGCGGCCGACGGTGAAGCCGACCTTCTTGCGCTGGATCCCGTACACGCCCGGCGCGCCCTCGACGTCGCGGAGGGCGAGCTCGACGGTGACCTTCGTGCCCGGCCGCCAGTACGCGGCGGGGCGGAAGTCGAGCCGCTCCTTGCCGAACCAGTGGCCGACCACCTCGACGGGCGGGTCCGAGGTGACCCGGATGGCCCGCTCGACCTCGTCCCGGTTCTCGATGGGCAGGTTGAAGCCGAAGGAGACGATCATGCCGGTGCCGACCGTGGAACGGTTCTCCGGTTTGAAGTAGCCGATGAAGCGGCTCTCCGGGACGACCGTGGTGAAGGTGGTGTGCCGGGCGGAGCGGCGGCCGTGGGCGTCGAGCGCGACGGCGTCCACGCTGTACTTGGCGGCCAGCGCGAGCCGGGCGTCGGCCCGGGGCCGCCAGCGCAGCCCGTCCGCGGAGATCTCACCGGGGACCCGGGTCCGCTGGGCGTCCTCGACCTGGACGACCGTCACCCGTTCGAGCCGCCCGCTGTCCACCGCGACCTCGACCGGTCCCTCGGCCGGCACCCCCCGGCGGCCGTCCTCCGGACTGACCCGGATGACGTCCCCGGGGGCCCGTGCCTTGCCCGGCAGGGAGATGTCGATGCCCCTCTCGCCGTCCGCTCCTGTGCAACCCGCGAGGCCCGCCATCAGTCCCGCCACCGCCAGGGCGTACCTCGCCCGCTTCCATACACGTTTCACTCTCGGCCCAACGATCCCCACCCTCCAGGGGAAACGTGCGTGCGGGCCATGTTGGGAGCGCGGTCGTCCGGGCAGAACAGGGAGGACGACGGGAATGAGCGACGCGCGGGAGCGGTGGCCGGGACGCCACCGCTCCCCGGGGTGCGGGCCCCATGAGCCGCGGGAGGCCGGGACGGTGTCGAGCGCAGCCGAGCAGGAGGCGGTACGGGAGCATGCCCTGGAACGGGCCGCCCCACCGCCGGAGCAGGGGCCACCGGTGTGGCCGGGGGCTCCGACGCCCCTGGGAGCCCGCTGCCGGGTCGGCCCCGACGGGGTGAAGGGCACCAACTTCGCCCTGTGGGCGGGGGGCGCGGAGGCCGTGGAGCTGTGCCTCTTCGACGGGGACGGTACGGAGCGGCGGCTGCCGCTGACCGAGCTGACCCATGAGATCTGGCACGGTTTCGTGCCCGGGATCGGCGCGGGTCAGCGGTACGGCTACCGGGTGCACGGCCGCTGGGACCCGTGGACGGGCGCCCGCTGGAACCCGGCGAAGCTGCTCCTCGACCCGTACGCGCGTGCGGTCGAGGGCGACTTCGGGCTGCCGCCCGAGGTGTACGGGCACGTACGGGACTGGCCTCAGCAGCACGTCGCCGACACCGTACGGGACGACCGGGACTCCGCTCCGTACGTGCCGAAGGGGGTCGTCGTCCAGGACGACGACGACTGGTCGGACGACCGCAGGCCCAAGACGCCCTGGCAGGACTCGGTCATCTACGAGCTGCACGTGAAGGGCTTCACCCAGCAGCACCCCGGCATCCCGGAGCGGCTGCGCGGGACGTACGCGGGGCTCGCGCACCCGGCGGCGATCGCACACCTCGTACGGCTCGGGGTGACGGCGGTCGAGCTGCTCCCGGTCCACCAGTTCGCGCACGAGGACCATCTGCTCCGGCGCGGGCTGCGCAACTACTGGGGCTACAACTCCCTCGGCTACTTCGCCCCGCACGCCGCCTACTCCTCCTCCGGGACGACCGGGCAGCAGGTCGGCGAGTTCAAGCGGATGGTGCGGGCACTGCACGCGGCCGGCATCGAGGTCATCCTCGACGTCGTCTACAACCACACGGCGGAGGCGGGCGAGCTCGGCCCCACCCTCTCCCTCAAGGGCATCGACAACCGCGGCTACTACCGGCTGCAGTCCGACGCCCGTCGGTACGCCGACTACACGGGCTGCGGCAACACGCTGCACGTCGTGCAGCCGCAGGTGCTGCGGCTCATCACCGACAGCCTGCGGTACTGGGTGACGGAGATGGGCGTCGACGGCTTCCGCTTCGACCTGGCGGCGGCGCTCGCCCGGTCGATGCACGACGTCGACATGCTGTCCCCCTTCCTGGCCGTGATCGCCCAGGACCCGGTGCTGCGGCGGGTCAAGCTCATCGCCGAGCCCTGGGACGTGGGCAACGGCGGCTACCAGGTCGGGGCCTTCCCGCCGCTGTGGACGGAGTGGAACGACCGTTACCGGGACGCCGTACGGGACTTCTGGCGGGGGGCGCTGCCCGACGTGCGGGACCTCGGCTACCGGCTCTCCGGCTCCAGCGACCTGTACGCCTGGGGCGGGCGCCGGCCGTACGCCTCCGTCAACTTCGTCACCGCGCACGACGGCTTCACGCTCCGGGACCTCGTCACGTACGAGCGGAAGCACAACGAGGCCAACGGCGAGGGCAACCGGGACGGCACCCACGACAACCGGTCCTGGAACTGCGGGGCCGAGGGCGAGACCGAGGACCCGGAGATCCAGGGGCTGCGGCTGCGGCAGCAGCGCAACCTCCTCACCACCCTCCTCCTGTCGACCGGGGTGCCGATGCTCGTCGCCGGCGACGAGATGGGCCGTACCCAGGGCGGCAACAACAACGCGTACTGCCAGGACAACGAGATCGGCTGGCTCGACTGGTCGCTGCCCGAGGACCCGGGGCGGGCCCAGCTCCTCGCCCTGACCCGCCGGCTGCTCGCCCTGCGGCACCGCCACCCGGTGCTGCGCCGCCGGGCCTTCTTCTCCGGGCGGCCGCAGCGCGCGGACGGGCTGCGGGACCTGGCCTGGTTCGGCGCGGACGGCGGCGAGATGACGGACGGGGACTGGTACGCGCCGACGGCCACGCTCGGCCTCTACCTCTCGGGCCGGGACATCCCGGGCCGGGACGAGCGCGGCGAGCAGATCGCCGACGACAGCTTCCTCGCCGTCCTGCACGCCGGGCCGCGGCCCCTGGAGTTCCGGCTGCCGGGACCGCCGTGGGCGGAGTCGTACGAGCTCCTCGTCGACACCACCGGGGAGGACCAGTCGCGCGCGCCGGGCACCGAGCACCGGGGCGGCGAGACGATCACGGTGGGCGCGCGGTCGACGGTGCTGCTGCGGGTCCGGGAGTAGGTCCGCCGCCGCCCGCCCGAGAGCTCCCGGAACCGGGTCCTCGGGTGGGCGGCGGGCGGTACGCCCCGGAGGGAGCTCGGCGGGAAAACCGGATGAGACGTGTCAGTGGTGAACCGTATGGTCGGACCTGATGCCCGAGAAACCCTTGCCCCCAGAAGAATCCCCCGCGGATTCCCCCGCGACCGCCCCGGACCGCTCGGCGGTGCGCGTACTGCTGCGGTTGTGGCCGTACGTCCGCCCCGTGCGCGCGCGGCTGTTCACGGCCGCGCTCGTCGCGATCGTCGCGTCCTGTCTGTCGCTCGTCATCCCGCTCGTCCTGAAGTGGATGGTGGACGGGCCCGTCGCGGACCGCGATCCCGGCGGGGTGTGGCTGGGCGCGCTCTACCTGCTGCTCCTGGGCATCACCGAGGCCGTGCTCTTCGGGTACCGGCGCTGGCTGGTGGCGCGGCCGCTCTCCGGGGTCGAGGCGCGGATGCGGGCCGACCTGTACCGCAGGCTCCAGCGGCTGCCGATCGCCTTCCACGACCGGTGGGCGTCGGGGCAGCTGCTCTCGCGCGGGACGACCGACCTGATGCTGGTCCGGATGTTCCTGGCCTTCCCGCTGACGTTCCTGCTGGTCAACGCGGTGACGATCCTGGCCGGTTACGTCCTGCTGCTCGCCCAGGACTGGTCCCTCGGCCTGGTGCTGCTCACGCCCGTGGTGCCGCTGGTGATCGTCTGCTCGCTCTTCGAGGGCCGGTACGGGGTCGTGGCGCGGCGCGCCCAGGACCAGGTCGGCGACCTGACGACGGTCGTCGAGGAGAGCGTCCTCGGCATCCGGATCGTCAAGGGCTTCGGCCGGCACCGCAGCCAGGCGCGCGCCTTCAAGGCACTCGCGGAGCTGCTGCGCGGCACCGAGCTCACCAAGGCACGGCTGCTCGCCATGATCTGGGCGGTCATCACGGTCGTCCCCGAGCTGGCCATCGGGGCGGCGCTGGTCCTCGGCACCGTGCAGGTGGCGGACGGGGACCTGACGGCGGGCACGCTCGTCGCGTTCCTGTCGACGGCGCTCGCGCTGCGCTGGCCCGTCGAGTCGATCGGCTTCCTGCTCGCGATGAGCCAGGAGGCGGCGACCGCGACGGAGCGGTACTTCGAGGTGATGGACGCGGAGGAGGAGCCGGAGACGACGGGCTCCGCCACGGCCCCCGGGGCGGAGGACGGCCCCGGCGGGGTGCGGTTCGAGGGCGTGTCGTTCCGCTACCCGGACGCGTCGGAGGACACCCCGCCCGTTCTGGAGGGGATCGATCTGCACATCCGCCCCGGCGAGACCCTGGCCCTGGTCGGCGGAACCGGCTCCGGCAAGACGACGCTCACCGCGCTCGTACCGCGGCTGCACGAGGCGACCGGCGGGCGGATCCTGCTGGACGGCGAGGACATCGCGCTGATGGAGCGGGAGCGGCTGCGGACCCTGGTGTCGGTGGCCTTCGAGGAGCCGACGCTGTTCTCGGCGAGCGTCGGGGAGAACGTCCTGATGGGCGCGGAGGCCGGGGCCGGTGAGCCGGAGCTGCGGCGCGCCCTCGGCCTGGCGCAGGCGGACGGCTTCGTCGACCGGCTGCCGGAGGGCGCGGCGACGCAGGTCGGCGAGCAGGGCCTGAGTCTGTCGGGCGGTCAGCGGCAGCGGCTCGCGCTGGCGCGCGCGGTGGTCGGCCGGCCCCGTTTCCTGGTCCTCGACGACCCCCTCTCGGCGCTCGACGTGCACACGGAGGCACGGGTGGAGGCGGCCCTTCGGGACGTCCTCCGCGAGACGACGGCACTGGTCGTGGCGCACCGCCCGTCGACGGTGATGCTGGCCGACCGGGTCGCGCTGCTCTCCCGGGGCCGGATCGCGGCGGTGGGCACGCATCAGGAACTGCTGCGGAGCAACGAGGAGTACGCCTGGCTGATGTCCGGCGAGGACAGGGCCGGGCACACGAGCACGGACGAGGCCGGCACCGAGGGGAACGAGGACCGATGACGGACACCACCGTCGCGACGAGGGACGAAGCCCCGCACGCGCCCCTGCCCGACACACCGCCGACGGACCCCTTCGACCGCGACGACCTGCCGTCGCCGCCGGGAGCGACGGGCGCGCTGCTGCGCTCGCTGCTCGCCACGCACCGGCTGCGGGTCACGGTCGCCGCGCTCGTCCTCCTCGTCAAGGAGGTGGCGATCCAGGCGGGACCGCTGCTCGTCGCGTACGCCATCGACCGGGGCGTCCCGGCCTTCCGGGCGGGAGACCACGGCCCGGTGGTGGCGGTCGCGCTCGGCTACCTGCTCTGCGCCACGCTCTCGGGACTCCTCCAGTACGCCTTCGTACGGGTGGCTGCCCGGGTCAACCAGGACGTGCTGCTCGATCTGCGCGGCCGGATCTTCCGCCACGCGCAGGTCCTGAGCGTCGACTTCCACGAGCGCTACACCTCGGGCCGCCTGATCTCCCGCTCGACGACGGACGTCGAGTCGCTCCGCGAGCTGCTCTCGGAGGGCCTGCAGGAACTGATCGGCGTCGTCCTCTCCTTCGTCTCCATCGCCGTCATCCTGCTCTGGCTCGACCTGGGCATCGGTGGGGTGGCCGTGGCCTCCTTCGTCCCGCTCTACCTGCTCGTACGGCTCTACCGCCGCCGCGCGGGCGCGGTGTACGCCGAGCGGTCCACGGCCATCGCGGGCGTGATCGTGAAGTTCGCGGAGACGATGAACGGGATCCGCCCGGTCCGGGCGTTCCGCCGCGAGGAGACGAACGACACCGAGTTCGCGGCGCTCAACCGCCGGCACGAGCTCAGCAACGGCGACGCGCTCCTGGAGATGGCCCGCTACGTCGTCGGTTCGCGGCTCGTCGCGAACACGGCGGTGGCGGGCATGTGCCTGTGGGGGGCGTACCGCGTCGCGGACGGCACCCTGGAGCTGGGCGTCCTGGCGGCGGCCGTGCTGTACATGCGGCGCCTGTACGACCCGATCGACCGGCTCGGGATGTTCCTCAACTCGTACGAGTCGGCGGCGGCGAGCCTCGCCAAGATCGCGGGTCTCCTGGCGCAGGAGCCGGGAGTCCCGGAGGCGACGGAGCCGAGGGAGCTGCCCGCGCGCACGGGCGCACCCGGCCGCGAGGTGGTCTTCGAGAAGGTCCGGTTCGCCTACCGCACGGGCGGCGAGGTGCTGCCCACCTTCGACCTGGCGATCCCGGCGGGCCAGACGGTGGCGGTGGTGGGCGCGACGGGCGCGGGCAAGTCGACGCTGGCGAAGCTCCTGGCGCGCTTCTACGACCCGACGGACGGCCGGGTCCTGCTCGACGGGGTGGACCTCCGGGACCTCGCCACACCGGAGCTCCGGCGAGGTGTCGTCATGGTCACGCAGGAGGCGTTCCTCTTCTCCGGGACGGTGGCGGAGAACATCGCGATCGGCCGCCCTGACGCCACCCGCGAGGAGATCGAGGCGGCGGCGAAGGCGATCGGGGCCCACGAGTTCATCGCGGGCCTCCCGGACGGCTACGACACGGACGTACGCAAGCGGGGCGGCCGCATCTCGGCGGGCCAGCGCCAGCTCGTGGCCTTCGCCCGGGCGCTCCTGGCGGACCCGGCGGTCCTGATCCTGGACGAGGCGACGAGCTCGCTGGACGTGCCGGGCGAACGGGCGGTGCAGCGGGCGATGGACACGGTCCTGGCGGGCCGTACGGCGGTGGTCATCGCCCACCGCCTCTCCACGGTCGAGGTGGCGGACCGGGTCCTGGTGATGGAGGCGGGCCGGGTGATCGAGGACGGCACGCCGAGGACCCTGGTGAGGAACGAGGGCCAGTACGCGAGCCTGCACCGCGCCTGGCGGGACAGCCTGGTGGGCTGAGCGGCAACCCGCCGGGCGGGGGCACCGGCCCCGGAACGTCTCCCGCCCGGCCATCACTCAGGTACGCCCCCGCAACAGGACGACCGACATCACGGCAGCGACGAGCATCAGCAGCGAAGCCCCCACCGCGGCACCGCTCATGGCCTCGGTGAAGGCGGAACGAGCCGCGTCGAGGACGTCCGGCGTCCCCGTCAGCGCACCGCCCAGCGTCTCCCGGGCGGCGGCGGGGGCCGAGGGGGGCATCGCGGCGGTGTAGACGGCGGCGCCGATCGAGCCGAGGATCGCCATGCCGAGCGCCCCGCCGAGCTCCTGGCCCGATTCGAGGACGGCTGCGGCCGCGCCCGCGCGCTCGGGCGGGGCGGCGCCGAGGGCGAGTTCGTTGGCGAGGGTCATGGCGGAGACGAGCCCGGCGGCGTAGAGGGCGCAGGCCACGAGGACCACCCAGAGCGGGGTGGCGCGGTCGACGCCCGCCATCCAGGCGAAGCCGCCGGCGGAGACGAGGAAACCGCCCCCCATCACGTACGCCCGGTCGACCCGGCGGGCGAGGGCCGCGGCGGTCGGGGCGGCGACGAGGACGCCGAGGGTGGGGACCAGGCTCCACAGGGCCGCTTCGAGCGGGCTCTGGCCGAGGACGGACTGCAGGTACTGGGTGAGGAAGACGGCGAAGCCGACGGTCGCCACCATGGCGAGCAGGTTGACGAGGACGGAGCCGCCGTAGGCCCGGGTACGGATCAGGGCGAGGTCGACCATGGGATGGGCGATCCGACGCTGTCGGCGGACGAAGACACCGGCCAGGATCAGTCCGCCGGCCACGCCGAGGACGGGCAGCGGCGCCCACCCGTCCTTGGCGAGCTCCTTGATCCCGTGGATGAGGGGCAGCAGCGCGGCGAGGGAGAGCCCGGCACTCGCCAGGTCGAACGGCCCGGGAGTGGCCGCCCCCTTGGACTCGGGAAGCAGGAGGGGTCCGAGGACGAGGAGCAGGGCCATGGCGGGCAGGTTGACGAGGAAGACCGACCCCCACCAGAAGTGTTCGACGAGGGCGCCGCTGACGACGGGTCCGAGGGAGATGCCGCTCGCCATGACGGAGGTCCACAGGGTGACGGCCTTGGCCCGTTGGGCCGGGTCCCGGAAGAGGGTGCGGATCAGGGCGAGGGTGGTGGGCATGAGGCAGGCGCCGGCGAGCCCGAGGAGGGCCCGGGCGGCGATGAGGGCGCCGGGGGTGTGGGCGTAGGCGGCGGCGACGGAGGCGACGCCGAAGAGGGCGGCGCCGCCGAGGAGGAGCCGGCGGCGGCCGACGCGGTCGCCGAGGGCGCCCATGGTGACGAGGAGTCCGGCGAGGACGAAGCCGTAGGTGTCGAGGATCCAGAGCTGTTCGGTGGCTCCGGGGCGGAGGTCGGCGCTGATGGAGGGGATGGCGAAGTAGAGGACGGAGACGTCCATGGAGACGAGGAGGAGGGGCAGCATGAGGACGCAGAGGGCGGCCCATTCGCGCCGCCCGGCGCGGGAGGGCCCGGGTCCCGCGGTGTGTCCGGGGCTTGCGGTGAGTGTCATGGGAGCAAGGAAGCAGCGACGGGCGTACAAGGCCACTCCCGCCCTAGTGCACCGGGCATCACACCGTCAGAACCCCGCCACACCAAGGCGTACACCGTCCCGACCGCACTAGTACACTCCGCCGCGTGACGGACCAGCCGCCCTACCTCGCCATCGCCGCCGAGCTCCGCCGCCGGGTCCGGGCGGGCGAGCTGTCACCGGGCGACCTGGTGCCGTCGACGCGGGCGATCACGCGCGAGTGGGGCGTGGCGATGGCGACGGCCACGAAGGCGCTCGGGGTGCTGCGCCAGGAGGGTCTGGTGCGGCCGGAGCCGGGGGTGGGCACGGTGGTCGTCGCCCCGGCGGGACGACACGCGCAAGCGGATGGCGCCGAGCCGCTGTCACGGGAGCGCCTGGTCGAGACGGCACTCGAACTGGCCGACGCCGAGGGCCTGAACGCGCTGACGATGCGCCGGGTGGCGACGGCGCTCGGGGTGTCGACGATGACGCTGTACCGCCATGTGCCGGGAAAGGCCGAGCTGGTGCGGCTGATGGCGGACGCGGCCTGCGGCGAGGTGCCGCTGGGGCCGGTGCCGGCGGAGTGGCGGGTGGGCCTGGAGCGGGGGGCGCGCTGGCTGCGCGGGGTGTACGAGCGGCACCGGTGGATGGCGCACGCGATGGCCTCGTTCACACGGCCGGTCGCGACGCGGAACGCGATGGCGTACCTGGAGTGGGTGCTGCAGTCGTTGCGGGGCACTCCGCTGACGCACACGGAGAAGCTCCACGCGCATCTGCTGATCTTCGCCTACGTCCAGGGACTGTCGATGGCGGCCGATCTGGAGGAGCAGGCGCGGCAGGACACAGGGATCTCCGACGGCGAGTGGATGGAACAGAATGAGCCACGGTTCGACGCGATCCAGGCGGGCGGTTCGTACCCCGAGCTGAACTCCGTCAGCAGCGGCGGAGACTTCGGTCTGGACCTGGACGCGCTCTTCGAATTCGGGCTCCAGCGAACGCTGGACGGCATCGCGTCCATGATCGACGAAACGTCCGGTTAACGAACACGGACGTACGGGCAGCGGACGAATTCCGGCCAACTTGTCGATGCACTCCTGACAGGTCCCCGTCATTCCTGTCACTCTCTCCCCGGCTCTTCGCATCACTGTTCGCCGCTTCACCCGAACGTGCTCCACAGCTCTCCTTGCTCCGCCCGGACGGACCGACCCAGTCCGCCGGTACCCCCCTCGCATAAGGAGTCTGCGTGAGATCCACGCCCAGCCGCCGCGCCACCGCGACCGGCGCTCTGATCGCTGCCGCCGCCATGCTCGCCGTGAGCGTCCAGACCGGTTCCGCCACCGCGGCCAACACCCCCTGGGGCGCAGCCTCGAAGGCCCAGCAGGGCACTTCGGCGAACCCCGGCAAGCTCCCGGCCGACCTCTCCCCGGCCGAGCGCACCGCGCTCATCAAGGCCGCCGACGCCGACAAGGCCGCCACGGCCAAGGCCCTCGGCCTCGGCGCCCAGGAGAAACTGGTCGTCCGTGACGTCGTGCAGGACCGCGACGGCACGACCCACACGCGCTACGAGCGCACCTACGCCGGACTGCCCGTCCTCGGCGGCGACCTCGTCGTCGAGGAGTCCAAGGCCGGCGCGACCCAGAGCGTCTCCAAGGCCTCCCGCGCGGAGCTGAAGAACGTCGACACCAGCGCGACCGTCACGCCGGCCGCCGCCGAGAAGCAGGCCGTCGGCCTCGCCCAGGCGGACGGCTCCGACAAGGCCGCCGCCGAGCGCGCCCCGCGCAAGGTCGTCTGGATGGCCCAGGGCGCTCCCGTCCTCGCGTACGAGACCGTCGTCGGCGGTCTCCAGCACGACGGCACGCCGAACGAGCTGCACGTCGTCACCGACGCGAAGACCGGCAAGAAGCTGTACGAGTGGCAGGCCGTCGAGACCGGCACCGGCAACACCCAGTACAGCGGCTCGGTCACGCTCGGCACGGCGCCCTCGTACACGCTGACCGACACGACCCGCGGCAACCACAAGACGTACAACCTCAACCGGGGTACGTCGGGCACCGGGACGCTGTTCTCCGGCAGCGACGACGTCTGGGGCAACGGCACCCCGCAGGACCTGGAGACCGCCGGCGCCGACGCGCACTACGGCGCCGCGCTCACCTGGGACTACTACAAGAACGTCCAGGGCCGCAACGGCATCCGCGGCGACGGTGTCGGCGCGTACTCCCGCGTCCACTACGGCAACGCGTACGTCAACGCCTTCTGGCAGGACTCCTGCTTCTGCATGACGTACGGCGACGGCGCCAACAACACCAAGCCGCTCACGTCCATCGACGTGGCCGCGCACGAGATGACGCACGGCGTCACCTCCAACACCGCGGGCCTCCAGTACAGCGGCGAGTCCGGCGGCCTCAACGAGGCCACCTCGGACATCTTCGCGGCAGCCGTCGAGTTCTACGCCAACAACTCCAACGACCCGGGCGACTACCTGGTCGGCGAGAAGATCGACATCCGCGGCAACGGCACCCCGCTGCGCTACATGGACAAGCCGAGCAAGGACGGCTCGTCCAAGGACGCCTGGTACTCGGGCATAGGCTCGATCGACGTCCACTACTCCTCGGGCCCGGCGAACCACTTCTTCTACCTGCTCTCCGAGGGCAGCGGCGTCAAGACCGTCAACGGCGTCACCTACGACTCGCCGACCTCCGACGGCCTGCCCGTCACCGGCATCGGCCGGGACAAGGCCGCGCTGATCTGGTTCAAGGCGCTCACCACCAAGTGGGGCACGACCACGAACTACGCCGGTGCCCGCACCGGCACGGTCGACGTCGCCAAGGCGCTCTACGGCGCGACCAGCCCCGAGGTCGCGGCCGTCGAGGACGCCTGGGCCGCCATCAACGTGGGTCCGCGCTCCGGCGGCGGCACCCCGCCCACCGGCACGTCCTTCGAGAACACGGCCGACGTGTCCATCCCGGACTCCCCCGGCGCCGCGGTCACCTCGACGGTCAACGTCACCGGGATCACCGGCAACGCCCCGACCAACCTCGCCGTCGGCGTGGACATCGTCCACACCTACCGCGGTGACCTCGTCGTCGACCTCATCGCCCCCGACGGCTCGGTCTACAGCCTGAGCAACCGGTCCGGCGGCAGCGCCGACAACATCGTCCAGACCTTCACCGTGAACGCCTCCTCAGAGGTCGCCAACGGCGCCTGGAAGCTCCGCGTCCAGGACAAGGCCTCGATCGACACCGGCTACATCAACGCCTTCAAGCTCACCTTCCCGTAACCCCGGAAGGCGCAACGAGAAGCGCGCTGAAGTGAGGTGACGGACGCCCGGAGGGAACCTTCCCTCCGGGCGTCCGCGCTTCTGCCTACCCTGGGGCGCATGATCAGGGTGCTGCTGGCGGACGACGAGACGATGATCAGGGCCGGGGTCCGGGCCATCCTCACCACCGACCCCGGGATCGAGGTGGTCGCCGAGGCCGGCGACGGCCACGAGGCCGTGGAGCTCGCCCGCCTCCACCGGCCCGACGTCGCCCTGCTCGACATCCGGATGCCCCGGCTCGACGGACTCGGCGCCGCCGGGGAGCTGCGCGGGACCGTTCCGGACACGGCCGTCGTCATGCTCACCACCTTCTCCGAGGACGCCTACATCGCACGGGCGCTCGGCCTCGGCGTCAGCGGCTTCCTGCTCAAGTCCGGCGACCCGCGCGAACTCATCGCCGGGGTCCGGGCCGTGGCCGGGGGCGGCGCCGCCCTCTCCCCCGCCGTCGCCCGCCGGGTCATCGACACCCTCGGCGGCGAGCGCCTCGCCCGCGCCGCCGAGGCACGGACCCGCCTGGAGCCGCTCACCGGCCGGGAACGGGAGGTCGTCGCCCTGCTCGGCGCCGGGCTCTCCAACCAGGAGATCGCCGAGCGCCTGTACGTCGTCGAGGGCACCGTCAAGGCGCACGTGAGCGCCGTCCTCGGCCGCCTGGGCCTCCGCAACCGTGTGCAGCTCGCGGTCCTCGCGTACGAGGCGGGTGTGGTCCCCGATGCGTGAGCGGCTCTTCGACCTGGGGCTGTGGCTGCTGCTGTGCGTCCCGGTCCTGCTGCGGTCGGACCCCAACGACGGCGGGAGCTGGCCGCAGGTCGCCGTCGGCGTCGTGGTGCTCGGCGGCTGCGTCGCGATCAGCCGGAAGTGGCCGCCGGCGCCGATCGCGGTGACGGTCGCGCTGAGCCTGGCCGCCACCCTGGAGCTGTTCACGCCCTCGTACAGCCTGGCGCTCGTCGCCTTCGGCTATCTCGCCGGGCGCCGCCAGGAGCACACCCGGGGCGCGCTCTGGCTGTTCGGCGCGGTGGCCGCCGTCGGGCTGCTCCTCACCCGGATCACCAGCACCTCGCTCGGCCAGTGGTTCACGCTGCTGCTCGCGCTGGCGCTCGCCGTCGTCGCGCCCTGGCTGATCGGCCGTTACGTCCGCCAGTACGACCGTCTCGTGCACAGCGGCTGGGAACTCGCCGACCGGATGGAGCGGGAGCAGGCGGCCGTCGCCGACCGGGAGCGGCTGCGGGAACGGTCCCGTATCGCGGGCGACATGCACGACTCCCTCGGCCACGACCTGGCCCTGATCGCCGTACGGGCCGGCGTCCTGGAGGTCGACCCGGCCCTCGGCCCCGCCCAGCAGCACGCGGCCGGCGAGCTGCGCCGCGCGGCGGCCGACGCGACGGCCCGTCTCCGGGACGTCATCGGCGTCCTGCGGCAGCCCGACGAGGACCCGGCGCCCACGGCCCCCGGCGGCGCACCGGTCGAGGAGCTCGTCGCCCGGGCCCGCGCCTCCGGCCTCGCGGTCACCCTGACGGTCACCGGGGAGGGGCACGAGCCGGACGGGATGGCCGGGTGGGCGCTGCACCGGGTGGTCCAGGAGGCACTCACCAACGCGGCGAAGCACGCGCCGGGCGGCGGCGTGGACGTCCGGGTCGAGGCGGGTCCCGAGCGCGTCACCGTGGACGTCGTGAGCGCCCCCGGCTCGGCCGGGCCACCGCCGGCCTCGGGCGGCACGGGTCTGGTCGGCCTCGACGAGCGGGTGCGGCTCGCGGGCGGCTCCCTGACCCACGGGCCCACGCCCGATGGGGGCTTCGCGGTCCGGGCGACCCTGCCGCGCCGGGCACCGGCCGGCAGCCCGACGGCCTCCCCCACCGGCATCCCGACGGCCTCCCCGACCGGCATCCCGACGGCTTCCGCGACCGGGCCGGTGGCGGCCTCCCCCACCGCGTACGCCTCCCCGACCGCGCCGACCTCGGCCCGGGAGCTGGACCGGGCCCGCCGCGAGGTCCGCAAGGGCCTCGCACAGGCGATCTGGATCCCGCTCGCCCTGCTCGCCGCGCTCGGCCTGCTCATGGCCGGGGTCGCGCTCTGGACCCAGCACCAGTCGTACCTGGAGCCGGACGACTACGACCGGATGCGGACCGGTCAGTCGCTCACCGACATCACCGACGCCGAGGACCTGCCCGACCACCCGCTGGACGGCCCGCCGAAGGGGGCTCCGGCGGAGCCGCCCGGCATGGACGAGTGCCGGTACTACCGCTCCACGCTGCTCGCCGCGGTCCCGGTGTACCGGCTGTGCTTCGTCGACGGGCACCTCGCCGACAAGGCCGAGGTGCCGTAGGGGGTGCCTTGTCGATCAGCCCCGCGAGCCCGGCCTGATCGGCAGGACACCCCCAAGACCATCGCGCTACCGCAGCAGGACTCCCGCTCCCTCCCCCGTCGTCTCCTCCGGCAGCGCCACCAGGCCCAGTTCCGCCGGGTGGGCGAGGAGCGGGTGGGCGGGCAGGACGCGGACCGTGCAGCCGAAGGGGCCGGTGCGGTCGAGCTCCAGGGTGCCCGCGTAGGGCTGCCGGCCCTCCAGGTCCGGGCCGCCCGCCGGCTTCAGCGTGGCGGTACGGGTGTCCACGAGGGTGTCGTCGGTGCCGACCCGGCCGGTGACCGCCTGGACCTCGACGTCGTCGGGGCTCAGCCCGCCGAGGGAGACCCCGACCCGGACGACGGGCGTCGCACCGAGTTCGGCGTCCGTCTCCGCGAGGTCGTCGCCGATCTCCACGTGGTCGACGGACACCTTGGGCCACGCCTCCCGGACCCGGGCCTTCCAGGCCGCGAGCTCCCTCGCCCGGTCCGGGGTGAGCGCCCGGCGGGCCGCGCCGGCGGGGACGTAGAGCCGCTCGACGTACTCGCGGACCATCCGGTCGGCCAGGACCTTCGGGCCGAGGTCGGCGAGGGTGCGCCGGACCATCGCCGTCCAGCCGGCCGGCACCCCGTCAGGGCCCCGGTCGTAGAAGCGGGGCGCGACGCGGCGCTCGATCAGCTCGTAGAGGGCGGCGGCCTCCAGGTCGTCGCGGCGCTCCTCGTCGGCGGCGGCCGCGCCGTCGGCGGTCGGGATGGCCCAGCCGAAGTCGGGCTCGAACCACTCGTCCCACCAGCCGTCGAGGACGGAGAGGTTGAGACAGCCGTTGAGGGCGGCCTTCATCCCGCTGGTGCCGCAGGCCTCCAGGGGGCGGAGCGGGTTGTTGAGCCAGACGTCGCAGCCGGGGTACAGGTCCCGGGCCATCTCCATGCCGTAGTCGGGCAGGAAGACGATCCGGTGCCGGACCCGGGGGTCGTCGGCGAAGCGGACCAGCTCCTGCACGAGCCGCTTCCCGCCGTCGTCGGCGGGGTGCGCCTTTCCGGCGACGACCAGCTGCACGGGCCGCTCGGGGTGGAGCAGCAACGCCCGCAGCCGGTCCTTGTCACGCAGCATGAGCGTCAGCCGCTTGTACGAGGGGACCCGGCGGGCGAAGCCGATGGTGAGGACGTCGGGGTCGAGGACGGAGTCGGTCCAGCCGAGCTCGGCTGCGGCCGCACCGCGCTGCCGCCAGGACGCCCGGAGCCGTTCCCGTACGTCGGTCACGAGCCGTTCGCGCAGGGTGCGGCGCAGCTCCCACAGCTCCCGGTCGGCGGGGTCCTGGCCGAGCCGGCCGACCTCGGGGGCGACCCAGGTGGGGGCGTGCACGCCGTTCGTGATGGAGGTGATCGGCACCTCGTCGGCGTCGAAGCCCGGCCAGAGCCCGGCGAACATGGCCCGGCTGACGGCGCCGTGGAGCGTGGAGACGCCGTTCGCGCGCTGGGCGAGACGCAGGCCCATGGCGGCCATGTTGAAGACGCCGGGTTCGCCGCCGAGCGGGGTCTCGTCGCCGAGGGCGAGGACCCGGCCGGTGTCGACACCGGGGAGGGCGCCGTCCTCGCCGAGGTGGCGGGCGACCAGGCTCCGGTCGAAGCGGTCGATGCCGGCCGGGACGGGGGTGTGGGTGGTGAAGACGGCGCCGGCCCGGACGGTCTCCAGGGCGCTGTCGAAGTCGAGCCCCTCGTCCTGGAGTTCGCGGATGCGTTCGAGTCCGAGGAGTCCGGCGTGGCCCTCGTTGGTGTGGAAGACCTCGGGGTCGGGGGTGCCGGTGAGCCGGGTGTACGTGCGGACGGCGCGGACGCCGCCGATGCCGAGGAGCATCTCCTGGAGGAGCCGGTGCTCGCTGCCACCGCCGTACAGCCGGTCGGTGACGCTCCGTTCGCCGGGGGCGTTCTCCTCGACGTCGGAGTCGAGCATGAGGAGGGGGACGCGACCGACCCGGGCGATCCAGATGTGGGCGTGCAGGCTGCGCCCGCCGGGCAGGGCGAGGGTGATCCGGGCGGGGGCGCCGTCGGCCTCGCGGAGCAGGGTCACCGGCAGCTCGCCGGGGTCGAGGACGGGGTACTGCTCCTGCTGCCAGCCGTCGCGGGCGAGGGACTGCCGGAAGTAGCCGTGACGGTAGAGCAGGCCGACGCCGATCAGGGGGACGCCGAGGTCGCTGGCGGACTTGAGGTGGTCTCCGGCGAGGATGCCGAGGCCGCCGGAGTACTGGGGCAGGGCGGCGGCGACGCCGAACTCGGGCGAGAAGTAGGCGAGGGCGGCGGGGTTCTCGCCGGACCGGCCCTGGTACCAGCGGGGGGCGTGGAGATAGGTGTCGAGGTCCTCGGCGGCGGCCGCCAGCCGGGCGAGGAAGCCGGAGTCGGCGGCGAGCGCGGCGAGCCGGGGCGCTTCGAGGGCGCCGAGGACCCGGACGGGATCGGCGCCGGTCCGCCCCTCGGGGGCGAGGGACGCGAAGAGCGCGCGGGTGGGCTCGTGCCAGGACCAGCGCAGGTTGTGCGCGAGGTCGGCGAGGGGTCGAAGGGTGTCGGGGAGGACGGGACGCACGGTGAATCGACGGATTGCCTTCACGCGTTCCACCTTCGCAGGCGAGTACGGAGCGGAGTGGACGCACCACGCTGTGCGTCCGTCGTTCCGCTCCGACGGTAGGGCACCCGGCCCGGTCGGGCCACGGCGCGTGACCCGGCGCGGCGCGGCACACGATCAGCGCGACGGACGGCGCGTCATGGCGTGTCGCCGGGGGTTGGGGGCCGGGGGCAGGAGGCCGGGGGCCGCCCGACGTGTGGCCGCCGTCCCCGGCCCGTCCCCGGCCCGTCGACGGCCCGGGACGTCACCGCCCCGCGTGTCTCACCCGACGGCGGGCAGCGGGACCTCGTACGGGGAGCCCTGGTTGACCGTCGCCGGGTCGAAGGCGCCCGTCGCCGCGTACCGCCCGGCGATCGCGGCGAGTTCCTCCGCCGGGATGACCTCGTGGATGTCGGTGAAGCCGTGCGGCGCGCGCTCGTGGGCGAGGTTGATGACGACCTCGGGGCCGAGCCGCCGGTTGGCGTGCTGGAGCGCGGTCATGGCGGGCCGGCGGTCACGCTCGTACGCGGCGAGGGCCTCGGCCGGGTCACCGTGCAGGGCCAGCGCGTGCGCGAGGGCGCGCGCGTCGACGATCGACTGGGTGGCCCCGTTGGAGCCGATCGGGTACATGGCGTGGGCGGCGTCGCCGACGAGGGTCGTACGGCCGTGGGTCCAGCGGGCCAGGGGCTCGCGGTCGACCATCGGGTACTCGTGCGCGGAGTCGGCGGCGCGCAGCACGGCGGGGATGCTGACGCCGTCGAACTCCCATCCCTCGTAGAAGGGGAGAAACGTTTCCACGGGGACGGAGCGGTCCCAGTCGCCGCGCGACCGTTCCGCCCCGGACGCGCAGCACCCGGGGTCAGCCGGGCGGGCCAGCGCCCAGTTCACCAGGACCTCGCGGTCCGGTCCCGTCGGCCGGCTCATCGGGTACACCACGGCCTTCTGCCGGTTGTCACCCGCGACGACCATGAACGAACCCACCGCCCGCGCCGGCATCCGGGACACCCCCCGCCACACCAGCATCCCGTTCCACGGCGGCCCGCCCTCGCCCGGGTGCAGCGCCGCCCTGACCGCGGACCGGATGCCGTCCGCGCCGACCAGCACGTCCGGTTCGAGCGAGGCCCGGCCCCTGGCGGCCCCCGACCGGTGTTCGAGGCGCAGCCGGGGCCGGCCGTCCGGGAGCGGTTCCACCCCGCTCACCCGGACCCCGGTCACCAGCGACGCCGCGCCGAGCCTGGCCCGTACCGCCCCCGCCAGGACCTGCTGGAGGTGCGCGCGGTGCACCGAGAGCTGCGGCCAGCGGTAGCCCGCGCCGAGGCCGCGCGGCTCACGGGATATCAGGCCGCCCGACCGGTGGTAGTAGCGCAGCTCGCGGGTGGGCAGCGCGCCCGCGGCCAGCGCGTCGAGCAGGCCGAGCGCGTCCAGTTCGCGGACCGCGTTCGGCATCAGGTTGAGTCCGGCGCCGACCGGGCGGATCGCGGGCGCCGCCTCGACGACCGTGACCCGCTCGAATCCGGCGGCGTGCAGGGAGAGCGCGGTGGTCAGCCCGGCGACACCGCCACCGGCGATCACGACGTGCGGCCCGTTCCCGTACAGGGAGGAGAGGGGGGACGACATCTCGACTGCTCCTTTCACGGCGCTACGCGGCCGTCGGTCCGGCAGGGGCCCCGGCGGGCCG